>CAZLPS010000006.1:54694-99902 GCA_964561455.1 uncultured Opitutales bacterium
CGCTCTGGTGGCCCCACCCCGGCCCGGCGGGCCCCGCCCCGCACCCCCCCCCCCCCACTACCCAACTCCCAACCCCCCCCCCCCGGGGGCTCACCCACCGCGCTACGCCAAGGGGACACAAATAATCTTTGCTGAAGGTTTTCATGTGGTTGGATAAATACTCAGGCGATTTCGGTCCCATCCCGTTCCCGCCGCCCAAGCCAGACCCCCGGACTTTCCTGTCGCGCTGCTGGAGGCAGCGCGGACTTAACTTTCGATTTCGGGAAAAATGCCTCCAATTCTCGCTGGCGTTCAGCCATCGCAATCAAAACCTCCCGCTCCGTCAGCACCGGCCCACGCAGGTGTTGCCGCCCCACCCCCGGCTGCGCCGCCACATTCAGCCCGATAATCACCAGCCACACCGCCGCCAGCCCACCCCACGCATACGGCGACGGCCACAGCCACCCGCGCCAGCCCGTCGGGCAGGTCGCCGGCTGCCTGGCCTCCACCGAGGCCGACGCCAGAATCTCCGCCCGCCATTCCGGCGGTACTTCGCGGAGGGACTGGCCCTTTAAGAGTTGTTCAAAATTGTCCATGAATTTTTGACCTCGTTATAATAGGGACGCAGCTCGGCCTGCAATTTGTCTATTCCGTAGCGGTAACGGCTCGCCGCCGTGTTGGCCGATACCTCCAACATTTCGGCAATCTCAGCGAAGGTCGCATCTTCCCACAATTTCAAATGCACCACCGCCCGCTGTTCCGGCGGCAATTTCCCCAACGCCGCCGCCAGCGCGCGGCGAAAGCCCTCCTCATCCGCCAGATGGCTCGCCGCAAACGGATGCCCGACCGTTTCCTCCGGGGCCGCCACCGCACCGGCTTTCTCCCGGCTGGCCCGTCGCCGCATCAGGTCAATGGCCTGATTGTGGGCCAACCGCAGCAAAAATCCCCGCTCGCTTTGCACACCCTGCAGCAACTCGGGCCGGCGCGCCAGCCGGTGAAAAATCTCCTGCAACACGTCGCGGGCATCGGCCTCGTTCCGCGTTAGGTTCAGGGCAAATCCAAGCAGCGCCCGGGCATGGGCGTCGTAGAGTCGGGCGAGGTCAACCGGCATGAGCTCCTTTTATAAGAGACGCTCCCGCCCGGGAAACTTGTTTAATTTAAAATCCCGACCTAATCCCGCCAGGTCTTCGACACCACGCCATTGTCAAATTGCACGTAGGCAGTGTGCTTGACTTCCGTGTTCGAGGCCGTGCCGACCAGCAAAGGCAAATCGCCACTGGTGATATGCTTTTCGACATACGACCACTCCCAAATCTCCGTGCTGCCGCCCGCCGGCTTCTTCACGCTCGGCTCACCCAGCAACGCCAAGACATATTCCTTCGATTGCGACGGCCCAATTTGCGCCAGCGTTTGCGGGGCGATATACGCACCCGTGGTGTCGGTGTGCGACTGCATGCCGACGGAACAACCGGCCGCGCCAATAATGAGAATCATCAGGCCCGCGAGGCCCGGCTTAAGAAAAGAAGAGGCAATTTTCATGGGTTTTGGGGATAAATGAAGAATCACAAACATTAACGCATTACCCTTGCGCTTGTTCAACCCTTGATTTTTGACGAATCATCCCGGCCAAATCGGCCCGGGGCACAGCCGGTGAGTCCGGCGCATTTCAGCACTCCAAGACATCCACCGGAAAACTTCAAATAACGGAGTGGCCTCGTTTTCATAACCAGGAGGCGGTTGCCTTGTTCTCCATTAAACTTTTGCCGCAGCTATCCGACAATCTTATTTATGGACCATTAGGCCGGAATAGGCGCTCCCGGTGAAACTGTCACGAATGTTACATTTGCCACGAACAGGTTAATTTCACTTGCCGAAAATTCCCCCCGGAGGCTTACTAAACCTCCGCCCCGAAGCCGTCCTTCCATGCCTGCTGCGAATTCCCGCCCCAAACCCGACCCGGCCATAAAGCCCGTGGAGGAGTCCTTCGACGCCCTCCGCCGGCGGGAAAGCGTGCGCAACGGCCTCGTGCGCCTGGGCCGGCGGCACGCCCACACCGCCCTCCACCACATTGAGCATCCCAAAAAGGCCGACCGGACCGAGGACATCCACCAAGTCCGGGTCCACATCAAGCGCCTCCGTGCCCTTTTGCGCATGCTCAAGCATGTCACCGATGTCGAAGTCGTGAAGCGCGAAAACGCCCGCCTGCGCGATGCCGCCAAATCCCTCTCCGGTTTCCGGGATGCCTTCGTCGCCAGCGAAACTCTCAAGAGCATTTTTGCCGATACCGCCCCGCGCCAAATGAAGGACGCCGCCCGCCTCCTCGGCGTCAAGCACCGCCCCTCCAAAAGCAAGGCCGACCTCGACCTCGCGCTCAAGGATGCCGCCCGCTCCCTCCGCAACTTCGCGGACGAATTTCGCCATTTGCCCTTTTCCACCCGCGGCTGGTCTGCCCTCGCCCCCGGGTTGGAGGACTCCTATCGCCGCGCCCGCCGCGAATTCGAACGCTGTGAAAAACGCGGGGCCGGGCACTTGGGCGACTGTTTCCACAATTGGCGCAAACGCGTCAAAGACCTCGGTTACCAGCTCGAACTCCTCGAAAACCTCCCCGCCGGCGAGATTCATCCGCTGCGTAAAAGCATCCGCCGCCTTGGGACGCTCCTCGGCGACGATCACGACTACGTGGTCTTCGCCGACCAAGTCCGCCAGCGCGAAAACCACTACCTCGGCCTCGCCAATTTCCGCCCCGTCCGTAAACGCCTCAAGCGCCGACTAAAAGACCTGCGGGCGAAAGAATTCGCCGTCGCCCGCCATTTCTTCGCCGACAAACCCCGCCTCTGGATCGCCCGCCTGGCCACCTGGTGGAAAGTCTGGAAAAATCCCGACACTGGCGCGGTCGTCCTTACCATCGAAGGAATCGAATCTCCGCTGGTTGCGCCCCGCTCCCTCGGGGCACCGCCGCCGGCATCCTCAATTAACTCTATGGCACCTTGACGGGGGTAGCAGCCGCCGTGGGTGTTTTCATCACCGTCGTCACCACGCCATCCGGCGTGATTTTGCGAATGGCGGCGTTTTCCGAATCGGCAACAAAAAGGTTCCCGTCCTTGTCCACGGCAATTCCCCTCGGCATATTGAAGCGTGCGATGGCACCCTTGCCGTCCACGTATCCGGACAAACCGGCCGCGCCCGCAAAAGTTGTGACCACCCCTTGCGGTGTAATCTTGCGGATGGTGTGATTGTCCGTGTCCGCAACATAGACATTGCCCCGGGCATCCACCACCAAATCGCGCGGTGCGGCGAAATAGGCCGAGGTCCCGACGCCATCCAAGTCGCCGGCCTCATAGTTGGGATTGCCCGCCAGCGTGGTCACCGAGCCATCCGGCGCAATCTTTCGAATGGTGTGGTAGCTTTCGTCCGCCACATAAACAATCCCGGCTTCATCCACCGCCACCCCCCTCGGCTTGCCAAAACGAACTTCCGCGCCCTTGCCGTCAATTGAACCGGGTACACCCGGCTTGCCCGCCAAAGTAGTCACCGTGCCGTCAGGCGTGACCTTGCGGACCACGCAACTGTAATTGTCCGCGACATAGAGATTCCCCACCGAGTCTACGGCGATGCTGGTGGGAATGTCAAATCGCGCCAAATCACCTTTGCCATCCACCCCAATTTTTTGTTCATGCGTAACTCGGCCCGCGAGCGTGACCACAGTTCCATCCGGCGAAATCTTGCGCACCACGCTATTGGCGGTGTCGGCCAAGTAAACGTTTTTGGCCTTGTCCACGGTCAAACTGTCGGGCCGGAGAAATTTGTCGCCCGGGCCGGCGCCGTCGGCCAGCACGCTGATTTGACCCTGCGGCGTCACTTTGTAAACAACGGCGTTGACGTAATCCACCACGTAGACGAATCCATCGCCGTCCACGGCCACGCCCCGCGGATGCACCAATGGCGGAACGGGCTTCGGCGCGGGGGTCGAAGTAGCTCCCTGGGTGGCGCTGGCCGCCGACGGCGCCGCAACCGGAGAAACCGGCGGGTGAATGGCCGGACTCTCCGCCGCGTTTACATTCATAACCAACAACCCAAGTGAAACAAGGGCTGAGGCCAAAGTTCGCTTTATAATTTGGTTGGAGTTCATTTAGTTGGAGTCTTGCCAATCGTCGTCACCACGCCTTCCGGCGTAATTTTGCGAATCCGTCCGTTGCCCATGTCCGCCACAAAAATATTCCCGTCCTTGTCCACCACGATGCCGCGCGGGCCATTGAAACGCGCCGCATCACCTTTGCCGTCGGCACTACCGGCGACGCCCGTCTTGCCCGCGATCGTCGTCACCACCCCGCCCGGAGTAATCTTGCGGATGGTGTGCCCGTTCGTGTCCGCCACGTAAATATTGCCTTTGGCATCCAGCGTCAGGCCGCGCGGAGAAACAAAAGTGGCGCCTATCCCCGTCCCATCCCGGCCCGGCGCGCCCTCCGGCAAGTTGGGATTGCCCGCCAGCGTGGTCACGGATCCATCGGCGGCGACCTTGCGAATGGTGTTGTATTCCTCGTCGGCCACGTAAAGCACCCCGGCCGGGTCCACCGCCACCGCCCGTGGCAGCCCAAACCTCACTTCGGCCGCCTTGCCATCCACCGCCCCGTCAACGCCCGGCTTTCCGGCCACGGTGCTCACCTCGCCCTTGGACGAAATCTTGCTGACAACATTGTTAACCGGGTCGGCAACAAAAATATTGCCCGCCGCGTCCACCGCCAAGCCCGAGGGAAAATCCAGTGGCGCCGGCAGCAAAGTCACGGAGCCGTTGGCGGTAATCAAATTTATCCTGCGCTGGTCATCCAATATGTTCGTCACCATCCCGGTCGGCGAAATTTTGCGTACCGCGCTGTTTTCCGCATCGGCAACAATCAAATTCCCTTCCTTGTCCACCACCACATTGGTGGGGAAATTAAAAGTCGCGCGGGAACTCGGGCCGTTCGCCGATCCCACCATGCCCGGCAAACCCGCAATGACGGAAAGCGCGCCTTGCGGCGTCATCTTGAATACCATCATTCGGTCAATGTCCGTAATCAAAAAATTGCCGTCCTTGTCCAATGCCAAGCCACACGGGCTCACCAACGTCGCGAGCCCGGTCATCCAATTCGCCGCCGCCGGAGAAGGCAAACCTCCGGCTGCGGGCACACCCCTGGATGCCCAATCCGAAATCACGGAACTCGGTGGCGCCGGCACTGACGACCCCGGCGCGTCCGCCGCGCATGCCGCACCCGGGGCCCATAACACCAGCCCGATGGTGCAAATAATCCTCATGGCTTGGTTGCCGGGTTTGTGGCCAATGACGGTTTCAGCGTGGTCACGACTCCGTCAGGCGTGATTTTGCGAATTAAAGCATTGTCCGTATCCGCCACGAAAATATTCCCGTCCTTGTCCACCGCCAATCCCCGTGGGCCATTAAACCGCGCCGCGTCGCCTTTCCCGTCCGCATTTCCACTTACCCCGGCCTTGCCCGCGAGGGTGGAGACATCGCCCGCCGGCGAGACTTTTCGAATGGTTTGATTGAGGGTATCGGCGACGTAGATATTGCCTTTGGCGTCCACCGCCAATCCGCGCGGCGTGGTGAAAGTTGCGGTGGTCGAAACACCATCGCGGTTGCCTTCCGGCACCGCCGGATTGCCGGCCAGCGTCGTCACAAATCCATCCAGTGCAATCTTGCGGAGCGTGTTGAATTCTTCGTCAATCACGTAAACCACGCCTGCGCCATCCACTGCCACCGCCCGCGGCTTGCCGAACAGAACCTCCCCGCGCTTGCCGTCCACTGCTCCGCCCACGCCGACTTTGCCCGCAATTATCGTGACCGTCCCGTCGGGCGCAATCTTGCTGACCGTGTTGTCATAATTGCTCGCGAGATAAATATTTTTTGCGGCGTCCATCGCGATGCTCGTCGGGAAATCCAAGCCGGCAACCCGAACTCCCGCGGCCCCCGGCGCAAAGGTGGTGACCAGCCCCGCTGGAGAAATCTTGCGCACGGCATGGTTGCCGCCATCGGCGACGTAAACATTGCCGTCCTTGTCCAGCGCCAGACCCAGCGGCCAGCTGAAAGTCGCACCTTGCCCGGGACCGTTGGTCGCACCCGAGCGCCCGAGAGTCCCGGCCAAAACTTCCAGGCGGCCCTGCGGGTTCATTTTATAAATCAAAACATTGATCGAATCGACGATGTAAATGGTGCCATCCTTGTCCACGACCAAAGCACACGGGTTTTTAAGCGGAGGGACGGCCGCCGGAGCCGAAGCGGTACTCTGCAAAGAGGGCCGCGGTGCCGACGAATTCCCCGCCGCTCCCGGAGGGGCAACCGCCGATGGCGCATCCGCCGCCCCGGCCAAAACCGGCGCAAGCGCAAACATCCAGAAAAAATGCTTTGATTTCATGGCAACGGTGGATAATGCCTCAACTTACTTCAGTGGCGTTCCCATCACCGTGGAAACCACTCCCTCCGGCGTGATCTTGCGTACCACCCCATTGTCCGCGTCGGCCACATAAATATTCCCCGCCTTGTCCACCGCCATTCCCCGCGGCCCGCTGAACCGCGCATCTGCACCTTTTCCATCCGTGGCTCCGGTTTCACCGGCCTTGCCGGCCAGCGTCGTCACTATTCCGTTCGGCGCAATTTTCCGAATAATGCCTTCGTCCGTGCACGCCACATAGACATTCCCCTTCGCATCCACCGCCAGCCCGCGCGGGGCCGCAATGATCGCTTCCGCGCCCATGCCATCCTTGCTCCCGGTCGTCGCGCTCGCATTTCCCGCCAACGTCGTCACCATGCCCGCTGGCGTGATTTTGCGCACCGTGCCAAAATCCTCATCCGCGACATAGACGATCCCGGCCGAGTCCACCCCAATCCCTCGTGGTCCTCCAAAACGCGCATCCGTCCCCTTGCCGTCCACCGAAGCCCCGTCGGCGGAAGGTTGCCCGGCCAGCGTCGTCACCACGCCCGCTGGCGAAATTTTGCGTACGGCATGGCCGTGGGTGTCACCCACGTAAACATTTCCATCCTGATCCGCCGCCACACAGGTGGCCCCATTAAAGACCGCCGCCGCATCCACCTTCGCATCTGCACTGGGGGACGCCGGTTTGCCGGTAATTCCGACAACGTCGCCCGTGGCCGGAACTTTCCAAACCGTGCCCCCATCGGCGTCGGCCACATAAATAATTCCATTCTTATCCACCACCACCCCCGTTGGCGTGGCCATTTCCACCTTGCGCCCCGGCCCGCCGGGCTTGACTTCTGCGCCAACCACCAGCGACACCTGGCCCTGAGGCGTAACCTTGTAAACTGCCGAATCTGAATAATCGGCCACGTAAATATTTCCCTTGTCATCCACCGTCACTCCCCGCGGATTCGAAAAATGCAGATCAACCATGGCGCCGGCTGCGGGCGCACTGGCCGCGGGCGTTCCCGCCGCCAATGCCGTCCCCGCCGGTGCCGTAGTCACCGGCCCAACCGCTGTTGCTGCGCTGTTCGCCGGCGCCGGGGGCGGAGGCGCGGGCAGCGGGGACTGCGCCGCACACGCAGAACAAAAAACAAAACTCAGCAAAAACAACTTCCAAGAGGACAAGCGTTTCATGGGGTGGAACCAATAAAAGCAGCTTCCTTAATTTCCGCAAGCCAGCAACGTATGGGCTTATCGGGCAAATTCGGCCCGCATTCACCCGGATGCGGATATTTACCGGCCTTGGAAACCGCTTCTTCCTGTCGGCGTCAAGCTCGCGCCCCGCCCGCCCGGCATGGTCCGGAGCATTTGTTGCACTTCGGCCAGTATCTTCTGGTGCAATTCTTCGCCGGTTACTTGGAGTTCAGCCTGCTTCAAAGCCGCCTGATAGCTGTCCGGATTCCCCTTTTGCAGGGCTTGCAGGCGGGCCACAGCCTCAGCTGTCGGCGAGTAATTCCCCGGCTGCTGCAGCACCCGCTGGTACGCGAGAATGGCCTCAACCAGATTGCCGCCGGCCTCCAAGTTTTGCCCCGCCACGAAATCACCGCAGTTCGCAATGTCGGTCGCCAGCCAGTCGGGCGGCCCGCTGCTCGCCGCCGCGGCAAAATTGCCAAAGGCAAACTGGCGATAAGCCTCCAGGGACATTTTCAAGTCCGACCACCGGTGATCTCGTTTGGCTTCCGCCGCCATGCGCAGAAGAAAATCCATGGCATTCTCGTCCGCGGCCGGTTTCTCCGCGGCGGGCAGCGCAAGATATTTGGGCAGGATCATTTTGACGAACACGCCCCGCAACCGCACAATCTCCTTCATCCAATCATGGGGATTGTTGTTGCTGTAACTCGTGGAGCTGCGGATCGCATCGTCGTAAAATCCCTGCCCGTACTCCGCATAGGCCTTTTGCAGGGCTTCAATATAGCCGCGGGCGATGCCGGCCTCCTCGCCCACCGAAGGAACACCCGTCGCCGGGCGCATCTGGCTGGCTGGACCCAATTTGCTCAGTTCGCTGACGGCCGTATCCAAGTCATCCAGGTTTTTTATTCTGATCAGCACTTCGAGCACCAGTTGCGGGCTGACGCCGGCATCCGGCACCGCGGGAGTTTGCTCGACGGCCCGCGAAGCGCCTGCCGTCGGCGTTTTGACGGGCGGTGGCTCCCTGGCCGGAATATGCGCCCGGATTTCATCCTGCGTCATGATCGGGTAGTGGGTATCTTTCGCCAGTTGCTGCATGATGTCACTCGCCGAATTCACATTTCCCGCATCTCTTTGCGCCAGGGCGTCCTGCCAGTGGGTCACAAATTGGATGGCTGCCTCAACCTTCGACATCTGCCGTTGGACCAGCGGCGAATTTGAATTCATGCGCGGGCGGCGCAAGACGCCCAGGCTCTTCAACATCGGATCCAAATCCTTTTCGGTTTTCGCGGCGAGACAAGCCTGGCGGGTGGCAGCGATGATGGCATCCACATCCACCACGTACTTGTCCGCCGCCGCCTCCATCATCCCGGGCAAATCGCGCTGCAATTGGGCAAGGGTCGCCTTCAAGTCGGACGGAAGATCCGGCATCAGGCTGATTTCATTGAGGAACGATTTGATATCTTGCACATTGCCGTCGGCCAGCGCTTGATCCAATACTTGCCCGGAATTGGCGAGGATTCTCATCCGGCTCACTCCCGGCTCAGTACTTGCCTGATGCGCGTTGGAATAATCCTGCAGCTGCTTCCCAAGAGTGGTCAACAAATCGGGAGCGGGCGCCCCAAGCAATCCAACGTTGGAAAAAACTCCAACAATCAAGTACAATAGCACTAATCTGGGGCGAAGATTTTTCATGGGAAATAATAGCTTGGGAACGTTAGAGTCTACGCCAGTTTGGCACCCATTGGAAGGTATATTGGCGTGTTTGACCCGATTTATCATTGTTTGGATGGGACGCAGTGGGATTACGGATATTCCGAGTGGGCAAAAATGGCACTCCAAGCTTCCCTTTTCCCAACACCAAACTATACTTCCGCTTCCTCCATCGCACCCCTGCGGCAAAAAGACACACCGCAACCGTTTGCAGTGCAATAACTAAGAACTAGAAACCAGGAACAAAAGCCCTTTAGAAGTTTATGCCCGAAAGCATCCTCATTGTGGACGACGAAAAGCACACCCGCGACGGTCTCGCCGCAGCGTTGGAGGGTGAATACGAAGTATTCCAAGCTGCCGATGCCGATGAAGCTTTTCGGTTGCTTGAGGCGGAACAATTTGCCGTCGTGCTGACTGATTTGCGCATGGCCGGTAAATCCGGCCTCAAGGTCATTGAGAAGGCCATGCAAATGCCTTACCATCCGGTGTGCCTTATGATGACCGCCTATGGCAACGTCGAAACCGCCGTCGAAGCCATGAAGCGCGGCGCTTACGATTTCCTCACCAAGCCCGTCAGTCTTGAAAAACTGGAGATTCTCATCCGCCGCGCGCTCGCGGAGCGCAAACTGAAAACCGAAAACACCACCCTTCACACCCGGCTCGACAAGCATTATGGTTTTCAAAACATCATCGGCAATTCCCCGGCACTCCTCAAGGTCCTCGAGCAAGTCACGCAGGCTGCGGCCAGCCGCGCCACCGTCCTGCTCACCGGTGAGACCGGCACTGGCAAGGAGTTGCTCGCCCAGATGATCCACCAGAACAGCCCTCGCTCCCGCGGTCCGTTCATCGCCGTGCACTGCGCCGCGCTGCCCGCCAGCCTGCTCGAAAGTGAATTGTTCGGCCATGAGAAAGGCGCTTTCACCGGCGCCAATGAGCGCCGCATCGGCCGTTTCGAGGCCGCAGACAACGGCACCCTCTTCCTCGACGAAATGGGCGAACTCGAACCCGCCACCCAGGTCAAGCTCCTGCGCTTTCTTGAAACCCGCACTTTCGAACGCCTCGGCAGCAACAAGCCCATTACCGTTGACGTGCGCATGGTCTGTGCGACACACCGCGACCTGTCCGAACTCGTCGCCAAAGGGGCCTTTCGCGAAGATCTATTTTACCGCCTCCATGTCGTGCCCATCCGCCTGCCTCCATTGCGGGAACGCGCGGACGACGTGCCGTTGCTCCTCGATTATTACCTGCGTCACTTCGCGAAAGAAAACAACCTCACGGCCCCGCGCCTCGCCGCTGGAGCGCTGGCAGCTTTGCAGCGTTACAGCTGGCCCGGCAACGTGCGCGAGTTGCGCAATTTTTGCGAAAACGCCGTTGTCCTCAAGCGCGGTGGCGAAATTTCCGAATATGACCTGGACCCGAAGTTCACGGGCGCAACGGCGTCCGGGATCGGGAAATCTCCCGGCCCCCCCTCCATCGGCGCGCCGGGAACCACCGGACCCAATTCGCTTTCCAAGGAGGAAAATGAAAAACGCCTCTTTCGCTCGGCGCTGGTCGAAGCCCGGGGTAACCGCACGAAGGCCGCCGCCCTGATGGGAATCTCCCGCCGCACCCTCCATCGCAAATTGACGGAATGGCCGGAATTGGATGTGGCGAAGTGAACCAAATTCGACCCAAGCGGTCAGACTAACCAACTTTCGACATCGGCCTGCGCCTAACTGCCTCGTGCAATGCGCCTTTTGCGCCTCCCATTCCGCCCAATCTCGAAAAGGCATGGTCGGCTCACCCAAGGAATGAAAAAGCTGGCGTCGCCCCGAACCTGACAACGGTCTTTCCGATTAGAATTGCCCCGCCAAACCCCTTATTTTAGGTTTACCGGTCTTTGTGAATCTGCGCCTCTTCATCTTTGTCTCGCTGACCTGCGGGTGGTCGGTGGCTACTGCGGCGAACTCTGTGTCGGCCGCCGCATCGTCTGCCTCCACGGCCAAACCGGCAACGACCGCTTCTTCTGCCGCCAGCGCGCGACCCAAACCGGCGCCCGCCCCGGTTTCCGATTTTATCCACGTGGGCGGCTCGGACATGCTGCAGACCGCCGTCGGAGAACCGCTGGCCCGCTACGTGCAGCAACATCCCGATATGAAAGTGTCGGTGGAATTGGCGGGTTCTGTGGTCGCCTTGAGCGGGCTCAAAAAAGGCGTCACCCAACTCGCCATCATTGCCTCACCCGTGGGCCAGATTCCGGCGCCTGCCGAATTCAAAGCCGTCTTGTTTTGTTACTCGGCGGATTACATCATTGTCAACAAGGATAACCCGCTCAACGCCCTCGACCTCAATCAAGTGGCCAGCGTCTTTGGCACGACTCAGCAGTCGTACACCCTTTGGGGCCAACTTCACCTCACCGCCGAATGGGCGCCCCGCCCCATCATTGCCTATTCTACCAGCACCGACGACGGCGTTGTGATCGAACTCTTCAAGAATCAAGCGCTCAGAGGCACGGCCCTCAAACCCACCGTGCGCGTCACGAAATCGCCCCAGGAAATGATCAAAAACGTCGCCGACAACCCCAATGCGATTGGCTTGGGCGGCTTTGACCCTGCGACTCCCGGCAAAGTCAAGGTCGTCCTCCTGGCCCTGCCCAATTCCACGACCGGGCCCGCCGCCGCCAAAGACCCTGTCGCCCCGACCCCCGAGAATGTGTTCAGCGGCGCCTACCCCCTACGACTCCCCTTTTACTTGGTATTCAACCCAGCCGACAAAGCCCGCGTGCTTCCCCTGCTGAACCTGATCCTCAGCCCCGAATTCGCGGGATACCTGCGCCAGGAGCATTTCATCCCCCTTTCCGACACCGAGCGCAATCGCGCGCTCTTTGACCTTGAGCTTGACAAGCCCAACTAACTCCACACGATGAATCCCTTGCCGCCCGTCATGGGTGGCCCCCTGGCGGCCTCGCCGGGAGGAATACGCGAGCGTAGCTCAGATGGTAGAGCACGACCTTGCCAAGGTCGTTGTCGAGGGTTCGAATCCCTTCGCTCGCTCCATTTCGCCGTGGGGCGATGGGGACTTCCGGTGCATCACCAGAAACATACTTTCTTTGCCGGGAGCCTTGCTGGTAACGGTACCCGGGTGGGTCCGTGGTGGAGGATTAAGCATTGGGTGGCTGGCATCGTCACCGGGTTGTGCCTTTTTGCACTCGCGCCCGGAAACGCCCGGGCCCAGACCAATGATTTATTTGTTTTGAATTATGGCACCGGTGGACTCGTGCGCGTTACCCCGGCAGGCGTTGTCACTCCCGTGGCCGTCGCGAACGGAGCCAGGGGCCTCGCGGTTGACGCCCACGGCGGCATATATCTGGCAGTCCCGGATCCCGCCGCTGCCCGTGGCTCGGCCAACGCGACCATTTACAAAGTGGATTCGACCGGAAAATCAACCGTCTTTGCCAGCGGCCTGAGTTCGCCCGGCATGTTGGCTTTTGATGCCAACGGCACCCTTTACACCGGATCCGTTGGTTTTTTCTACCGGATTTCCCCCAAAGGTGAAGCCTCGAGACTGCCCACCAGCATCTCCGGGCCTACGGGATTCGCATTTGACGCCCATGGCAACTTGTTCGTCGCCACCGTGCCCGGCGGCACCATTCTCAAGGTCAGCCCCGTCACTGGCGCCTCGACCCCGTTTGCCACGGGATTCAACCATCCCGAGGGACTCGCCTTTGATGCCTCGGGCAATCTCTGGGTGGCTGACATTGTCGGCGGAAACATATCACGCATTTCGCCGGACGGCGTGGTCAAGGTTGTGGCAAGTCTCCCCAGTCCACGCGGCATCGCCTTTGGCCACGACGGCAATCTTTACGTCACCGGGGAAGACAACAACGGCCTCTTCGTGGTTACCCCGGCAACGGGCGTTGTCCGCCAAATTACCCGCGGGTTGGACCGTCCAGGCAACATTGCTGTTTACCTGCCCTTGTCCAAACCGGCAGCGGCCGTCGTCCCGCTGGCAGCCCAGCCCTCCATTACCCTGATGCTCGCCTTGAGTATTCCAGCGATTCTATTGCTGGTCGCCGTCATCATTTGGCTGCTCTTTCGAAAGAAAGATAACGCCGCTGAGCCCATTCCCCGAAGCGACGCGGAATAACTGCTGTTGCGAATCCTTTCGCTCGCTCCATATTTCCTGGAGCCTGGATTAGTAGCCCCATTCTTTGAGGATGGGTTGAATGTCCTCGAGCTTGAGCTGGCTGTTCCAAAGGTTCTGGCCTTTTAACAACCGGGGATCCGGGCCGTTGTAGGAGATGGCCAATTGGTTCAGCGGCGACCCGGATATTTGGGCCGTCTCGAAGGTCAGGCATATTTCTTCCAAGGCGGTCCCGTCGACCGTAGTGTATTCTTTGAGCCCGGTAAAAATCTCCTGCTCACCAATCCACTGGTAACCTTGGTCCGTCTTGCGAAACGAGATCGTGCGGGACGTCTTGCCATACAAATGCAGCATGACATCATATGCCTTGTGGCCGTCTTCCCAAAATACCTCCCCCTGCGTCGGTAACGGGAAGAATCCGTATTTTTCCCGGTCAAACTCTGCTGCCGCTCTTAATGCCAATTGAACCTGCGGATCAGCGACATTGACCTTTTTGGGGCTGAAACCGCAGCCTGTGAGAACGGCGAACGATATCCATATTACAATTCGTGCCATCAGGTTTATTTTGTCCGGCCAGCTCCTTGAAGCAAGTTTGATTTCAAATCTGCGTCACGGCAATTTGGGCCAACGCCGCTTCCAGATTATCCGCGGACCGGATCCCACCCCCGGTTTTGGCCGCCTGCTTCTTTGCCACAAAGTCCTCCAGCAGCTTGACCGCCGTGCCCGGGCCGTCCTCCGCCCGCAGCCGCACCGCCAGGGCTTCGCAACGCTTGCGCATCTTTTTCCTGCCTTCGACCTTCATTACTTTTGCCGGTAATTTTTCCGGCCAGGTTTTTTTGTCAAGCATGGAGCCCACCCGCAGGCGTTTCATTTCTCCGCCCCAGAACCATTGGTCCGCAATATGCGGAATGATGATCTGCGGCTTGCCCGCAAACAGCACCGACGCGGTCGTCCCGGCGCCGCCATGATGAATAACGCAGGAAGCGTGTTTGAACAGTTGATCATGCGACACCGGGCCAACGACTTTGATTTCCGGACGCGCGACTTCCACCTGCAGCCCCACCCAGCCACTTTGCACGATTATTTTCTTCCCTGCCGGCCAGTGTTGCAAAAATCGGCTCATCACTTTGTGCACATCGTCAAACGTCACACTGCCAAAGGTGAGAATCGGCACTTCCGTTCCCCCGCAAAATTCGCGCAGTTCCTCCTCCAATGGCGGATTCTCCGGCGACTGCCAGCGCAGAAAACCCGTGAACTGGAACCGCTCCTCCGGCTGCCAGTGGTCGCCAATCGCCCGGCCCACGCCGATCAATTCCAGTTCCGCCGGATCCAGCATGAATCCCCGCATCGGCGGCAGATTCATCTCCCGAAACAGCACCCGGCAAATGCTGTTGACGGAATAATCCACAATGTAATTCGCCAGCCGCCACGAGTCCCGGCAATACCGCCGCCGCACCGGGCCCGGCAGCCAGCGCAGTTTGGGGAACTTTTCCGGGGGGTGCTCGGGCGTGGGCACGAGATTGTGGCAAAACGCAAAACACACATACGGCACGTTCGCCCGCTCCGCCAGCACCCGGTAATGCGGAAAGAAATAGGAACTCACGAGCAAATCGGCCTGCACCAGCGCGGCATTCATCCGCCGGATGACCTCGCCCATGAATGGCAGCGCCCCGCAGTAAATGTGCACCAATTGCAGCAACGGATGTTTGCACCGGTTCAACTCCCGCATGAAGTCCGCAAACATCTCGGGACCCCATTCCGGCGGCAGCGCCACAAACTCCAGCCCGGCTCCTTCAATCGCTTCCTTGTAGAGCGGGGCCGTCGCGTAACGGACTTCGTGGCCGGCCTCGCGCAATGCGCGACCGAGGCCAATGAGGGGGAAGATGTCGCCGGTGGAACCGTGGGAAGTTAGGAGGACCCGCATAGTTGGGATGGCTGGCGGTTTCCGCCGTTTATGCCGAAATGCGCCCCAAGGCCAAGCCGAATGCGATCCGTTCCCCGCTATTTTACCGCCGCGTAACGTCCTCGGCGCACAATTGACCCATTCAACCCTAAATCCATCAACTCCCCTTCCCGAGTGGCGTCTTAAATCTGACATTTGAAATTTGGGATTCCAGATTTGCGCAATCCGCCAAAAACCGAAGGGCCGCAATCGAGGTCGCGATCTTGGGCTCCGGCAAACTTGAGGGTTGAGAGTTCGGCACCGAACGTTGAAAGTTGGGGGATGCCCCTGGAATTGGCTTACCGCTACTTTGGCGGCGAGGGCCTGCCTCCCCTCGTCATCCTGCACGGCCTCCTCGGCTCGTCGCGCAACTGGACGACCACGGGCAAATTGCTCACGCGCACGTTCGAAGTCTTCGCCCTTGATGTGCGCGGCCACGGCGATTCGCCCTTTGCGCCGCCGCCCGCCGGCGATTACTCCTACGCTGCCCTGGCCGGTGACGTCGCCGCCTGGCTGGACGCCCGCGGGGTCCGGCGCCCCGTCTTGCTCGGCCACAGCCTCGGCGGAAAAATTGCCATGCGTCTCGCGGTGGATGACCCCGCGCGCCTCCGGGCCCTCGTGGTGGCGGACATCGCCCCGCGCGATTACGCCCCGCATCATGCGGCCGCGTTTGCCGCGATGCGCGGCCTCAATCTGGCCGCCCTCACCTCACGCGCTGAAGCGGAAAAATTTCTGTTTGCGCAACTCGGCGACCAAAACCTCGCGCGCTTTTTATTGACCAATCTGGTTCGCGAAGCTGATGACGCCTTTCGTTGGCGCGTGGATGTCGGGGGTTTATCCGCCGCGCTGCCGCAGCTTTCGCACTCGTCGCTGGCGCCGGGCGGGGCTTATTCCGGTCCGGCCCTATTTTTGCGCGGCGACCAGTCGGATTTCATTCTCGAATCCGACCGGCCCCAAATCGCCACGCATTTCCCGCGCCATCAAATTCTGACCCTGGGCCGGGCCGGGCACAACCTGCATGTGGATCAACCGGCGGCATTCACCGCTGCGCTCGAATATTTTGCCTTGGACTTGGTTTAAAAAGAATCCACCGGCAACCGCGGAGGGAAACAGAGGCGGCACACGTGGGAACCGCGTTCCATATTTCCAGTGATTGAGTGGATGAAAGATAACAGCGCGCTTAGCGCACCAGGATGAGGGTGAAGGCCACGACGGCGGCGGCCACGGCCAGCGTGCTGGCCCAGGCGGCAAATTCGCTCACGTCGCTTTTGGCTTCGACCGGCTCGACCGCCAGGTTTTCCGCGACGGCGCGCTTCTGCACGCGGGTGAGAGTATTCCAGAACTCGGCATCAATTTTGGTATTCATGGGATTGTCCTTATTTTTAAACGGTTGTTTCAAATTGGGTTGGCCCGGGAGAGTCGCCTCTCGTGGGGCCGTGAACTTACAACGAGGTAAACGCTGCCGCCCGCCGGAAGTTTCAAAAAGCAGGCGCGATATCGTTGTCAAAGAGATGTCATGGCCATTTCGCCGGTCGTTTACCCACAGCAGGTTACGGGTAGATGACGGGCCTTTCCGCAGTTTGGGGGGAGCTTTTGCCTAACCCCGCCTCATTGATCACAATGCAACCATGTCATTTTCCATTATTCGATTTCCGACCCCCGCCGCCCTCCCAATCGGATTGTGAAATCTGCAATTCTTCCTCCGCCCCGCTCGCCGCCTCATCTCAAATCTCAAATTTCAAATCTCAAATCCATGTGACCAGCCCCCTCGCCCCTTTTTTCTTCCCTTTTTCCAAATCCTAAACCCACTCCATCTTTCCAAATTCCAAATTCCTTAGTTCATTCCTTTACCCTTCACCCTTCGCCCAAATCTCCATTCCGCCTCGTTCCGACTTAAACATTAAGCTTTAAACGTTAAACGTTCTGCCGGTCCTTCGCCCTGCTCCTCCCGCAAAATTCCATTGCCCCCCGCACCACACCCGATAGTTTGACCCTTCGGCATTTTCGCCGCCATGCTTTATTCCAGTTCCAAAATTCGAAATTCAAAATTTTCAACTTCTGCATTTATGGCCCAGCCCACCAATCCGCCTCCCGCCCAGCTCAAAACCGCCATCACGCCCACCCGCGTGGATGATTATCCGGAGTGGTACCAGCAGGTCATCAAGGCCGCCGACCTCGCCGAGAACAGCCCCGTCCGCGGTTGCATGGTCATCAAGCCCTGGGGCTACGCGCTCTGGGAAAACATGCAGCGCGCCCTCGACAAGCGCTTCAAGGACACCGGCCACGTCAACGCCTACTTCCCGCTCTTCATCCCGATGAGCTTTTTGGAAAAGGAAGCCGCCCACGTCGAGGGCTTTGCCAAGGAATGCGCCGTAGTCACCCACACCCGCCTCGAAGCCGGCCCCGACGGCAAGCTCCGCCCCGCGTCGCCGCTCGACGAGCCCCTCATTGTCCGCCCCACTTCCGAAACGATCATCGGCGAAATGTATGCCAAGTGGGTTGAGAGCTATCGCGACCTGCCGATTCTCATCAACCAATGGGCTAACGTCGTCCGCTGGGAAATGCGCACGCGTCTTTTCCTCCGCACCACCGAGTTCCTCTGGCAGGAGGGTCACACCGCCCACGCCACCGAGGCCGAAGCGATGGAAGAAACCCGCAAGATGCTCGGCGTCTATGCCGACTTCGCCGAGAACCATCTTGCCATGCCCGTCATCCAGGGCGAAAAAACCGCCGGCGAACGTTTCCCTGGCGCCATCAATACTTATTGCATCGAAGCCATGATGCAGGATCGCAAGGCATTGCAAGCCGGCACTTCCCACTTCCTCGGCCAGAATTTCTCCAAGGCTGCGGGCATTAAATTCCTCGACCAGGCCGGCAAGCAGGAATTCGCCTGGACCACCTCTTGGGGCGTCTCCACGCGTCTTATCGGTGGCGTCATCATGGCCCATGGCGACGACGACGGCCTCGTCCTTCCGCCCAAGCTCGCGCCCACGCAAATCGTCATCCTCCCCGTCATGCACAAAGAGGAAACCCGCGCCAAAGTTTTGGAATATTGCCAAAAACTCCGCGCCGAATTGCGCGCCGTCCGCTACAACGACCAGTCGCTCGAAGTCGAAGTGGACACCCGCGACCTCCGCGGCGGCGACAAAGTCTGGCAATGGGTCAAGAAAGGCGTCCCCCTCCTCGTCGAAGTCGGCCCGCGCGACATGGACAAGGATTGCGTCTTCTGGGGTCGCCGCGACAAGGGCCCCAAGAACCGCACTTCCACCCCCCGCAGCGAATTCGTCGCCACGGTCGTGGCCACCCTCGACGACATTCAAAATGCGCTCCTCGAACGCGCCCGCGCCTTCCGCACGGAAAATACCAAGAAGCTCGACACCAAGGACGACATCTACGCCTACTTCACGCCCAAGAACGCCGACAAACCGGAAATCCACGGCGGCTTCGCCCTCACCCACTGGAGCGGCGACCCCGCCGTCGAAGACCAATTGGCGAAAGACCTCAAGGTCACCATCCGCTGTGTCCCCCTCGACACCACCGGCGGCCTCGCCCCCGAACCCGGCACCTGCCCCTTCACCGGCCAACCCAGCGCACGGCGTGTGGTGCTTGGGAAGGCGTATTAGGAATAAACTTCGATGAAGACCTGGTCTAAGTTACTTTGCTAGTGGTTGGCCCTTTTTAGTTATTGGATAACGAAAAGCAAATGATTCCCTGTCGAGCCTATCAAGCTCATCTACCAACGCCGTCATCGCGTCTAAATCAACATCAGAAACGTCGGGACCTATTTGTTTGATGGTTCCTTTTGCCATGGTCCATAATTCCCTGAGTTTATGATGGGGCGGAAATTCTGGGCACGTAGAGTCCAAAAACTTTCCTTCGGCAAGGACGTCCTTTATGCTCAGTTCGATATAATGCCGGTACGTGAAGATCATTGGGAAGACTAAGTAATCTACACCTGCGGACGAAGGATTCCGCTCAATTCCTTCCCATATCCCATCACCAGCCCGCTTATAGCCTTCAATATAAGCAAGGAATCGACGGTCGCCTCGGATTACGGCGTTAAAAATCCAAAGCTCGCCCTCCCCAAAAAGGCTATCACCTTTTTGAGGCCAGGGCTGAGTCTTCTCTGTTGAATCCACGTCGGTCATTATTGCTCTGAGATACTAAAAATATCATTCGTTAACCTCAACTCGATGATTTCATCGATTGCGTTTTTCCTGAGGCTAGACTTGCGCTTGGGAATCATTCATTCGCAGGAAATAGCAGGGAAAGGATTCCCTCTTCGTTACTCCCTATGCATACGTTGACGATGAATCAGCGGAGGAGCCGCTGACGCGCTTCTTCTTCGCTTAGACGACGGGCCTCCAGCAATACGTCTTGCTTGGGCTGCACCTCATCCATAAACGACTCTCGGAAGCGAGAATAGTCCGCATCAGAGGCGAATAGCGAGCGCGCTACACCGGGTTCGGCGGGCAAAAGTTCGAGACTTTCAGGCATGGACGTTACAGAGTATGCAGGTTTGACTTGAAAAGGGAATAGGAATTATGGCCTTGGAGCGAGAAGGTTTTTAGCTCTTGGGGACGGTTAAAAGCAGCCCCGATATCCACCACCAGTTCCTCCGGGAAATGCCGGGCAATCCACCCGTCAGGCTCCCGGGCGTTGCGGGTCGCGTCCCAAATGACTTCACCCAAAATCTTTCGGTCCGCTGTTTATTCGGAGAATTCAGCAATTTCACAGACCCAAACAAAATGAGGCATGGGCATGCGGCGGTAAACGTTTTCGACGGTTGAGTGCCCCATGCCTCGCTCTCGCAGCTTACGCTTGAACGACCTCGCGGTACTTAGAAAGAGTCGCAGCAGTAATTTCTTTCCCGAAAGAGTGGGTGACCGAGCGCTAATCCCCACGCCAGCATCCGTCAACACAGCTTCAATTGCCGGTTGAACCTGTTCCGCCGTCAAAAATACCCTTTCAGGCAACGGCACAATAAACTCCTCGATTTGACGCCAATTATATTGCGAGTCCACAAGTCTTCCCGGTCCCTCCCTGTTCAATATTTGATAAGGAAAAAAGTTGTCGTCGTTGATGACGAATGCCCGGTTGAAGAGAGACGAGTAATCAAACCTCTGATGTGGTACGACAGGACCTGGTGTGGCTTCGGTTGGGGCATGCGGCCAGACCGCGGCATAATCAGACTTGTGCCCAAATGCTACCACAACGTGTTTCGGCAGCGTTAGTATTAGGGGGAGGCCAGACTCAATATAGGTATAGAGCAGATGATCAAATATTTCGGGAAATTGCTTTCGACTGTAAACCACAGGTGAAAACTTCTGCAGGCGCAATGTCTCCGCAAGTTGCCAGGAATACAAACCAGACGATGGATAAACGCGACTTCCACCAGCATGATTGGCCGCAAGCTTTGTAATCTGAAATGGCAATATCTCTGAATAGCGCCGGTATCGGTTGCTGTAATAGCGAAAAATCATCCATTAAGCAGACTCGGCACAAACCGTGGCATCCGCATCCTGGCTGATAAACGGAAATCCTTCCACGGTGAGAGGCTGTCCCAAAAGAGTTAACTCTTCCTCGCAGAAGCTCAAATGGGCATCCGGATGCAATCGCAGCTCGTGGTTAAGGAGTGTTCGACCGATGCAGTTTGGCTTAGTTGGTCGAACTACGGAATACCCAAGATAGCGCGCTTGGGTGCCTATCCCGTCCGCGATTATGGATTCTTCGGAAACCGGGGCGGAAAAAAAGTGCAGTCTGGCACAACGTGAAGGCGGAGTGCTGAATCGCTTCGAATGAAAATTTGAAAAGGTGTCCCGGTAGTCCTTGTCTATATAGTGCCACTCTATCACAACGCACTTGCACCTTTCGCCCAAGACTGCCCGCAAATGCTCCAATCCACGCCTATCCAAATAGGACTTCACATGCACCAAAAGTGCATCCCATGTATCCGTGGCGTCAAAAACGACAATGGGGTAAACTGACTTGGGATTGATAATCACATTTCCAAACTAACAGAACTTTTGGCTCAATGTCTAGCTGGCGTTTTGCGCTTCGTCCGCTTAGCCCTCACCTCGGCTGCCCCAATTCCAATTCATCAATCATCTGCCTCAACCGGTCGATTTCGCCGCGTTCGTGCGTAGGGCCAACCGTGCCCGCATCTGGGCATCCGTCAAAGTGGCGTTGCCACTGTTTTTTGCCCGCGCCTCCAGTACGGCCACACGATCCTGCATGTCCGCCAAGTCGCATTGCAGCCGGGAAATTTCGCCGCGCTTTGCGCGCAAATCGCGGGTAAAAAGTTGAATCTTAGTCATAGGCTTCCTTGCGATGGATATTGTTGTCCTACCCCGCCTGCCCCGACTCCAATTCATAAATCATCCGCCACAAGCGGTCGGTTTCGCCGCGTTCGATTACTTGCGTAGGCGTGGATCCCGCGAACGCCGGATTGGGCCTTTCCAGCCACGGCCCAATGGCCGCTGGCTTGACCAGCACGGCCAAGGCGGCGAACAAGCGCTGCGTCTCGGCTAAACGCTTTTCCGTCGAAGCATTGCGGCGTTCACCGTTCGCCCAACCGCTGACGGCTCGCGGCGAAAAACCCGTGATTCGCGTAAACGTATGCTGTGGCAGCGCATAAGTATGGCAGAATGCCTTGATGTCCACCCTGGCGCTTGCGCCAACGGCTTCCAGCCCATACGCGGCGGGCGGCGTTTCTGCCGCCTTAAATACCTTTTTCGTGGCCTTCATCACCTTATCGTCGGCCCTCTGCGGTAATTTTGCAAGCATAATTTCGTGCAATTTTGCATCATCGCTTTTTGATCCAACGGTCCAATTCCTTCTCCCCCACGACCTCCATATGGCTATGCGGACCCAAAGCCTCGGGAAGTACTGCGATATTGACGCCGTCGTCGATCTTGGCCGACGGCACAATGAACCCCTCGATCCCCAAATCATGCGCAGCACGGCCCAGCGCCTGGCCCAACGATTCATCACCGCCGTTATTCACCAAACGCCAGTTCTCCTCCAGAACGTCGGCGAGATCCAGCTCATCCGCCAATGCCGTATGCACCACAAAATCGAGTATTTTATTCAATTTCAACCGCACCGACACCACCACCCGGGGCTGCAAATCGGGAGTCTTCCAACCGTAATGCAGACCGGTGGCGCAACTCTCCAACATGGCAATATCCTTGGCCAGGGAAAAGCTTACGCACGGAAAAGCGCGCGGAGCGCACCACCGTGACCCATGTTTATATGCACCCTTGCCATCAACCAATTTCTCGGAACGGGCAAATTGCGGCGTCGTTGCCCTGAAAGCCACGCCCGCCCATGACCGAAGCAACCTCTGGCGTCGGCGCAAAATATCCACTATGGCCCCATATCGGGGATTGGGCGTAATCTTCATCGGCACCAAAATACTCCATACCATTAACGCTCTTTCAACCCTTAAACTCGTTTTCATGCCTTTCATCCATGCCCATCCGTGTAATAAGTGGTTCTCCTCCGTTTTGCGCCCTCTGCGTTTTTTGTGGTTACCCCCCAACACAACCCGGCTTGCCGACGCCACTCTCCACCCCTCATAATCCCTCCTTCCTCCCTACCCCCGCCCCTCCTCTGTGTCTGGCCCGGCAACTCGAAACTCAAAACTAGAAACTCCCAACTACCTCCCCCGATGCCAATCCCGCGCCGTCAGTTCATCCAACAAGGAACCTTAGCCTCCGTCGCCGGCCTCGCCGCCCCCCACCTCCTCTCCCGTCTTTCTGCGGGCACCGCCCGGACCGGTCTGCTGCCCCCACCGGTGCCCCCCGGGCCGCCGCCTCCGGCCATTAATCGCCAGGCCCTCATCAACCGCCACGACATCCGGGTGACTTCGCTCGACCCCGCCAGCCCCGTAACGGCCGGCGACGGTGATTTCGCTTTCACCGTTGACGCCACCGGCCTCCAATCCTTCGAAACCCTCTATCACGACAAAGGCATCCCCCTCGAAACCCGCTCGACCTGGGCCTGGCACTCCTTCCCCAACGTGGACAAGCTCAAAAACGAGGACGCCACCTCGCCCTTTGATTTCCATGGCCGCACGCTTCATCTCGCCAATCTCGAAACCAGCCCCGCTGGAAAATATTTCCGTGAGAATCCGCATCCGATTCCCCTCGGCCAGATCAGTCTCCTCTATAAAAATGAGCCGCTCACGCCGGAAAGCATCACCGCCATTGACCAGCGGCTCGACCTCTGGACGGGAGCCATCCACAGCAACTACACCCTCGCCGGTCAACCTGTGGCGGTCGAAACTGTCACCCAGCCCGGAATGAGCCGTCTCGCGGTCAAACTCCGCTCGCCCCTCGTCGTATCGGGTGACCTCCAAATTCGCTTTCGTTTCGCCTACTCCTACCTTGTCAGCGGCAAGAATAATCCGCCCCTGGTCTGGGACCAGGATGACCACCACCGCACGGAAGTGGTGAATCACGACGCCAACTTCAGCCACTTGCAGCGCACCTTGGACGACAGCAAATATTTCGTCACCGTCAATTGGCCGGGCGCGGGCAAATTGACGGCCGCCGCTCCGCATGATTTTCGCCTGCAAGCCGCCAACGCCGACCTCATTTCCTTTGTCTGCACATTTTCCGCCGACGATGTGCCTTGGGCGCAATATCAACTCCTGGCCAAATCGTCCTTCGCGGACGTCCAGGCCGCCGGCACCGAAGGCTGGAGGGAATACTGGACTCACGGCGGCGTGGCGGACTTTTCCGGCAGCACCGACCCGCGCGCTGCGGAAATCGAGCGCCGCATTGTTATTTCGCAATACCTCATGAAGGTGAATTTCGCCGGCAGTTTTCCGCCCGCCGAAACCGGTCTCACCTGCCTTAGTTGGTACGGAAAGCACAACTCTGAAATGTATTTCTGGCACGCCGCCCAGTTTTACATCTGGGGCCGTCCCGACCTCCTTGAACGAAGCCTCGCGTGGTATCAAAAAATCCTGCCCCTTGGCCAGGCCGACGCCCAAACGCAGGGATTCGAAGGCGTCCGCTGGCCCAAGATGGCTGGCATTGACGGTCGGCCCGGCCCCGGCGGCATTAATCCGTTCATTATTTGGAACCAGCCCAATCCCATTTATCTGTGCGAGCTCGTTTATTGTGCCCGACCCACGCCCGCCACGCTGGAAAAATACCGGGACATCGTTTTCGAATCCGCCAAATTTCTCGCCTCCTTCGCCTGGTTCGACGCCGCCACCAATCGCTATGTTCTGGGCCCACCCGTAAAAAACGTCAGCGAAAGCGCCGACGCCACCAAGGTAATGAATCCCACCTTCGAACTTGCCTATTGGTATTACGGCCTGCAGGTCGCGCAATCCTGGCGTCAACGACTCGGGCTGCCGCCCGAACCCAAATGGGCCGAGGTTCTCGCAAAGCTCTCCCAACTTCCCGTCGCCAACGGCAAGTATCTCGAAATCGAAACCTTCCCGACCATCTACGACCTCGCCACCGGCAACCTGCCGTCGTCGGAACTCCTCGCCTACGGCTACCTCCCGGCTACGCCGTTCCTCGACCTTTCGGTCATGCGGACCACCTTCGACGAAGTCAATCGCCGCAACCGCGTCAACTCTTGGGGCAGTTGGGCCGCCGGCACTGCGGCGATGTGCGCCGCCCGCCTTGGCGAACCGGACATCGCTGCCAGCATTCTCACCAACCAAAATTTCACGAACAACGGCCACGTCGCCCACAAAGGCTTGCCGGTTTATCTGCCGATCAACGCTGCCTTTCTTGCCGCCGCAGGTCTCATGATTGGCGGCTGGGACAACGCCCCCAAAGTCAACGCCCCCGGGTTTCCCCAGGACGGCCAGTGGTCCATTAAATCAGAAGGACTGCTTCCACTACCGTGAGTGGCTGCCGCAATCTCTCGGTTGCATTCACGCCTTTCCCAATCGACGAATTCGTCAGACCGGTCAGACCGGTTGGGCTCGTCGGACCTGTCCGACTTGTCCGACCCGTCTGACTAACCAGTACCCAACCGATGCGCCCGCGATTCCTTTGCGATTATACGTTCCTCCATGGCCCATTCGAGGCTCCGCCCTCACTGCATCAACTTCGCTATCGTGTCCTTTACCGCCTCCGCCCAGATCTCATAACCATGCTCCGTCGGGTGTAACGGCGAAGCCTCCGACATGATGTCCGGCGTGATGACCCCGTCGGCATTCAAAAACTTCGGACCGATATCCATGTAAAAAATATGTTTTTGGTCGTCGAGTTTGGCGATGATGGCATTGATATCGGCAATGGTCTTGCGGTTCGGATCCGTCGGCACTCCGCGCGGAAAAATTCCCAATAGGAGAATCTTGGCATTCGGGAAATCCTTCCGGAGTTCGTTGACGTCGGAAATAATCCCGTCGGCCACTTCCGGCGCCGTCGGATGCGGCTGGTTCGAAACGTTGTTCGTGCCAATCATCATCATCACCGCCTTGGGCTGAAATCCCTGGCCCTCGCCGTTTTGCAGGCGGTACAAAACCCCCTGCGTCGTGTCCCCCGAAATGCCAAAGTTTGCGACTTTCAAATTTCCAAAAAATTTGTCAAACACGGCTTTGCCGTTGTGATGGGACGCCGGGTCATCATTGCGCCAAAAATCCGTGATCGAATCCCCGCAAAACAGCAAATCTATGTCCCCCTTTTTGGCAATTTCGACAAAGGCATCATGGCGGGCCGGTACGTAGGGGGTCGGCACAATCGCGATATTCGGCCGCAGCAGCTTAAACGTGGGATGCGCGTCAAACACCGCCTTCAGCGACGGATCCACTTTGATCAAGTCCGCCTTCAACAAAGTGTCCATCTTCGCCACTTCCGCGATGGACAATCCATTAAGGGGTATCGGCGTCGGCGGCGCATCCGCCGCAAAAACTGTCGCGCCGGCCAGAGCCAGTGCGGAAATCAAACGGAAAGCCTTCCAGGGAAGGGAACGATTGGAGGTATTCATGGGGTGCCGATTCTCTAGCCCCGGGGTTCCCCAATGTAAATCCGGAAATATTGAAATCCGCAGCCGAACCTGCGCTCCACCAAACATCCGGCGTCGCGCTTAGTGCCTGAACTCTGTCCCTCTGTCCCTTCGCCAGCCACCCCCAACTTTCTTTGTTCGGTTTCTGCCCCGGCGGCTGTTAGCATGTGAACTCATGACCCCGGACAATGAATTGCTCCGCCAATACGCGGAATCTGGTTCCGAATCCGCCTTTGCGGAGCTGGCCCGCCGCTACGTGAGCCTCGTCTATTCCGCCGCCTGGCGGCAGGTCAACGGCGATTCCGCCCTGGCTGAAGACGTGGCGCAGAGCGTATTTATTGATCTGGCCCGCAAAGCCCGGCAACTCACCGGCCATGCGACCCTCGCCGGTTGGGTTCACACCAGCGTCCGGTTCGCTGCGTTACGCGCCCTGCGCGACCAGCGCCGGCGTCAAATTCGCGAACAGGAGGTCCTCGCCATGAACCAACCCGTCACCTCTCCCGACATCGTTTGGGAGGAAGTCCAGCCGCTCCTGGATGAAGCCGTCGCCGCCCTCGGCGACCGCGACCGGGAGGCCGTCCTCCTCCGCTATTTCCAAGGCTGGAGCCACCGCGAAGTCGCCGCGGCTCTCAACCTTTCCGAAGATGCCGCCCGCATGAGAGTGGATCGAGCTCTTGAAAAGATGCGTGGGTATCTGTCCCAGCGCGGCGTCAAAACCACGGCCTCGCTCCTCGCCACCGCGATTCCCCTCAATTCCGTCCAAGCCGTTCCCGCCGACCTCGCAGTTAAATTGGCGGGGGCCTCGGTGGCCCATGCGGCGGGCGCCGGGGCCGCGAATGGAGGAGTAGCCGGATTGCGAGGCCTGGCCACCATGAAGTCGCGAGCGCTGTTCGCGGTTGCCGCGATCATCGCCGTGATTGCCGGTTCCCTCCTTTGGCCAACGCCGCAGGCCAAACCAGCAAACGACCAACCGCCCACCATCGTCGCAACGGAACTTCCCCACCCGGTTGCAGTCACGCCGCCTCCGGCGGTTTCACCACCGTCCACTAGCGTAGCGCCCCCAACCAACAACATTCCGATCGCCGTGGCACCGGCCGAGCCCCCTTCGCCCACCGTTTCGCCGGTCGTCGAACCGCCCACCCCGCCGGTTGTACCTGACCTTCCCGCCCCCGTTATCGCTCCTGCGCCGGTCGCTCCGCCGGTCATCGCCGACACCTTCACGCTTTCCACGCTCATCGCAGCCAACAACCAATTCGCCCTCGACCTCTTCCGCGAGGCCAGCCCCAACGCCGACGAGAACGCCTTCCTCTCTTCTTACAGCCTCTCGACCGCGCTGGCCATGACTTGGGCGGGAGCCCGCGGCGAAACTGCCGCGCAAATGGCAAAAATGCTCCGCTTCACCGGGCTCTCGCCCAACGACGTGTCCCAGGGTTTTGGCACGTTGCAGCGGGCGCTTGCCCGTGCCCAAACCAACAGCGGCGCGCAACTTGCCCTCGCCGATTCGCTCTGGCCCGATATCTTTCCCGAACATCCGTTTTCCGCCGAATATCTCGACTGGGTGCAAACCGATTTCTCCTCCGCCCTCACCCCGGTGGATTTCAAAAACCGCCCGGACGATGGCCGCCGGCAAATCAACGCCTGGATTGCCGACAAAACCGCCCACAAGATCACCGACGTCCTTCAACCCCTGGACGTGGATTCCTCGACCCGCCTCCTGCTCATTGATGCCATTTCCTTCCAAGGCCAATGGGCCAACGCCTTTTTACCCGGTCAAACCCGCGCCGCGCCCTTTCATCGTCCCGGCGCTGGTAACATCACTGTCGCCATGATGCGCGGCACTTTCCTGGCGCAGTATGCCGACCTCACTGACGTCGCCACACCCTGCCAGATTTTGTCCCTCGCCTACTACGACAACGTGACGGGTGCCCGCCCGCGCGATGCGCAAGGCATCTCTTTTATCGCCGTGCTGCCCCGCACTGCCACGGATTTGGACGCGCTGGAAAAATCGCTGACCACCGACCAGCTCGCTGCCTGGCTGGGCCACCTCGCCACCACCCGCGTACAAATTCTCCTGCCCAAGTTCTCCCTCAATCAACGCTATCTGCTCAATAACCATCTCCACGCTCTCGGCTTGGTCAACGCCTTCGTCATCCCCGACCCCGCCGACCATCCCCGCAATGCCAATGCCGCCGATTTTTCCGGCATGAACGATTATCGCAACCTCGCCCTCACCAAAATAATTCAGGCCACCGCTTTCGACGTCACTGAAAATGATGCCCGCGCCACGGTCGGCGGCCCGGGCTTCGGCGCCGGCGGCGCCGGCGGCCGGGGGGGTGGCGCGGGCGGAGCCCGGGGCGGCGGTGCTCCTCCAGGTGCTGCGGCCGGAGCAGCTCCCCCATCCTTGCCCATTTTTCAAGCTGACCATCCTTTTCTCTTCCTTATCCGCGACGATGCCACTGGCAGTATTCTCTTCCTCGGCCGACTGACAAATCCCCCGCTGGCGCCCACCGGTTTGCCGCCCATTCCGGCAAATACCCGCGGCCGCGTAGCTGGATCAACCCCGGCCGCCTCAAGTCCCGTCAGTGCCTCCATTCAGCCATGATAAATCACCGAAAGTTTGCCGCGCCTGTGCCAATAAAATTTGGGCTGGTCCAACCTAACCATGGGCAAACCTCGGGCACATCCTCTCGCCTTGGGACCTTCGGCACCGGCTGGCCGTTCGGAACGCGGCAGTTGCAACTAAAAACCTCCCATCCGTAACCCACGCAACTCATTTCCTCCCTCGCTTTTCGCCCGTTAACGCGTATATTGCATATGCAATGCGTGCCGTGCTCGTTACGACGGAGAAAAACCCACCGGCCCTGCGCAGGCTGCAGGCTCTCGGCCTCCGTGCCCAACTTCAGGCCCCCGAACGCATCCAGCCACTCGAACGTGACAGCACCGATTTAGTTTACCTCGTCCCGTCCGCGCTTTTGCTGGCTGCGGGGTGGAGTGAACATCGCGTTCGCCTCGCCCGCGCCAGTCGCTGTTATATTGTCTTTGGTGCCAAACTCGATTCGCGCGTCATCATGAACGCCGCCCGTGATGGCGCCCACGACGTTCTCGACTTGCAGGCTGATGACGATCAGCGCTGGCTGGGCGCGCTGGAGCATGCGGCCAATTCTCAAAACCTTTGGTGGCAACTTTACGGCGGCCAGGGCGAAGTTGATGAACAGAAACTGGTCGGTCGCTCCCCCGCGATGAAGGCGCTGCGCGAATCCATGCAGCGCATCGGACCCACCGACGCCACCGTGCTCATCCTCGGCGAGTCCGGCACTGGCAAGGAACGCGTGGCCGAAGCCATCCACGCCGCGAGCGGCAAGGGCGTATTCGTGCCCATCAACTGCGCCGCCCTCCCCGCTGATTTGCTCGAAAGCGAATTGTTCGGCGCGGAAAAAGGTGCCTATACCGGTGCCGACCGCGCCAAACCCGGCCTTGTCGAAGAGGCCGCCAGCGGCACCCTCTTCCTCGACGAAATCGGTGAACTCCCGCTCGCCCTTCAACCGAAGTTGCTCCGTTTCTTGGAAACCCACATGGCCCGGCGCGTCGGCAGCACCCGGGAATACCGCGCCAACGCCCGCGTCCTCTCCGCCACCAATCGCAACCTCCGCCACGACGCTGAGGCCGGTCGCTTCCGCCTCGATTTATTCTACCGCCTTTCCGAAGTGATTCTCAACGCGCCGCCACTGCGCCAGCACTTGGACGACATCCCAGACCTCGCCCGTACCTTTTTGCGTCAGGCCGCCGTGCGCGTGGGCAAGAATTTCGAAAGCCTCGAGCCCGAACTCATTCACAAATTTCAATTGCACGACTGGCCCGGCAACGTGCGTGAACTCAAACAGGCCATCGAACGCCTCGCCTTCCATTACGACGGCCCGGTCATGCGGGCCGCGTGGTGGGAACTCCCGCCGACCCGGGACGCCCGCGCCGCCGCCGCCGCCGCCGCGCCCGCGATTTACGCCGGCGGCATGGTTGCCGCCGGACCCACCGTGCCGTTGGCCAATCCCCCCGCCCAACCCGGCTTTGCGCAGCCTACCGCGATGCCGCCCAGCCGCCGCGGCCGCATGGCGCTCGCCAAACGCCTCCTGCAGGAAAACGCCGAGGATCTCACCTGGGTCGCGGCCCAATCCGGCGTCCACCCGACGACCCTTTACCGCTGGCGCAAAGCCGGGAAAGTATGAACTTGAAATTATTGAATTTTGCATGACGAATTTTGAAACACGCCAGGCTATGCCTCAACTCAGATTCAGCTTCCCGCCTTTGAAATCTGAAATTTAAAATCTGAAATTTTCTCTGCGCGAATCCAGGTTTTGGGCACCGCCGCCGGGGCCAACCGCTGCCGTAGCGCCGTGCGCAGCTTTTGTTCCAGTTGCATCCAACCGATCGGTCGAATCCGTCCGATCGTTGTCCAATACACGGCCACCACCCGCTCGCCCCATTCGGCGTCTGGCAGGCCCATCACCCGCACTTGCTTAACCAGTCCGGTCGCCAATATTTGCCGCTCCACTTCCACCGGGTCGACCTTTTCGCCGCCGGTAATAATCACCCTGTCCAGTCGGTTCAGCACGCGCAATTGGCCGGGTGAAGCTATCACCCCGGCGTCGCCCGTGGCCCACGCTCCACTTTTCCGGGCCGCCGGATAATAGCCCGCAAACAGCGAGTCCGCCTGCACCCAAATGCTCCCCGCTTTGCGCACCTTCAGGGGCTTTGCCCGTGCGTCGCCCACCCAAATCCGGGCATGCGGAAGCGCCCTGACGGCGGGCGACCTTCCCTTCAGAAAATCTTCCGGCTTTTGCATGGCCACCACCGCCGCCGTTTCGGTCATGCCATATGCCAACGCCACTGGCAGCCGCAATTCCCGCGCCCTTTCCAGCAAACCGGGCCATGGCGCTGCACCGCCCAATAAAATCGCCCTCACCTTCTTGAGCCAGTTTACCACCTCTCGCCGTTCCAAGAGGCGCTGCAATTGCGTCGGCACCAGCGAAATGATCGCGCGCTCCGGCGGCGTGCCCGGCGGCCGCCCGCCCTCGACCTTTTTCCAATCGTCCAACCACAGGGTTCCGCCAGTCTCCAGCGCCCGCACCGCCGGCATCAATCCACTGACATGCCACACCGGTAAAATGCTGACATGAACACTATCTTCCACATCAAGAAAATCCGCCAACGCCCGCGCCGCCGCCGCCACCGTCGCCCAACAGTGCACGGCCCACCGCACCCGCCCGCCCGTGCCACCCGTCGGAATCAAGATTTTTTCCGCCCATATTTCGGCGTCCATGGGCCTTGTCCGCTGCAACCTCGGCCAGCCCGCAGATTTTCGTCCAAACCAGACGCCTGGAGTAATTTGCGCAGCCGCCTGTGCCCGCTCCACCCGGCCCCAATGCGGGCTCGCCAAAACCACGGGCACGTTTCGATCAACCGTTGCCAGCACCCCGGCTAAAAATGCCGCCGAATTCACTTCCGCCACCACCACGGGCGCCCGCTCTGGATTCCCGGCGAGTTTCTCCACCGCTGCCGCATACGCCTCTGCAAAGCCCCGCGCACCCGGCCCGGCCAGCCACGATGAGGGCTCCGCCAATCGCGCGGAATTTACTGCGGTCCTCACGGGGCGAGCCGGTTCCATATTCCCACAAAATCCGCGGACGACAGTTTTTTCAATGTTAGACTCGCCCCCGGCTTGTGCCCCGGCAATTGCAGTCCGTCGTCCCCGAATGCCTCCAGCGTCCCAAAGCCGAGCGCGCGCTTCCCGGCCAGGGGATCTTCCGACGCCAGACACAGCGCCGCGTACAATCCGACACTGGTTTCACAAGCCGACGAGTAGATCAAGTCCGCATGGGTCTTGGACCGCCATGCCATAAACTCTCCGGTCGCCCCCAACAACGAAGGCTTCACGACCAGCGGCCCCGGCCAGTTCACCACCCCCGCTTTGCGCAATCCCGGCCACCCGGCCACGCTTTCGTCCAGCGCCACGGGCACCGGCGCCACCGCCGCCAACCGCGCCTGCTCCCGCCAGCACGACAATCCCGTGGCCGGCGGCAACGGCTGTTCAAAAAACTCAATTGCTGACCCTGCCGCACCCAGCGTATTCAATCCATCACACCACGCCGACCATTCCCGCCGGCTCAGCGAACCGTTGGCATCAAGGCGCAGCCGCCCGTCTTTGGGCAACGCCGCCAACAGCTTTTCCAGCAGTGAAAATTCCTCCGGCGGCGCGGCCAGCCCAATCTTCCACTTGAAGACTCGATACCCTTCCGCCGCGCGGTGCGCCAGGGCCGGCAACCCTTCGCGGCCCGCCGGAAGCAACGCCGCGACCGGGAGACTTTTGATTTTGGCGGAAGGCTGGAGTTTCGCCTCGAGCATTTCCATGGCGCAATAAAAAGCCCACCGCAGGCAGGCGAGCCGCGCCGGCACCCGGTGCAATTCCGCCGGGCTGATTTCATCTGGCGCCCGCCGCAGCCAGAGCAAATCGCGCGCGGCCGTCTCGCTCGTAAACGTCGGAATGGGCGCGGCTTCGCCAAAACCTTGCCGCCCGGCCGCATCCGTTAGACACACAATTACGCCCTCACGGGCCGCCCAGACCCCCCGCCCCGTCACCCATGGCCGCGCAAATTTGCGCCTGTAGGCGCGAAAGTCCAGCAACAAATAATCCGTGCGCGCTGCAGCCATGATATATTGGGGTGGGGCAAACTACCAATATTCCCCCCACCCCCAATCTGGCAACCTGCAACTTGCCCTTTCTTCAAAACTTTTATTACCAGCGTATGCTTAGGTTAAAAACCTGTCCTTGCTTTTCCGCCCAGATTTCTTCAGCGCGGTTCCAATTCTTAATTCGCTACGCCTGCGCCGCCAGTTCTTCTTCGTTGTGCCAGGTCACCTTCTCCGGCACCAAGGTCGGCTCCGCCCTTGTTTTACCGGTCTCCGCCCCGCCGCCCTCATTCATCGCCGCAACCTGCAGGCGCAGGCAGAATTCTTTGTACGACAGCACCTCGAACCGGTCGTCCTCGTGCTCCACAATTGCTGTCAGCGACTCCACCCAGTCACCGGAATTTAAATAGTGCACGTCGCCGAGCATTTTGTCTTCCGGCGTGTGGATGTGCCCGCAGATCACCCCGGTGCAACCGCGCTTATGGGCCAAATCTCTCAGGTGGTCCTCGAACCTGCCCACATGGCTCACCGCCTGCTTGACCTTGGCCTTTATGGCCTTGGATATTGAATAATATTCCTGGCCACGCCACGCCCGCCATCTATTGTAGAGCCGGTTCAGCTTCAGCAGCGTCTGGTAGCCGATGTCGCCCAACACCGCCAGAAATTTGGTGTACGTCGTCACCGCGTCGAAGGCGTCGCCGTGCATCACCAAATACCGCCCGCGCGGCGTTTCCAGTTCGTAGTCCTCCACAAACCGCAGGGCATCCAGCTCGATCGGCAAAAAGTGGCGCAGAAAATCGTCATGGTTGCCGCGCAAATAAATGACTTCGGCATCCTGCCGCTGCGCAATCTTCAGCAGCCGCCGTACGCATTTCGTGTGCTCCCGCGTCCAGCGATGCCCGCGCTTGAGGGCCCAGGCGTCAATGATGTCGCCATTCAAGATCAACTTGGCGGACCGGGTGTGTTTGAGAAAGTGCGTCACCTCCTCGACTTTGCTGTCGGCCGTGCCGAGGTGGAGGTCCGACAGGATGATGGTGCGGTATTGCAAGACAGGTTTTTTCATGCAAATGGGGCGGTTGTGGGTACTGCCCCTTGGCGTGGCAAGAGTATCGGGATTGCCCAAGAAATCAAAAGGCAAATGGGCGTTTTCGCAAAAGTTACCCGGCTGTAACATGGGCCTGGTCCACCGCCTGCTCCACCAAGCCCAGGAGGACTTGCTCAAACCCATCCACCACGCGGTCCCAAGAGAGGGCTTTGGCCGTGTGTCGCGCCGCTGCCCGCAATATTGGCCATTCCGCCCGCCCTGCGACCGCGCGCTGCGCCGCCGCCCGGTACGCCGCCTCATCGCCTAACCTCGCCAGGTGACCGTTCTCGCCGTCACGCACATGCGCACGTCCCGCCGCATAATCATAGGTCACCACGACCAACCCGCTCGCCAGCGCTTCCGTGACCACGTTGCCAAAAGTTTCGGTGACGCTGGCGAACAGAAATAAATCCCCCGATGCATAATGCCTCGCCAAATCCTCGCCGTGCCGTACACCCGCGTAAATGATGCCCGGGAATTGCCGGGTTAGAGCCGGACGCAGCGGCCCGTCGCCCACCAGCACCAATTTCAACTCCGGCTCCTTCGCCCTCAGCACCGCCCAGGTCTCGGCCACCAGCGGCAAGTTCTTCTCCGCCGCCAAACGCCCCACGCACATTGCCACGAGCGTGTCCGGTCCCGCACCCCAGGACGTCCGCAGCACTTCGTCTCGCCGCGCCGGGCTGAACTGCTCGGTGTCCACGCCCCGCCCCAAGAGATGCAAATTCTCAAATCCCGCCGAACCCAGCGCCGCAATCACATCCACCGACGGCGCAAACGTGCACGCCGTTCGGTTGTGAAACCACCGAAAATACGCCAGCCCCGCATCATGCAGAAATCCCACATGGTAATGCCGGCTGTAGGCATGAAAATTGGTGTGAAAGCTCGAACTCAGCGGAATCTTCAAGGACCGCGCCGCTTGCAGCGCCGCCAATCCCAGCGGGCCCTCCACCGCGATGTGCACCACGTCGGGCCGTTGCCCAGTCCAATGCCGCTTCAGTCGCCAGTAAACCGGCCAACCCAGCGTCAATTCCTTGTAGCCCGGACACGGAAACCCCGGCGTGAGGAATTCCGTAAAGGGTGTCATCGCCGGCACCTCCACCGTCGTCTGCCGGGGCCGCACCACTTCCACCTGGTGGCCGCGCACGGCGAGCGCCGACACCAGCCGATGCAACGTCATCGCGACGCCATTCACTTCCGGCGGAAAGGTTTCTGTGACGAGGGTAAGTTTCACCAAGCGCGCTTCTGCGCCCCGCGATTCTATCGGTTGCAAGTGACAGCGAAACTCCAACGAGGTTACGTTTTCAAGGCATTTGTCGGCAATCCGCCTTGCATCCGGGGAATTGCACCTGGAGCCCCGCCTGCCCCGTCTTTGCTCAAGGCGCCCGATGTAGCTGGTAATAGCTTAGACCGTTTCCCTTTGGATTTGTTTTCAGCACCTCGATTTGTTCCGGTGTGAGTATCGTTGATGCCTGGTCAACAACCTGCGGAAGCTGGCTAAATCCACCAAACCAGTCGCCTGGTTGTAAACTTTTTGCCACGATTTCCACCAGCGCCTCCTGCTGGTTTGTCGTCAGCTCCGGTGCTCCCGCTGTCTGTAAAGCGCGACCATAGGAGCCAATTACCCATTGGCGCACGCCACTCTGGCTCATAAAGGTCTGGTAAGTTTGAAATTTATCCTTGCTGCCAAGCAATAGCTGAAGCTGCGCGTTGGTATCGTCTTTGATCGCCTGAAGTTGGGCCGTGATCCCCAGTTGATCATTAATCTTTTCATTCATTGCGTCAACAAACGCCGTCGGGTCGAGCGTTGCGGGGTCGTTGGGGATCATTTGCTTGCCGGCAATGTTCGTCATCTCGATAATTTGGTCTTCGGTAAACCTGCTTCGGGCGTCCTGGTTTACCGCCACCACGCGCTCACGGCTTGCCGCCATGATTTTCATGTACTCATCCAGTTGCTCCTGGGTGAGATTCAACTTCAGGCTCAGGCCGGCATAGATATTCTGGGCTCTATTCGCTCCCCGCCCACCGGACCCACCGGAGCCTCCCGGTGCTGCCGGAGCAGCCGGAGGTGGAGGAAGAGTAATTGCAGCCACAATCTGGCCAAAAACCGCCGATGAGCTTGGCGCACTCGCGACTGCGACCGCCTCCGGCGATGATACCGGCGCCTCTGCCAGCCGGGGTGCCGCCACCGCTGATTTGCCGGTACTCAATCTGACCGCAATTTTATTCGCTGAGTTTTGCGACCGCGCCTTTTCCGGCGCAGACGACCCCGCCCACTTTGGCCACACCACGGTGAACAGGCCGGCGAGGAGAATTAACGCCGCCGCAATCGCAATTTTCTTTTTGGTGCTCATAAAGATCAGACGCAGGATTACGGCAACCCAAGCCGCGTTGGCCGTACCCGCAGCAGACGCGGCGTTCACCCGGCCCGCCAAACCCGCCGGCTCGACTTCCGCCGCATGGGCCAAAATGGTTTCGCCCAGCAACGCGCCCGTAGTAAAAATGCCCCGCCGCGCAAATTGGCCCCGCAGTTTCTCCAGCGCTCGGTCCACCCGCACCCGGGCGGCGTCCTCGGTCACCCCCAGCGCGGAGCCCACCTCGCGGTGGCTGCGACCCTGGAAAAACCGCAGCAGCACCGCCTGCCGGTCCGCCCCATTCAACTTGGCGACAGCTTCGTCGAGCAAAGGACGCACTTGGTCCCAGCAAACCGATGTTGATTCATTTATTCCCATGGCAACGGCTTTCCGTTCGCGATGCTGCCGGCGCCGGGCGTCCCGCAGGGCCCGCAAGGTGGTGAAACGCGTGCAGATGTGCAGCCACCCAACCAGCGTTTCGTGGCTGGTAAGGGACGGCCCTTGACGCGCCAAAATGATGAAAACCGACTGGGCGACATCTTCCGCCAAAGTTTTGCTCCCCCCGGCCTGCCGCACCGCCGCCGAGTAGACCAGGCCGAGATGCCGGCGCACCAATTCGCGGAAGGCCGCCTCGGACCCGTCCTCGACATATTGGCGCAGCAATTCAGCATCGGTCTGCATCGGGTGAATATATACCAATTGCCGTCCGCCGCAAAACCGAACAAAGAATATCGACGGAGTCCTCTCTTCCCCTTCGCCGTCCTTCTCAAACTCCAATCCTCAAATTCGCAACCTCCGCCTTAAACGTTAAGCATTAAACTTTAAAAGTTTGGCGTTCCATTCCCTTCGCCCGTGCCCTCCCCCCTCCATCTCCTCACCGGCCCCACCGCCTCCGGCAAGTCCGCCCTGGCCCTCGCCTGGGCGCAGAAGCACGGCGCGGAGATCCTCTCCTGCGACGCCCTCCAAATTTACCGCGGCATGGACCTCGGCACCGCCAAGCCCAGCGCCGCCGACCGCGCCCTCGTCCCGCACCACGGTCTCGATCTTTCCGACCCGGCGAAAACCTATTCCGTCGCCGAATACCGCGACTACGCCGCCCGCACCGTCGCCGAAATTCACGCGCGTGGAAAAAAAGTGCTGGTCGTCGGCGGCAGCGGTTTTTATCTCAAATGCTTCTTCTCCCCCGTCGCCGACGACGTGGACGTCCCGCCGGAAGTCGAAGTCGAAGTGAGCTCTCTGGAAAAAACCGGTGGACTTGAGTTGCTCGTCGCCCGCCTACGCGCCGCCAGCCCCGTCAGCACCGGCACCGTGGACTTGCGCAACCCGCGCCGCGTTTCCCGCGCCCTAGCCCGCTGCCTCGCCAGCGGCCTCAGCGTTCCCGAACTCGCCGAAAAATTTGCCGCGGGCGGCACGCCATTCGATAACTTCGAAAAAAAACTCATCCGCCTCGACCGCACGCCCGAAGACCTCGCCTCCCGCATCCGCGCCCGCACCCAAAAAATGTTCCAATCCGGCCTGATTGACGAGGTCCGAACCCTGACGAGCGCTTTACGCTCAAATCCCGCAGCTGGCTCTGCCATCGGCTATCGCGAAACCCTCGCCTGGCTCGATGACGGCGAAAAAGCCCCGCTCGCCGACCTCGAAGCCGCCATCATCCAACGCACCCTCCACCTCTACAAAAAACAACGCACCTGGTTCCGCACCCAACTCCCCCCGCATCAAGTCATCAATCTGACCGACAAATCGGTTTCGAGTTTGGAGTTTTGAGTTTCGAGTTGAAACACCCGCAGTTGCCTGCGTCATTTTGCATGGCGCGGCCAACTCAAAACGCAAAACCCGAAACTATTGGCGGTTTTTAGCTCGAAACTCAAAACGCGAAACTCGAAACTAACCCAATGCCTGACCACTTTGAGCTATTAACTGCGTCCCCCTCCTCCTCCGCCCGGCGCGCCCGCCTCCGCACTGCCCACGGCACGATCGAGACTCCCGCCTTCATGCCCGTCGGCACGCAAGCCACCGTCAAGGCTGCCACCCCGGCGCAACTCCACGAAATCGGCGCGCAAATCATCCTCGGAAATACTTACCACCTCAATCTCCGCCCCGGCCCGGGCCTCATCCGCGAACTCGGCGGCCTCCATAAATTCATGGGCTGGGACGGCCCCATCCTCACCGACAGCGGCGGCTTCCAAGTCTTCAGCCTCGCCAAGCTCCGCAAAATTACGGACGAAGGCGTTTCCTTCCGCTCGCATCTTGACGGCGCCGAAATTTTCCTCGGCCCCCGCGAGTGCATGGACATCCAATCCGCCCTCGGCTCCGACATCGCCATGGTCCTCGACGAATGCCCGCCTTGGCCCGCGAAAGAAGAAGATGTCCGCGCCGTCGTCAACCGGACCCTCCGCTGGGGCAAAACCTGCCGCGATATCTGGAGCGAACTCGGCCAACCCGAACGCGGTCTCCACCTCTTCGCCATCGTCCAAGGCTCCGCGTATGTAAATCTGCGCCGAGAATGCGCCGAGGCCCTGACCGCGCTCGATTTTCCCGGCTACGCCATCGGCGGCGTCAGCGTCGGCGAACCCGAGCCCGAAATGCTCGCCGCCGTCGCCGCCGCCACACCCTATCTCCCCGCGAACAAACCCCGCTACGTCATGGGCGTCGGCACCCCACCGCAGCTCCTGAAAATGATCGCCCTCGGTGCCGACATGTTCGACTGCGTCATGCCCACCCGCCTCGCCCGCCACGGCGTCGCCTTCACCCCCGACGGCCCCATCAATTTAAAAAACGCCCAATTCGCCCGCGACCCCAAACCCCTCGTCGAAGGCCTCAACAACTATACCTGCCAAAATTTCACCCGCGCCTACCTCCGCCACCTCGTCATGGCCGGCGAAATCCTCGGCTGCACCCTCCTCACTATTCACAACTTGCATTTCTTCCTAGACCTCATGACCCAGGCCCGCACCCAAATCGAAAAAGGAACCTTCGAAAAATGGTCGCAGGACTGGTGCACGCGATACGAAGTAAGCGCGAAAGACATCGACCAGTTACCGGAAGTTGAATAACGTTTGGCTCTATCGGCTTTGAAGGTGAATCGTAATTTGAATACCCAACTACCTGCGCAGAAATCTTATGAGCGCCATGTTCGAGCCAACTCCAGCCGACCTCCTCATTTATCCTCATTTTCCCGAAGGGGAGATTAAGCTGTTAGGCCATTTTGATTGGTTTGATGGACCCATGAATGGGGTCGTTTTGCATTTGGGAAACTATTACTGGTTTCAAGCGTTTTTTGATGACGATGAAGGCAAGGACACCTTCTATTTTTTGTACCCGCTCATCGACGACGACCTGAAAAATTGCCGGGCATTCTTCGAGCGGCTTCAAGAATTTGCAAACGCCTTGAAGCCGTTTGAAAATCCAACCGGTCATTTGCAAACACCTGAGGCTGCAGCCCTCGGCGCCTTTCAGGAACAAGCACGGGCTGATTTTCGCGCAAAGATGAAGGTGTTTTCGTCACATAAGCCCGTTGGCTGGTTCAGCAGTAGCGGAAACAGCTCTTTTGCTGGAGTCATACTCACTGAAAAAAATGGCGTTTCGTATATCAGTCCAAAAAGGCCCGGCTAAGTTCCCTCAACCAACATTCGCCGAATTCTCTCGGATCGCCTCCCTTCGCCCGCCACGCCGCCAAGCTCATCGCCTCATTCTGCATTGGCAGTCGCTTTTCATCTTCATCCGGCATCGTCAGCGCATGCCGCCGCGCGGTTCGACGTAAGGCCGAATTTTCCCCTACAAAAACATCATTGCCGAATTGGAGTCGACCCGTCATTTTATACCCATGCCGACGACCTCTTATCGTTACCTGAGCAGCATCCCGGGCGTCTGCGCGGGACGCATGATTGTCGAAGGCACCCGCATCGGCGTGCATGACGTCGTGGGCCTGGTCGTCAATGGCGCGAGCGTCGATGATGTGTGCCGCAGCTTTCCCGACTTGAAGCGCTCCCAGGTTTACGAGTGCCTCGCCTATTACGAAGATCACCGCGGCGAGATTGACGCCCTGATTGCCGAACAGATGAACGCCAGCCGCTCGTGAGGTTTTTTCTCGACCACGATATTCCCGCCGACCTGGCGATCGTGCTCCAGACGCGAGGACATGACGTCGTGCAACTTCGCGAGGCGCTGCCGCCGACCACGCCCGACGAGGTCGTTTGGGCACACGCCTGTGGCGATCATCGCGTCATGATCAGTTGCAACCGCGCCCACTATGTCGCGCTGGCGCTCGCCACAGCGGCCCATCCCGGCCTGATTGTGCTCGTACGCCGCCGCACCCGCCAGGCTGAAGCCGCGCACCTGTTGGATTTGCTGGCCAAAGCCGGCGAGCAGGGTTTGGCGAACAATATTAATTTTGCGTGAGTCGGCGTCAATTGACAGCCACCCATGGTCTCAGGCAAATTTCCACACCCACGATTTAGTGAGATTTTCGGGGTCAGTCCCTTTTTCCCGCAACGCCGCCAAACTCATCGCTTCACTCCGCTTCGCCAGCCGTTTCCCATTTTCATCCAGCATCAACGGCGCATGGCACCACGCCGGCGCTACCCACCCGAGCGCCCGATAAATTAAAATCTGCCGGGCCGTGCTGCGCAACAAATCCGCCCCGCGCACCACTTCCGTAATCTCCATCGCGTGGTCATCGGCCACCACCGCCAGTTCATACGCCGGCACGTCATCCCGCCGCCAGACCAGGAAGTCCCCGAAATCCTTTCCCGCCACAAAACTTTGGGGTCCCTGCAACGCATCGCGAAATTCAACTACTTCCCCATCCTGCACGCGAAACCGCCAGTTCGCCGCCACTGATCCCGGCGCCGCCGCATCGCGCCCCACGCCCAACTCTGGCCGCCATTCCACCGGATAAATCGGCTCCGCCGCCTCCTCCTCCGCATGAGGCGCCTGCGCCGCCCGCTGCACATCCGCCCGCGACCGCGCACAGGGATAAATGAATCCCCCATCCCGCAACCGCCGCCAAACGTCCAAATAAACTTCCCTTCGCCGACTCTGTCCATAAGGCGCATGCGGCCCGGCGACATCCGGGCCCTCATCCCAACGCAACCCCAGCCACTTTAAATCCTCGATCGCCGCCGCCGCGAATTCCGGCCGACACCGCGCTGCATCCAAATCCTCCATCCGCAAAATCAATTTCGCCTCCGACCCCGCCGCGCGCGCCCGCGTATGCGCCAGCCAAAAGGTCCGGGCATGACCCAAATGCAGGTGCCCGGTGGGCGTGGGGGCAAGGCGGCCGCGGTACAACATGCCGGAAGGATGAAGGATGAGGGATGAAGGATGAAGCAAAAACGACGCGCCGTCTGCTGCCCATCAAGCAATTATGAATTCCACTTACCCAATAATCCTAGGCCCACTTCGAGCTAATTTCGACATTCACGATTCGTAATTTCGTGGATTCATCCTTCATCCCTCATCCTTCATCCTTCCCCTCCCCCCGCCCAAGCCTCATAATCAACCGTCGCCCTTCGCCCTTCGCCCTCAGCGCTTTCCATGTCCCTCACCTCCCACCGCGCCCTCCGCCACCAACCCTGGCTCCAGCGCTTTTGTTACCTCGCCCTCGTCTTTGCGGGTCTCGTTCTGCTCGCGGGCGGTGAAACCACCAGCAACGGGGCGGGCATGGCCTTCAAAACTTGGCCGCTCTCCAACGGATCCCTTAATCCCGCCAACTGGCTGCACGACACCAAGATGTTCTGCGAGCATAGCCACCGCCTGCTCGCCGGCACCACCACCATACTCACCCTCATCGCCGCCTTTTGGGTCCACTTCACCGACGCCCGTGCCTGGGTCCGCCGCATCGCTTGGATTCTCGTCGGCACCATCATTACCCAAGCCATTCTCGGCGGCGCGCGCGTCCTCCTCGACAACTCCGTCACCGGCGCTTCCGACAACGCCATGGCCCAATGCCTCCGCGTCGCCCATGCCCTCGTCGCCCAAATCACGGTGCTGCTCTGGGTCACGCTCACGATGGCCGTTTCCCGCGCCTGGCTCGTACGTAACGCCGGAGCCAATCTCATCGCCCCTAAAGTCCGCCGCTGGGGCCACATCACCTGCGCGTTGATTTTCCTGCAAATTTTCATCGGCGCCATCGTTCGTCACGGCGGCTACGCGCTCGTCATCCCCACCTTCCCAATGTCCACCCTCGATGGCCACCTCCTGCCCGCTGGCTGGAACTGGCCGGTCGCCGTCAATTTCGCCCACCGCGTCGGTGCCTGCGTGGTGACCATCGCCCTCCTTGGTCTGGCCGCGAGCGTGTATTCCAACCTGGCCGCCCGCCGCCAATTGGGTTCGTTGATGACGCTCATCCTCTTCGCCGTCTTCCTGCAAATCGGGCTCGGGGCGCAGGTAATATGGGGCTTAAAGGACCCTAATGTTGCCACCGCCCACCTGTTGACCGGGGCCTTTCTGCTTGCCTCCACGTGGCTATTAACGTTTATTTCCCTTCGGTCAAAGTGGTGGCCGTCGGCCTCGGTGGAACAACCGGGTTTGTCCTGATTCCACCGCCTGTTAACGCCGATTTTTCCGATGCACTCCAAGGTTACTGCCGCCACGCTGCCCGCCGCCCATTCGCCGGCGCGGGCGCAGCTGGGTGAATACTGGGAGCTAACCAAGCCGCGCCTCAGTTTCCTCTCGGTCATTACCGCCATCGTCGGCTATCTCGTCGCCCGGCCCGAGCCCCATTTCGCCATTCTTGCCTGCCTCGTCCTCGGCACCACTTGTTCCGCCTTTGGCGCTGGCGTCTTGAACCAGTGGATCGAGCGCGAAATTGACACCCGCATGGCCCGAACGCGCGGCCGCCCGCTGCCCTCCGGCGCAATTTCCCCCGGCGCGGCGATGGCCTTCGGAATGGCGCTGGCCACCGTCGGCCCGATGGTCTTGTGGTTTGGCGTCAACCATCTGTCCTCCCTGCTCGCGCTCGCGACACTGGCCAGCTACCTCTTCGTTTACACCCCGCTCAAGCGTCACACCCCATGGTGCACCATCATTGGCTCAATTCCCGGCGCGCTGCCCCCGCTTATCGGCTCCGCCGCCGCCAATGGCGAAATCAAGCCCCTCGGCTGGATTCTTTTCGGCGTCCTCTTCGCCTGGCAAATTCCCCACTTCTTCGCCCTCGCGTGGACTTACCGCCGCGACTACGCCCAAGGCGGCTTCCCCATGAGCACCGTCGTTGACCCCACCGGTCGCCGCGCGGCGCGCGACAGCCTCATCTTTACCGCCGCGCTTGTCATTTGCAGCCTCCTCCCCGTCGCCCTCGGCCTCGCCAGCATCATTTACGGCCTCGTGGCCCTCGCCATCGGCGCCTGGTTCCTGCAGCGCGCCTGGAAATTCGCCCGCGCCGACGCCACCACCCGCGACCTCCCAGCCCGGAGACTTTTCCTCGCGAGCCTGGCGTATCTGCCGCTGACGTTGGCGGCTCTCGTACTGGACCGGCTGCTTGGGTAGGATTTATGATTTAAGAGTTAAGATTTAGGAAGTAAATGCGCTGCAACACGGCGCCCTTTGTCTAAAGTTTGCTTGGCTCAGATTTCATAAATCTTAAATCATAATTCATAAATGTCTTTTCCTTTTCCCGAAATCAACGCCGCCCTCAACGGCTCCGCGTTCCTGTTGCTGACGACCGGTTTTATTTTGATCAAGCAGAAGAAAATCGCCGCCCACCGCGCGGTCATGCTCACGGCGTTCACGATCTCTGTCGTTTTCCTCATTAGCTACGTCATCGGAAAAATGGTCAATGGCCTGACCATGTTCGACGGACACGGCGTCTGGCGGGCGGTTTACTTTACCATCCTCATCACGCACACGATTCTCGCGATCATTATCGTACCCTTGATTCTGCGCACCCTTTATCTCGCCCTGAAAGGCGACTACGTCCGCCACCGCGCCTGGGCCAAATGGACCTTCCCGCTGTGGTATTACGTCTCCATCACCGGCGTCCTCGTCTACTTCATGCTCTTTCAGTGGTTCCCGCACCACCAAGCCTGAGGCGGAAGTTTCTGGTTCTTAGTTTCTAGTTTATAGTTTGAGACCATTCGCCCTGGAATCGTTGGGTGTTCAACTAAGAACTAGGCACTAGAAACTAGAACACTTATTTTTGCTTCATCTTCTCAATCAGTCCCGTCGTACTATGCCCCGGCAAAAACGGCATAAACTCAATCTTCGCCCCGACATCCTCCAGCGCCGCCCTTTCGCCCGGATCCAGTTTCTCCAGTGTGTAATCGCCCGCCTTCACGTATACATCCGGCCGAATGGCCCGAATTTCCTTGTCCAGCCGCAGAGTATCAAAGCCGAAAATCGTATCCACATAGTCGAGTTTGCCCAGAGCCCTCGCCCGCACCGGGGCCGTCTGCACGGGCCGCGTCGGCCCCTTCAACGCCCGCACGCTGTTGTCGCCATTGAGCGCAATAAACAGCGCCCCGCCTTTCTTTGCCGCCGCCTGCAAATAATGCAAATGCCCCGGATGCAGCAAATCAAACACCCCGTTCGTCAACACCACGGTGGTCCCCGCCGCCCGCAACTGTTCGCGCCGGGCAACAGCCTCGCTTAAAGTGCGTAATTTGGAAGAAGGCATCATTAAAGAATACATCAGTCAGGAGTCAGAATACAGGAGAAATATATCCACTCTTTGCTTGTAGTTTCCAATTTTCTAACCTGATTCCACTGCCTGTCTCCTGTCTCCTGTCTCCTGTCTCCTGTCTCCTGTCTCCTGTCTCCT
>CAZLPS010000007.1:0-43225 GCA_964561455.1 uncultured Opitutales bacterium
CATCACGGCGGGAGTGCCGCGTCAACGCTGCTCTTGCATGTTACCTGACCCGTTTGAGGCCTCTGATCCGTTTTCGGCCCTCCGTTCTCGGACTCCCAAAACGAAGCAGATGAAAGCGGGAGACTGGACTTGACCGACCTTCCCGCAAATGATATGGGTGACAATATGAAGACAACCATAGATATTGCTGACAATCTCTTGAGCCGGGCGAAAGCGGCCGCCCACCGCGACCAGACCACCCTGCGCTCGCTGGTCGAAGAGGGGTTGCACACGGTATTGGTGCAGCGCAGTAAAGCAGTGCCGGCGCGAATCCGCCCCGTCATCGTAAAGGGCCGGGGGTTGACCCGGGAATTTCAGAATGCCTCATGGGATCAACTCCGCGATGAATTCTACCGGGGGCACGGCGCATGATTGCGGTCGACACCAATATTCTGCTCTATGCGCATCGCGCCGAAGTCCCCTGGCATAAACCGGCGCTGGCGGCGATGATGCGGTTGGTCTTGGCGGATGAACCTTGGGGCATCCCGTGGCCGTGCGTGCATGAATTCGTGGGCATCGCGACCCACCCGCGAATTTATGCTCCACCGAGCACCCTGGCCCAGGCTTTTGGCGCGATGGACGCCTGGCTGGCGTCGCGCCACTGCCGGCTCTTGGGCGAAGGCACGGGCTATTGGGAGGAGTTTAAACGCCTGGCGCTCCAGGCCAACATCTCTGGTCCATTAACTCACGACGCACGAATCGCCGCCCTCTGCCTCCATCATGGCGTTCGCGAGTTCTGGACTCACGACCGGGATTTTAACCGCTTTCCCCGCCTGAAAGCCCGCAATCCGCTGGTGGGAAACCAAATTGGAATTGGCGGGTAAGCGCTTTTTTGAGGCGGCTTGGTTTCGTGGGCGGCGGAAGATCAAGGTCGAAAGGTTCAACCTGGCCAGGTTTCGTCTTCCGGCCATGTCATCAATGATGACGTTCAATTGTACCCGCATTGCCTGCGTGTCATTTTGGGCAGGAGTAGTCACAATGGTCGGCGGGGGTTGTACGGGTTTGGCTGTCGGCGCCGAGATGCCCGAAGTTGCCTGGACCGGTTTGGTGACATTGACGTTGGACGGGGCAGGCGCGACAACATCGGCGGTTTTTGATGACGTGGCCAGCTCTGGTTGCATGAACCGCCAGAGATCGATACCCACGATGGCTACCACCAGTACAATCAAGACAAGGATCTTACGTTTCATGACTGGAAGGAAATCGCTTTTTCGGGGTTGTCTTGGATTGGAGGAGGGGGTTGCTACAAAATAGGCGACACACGAAACTGATGTTCGACCGGCGGGTTCCTTCTTGCGAGCAGGCAGCCCCAAGAATAAAGTGACAAAACCCACTTGTAATCTCTGCCCCAACAAATCCCTTCCATGAAATACCCAGATAAAAAAGTAAAGCCAGCCCACTGCTTGGCCCTTCTAGTTCTTGCTTTGATTGGTCTCAGCGGCGCCGCTTCGCCACCACAGTCTGAGCAGGCTGTCTTCAAGATTCAAGATGGTGAGATTGCTGTCAAAAAGCGGGCGACCGGGATCGACGTCTACATTGATAACCATGAAGTCCTCTATTTAAATAGCACAAAAGATGATTATTATGTCAGCGTTGGCGGAAACAGACCTACGCCAGTGGACTTTGTTTGCCCGATTATTTTAGACTACACAAAATGGCAAGACCTGCCTGTGGAGGTAAGGCGAATTATGCCGATTGACGGGAAAGATTACGTCATAGTATATGGGGAAAACGGCGAAATTAAGGAGAAAACTACCCTTGCCGATTATGCCGCCAAGAATGCCGCTCGTGCGCAAGCCCAAAGTAACCCTGTCAATACTCCGTCCCAAGATAAACCTGCCAATACCTCTGGCCAAGATAAGCCTGTTAGTAAATGAACAGAAAAAATTCTTCCTCTTCACTCCCCTAACTGCCCCCTCCTCACCCCGCCGTCAAATCCTTCATCAACCTCACCACCTTCGCCCCATTCGGCGTCAAACTCAGCATCGGATTCCCCGCCACCGTGCGCTTCTTGAGCATTGCCAGCCCTATTCCCCCGTCCTCGCTCAAGACCCGGCTGCGCAATTCGCCCACAGTTTCCGCCCCATTATAGAGCGGCACGGGGGCCTCATCCGCCGAGCGCGTGGTCTTTACGTCCCACGCCACATGCCAAAGTCCGCGGTTCACATGCCCTTGCGTGTGCAGGCGCGACATGACCTCCTGGCCGAGAAAGCAGCCTTTGTCGAACGACACTCCGTCACGCGCCAAACCCGCCTCCTGCGGCAAATCGCCCGGCCCGGCGTCCTGCGGTACGGCCGGAATCGCAGCTAGTATGCGCAATGTATTCAGATGGTCCGCCACCGCCGCTTCCGCGCCGCTCTCCGCCAGTTCGCGGATTAATTTTGGCAGCTCCGTAGGCGGCGCGAGAAAATCCCACGATAAATTTCCGGACGGGCGCCGGCCCATCCAAGCATCGCAGGTCGCGGGATCCGCCAGCGTTTCCATGTGGGCCTGGAAATCGGCGAATGTCGCCTGGGGTGCTTGCGGCATTTTGACTGGATTTACGACTGAAGTACCGCGGCGAAACTTCGGGAATTCCTCTTGGACAACCTCCGGCCACGCATGCAGCAAACCAAACATCGCCGTTTCATCGCGCAGTTCCACCTCATCCGCAATCAAATGCGCTTCCAGAACTGGAAGGAAATCGCTTTTTCGGGGTTGTCTTGGATTGGAGGAGGGGGTTAAGGGGGAGGTCGGATAGAGCCCCTTAAAGCCCCCCAAAGAAAAGCGGGCGAGGGAGGAAGGCATAAAATTCGAAGATTGAATGACGAATTTCGAAATGGGACCGAGCCGTTTGTCGGGGTGGCGGCAGCTTGGCCGCTAAAATGGGTCGTTTGGGTTTGGCCAGCGAGGGTATTTGTTTGGTGGCAGGCGAGGCTCTGCCGATGCCTAAATAATGGCGAGACGCCGGTATTTGGCGGCGACCCTCCGTCGCTTTATACAATTTCACAGTGGCCTATGGACGATATGGACTGGATGGACCTGATGGACCGTTTTCGGTCGAAGGTAGGACGGATGGGACCGATGGGCGGTGGGTGGGGGATTGAGGAGTGAAGAGTGAAATCGGGGAGGCGGGGGGCCGGAGGCCGGAACGAGAGCAGCGTCATGTTTTACGATTGAACCGGATGAGCCAAAGGACGGGTTAGGGGGGATGCAGATCGCAGTTCTCTCGATTTTCTTGGAGTTCGGTAATGGTTATTCTTCCCCGCTGAGGACCCAGGTGTCTTTCGAGCCGCCGCCCTGGGAGGAGTTGACGACGAGGGAGCCTTTCTTCAGGGCGACGCGGGTGAGGCCGCCAGGCATGATGACGACTTTTTCGCCGTACAGAATGTAGGGGCGGAGGTCGATGTGACGGCCTTCGAATTTGCCGTCGCACCAGGTGGGGTGGCGGGAGAGGGAGATGGGGGGCTGGGCGATGAAGTTGCGGGGGTTGTCCTTGATCTGCTGGCGGAATTTCTCGATTTCGGCCTTTGCGGCCCACGGGCCCATGAGCATGCCGTAACCGCCGGCTTCGTTGGCACTTTTGACGACAAGTTTGGCGAGGTTATCCAAGATGAAGTCGTAGTCCTTCTTCTCGGACGCGAGATAAGTTTCGACGTTGGGCAAAATCGGGTCCTCGCCGAGGTAATACTTAATCATGCGGGGGACGAAGTAATACATGACCTTGTCGTCGGCCACGCCGGTGCCGATGGAATTGGCGAGGGCGACATTGCCGGCGCGGTAGGCGGAGACGAGGCCGGGCACGCCGAGCATGGAGTCTTTGCGGAAGACGGTGGGGTCGAGGAAATCGTCGTCAATGCGCCGGTAGATGACATGGACGGGTTCGAGGCCCTTGGTGGTGCGCATGAAGACTTTTTCGTCGCGCACGACGAGGTCGCGGCCTTCGACGATTTCGACGCCCATCTGCCGCGCGAGGAAGCAATGTTCAAAATAGGCGCTGTTGTAGACGCCGGGGGTGAGCAGGACGACGGTGGGGTTTTTGCGGCCCTTCGGCGCAATGTAGCGGAGAACCTTCAGCAATTCGTCGGAATATTGGTCGATGGGGCGGACATTGCCACGGGCGAAGAGGCCGGGAAAAGCGCGTTTCATGGCCGCGCGGTTTTCCTGCATGTAGGAAACGCCGGAGGGGCAGCGGCCGTTGTCCTCAAGAACGAGGTAACCGCCGTCGCGGCCGCGAATGAGGTCGGTGCCGCAGATATGGATATAAATGTCGCGTGGGACTTTGGTGCCGCGGAATTCTGGGCGGTAATGCTTGGCGGAGAGGATGTAGTGCTCGGGGATGATTTTATCGGTGAGGATTTTCTGGTCCGTGTAGATATCCTTGAGGAAAAGGTTGAGGGCGGTGATGCGCTGGGTCAGGCCGCGTTCGAGGTGTTTCCATTCCTTGTTGGGGATGATGCGCGGAACGAGGTCGAAGGGGAAGATGCGCTCGGTGCCCTCGTTGTCGTTGTACACCGTGAAGGTGATGCCTTGGCGCAAAAACGATAAATCGGTGCTCTGGCGCTTTTGCTCGAACTCCTCGACATCCAGCGTGGCAAAGCGCTCCCGAAACTTCCGGTAATGCGGGCGAACACCACCCGGGGCGGGGCCGGCGAACATCTCGTCAAAAAAGTCTTCGGGCTGGTATTTATCAAACATGGGGGGCGCAACGGGTGTTTGGTGGGCTAAATGCTGGCAAGCCATCCTGTCCTGAGCAAGCTCCATGCCGGGTGGGGGCGATTTTGGCGCATTGCCTACCGCAGGAGCAATAACGCCAGGGAAAGCACGATGAAATTGCTCAAGGCATGGGCTGTCATCGAGGCGATGATCGAGCCGCGCCATTCCCGCAACAATGCCAGTACTACAGCGATTGAACCCAGGGCGGGAATAAACGTCCAGCCTTGGGGATGGATCATGGCAAAAAGGAGCGAAACCGTCCCCGCGCTGACCAACCAACCCCAGCGGCGGCGCAGGTGATGAAAAAGGGCTCCGCGGAACATGGTTTCCTCGAGGACCGGCGCCATCCCGCAAGCCAGGCCGTAAAGCGCCATCACGTGCCAGAATCCGCCTTCCAGCATCCCGACAATGGGGTGAGTGGGCTCGGCCTGGGTCAGGCTCACCAGGCGAATCGTAATGAGCATTCCCAGGAAAACAAAGGGCAGGCACGCAAGGAACCCCGCCATACCCAGGGCCATTTCTTTGAGCCAACCCTGCCCCTGATGCCAGCCAAAGGCCATGCTGCGCTGTGGCCGACCCACGCCTCGCCGGGCGGTCCAATACATGACCAGGGGGATAATGAGCAGGGACAGCCATGACCCGGCCAGGGTCCTAACGTTGAATTGACGCAAGAGAAAGCCCAGCGCGATATAGGCCACCAAGTAAAGGGCGAATCCCTCCAAAAACGCCGTATTGGCTGACGGTTCGGGTATGTAAGCACGCTTAATCTTCCCGGTCGCAACAAATACAATTGCCGCAATAAACAGCCCCACGGAGGCTAGAAATACGAGAAAAATTATTCCGCCGGCAAACCCCACCCGGAGGAGCAAACCCAGGGCCGATTCCTCCATGGATTTTCGTGGCTCGGCGTCAGCCGCCACTCCGTAGGCGAGGGCCACTTGCCCAAAGAAACCATGGCGTTCGGCGAAACCCGCGTGCGCGGCAGCATCCAGGCTGCCGACGGTCCCCGCGTAAATCTGCCGGAGGGTGTCCAGATCCTTCGCCAATTCTGGGGACGGGCTTGATTTGGCGAGGTTATCCAGTCGGGACAAAGCCTGATCGGGTCCCTTGATTTCGCCGGCGATTATGGCAACGTCCAACTTTTCTTCGGGCGAGACGGCCATTTTCTCCATGGCTTGCAGGAATTCGTCCATCTTGCCAGCAAGCTCCGGCGGCAAGCCTTTGCCGGCTTTGGCCATTGCTGCCTTGCTCCCGACCGCCAGCCTCGCCTGGAGATTGAGTTGCAGCGCCACCATTGGGTTATCGTTGGTTCCAACCTGGCTGGCGTTGGTTTGAACCCGAATAGCGATAAACGCCACCATGATGACAATGACCAGCCAGGCCGCCCAGCCAAAATCCCGGCGCGTCGGCAGAGGGGGCAAGTGGGGTGATGCTTCGAATTGCATGGGGGGGTTCGCGCCAACCGTTATCAAAAGCGAGGCGATTGGCAAACGATGTTTTCCGGGAGAATTCCCGCCACAGGCTTGCGTGCCGCCGGTTCTTGCGGCACGCTCCCGATTTGCCGTGAAAAACTCCCCTCCCACCCACGAACTCCTCACCCTCGCCATCGCCACCGCGCGCGCCGCGGGTGCGGCCCTCACCAAGCGCGTTGACCGCACCATCAATTCCGAAATCGGCCATGATGTCAAAATGCAGGCCGACGTGGACAGCGAGACCCTGATTCGCGAGCGGCTGCTGCGCACCAAACTCCCCGTTATCGGCGAGGAAATCGGGGGCGACGCCAGCCTCTTGGGTCGCGATGAACTGTATTGGGCCGTGGACCCGATAGACGGCACCTACAATTTCCTGCGCGGGTTTCCCGGCGTTTGCGTGAGCATCGGCTTGTGGCGCGGCCGGCGGCCCGTTGTCGGAGTGATTTACGATTTTTATCGCGACGAGATGTTTGCCGGTGGCGCAGGCCTTGGCCTGACCTTGAACGGGCGTGCGCTCAAGCCGCAGTGGGCCGCGGACGTGCCGCATGCAGTTCTTTGCACGGGTTTTCCTTCAGGCGTGGATCGGGGAGGGGATGCCGTGCGCAAATTCGTCAACCATGTTGAGCGGTATAAGAAAATCCGGATGATTGGCTCGGCGGCTCTGGCGCTGGCTTATGTCGCGGCCGGTCGCGCAGATGCCTATTTCGAACAAAGCATCAAATTGTGGGATATCGCCGCCGGGCTGGCGCTCATTGAGGGCGCAGGCGGATATACCCGCGTCGAGCCAGTTGCGGGCCAACCGCTGGCGTTCAATGTTTGGGCCACGGGTCGCGCGGATTTGGCGGGGTAGGCACCGTGGGGCCAAAACTGAAAAGCAGCCGCACCTTCCGCCCTGCAATTAACATTAAATCTTGCGGGACGAAATCTCCTGAAGCAGAATAGCCATTCGCGCTTAACCCGATACTTATTGGCCGATGCTTTGGGTGAAACCTTTCCCCTATGCCCGCTAATTTGCCACCTGATGCACTGGAGCGAAGCCAGGCCCGCCTGCACCCGGCGGAGGAACCGCGTCGGGTGCCATGGGTAAAAGTTCTGCTCGTCGTGGTGGGGTTGGTTGGCGTGGGCGTATTCGGCTATCCTTATTGGAAATACCGGATGCCGCAAACTCGCGACCTTACTGACCAACAGGGCGTGTCTCGTCCGGTTCGGCTCGAAGCGCGAAATGATGTGCTGCTTGAATACACGCTGCCCGATTCAAGTGCGGGGCGTTATCTGGCCATCGCCAGCCTGGCACCCGCCGACCGGGAGTTTGTCGCGCATTTGCCGGCTAAATTGCAACTCAAACTCCCGCTCGATTATTTGTTGCCGACGGGCCCGGGGGTGGAAACGCCCGTCCGATTGGTGGCGCGGAACGACGATTGGGTGCAGTACACCTTGCTTACGGACGGCTCCACCCATTATGCCGCCATTACCCTCCTCCCGGCGGATGACCAACTCCTGATCCGGCAATTTCCGGTCAGTTTCTATTTTAATTACCCGGTGGATTATGCGTTTACCGGGCCCCCATCGCCCGGGGTGAAAATCCGGATTGTGGCCCGGAGCGACGACTCCTTCAAGTATCTCGCCATCGCCGAAAGCAAGTCCTACACGGCCCCGATTTCGGTCCTCAGCGCGGCCGACCAGGCTTTTGTTCGCGCCCTGCCGGTAAATTTGCCGGGTGAACCGCCCGCTGTGAATCCAAATTCGCCAGTGCCGCCCCAAATATTGGTGACCGCAACTCCGGCGAACATGCCAGATGCCAGCCATCCGTCGGCCACGCCGCCACTCGGGGATGGTCACGGCGCCCCGGCGGCGGCGGTGGTCCCGGCGGCGGAGACGGTGAATTCCGACCACGGGATATCCGCCGACCAGATCAAAGCCCTGGTTTATATCGAGGGCGACGAGTCGGCCGGCAGCGGCTTTATTGCCAAAATAAACGGCCAGTATTTTGTGGTGACGAATCAACATGTCCTTTCCGGGAACAAACAGTTCACCGTCACCGCCGCGGATGGCTCCAAGCTGCCCACCAATGGCACACTTTATGGCGCCGTTAACTACGACGTCGCATTGCTGAAAATTCCGGACAACCTGGCCAAGCACTCCCTGGAAATTTTGGATGACCCGCAAACGAATGCCAAAGTCAACGACCGGGTAACGGTGATGGGCAACAATCTCGGTGCGAGAGTTCCCGTGCAGATCGAGGGGAAATTAATTGGCATTGGTCCGGAGATGATTGAGGTGGATGCGCCATTCCAGCCGGGAAATAGCGGCAGTCCCATTATTGATCGCCCCTCGGGCAAGGTCGTGGGGATTGCCACGATGCATATCAGTTACAACCTGGAGAAGTTGAAAAACAGCGTCGTCACCCAAAGCACCCGCTGGTTCGGTTGCCGCCTGGACAATATTGACCCGCAAAAAGGCTGGCAAAAACTCGATTGGGCGCGGTTCAGCGCTGATGGCATCCAGTTGGAAAAAGTCGACGCATTGTATAAAACCATACTTTCCCTCGTCACCGGCAGTGTGAGTCCCGCGGCCGTCCATGATGACGCTGTGCGCCGGCTCCTGGTGAACTTTCAAGCGGCCGCCAATAACGCCGCCGATCACAAGAACCGCCAGGATTTCGCGCTGGCCCTCCAAAGCCTCAATGGTCACCTGCGGGGATTGGTGGACACCTCCATCCGCAGTCTTACCGACCACAAACTCGCGGCCTACCATGCGCTGCTGGTCGATCAGCAAATGGAGATTCAGAGATTTTTGGATGATACTTTCACCAACTCCACCAAGGAAATCATCACCATCATGCACAAGGAGTTTTGATCGCAGCGGAGGTCGGGCGCAACCGGCGAACAATTCCTCCCCGCGGCCAAATCCGCCAGGAATAGCCTTGCGCAACCTGAACCGGGGCTTAAAATTTACGGGTGTCGGGCATCCACGTTGGATCTTGGCGAAAATTTGGCCAAAATTATTTCCCCATGTCAGACCCTTTGCCACCCGATGTGCGGGAGCGCCTGCAAGCGCGTTTGGATCCTCCCCGGGAGCCGTTCCGCGTCCCGTGGGGACAAATCATCTTAATCCTCGTGGGTTTGGTTGCCGCAGGATGGTATGCTTACGATTATTGGACTTACCGATTGCCGCAAGAGCACCTGCTGACGGACCGGCATGGACGGCAGCTCCACGTGAATATCGAGGGCCGGAATGCGCTGGTCTTAAAATGTGACTGGCTGGATGACAAACTGCAGCGGACGGTCTACATTCCCATAGCCAACCTGGCGTCAAATGACCGGGCCTTTGTCGACCACCTCGCCGCCAATATCACCCCGGAACCGCCGCTCGTGTGCCTGCTGCTTGATGCCGGAGGCACGGAAGGCATCGTTACGTTTGTGGACCGGAGTGATGATTGGGTAAAACTCGTCAAAGACGGCGCCAGCACCGAAAGCTATGTTCCTTTTGCCAGCTTTCCCCGGGATGACAAGGCGGTGCTCGGGCTACTTCCACCCAAGCTCTATTTTTCCTACCCCATGGAATATGTTTTGACGGGGTCGCCCGCCCCGGGGGTGAAAATCAAGCTCCTGGGCCATAACGAGGACTTCGTGCAATTCACCCAACCCGTCGATAATATTATTCGTTACGAACCGTTGGTCAATTTTTCGCCTGCGGATCAAGCCATTATCCGCGAACTCCCACCTTCCCTGTCCGTGGACCTGCCAGTGGTTCACACCTTGACCGCGCTGGACGGCCAACCCCTGGCCGGCACCATCAAGGCGGTGTCCAGCGCCCTTGTGGCGCTGGCACTGCCCGGCGACGGATCCACCCGATATTTCCCCATTGCCGACCTGTCAGTGTCGGACCAGAAGTTTGTCCACATCCTGCCAGCGCGCCTAAATCTGGCGCTGCCGCTCGCATGCACTATGGCCGACGCTTCGGGCAAGGCGATGCGCGTGCGCATCGAAGGTCGGGCGGCCAAATTTGTCAAACTTACCGAGGAAGCGACCGGAGCCACCGAATTCCGCCTGCTGACGGAGTTTTCGCTTGAAGACGCCAAGGTGCTGCAATTGCTGCCTGTGAACTATTCACTGGGGTATCCTTTTGATTACGCGCTAAATTACCCGGAGGGCCAGGTGCTGAAGGCGCAGATTCTCGGGCGCACGGTGGATACGGTAAAGTACCGGCTGGTCAATGGCGCGGTGGGAACTTTGCCCATGGCAAAACTTTCACCGCACGATCAGGAATTTCTCACGTTGCTGCCGGTAAATTATTCCTCCGGCGATTTGGGGCTGCCCCCACCCAAGCCGCCGCCGGAGTCGCCGGTGGTCCTTGCCCTGCGAAATCAGATTGCCACACTGGAAAAGAAGAACCTGTCATTGGAGGCCTCGATTGCCAATCCCAATACCAGCGCGTTGGACCGGGAGTTCATGCAGGTGGATTTACAAAAGAACAAAGACCAGCTGCTTTCGCTCGAAAAGAAAATTGACGCGGAGTTGGTCAAGACCCCGCCGCGGCCCAATTGAAGACCCGCCGGAGATTTTTTTATTTCGTCTGCCGCACATGCACTTCGTGCTGGGGGTAGGGGATGGAGACGCCAGCTTCGTCAAACCGCAGTTTGACTTCCTCGAGCAGGTGGCTGCGCACGGGTTCAAAATCGGCAATGGCGACCCAAGCGCGCATGGTGAGGTCCACGGAGCTTTCGCCGAGGTTGGTGACGAGAACGGCGGGCTCGGGGTTGGGGAGGACGCGGATATCGGCCTTCATGGCGGCGAGGATGATTAGCTTGGCCTGCTTGAGGTTGGACTCGTAGCTAATGTTAAAAACCAAATCGAGGCGGCGGGTGGGCTTGGCGCTGGAGTTAATGATCGGGGAGCCGAGGATTTTCCCGTTGGGGACAATAATCTTGCGGTTGTCGGCCGTGAGCAAGTGCGTGTCGAAAATGCTGATTTCCTCGACGACACCTTTGACGTCGGCGGCCTCGATGCTGTCGCCGACGCGGAAATAGCGGAAGAAGATAATTAAGACGCCGGCGGCAAAATTGGAAAGGGAGGTCTGGAGGGCGAGGCCGATGGCGAGGGTGCTGGCGGCGAGCATCCCGGTCAAGGGAGAGGTGTCAATGAATCCACCCGTCTGGGCGGCCATCATGAGCACGAGAATAAGCAGCACCCAATAACACAGCTTCGAGAGAAAAGAAGTCACGGTGGTGTCCACGTGGCGCGCTTGCATGACTTTGCGCAGTATCACCCGGATCCGCCCGGTCAGCCACCATCCCACCAGCAGAATGGCCACGGCCCGCCCCAACTTCGGCAGGTAAGTCATGAAGCTGTCGTAGTACTGGGAGAAATGAAACCCGCTGGTTTGCGCGAGAAATGGAAGCGGTTGGAGCATAAATAGGAATAGCCGAAAATTCCCCGTCGACGGCAAGGCCAAAATGCGCGCTTTTCCATTGGCATCGTCCCGATTGGCTGGCACTTTTCCCCATCCCCGGCTTGTATGACCGCTTCGCCGCCCTTCGCCACCAGCCTTTCGGCCGCTGAACAAGCGGCTCTTTCCGCGCGCTTGGGCCCGGAGGTCTATGCGCGGCGGGTGGAAGTTCAGCGGCAGATTGAAGTGGACCCCGAATCGGACGAGGCCGGGCCGGTGAATGTCCAGCGGATGGTGCGAAAGATGCGGGTGCTGTCCGGTTTTCTGCGGGCGATTGGGATGGCGGGCTGGGGAAGGCGCAACATGCTGGCGGTGCAACGCCAGGAGAATGTATTGCGCCTGCGGGGGCTGCCGGCGGCCTTTCGCGGCGCGCGGTTGCTGCACTTGAGCGATCTGCATGCCGACATTGATCCGAAGATGGCGGCCTCTGTCATCCGCGCCATTACGGGCTGGGAATACGATGCCGTGGTGTTGACCGGAGACTATCGCGCCCACACGCGTCATGAATGGGACACGGCGCTGGGCTATTGCGCGGAAGTGGCGCGGGTCTTGCGACCGGAGGTGCCGAAGTTTGCCGTGCTGGGGAACCATGACCCGCTGGAAATGGTGCCCGGCTTGGAGGCGCTCGGGTGGCGCATGCTGCTCAACGAGGCGCTGCCCTGGCACCGGGGCGATGGCGAGTTATGGATCGCCGGCGTGGATGATGACCATACTTATCACACGGCTGACGTCGAACGCGCCCGAGCGGCCTGTCCGGCTGGAGCGTGTGCGCTCCTGCTTTCGCACACGCCATCGACGTATGCCCTTGCAGCGGCCGCCGGGTTTGCGGGATTTCTCTGCGGCCATACCCATGGAGGCCAAATGTGTCTGCCCGGTGGATTCGCGCTGCTGAATAATGCGCGCGATACGCCGCGCTGGGCGATTCGTGGCGCTTGGGAATACAAGGGGATGCAAGGATATACAAGCGTCGGCGCCGGGGCATGCCGGGTGCCGGCGAGGTTTTTCTGCCCGCCGGAGGTGACGCGGCATACGCTGGAGGCCTGATTGTTCTGCTTACATTAACTTTTCCCCAATCCGCGCCGGATCCTGTCGACAGTCCAGGACGGCGTAAATATAAACGATGCCAGACGCCATCTTGTAATAAATGGCAAAGGGAAACCGCTTCGATAATAGGCAATATTTCCCGCAGACCTTCCGATGGATACCTGCCTAGGTGCGCAGCAATTCAATATCGGAATAAATATTGGACAGGAAATATTCACCCAAGCCCGTCTGCTGCTTTTCGTAAAACCAATAACCTGCCAGCAAATCCGACTTGGCCAGATCAAGATATTCGATATTTGCGGATTTCATCGGCAATCTGATTCTTGACGCTTGCCAGGGGCAAAAACGCGGCCTTGCCCTCCTTGACGGCTTTTTCCCGCCCATCGAGTATTTCTTTGTGCCAGTCGGGGACAGGCATATTCTCCGGATTCCGGGATAAATCAGCCCACAAGGCCTCCATCGCCTGGAGCTTTTCCTCCAGCGTCATGCGGTCAAGTTCGAGAGTGGTGGACATGGTGTTATTCTAGGTCAATTTGCCCTTGCGACAATCCCAAAAAGTACATCTTCTCCATCCCATGAAAGCAATTAAATCCGGCCCTGGTTCGTTCATCATTGAGTTTAGTCAGGCCGAACTCGGAGTCATCAACAACGCGCTCAACGAAGTTTGCAGCGGGATTGATATTCCTGAATTTCAGACCCGAATGGGGTCGTCAATCGATGAGGTGCGTGAACTGCTCTCAAAAATCAGCGATGAGTATGTAAACTCAAGTGGTTGGAGGAATCGGCAAAACAATTGATTGGATGCCTGGCGCTTAAATTCTCAAACCAAAGACTAGAAACCAAAAACTAAACACCTTTCGCCCCATCCCCCAGCGCATTCCGATGTCGGGTAAAGTACAACGCTACCGCCATCCCAGCCAGCGCCCCGCCCGCCACCAACAGGGCGCCATTGGTCCCGAGGATTGACTGGCCATGCGCATCTGGATTCGTCAGGAAGAAGATTAGCACCCCCGTCGTCATCACCAGCGAGGCGATGACGCGATCGGTGATTCCGCGTTCCTTGAAGACGAACCAGCCGAAGATGACGGCGAGGACGAGGCCGGCGCGTTTGATGCAGACGACGACTGCGGCGACGGTGAACTGCATCGCCGTCAATTGCAGGACGAGGACCATTGAGTCGAGGACGCCCGCCAGCAGCACCCAGACTCCCGCCGTGCGCACCAAGCCCGTCCAAGTTACGTTGCGGCCCAGCCGCCAAAAGCCAGCCGGTTGCTCCTCACGCGTCGTGCGGTCGCCCATCCGCAGGGCCGTCAGCCCGGCAAAGAACGCCGACAGCATCGCGCATTTGCCGAGCGACAAGGTCACCGACCGGGCCAGTTTCACGTCGAAGGTCGCGGTGCCGCCGCCGGACAGCAGGAACCATTTGTCCAGCAAGTTGGTGATGGTGAGCAGCAGCGCGACGATGAGCATGTACCGGCTGCCGCGTTCACGGAAAATCGCCCGGAGCGGCTCCAACGGCCCCCGGGCAAACATTTGCCGGTTCATGACCAGCGCCCCGACCACCACCAGGCCGACGCCCGTCACCATTCCGCCCGAGACCGATTCATGCAAAAAGAAAATTCCCGTCGGCAGCAAAAAGAGCGGGGTAAACGCCAGAAATGGCACGCAATAGGAAATCGGCGAGACTTGCAGCGCCCGCAAATAGAGCAGAATCGCACTCCCTTCCACCACTGCGTTCAGCGTGACGTAAAACAGAAACGACAGCGCCGGCGACAAATGAAAGTTGTGGCCGATGTCCGGCAATTCCGGCCGCGTGCCCCAACCCAGATTCAGTACCACCAACACCACCGCAAAGACCACACAGCTGATGCCCTTGGCCCAAACGGTCACCAGCCCCACGTCAAAATTCTGGTCCAGCACTTTCTTGCGCGCCACGTCGGTCAGCACATTGATGACCGAGTCGATGCAGGCAAGTAAGAGACCGAACATGGGGAAAGACGGGAAATTAATGAATAATGAATTGCGAATGACGAAAACAGGCCACGCCACTCGCAGGAATATTTTCAGCTCGCAACTAAAGTGGGTGGTTTCAGTATCACTCGCAAGGGCGTTTTTGACACGACGCAGTGGCGGGCCAACTACGTCCTCCGGGTTCCGTCCAAGATCCTCGACCTTCCCCAACTTAGGCCCTATAAAGACGCCATGAAGACGCTAACGGTGACCGAGGCCCGTAAGAATCTCTCCGGTTGGATTCGCCGGGCCGAGGCGGGTAAGGAAATCGCCATCATTGATGGAGCGCGGATCCATGCCATCCGGGAGGTGAAAGTCATGGCCGCCGATTACGCGCTGGCGGAATACGGCGCGACTCCCGCCGACGTGGATGGGGCGGTTGGCCGGTCACGCCATGAAATCGCCGCCGAGCGCGCCGCGGGTTACCTCACAGCGGTATTTCCCGATGAAGATTCTGTAAACCCGCCGCGCCGCCGCACAAATCGCCGTTCTGCTGACAAGCACCCGCGCTGATCTGCTGGCCAAGCTGCGGGATTTGCCTGCAGTGTTTGGCCGCCCGCATGTCCATAGTGGGGTTGGATTGCGCCAACTCAAGCCCGGCTGTTTCGAAGTGCGGGTCGGTTTGGACGTGCGGGTAGCGCTGATCCGTGACGGGCAAGACTTGGTCGTGGTCATGGTAGGCAACCACAATGACCTTCGACGCTGGCTCAAAAATTTGTGACTGGCGGTGTCCGCAACAGCCCCGAGATTATCGGAAATTGGCGGGAGGAATTCCTCGAGAGGGAATTGAGTGATTGTGCTGGAGGGTAGGAAAGCAATGTCTTGATGCTTGAGCGCCTTATTGCCGTCTCTGCCCTTTGCGCCTTGCCACCCAATTTTTCCTGACGCAGAATGGGCAGGCTTCATGAAAACCTACCACCATGTTAATTTCCTCTGGGATGACGCCAAAGCGGCGTCGCTCGACCCCGTCGCCCGGCTGGTTTACCGGTCGAATCTTCTGGGGAGCGACCAGCGGATAACGAACACCGGCGGCGGGAACACATCGTCGAAGGTAGTCGAGAAGGACACGCTTTCGGGGGCGGACGAAAAGGTTTTGTGGGTCAAGGGTTCCGGGGGCGATTTGCGCACGAGCACCCGGGCGTTTTTCTCGTCGCTCTACCTGAACAAGCTCAACGCGCTGCAAAAGCTGTATGCGGCGCGGGCCGACAAGGGGATCAAGTCGCCAGCGGAGGATGACATGGTGGGGCTATACCACCACTGCACGTTTAATTTAAACCCGAGGGCCTCGTCAATTGACACGCCGTTGCACGCGTTTCTTCCGGGCGCGCAGGTGGACCACATGCATCCGAATGCGATCATCGCGGTGGCGGCCTCGGCGAATAGCGAGAAACTGACGAAGGAGATTTTTGCTGGTGAGATGGCCTATGTGCCGTGGATGCGGCCGGGGTTCGAATTGGGGCTCGCGATGCAGGAGATATCCCGCCAACAGCCGAAAATCCGGGCGATCATGATGGGCCAGCACGGGTTCATCTCCTGGGCGGACGACGACAAGGCCTGTTACACGTTGACCCTCGACTTGATCGAGCGCGCCGCGGCGTATATCGAGGAGAAATATATGGCCAAGGGTGGGGATGCCGGGGCCTTTGGGGGCGCGAAGTATCAGACGCTTGCGGCCGAAAAGCGGCGGCCAATTTTCGCGTCCATCCTGCCGTGGCTGCGGGGGCAGGTTTCCTCGCATCAACGTTTTATCGGCACGGTGCAGGAGGACGAAAAGATTCTCCGCTTTGTCAACAGCCGCGACGCCGCGCGTCTGGCCGAGCTGGGCACGTCCTGCCCGGACCATTTTCTGCGGACGAAGATCAAGCCGCTCTACGTGGATTGGAATCCGCAGGCCGAGGATGCCGCGGCGCTGAAGAAGAAGCTGGCTGAGGGCATCGCGAAATACCGGGCCGATTACGCGGCCTATTATCAGAAGTGCAAGCGGTCCAACTCGCCGGCCATGCGGGACCCGAACCCAACGGTCGTGCTCATTCCCGGGCTCGGCATGGTGGCGTGGGGCAAGGACAAGAGCGAATCCAGGGTCACGGCGGAATTTTACAACTGTGCGGTGGAGGTCATGCGCGGGGCGGAGGCGATGGACCGCTATGTCTCGCTGCCGCAGCAGGAGGCGTTCGACATCGAATACTGGTTGCTCGAGGAGGCGAAGCTCAAGCGCATGCCGCCGCCGAAGGAACTCGCCCGGCGCATCGTCATCGTCATCGGCGCGGGCTCCGGCATCGGCAAACAGACCGCGATACGTCTGGCCAACGAGGGCGCCCATGTGGTTTGCGTGGACTTGAATGAAGGGGCCGCGCAGGCGACGGCGAAGGAAATCACGGACCGTCTGGGCACGGGGATTGGGGTGGCGGGGACCGGTTTGTCGAATTGCGGTCCGGCCATCGGCCTGGGGGCGGACATCACGAAGCGGGAGAGCATCCGCCGCATGCTCGACGACGTGGCGATTGCCTATGGCGGATTCGATTCCATTTGCGTGACGGCGGGAATCTTTGTCCCCAGCGACACGACCGGTCATATACCCGACGACAAATGGGCGCTGACTTTTGCGATCAACGTCACGGGCAGCTATCTGGTTGGCGACGAAGCCGCGAAAACCTGGCGCGAACAGGGCCTGCGCGGGAGCCTGGTGCTTACGACCAGCGCGAATGCGGCGGTCTCGAAAAAGGGATCCATCGCCTATGACGCCTCGAAAGCGGCTGCGAACCATTTGGTGGGGGAACTGGCGATTGAGCTCTCGCCGTTGATCCGGGTCAATGCGGTGGCACCGGCGACGGTGGTGCAGGGGAGCGCGATGTTTCCGCGGGATCGGGTTATCGGCTCATTGGCGAAATACAATATTCCCTTCTCGGAAACCGAAGCCACGGATTCCCTCGTGCAAAAGCTCGCGCAATTTTACGCCGACCGGACGTTGACGAAAACGCCCATTACACCTGAAGATCAAGCGGAAGGGTATTTCCTGCTCGTTAGCGAACGTCTGAGCAAAACCACTGGCCAGGTGCTGGCGGTGGACGGTGGGTTGCATGAAGCGTTTTTACGGTGAATAATTGAAACACGGAGAGCACGGAGAACGCGGAGGGGGAATGGAAGTTGGAAAATGGAAGATGGCAGAACGGTCCGGAGGGTGTGTGAATCATCCATTTTCCATCAGACTTATTTCGGCTTCAGGGCGTCCCATGGGGATGCACCCGCGTGCCAGTCATTTGCAGCCTTTCTTGATTTGGTGAGGACTTCACGCGTTTGCCGCGCAGCTGCTTGCTCTGCCCAGTCGCGCAGGAGCGGGGGAGTCATCAAGCGGGCACCGTTGGCGGCGGTGGAGTCGCTGAGCAGGTTGTCGCGGGTGGCGACCACGATTTCCGGGGGCTCGCGGTTTTTTTTGCGCGGGCGGCGATCCTCGGCCTCCGGCAGGGTGGCATTGGCCACCAATTGCTCAATGACAGCATCGGCGCTGAGGCCTTTCGGACCAAAGACATAGGAGAATGTCAACTCCTTGCCCGGACGCTCAACCCGGATGTCGTCCCCGGAGCCATCAAATACTATAGTTACCCTCCAGCCCTCAATATCGTGGATGGATCGCAGGGCATCAGCGAGTTGCGTGCGTGCAGCGTCCGGGCCGAACGTCTTGAGCGCGGCCTTCAATTCGGGCCAGGCGTGGATGACGTTAAAGGCGTCCACGAGCAGATGGCGGTCGGGGGGCATGGGCAAATTATGATTGCTGAATTCTGAATGCTGATCGCTGTCCAGAGCATACTGCTTCCACCGCTAATTTCCATTCCTCAATTTCGTCCAGATTGCCCGGAATGTGGCCTGAATTCAGCACTCAGCATTCAGCATTGCCCAACCTGCTTAGAGTTTGCCTAAAGCTCCAACTTCGGGCAAAATCACCCTTCCTTTCGATGTCCGCCATTGACTACCATCACCCGCCCCCGGGCCTGTTCGTCTACCGCACACGCGCGCATTTTTACGAAATTGACGCGTTGTGGGTGCTGCACCATTCGCGGTACCTGCAGTTCGTCGAGCGGGCGCAGCAGGCGTTGTTTGACGAGCTGATGGGCGCGAAGGAGTTTTCGCCAGAAAAATACCCGGATGTCTATGTCGTGGTTCAGCGTCTGGAGGTTGATTACTTGGTTTCGTTGCGCGGGGTGACGCCGTTCATGGTGGTTTTGTGGGGGGTGCGTTTGCGTGAAGCCGGGCTCACGATCGCCTTCGAATTCCGCAGCGACGATGGTGCAATTCTGCACGCCCGTGGTGAGCGCACGGTCTGCAAACTCGGCCTGCAATCCCATGCGCCCACCGGCTGGAGTTCCGAATTCCGCGCCAAATACGAACCCTGGGTCGCCGCTGGCGCCGGTCTGATGCCGCATTCAAAGTCGGACTAGTCCGACCTGTCGGACGTGTCGGACGTGCCGGATGTGTCGTATGTGTCGGACTCGTCTGGCCTGTTGGCCTCGTCTGGGCAACATCCCGCTCTTGCATTCAGCGCGGATTTCTGCCAAACAAGAGGCCGGCCCCGGGTTATACCCGGCGGCCGGCCTTGTAAACGGCAGGCCTTGCTCAAGGGTCACTGCCTAGCTGCTTGGTTGCTTTATTATACCGTATTCCTTGGTTCAGGGCTTGCACCCTGATGCCAGATTAAACACCCGTTTGGAACGAAAGTTCCAACGGGTTTTAATTTTTTAAAGCCTCAAGGCGATCGGGCAACCAGCACCCGGTTGCACACGTGCGCCGGTGTTGATCTTGCGCACGGATATTGCATAAGTTTCAGGCCGTAAAAGAGTTACAATTCGGATAGATTCCCCAATCTGCATTAAGCAAACCCTAAAGTCCTTCCTCCCTTGCAATCTTGCGGGACGTTCTGGCAATTTCCTGCGACCAAAAGGCCAATCGGTTCCGGCACCCGTCGTTTGCGGCAAATGTCTGGATTTAGATTTTGCCTTGGCTTTACTCTTTAAGTACCTTCACGTCATTCATGCCCTCTCTCTACGAAACTCTTCGCGCCGACATCGTGAACTCGATGAAGGCTCGCGACGCCGTCTCCACCCTCAGTCTCCGCACCGCCGATGCCGCCATCCAACGTGCTGCGATGGACGCAAACAAACCGATTGATGATGGCATCGTCGTCACCGTCCTCCGCAAGGCCGTGAAGAACCTCGCCGACGCGAAGGCTGAATTCGAAAAAGGCGGGCGCGCCGACTTGGTTTCGGCCAATACCATTGAAATTGCGCTTTTGGAGAAATATTTGCCCAAGGCTTTCGATCCCACGAAACTCGAAGAGCTTGTCGTCGAGGCCATCGCCGCCACCGGCGCCCAATCCAAAAAGGACATGGGCAAGGTGATTGGCGCGCTCAAGCAACGCCCGGAAGCGCCGTTGTTGGATTTCGGTGCGGTGAGCAAGCTGGTGCAATCCAAATTGACCTGAGCCCCTCTTACTCCATCGCCGGCCATGGCGCGTTCGCCATGCTCAACCGCAGCGCGACATAGGCGATGGCGGCGACCACTACCTCGCCCGTAAGATACCACTTAAACCATCCGGTCAAATACGCCCACAAGGCAATTCCGGACAGGGCCATGGAGATAAACATGATGAGCATCATACTCGCTCCGCGCCCCGCCGATTTCGCCTCTTCCGTGGGCCGCGAAAAGGGCACGCCCTGGCCTCGCAACCCGGGAATCAGCGAATAGACCGGCAGCGCCACCAGCCCGGGCAGCAGCAAAAGCAGTATATGTGGGTCATCGCGGTGCAATAGCCACGCAGCCAGTCCAAAAACCACCAGCAAGGGAAACGTCAAAAAGAGCAGCACCGCCCGCCGCGCGCCGTGGCACAGCGGTGTCGGCCCGGGCAGCGGCGTCATGCGAAACACATCTGCGGCCTGCCATTGCTGCGAAAATTGGAGAATGCTCATGGCGAGCATCGGCACCAATCCCACATAACTGGCCGCAAACGCCACGCCAAAGCCGCTGTCGTGGCGACCGTGTTCCTGTATCAGAAAAATCACCGGCATCACCATCATGGGCGCCAAACCGGGATAAAGACGCAGCTTCACATCGCGGTCCCGCACCAGGTACGCCGCCGTAAGCAAGAACGACGCTCGCTCGACTGGGTTGCGCAGCCACCAACTCAGCGGCGGCAGGCTCACCAAACGGTCCAAAAACCGCCGCCCCGCGCGCTGGGTTTTCGGACGGGAAGTCGTTTCGCCGAGCTTTTGCAGGCCCACTTCATAATCCTCCGCCAGCTTTCCAAACGCCGCCCACAGCACCAGCGCCGTGGCGGCCACGCCGATGGCCGCCAGCACCGCTGAGCTTCCCGATCGCGCGCCAGCGACCGTGTCATCCAGTCCGGCAAACCAGGCGGGCGGCAGCAGTCCAATCCACCAGGACTTCACGCTGAACTGCACCATGCCCTCCATCCGGAACATCACCCGCGGCACTATCTGCCCGCCCAGCACTGCGGCAATGGAAACCACCACCTGGGCGCTCGTCATCAAGCCCTCCAACTTCTCCCGCCCAAACCACCGCAGGCACAGTTGGTACGCCAGCACGACGCACGCCGTGCAAAACAACGCCTGCAGGGTGGTGGACAAAATATGGGCGAGGGGAAACAGCCAGCTGCCGTCCGGCGTAAACATTCCGGCAAAAAACCCCACCAAATTAAACGCCCCGGCAATCCAGAGCGAAACCTCCACCAGCACCCGGATCTTGGCCCATAGCAATTCCTTGGGCGTCACCGGCCGGTGCAGCAAAATGTCCGCTTCCTCCTTGTTGAACAATACTTCCCCGGCTGATGACGCCACAAACATCCCCAAAAACATCAGGCTCATCCCGTGCAGGTACACCGACATCGCAAACACGGATTGATGAACAAAGATCAAAGCCAGCAATCCGAACAAACCATAGAGAATAAGCACCACCCGGAGCTTCTTTCCCACTGACGTGGGGGCACCGGTCTTTTGCAGGCCCCGCGAACTGCGTCCGCGCAGAAACAAAGTCAGGAAAAGTTTCCGCAACACCTTTTCCGGCGCCGCGGCGTTCCCTTCCGGCAAAAGCGGGGGAATGGGGATGGGCGTCGTTTCGCTCACGGCCGAAAGGTTTTGGCAAAGTCCTCGGCGCGCTGCTCAAGTTCCCCGCCGCCGGTCAGTTGGGTGAAAAGCTTTTCCAACGTTCCCGATTTATGGGTGGCCACCAATTCGTCCGGTTTGCCATCGAGGAGCAGGCGGCCCTTGTCAATGATGATGACCCGGTCACACATGCGCTCCACCACGTCGAGGATGTGGGAGCTGTAGACAATCGTTTTCCCTTCGCGCGCCAGCGTTTGAATCAGGGCCTTGAAGCCCACCGCCGCGTTCGCGTCCAGACCGTCCAGCGGTTCGTCGAAAAACACCACCGGCGGATTGTGCAGCAGCCCCGCCGTGATGACCACCTTGCGGCGCATGCCTTTGGAGTATGCGCCGAGCAGTTTGTCCGTGAGCGTGGCAAATCCCAAATCAAAGAAGGCCAAAAACTGCTGGATGCGCTCGCGCGCCCGGTTTGGCGGAATTCCATACAACGCCGCGATCATTTCCAGATATTCGAGCCCGGTCAGTGATTCAAACACGGCGCCCGACTCGGGGACAAAACCCACGTGCCGCTTGACCTCAATTGGGTTCGTGCACAAGTCATACCCGCAAATTGTCGCCGTACCGCTCGTTGGCGCCAACATGCCGGTCAGCATCTTCAGGGTGGTGGTTTTTCCCGCGCCATTTGGCCCCAGGAAACCGACAATCTGCCCGGAGCCAATGTCAAAAGACAGGTTATCCACGGCCACTTGCGGGCCAAACCGCTTGGTCAAGTTTTGGAGGGAGATCATCCGGGTCATTTCTATGTCAACCCGGACCACCCTTGGCAATGCTGCATCCTATATAAATACTCGCCGCCTTTATACCCGCCAGCCAATTGTCGGCCGGGCGGAATGACTACGCCGTGCCGACTCCGAACTTCATCCAAAGCAGCCATGGACACTGCTAAGGGACCCCAAGTAAGGGACGTGAATTTCGGAATCCATGGCTTAGGCCACGCCCCTTACGCCCGCAACACCAGCACTGCGGCCGTGGCGACGAGCACTACTGCAACAATAAGGAAGATCATGAAATTTCTTTCCAAGACAGGTTAAGTTTGACCGCCCCATGACCCCGGCCGCGAGGAGTTACCTCACGATGAGCACCGTCGCGATAACCGCGACGGCAATGATGGCAATGAGAAAAATCATTTTGATCCTTTTCGGGTTTCAGGTTTCAAGACGAGGGCGAGCACCAGGCAGCCCCGCATTGCTTATTAGAGAATGACCAACACCACGACGACGGCCACGGCGACAACGGCAATTAAGAATATCATATTAGTCCTTTTTGAGATTATCAGCGGTTATGTGCAACCGTTTTGATTGCAACTCCGGCACTATACTCTTTGTCCCCAACTTCCACTATGGGGTATTGCCCGCCTGGGCGAAAATTCGCGTGCCACGTTTACCCGTGTCGGGTAGCGACGATTGGGTGCAGAACGTTGAGGGAATCCGCATTCAAGCGTCGCTACGCGACGCTGCCGTTTCTGTGGGTGGCTTTTCCGTGGACTGAAGTCCACGGCTATTATCATTTGACCGCTACGCGGTCCATTTGTTTGCCGACTCTTCACGTCTGGACGACGCCCGCATCATGTCTATTTCACATTTGCATCACGCTTTCACCAGCATCGCCACGGCGTGCGCGGCAATTGCCTCGCCGGCGCCCACGTCATCGCAATTTTCATTGGTCGTCGCCTTGATGCCGACTTCCTCGACAGTTACCTCGAGAGATTTTGCCAGTACCACCTTCATGGCGTTGATGTGGGGCGACAATCTTGGCCTTTCGGCGAGGACCGCAATATCCACATTCCCCACCTTGTAGCCGCGCGTTTTCGCTTCCGCAACGGCCCGGCGGAGGATCTCCTGCGAGTCCATGCCCCGGAATTTGGGGTCGGTATTGGGGAAAAAGTGGCCGATATCGGGGAGGGCGAGCGCGCCGAGGACGGCATCCGCCAGAGCATGCGTCAGGACATCGGCATCGGAATGCCCCTCGAGGCCGACCTCCGAGGGAATCGTTACGCCACCGAGGACGAGCTTCCGCCCGGCCACCAGACGGTGGATGTCGTAACCGAGGCCGACGCGGAACGGGAGGGACATGGGCACGGAATTTTGAATTTTGAATTACGAAATTTGAAATAAACAGGAAGCTAGAAGCTAGGAGCTAGAAGCTGGAATTCAATTCCCATTTTCGCTGAGTCTGGATTTTTATTTTTATCTCGTTGCATTCAGCGTGTTGTAGGTGTGGCTGGTCCCGCTCTAGCTTCTAACTTCCAGCTTCTAGCTTCCCGGAATTACGCCGTCACCTTCTCCGCCTTGCCTGACTTCTGCGCCAGTGAGGCCTTAACCAAGCTGGCGCCGAATTGCCAGAGGGGGCCGGTGACGGAGCCGGATTCGCCGATGACTTCATCGAGGCCGTTGACAAAGCGGGTGATTTCCTTGTCGCCGATTACCAGGGGCGGCAGGGCCTTGACAACATCCAGCCCGTGCGCGGCGACATGGGTGAGTACGCGGTGCTTTTGCATGAGCGAGGTGACGATCATCTGCGCGTAAAGTCCGTGGTCCACGGTGTGGAGGGCTTTCCAAGCCATTTTTGACATCAGGGCCTTGGGCTCATGGAATTCGATGGCGAACATGAGGCCCTTGCCGCGAACTTCCTTGATCCACTCATGTTTGGCCATCAGGCCGCGGGCGGCGGTCAGGAGTTGTTCGCCGCGCTTGGCCGCGTTTTCGACGAGGTTCTCGGATTCGACCACGGCCAGTGTCGCCAGGCCGCAGGCCATGGCGAGGTTGTTGCGTCCAAAGGTGCTGGAGTGGACGACGCAACGGTCCATGCGGGAGAATACGCTTTGGTAAATGTCGCGGCGCGTGCAAATGGCCGCGGCAGGCACGTAGCCGCCGCTGAGCGTCTTTGCCATGGTGATAATGTCGGGGTCAAGATTCCAGTGCTGGAAGCCGAACATTTTGCCGGTACGCCCGAGACCGGTTTGAACTTCGTCGGCAATGAACAGGGTACCGTATTGGCGGCACAGCGCCTGCGCCTGCGGGAAATAGTCATCGCTCGGGATGAATACGCCTTTGCCCTGGACGGGCTCGGCGATGAAGGCGGCCACGTCTCCACCGCGTAATTTTACCTCCAATTCGTTGAGATCATTGTAGCGCACCTTTTCCGCGCCCGGCAGGAAGGGGCCAAAGCCCTCTTGGAAATGTTTGTTGACGGTGATGGAAAGGGAACCATAGGTGAGGCCGTGGTAGGCGTTTTCGAGGGAGAGAATTTTGGCGCGGCCGGTGTGGGCGCGGGCGAACTTGATGGCGCCTTCGACGGCCTCGGTGCCGCTGTTGCAGAAGAAGAAGGCATCGCGGCCGGGGCCGGTGTGCTTGGCCAGGGCCTCGCCGAGCAGACCGCTGAGTAGCGCGCAATCCATCTGGACCATGTTGGGCAAATCGAGGTCGAGAACGTCTTTGATGGCCTGTTTGACGACGGGGTGGTTGCGGCCGATGTTGTAGACGCCATAGCCGCTGAGGAAATCGAGGTAGTCGTTGCCTTCTTTGTCGTAGAGGTAGGCGCCTTCGGCACGGGAGTAAACCTTGTCGAACCCGATGGTACGCAGCACCTTAACGAGGGTGCGATTGAGGTGGCGCTCGTGGAGGTCGTAGTTTTCCCCCCGGCGTGAATTGACGATTTCCGTGAGATTGAAGGCCATGTTAAACCATGCAGATTATGGCGAGGGAGGTCGGCGCGCAAGCCAACAGCGAGACAATGAACGGTAGGGCGGAGCCTCCGGACCCGCCTAGCCGATTATCCAACAGGGATGATCAGGATGGATAGGATATGGCGAATGGGAGCTAGGCGGGTCCGGAGGCCCCGCCCTACCATTTTTCTCACGGTGACAGATACACCACTTCCAAGAACATGGCCACGAGCCCTGCGCCAAAGATTGCAAACCCCACCTTCCGATTTCTCCGCGCATACATCACCCCGGCCACGAGCAAGGCCATGCCGAAGAGGATGCTTAATGACAGGGTATCGGCATAGTTAAAGGCGATTACGGTGTTGGGACGAAGCGGGACAGGCTGGAGCACGTTGAGCATCGTCGTGATGACCACGTTCAGCAGCGTCACGTAAGCAAAAGCGATGGCCGCCATGCTGGCCAACCCCACCACCGCATTGCGCCACAATACCGCTGCCAGCGCAATCGCGCTAATCCAGGCTGCTTGCGTCCACGCCAGCGGAACAAACGACCCATACCAATGTGCCGCGCCCGGCCAGCGTTCTAAATTTATCAATACCTGCAACGCGAATTGCATGGGCCAGCCGATGAGGAGAATGAAAATTCCCTTGGCCGCCGCCATTTGCAGGCCGGCGATGGGGCGGGTGCGCCAGAACGCGCGGTCGCTCAGCGTCGGGTCATCCAGCAAGACCCCAAGGACCAAAACGATGAGCAGCACATAGTCGAAGAAGGCGATTATCCACAGCATAATTGTCCTGAGGCGGTTCCCGAGGTCAATCTGGTAGATCATTTCCAGGGCTTCGGCGCTGTTGAGGGTCACCAACTGGCCGGGGTGGGCGACCCGGCCATCGGATAGGTTGATCCAGGAGGGCAAGTTGGGCGCAAAGGTCAAAAACTCGGCCTTGATGAACAAGGCCAGCCCCAGAAGGGCGATGGGGATCCAGAAGCGCCGCAGGTCCTTTTTGACGATGTGGAGGATGAGCATCATGGGTTGGAATTGTCGTCAACGTAGGGGGTGGCATGGGTGGGAAACGATATGTTGTCCACGTTCACCTGCACAAGGTAGAGGTACTTGGGCACAAATTGCAATTTTACCAGGCGGGCGTCGGCGAGCCAGTCCATCATATCCTGGGGGGTGAGGGTCGCGCCGTCGTGTAAATCGGTGAAATCAAAATACAGCAGGTTGTCGTTGCGCTTGGCGGCCAGCGCGTCGGATAGTCCCCGGCCCATCGAGATGTTGCGATCAGCGGGCACCACCTCTTGTCGTTTTGGGTTCCAGAGCACAAAATAATAGGTGCGCGATGAATAACTCCTTCCGTCGAAGGAATACCAATCTTGATATCTCGGCATCAATGCCGAGAAGGGCAGGCCGGCGGTATCCACGGACTGGCATAACAAACGCATTTGCACAGCAATCGGCTTCATCCCGCCTAACTTGTGTCGGTCTTCGAGGTTCAGCCAATCCCCTTCGCTGGTGCCGCGCATGCTCAGAATTGAAAAATTATCCCGACCGCGGCTAAAACGGGCTTCTGCTTTGGCGGGTATGTCCTCGATGCGCTCCATTTGCCCGACACAAAATTGGACTTCGCCCTGCAAGCGGCGCGGGGTTTTTGTCTGGCCTTCCGGCTCGAGGAAATTCTTTGGATCCTCGCTAAGCCATTGTCCGCTGAGCTTAAGTTCGAAGGGGACGGCTCGCAGCTTCCCCAGTCCGAGCGACTGCAAAACTTCGGCGTAATTGACGGGCCAAGTATTCGCGCCGGGTGATGAATGAAGCGACTGACCGCCGATTGCGGGAAAGGCCCATCTGCCCCCGTTATAGATCCAAGTTTCACTTGGTTCCCGGGAATGCGGGGCGGTCATCGTAGCCGAGCCTTGCAGGACGCAAGAAAGATGATCGTCGAAAGAAAATCCCGAGGTACTGATGAACAGTTGTAATGGCGAGAACTGCAGGGAAAAGCCTGGAACATCCGCCCGCGATAACATGAGCATCGGGCTGCCCTCCCGGCCAAATGCGGTAACCAGTTCCAGCGGCCAGTAGGCTTGGGCGGCCTGCGCCACGGCAAATCCACCGCCCAGCATCACCCAACTCCACACACGCTTGCGGGTGAGATACACCCACACCACCGCGCCCACTACTGCGACCGCCAGGAGGTTGATCCAAAACAAGAATCGGGTGATGAAAAGAGCGCCATTCAGACTCTGGCTGCCACCTCCCAGTTTGATAAACCAAATGGCGGGAAATTCAAAAAGAATGGCACCACATCCGTAAAGGATCACCCAAACCATCGGAGTAAAAAACGGATGGCGAAACAGGGACCCCAACGCCGCGCCCAAAGCTACACACAGGGCAACCTTCCATTCAATCCATCCCAAACCGTCCAAGTATTCAGCCAGGGGCAGTTTATAGCCGATTTTGGCGGCGATATCCACGAGTGCTGCCGCCGCTCCGCAAAATACGGCGATAAACAACATTTTCGAGCGGAGCACCTGCGCGCCGGACAGCGGCAATGTGCGCCATTGCGCGAAAGGTTTGATCGGGGAGTCGCAGCGGATGGCGGCCACGCCAATCAGGACCAGAAGAATGAAATCAGCCCACAGCAAGACCGTCGGCCGGTCGTAGCTATAGAAGAAATTGAAGTAAAAACGAAGCATGCTTCGCCCCCCACCGGAGAAATCCAACGCCGGCTCGAGCGCGCGAAGAATAATCACGACCCACCAAGCCACCAGCAGAGGCCACAGGCGGCGGAAATCTTTCTTTGCGATGTGCCAGTAGAGGTTCATGGGGTGGGTGGGGTGGGGGTGGCAAGGGGGATGTGCCCGGCGATTGTCAGGCCGTCGAGGTCCGCTTCGACGCGGTAGAAGTGTTCTGGCTTAAAGCGCAATTCGACGAGGCGGGCGTCTTTGAGCCATTGCTGAACCTCCTCTTTTGTCCAGGGCGCTTGGCCTTCGGGATGGAAGAAAGGGAAGTAAATTGACCGGGCGCTGGTGTGGATACTCAGGCCATTGCCTTCGTTTTGGCCATATTCGTCATCATAACCCCATCTCGGCTGAATCTCCAAACTTTGTGCCGGGATCGATTCCTGGCGCTTTGGATTCCACAAGACGAAATAGTAATCCCGGACCTCGTGGATTTTGGTGGGGTCGCCGGGCCAACTCCAATTGGGGTCAAGCAGTTGCATGGGGGCGCCCGCCGGGTCCAAAGTTTGGATGATAAGGTCAATCCCCACAGTTTTTAGGGGCAGGCCTTCGAGCGAGGGAGTGGGGTAGTGGTCGGCATCCGGCGCCCCGCCATCCATTACGTGAATATTTTGGATGGCAATGGAATCCTGGGCGTGTGGAAATTGCGCGCCAAGAGTGAGGGGGGCGTCGCCGATACGCGTTAGGGGACCCGTACTAAGAAAAAGGCTCCCCTTTATCTTTGGCAAGGTATTGTTGGAAATTAGGTTCTGGAGCTTGGCAAGCTTGTCCGTATTGAGATTAAGCGAGTGGATGAAGGCATCCCCCGGGCTTTGCATCAGCGTCTTCATGCCGAAGGCCTGCAGAATATCGGCGTAATTAAGAGGAAGATTTGGACCGGATCCTTGTAGGAAATTTGGACCAGGCATCGCCCCGAGCACAAAATTTCCGTTCCCGGTCAAAGGCAAGTCCCACTCGGCCGCGGAGATAATCCAGGCGTCGCCGGGATGGGGATATTGCCGACCGGTGATTGTGCCTCCGGAGATTACGGAATAGAGGTCTTCTCCGTTGCGCCGGTAAGTGATGAAGCGGAGGGGCGAAATTTGGATGGAAAAGTTGGGAACGCTCGAATCGGGTATCATTACTGCCGGCGCCAAATCGTCCTTTTCCTCCGGTTCGGGAAAGAAGCCATATGTCGGCCACGAGCCTTGGGTCCATTGCGCGCACCCAATGCCGGCGAGGAGGATGAGTCCGCCCAAGACCCGTTTTCGGCGAAAATAGACAAACACCGCCGCAGCGAGCGGAGCAGCCAAGAGAAGATTCGACCACACCAGGAAGCGCGTCAGAAACAAGGAGTGTTCATCGTACCAAGGCAACTGGTCGAGGCGGACAAACCAAATGGGTGGGAGGTCGTAAAAAACCACCACGCAGATATAAACAACCAGACCAATACCCAAAGCAAAGAACGGGCGGCGGAACAGGGAAGCCAACATAAAGCCCAGCGCCAGGCAGGCCGTAATCTTCCATTCAAACCAACCGAGCCCGGCGAGCAGGTTGGCGAACGGGAATCCGTAGGCGATTTTCGTGCCCAGGTTGATGAGGGCTCCACCCACGCAGCACCCGAGGGTGAGAAACAGGATCTTGGCGGCGAAAACCCGTGGTCCAGAGATTGGCAGCATGCGCCAATGCGAGGTTGATTTAATCGGCGAGTCGGTTTGGACGGCGGCGGCGGCGATGATCATCAGCAAGAGGACGTCGGCGCCCAGCCACGCGCCCGGCCGGATGTTATTCAGCTGCGTCAAAGGCGAATCCGCTGGTTGATTCTGCAACTTGGCCGCAAGATCCAAAACGGGCGTAAGCGCGCGCAGACCCAGCAGGCCCCACCAGAGGGCCAGCAGCGGCCACAGGCGGCGGAAGTCCTTTTTTGCGATGTGCCAGGCGAGTTTCACGGGGTGGGCGGAGTGGAGGTGGGCGGGATGACTTCCTCGATGATTGAGAGGCCGTCCAAGTTCGCCGGCACGGTATAGAAATGTTCCGGGGTAAAGCGCAATTCGACGAGGCGGGCGTCGGCCAGCCATTGCTGCATCTCCGCCCGGCTGCGACGGGAGGACCCAGGTGTAGATTCGAATTCGAAAGAAATCCCGACCGAGAAAGTCGAAACGCTCAAGCCAACGCCTTCGTTTTGCCCGTAACCGTCGCCCTCGCGCGGACCCTGCCAAATATCGATCCCCCGTGCAAGAACGCCCTCCTGCCGTTTGGCGTTCCATAGAACAAAGAAGTAATCCCGGATGTCGGATGAATTCAGCGCATACCACTTCCCGTGCGGGTCGAGCATGCCTATAGGAGGTCCTGCGGGCTCAACTTCCTGGTATAAGAGGTCGAAGTTTACCTTTCCTTCTAAGATCCCAACGTACTGGATTGCAAAAGAATCCGGGGTGCGGGTGAAATGCGCGCCCACGGCCACAGCCACATCCGCAATTCGCTCCATCGGACCTATGAGAAATTGGAGTTCACCCATCAATTTCGGGGCCGGGTTGGCCAAATGCGTATGTTCCAGGGACGAGAGAACACCCGGACTGAATCCACCGCTTTGTAATCTGAATTCAAAGCGGCCTTTTTGCGGGAGATTTATTCCGAGCGACCCCAAGACTTCGCCGTAATTGACCGGCAAGTCCAATTTTGGAACTCCATAGAACTTAAGCTTTTGACCGACAACCAAAGGAAGAGTCCAACGCCCTGATTCAGCAATCCAGGCTTCGCCCGGGTGCGGAGCGTGCGGAGCACTGAGGGAGAGGTTGCTCTTAGCTAAAAACTGGAAGTTGGGGTCTGAGAAGTGATGCGAAATTATTTGCAGTGGATCAATTTGCCAGGAAAAGCCAAGGGAGTCCGTCTTGGGAGCTGGCAGCTCTGTGATGTCGTGGTTCTGGGTCCCCGCAACCAAGTCGTAGGGCCACCAGACCTGCAAAATCTGGGCGCAGGCCACACCAGCGGCCAAAATTATTCGACTCCACGACCGGCGACGGGAGTAATACATCCACCTTGCGGAACCCAATGCGGTCACCAGCAGGAGGTTCGACCAGACCAGGAAGCGCGTGAGATACAGCGTGTCGCCGTCATTCTGCACGTACCATGGGAAAGGAAGTTCATAGAGAACGACGAGGCAGCCATAAAGCACCAACGCGATGCCAAGGGTGAAAAATGGGTACCGGAACAAGGACGCCAGCATAAAGCCCAAAGCCAGGCACGCCGCGATTTTCCATTCGAACCAGCCCAACCCGGCGAGCAGGTTGGCGAACGGGAATCCGTAGGCGATCTTCACGCCGACATTGATGACCGCACCGGCCAGCCCGCATGCGAGCGCGAGGAACAGAATTTTCGCCGCGAAGACCCGCCGTCCGGTCAACGGCAGCATGCGCCAATGCACCGCGGGTTTGATGGGCGAGTCCGTATCCACTGCTGCGGCCCCAATTACCAAAAGCAGGAGAATATCCGCACCCAGCCATACCGCTGGTCGGATGTTGTTCAGCTGCGTCCAGAATGCGTCCATGGGTTGATCCCGCATCTTGATATCCAAAGCGGGCGTAAGCGCGCGGAGCCCGAGCACGCCCCACCACAGCGCCAGCAAGGGCCAGAGGCGGCGGAAGTCCTTTTTTGCGATGTGCCAGGCGAGTTTCACGGAGTGGGTGGGGTGGGGGTGGTGGCGGCGACCTGGTTGGCGACCTGCAGATTATCTATATTGGCCGGCACGGAATAGGAGTGCTCGGGAGTGAAACTGAGTTCGACGAGCCGGGCGTCCGCCAGCCATTGCTGAATTTCCAGCGGGCGCCAGGGGATCGCTGCGGTGGGATGATAGAACTCGAAGAAGATTTGCCGCGTGAAGGTGGCCGAGAGCAGCCCATTGCCGACGGTCTCGCCGTATTCGTCCTGGTCGTACGGACTCGACAGCATCTCGATTGCTTGTGCGGGCACGACCTCCTGCCGTTTTGGGTTCCATAAGACGAAGAAATATTCCCGGCCATTGGACACATTTTCCTGATCCCATTGCCAATGCGGATCGAACATGATCAATGGAGCTCCGGAGAAATCCATGGACTGGGCGAGAAGGTCGATCACCACGGTTTCGGAAGGCGGACCGAGTCGGGCGGCGTTGTTTCTTTGGCGATTGTCGGCGGAAGCGCCCTTCACGACGCGAATCTGCTGGATGGCAAAACAATCCGGGTTGCGTTTGAATTGCGCGCCCTTCGCCAGGGGTACATCGGCAATTCGGGTCAAGGGTCCGACCAGAAACTTGAGATGGCCGGTTAGTTTTTTCGGCTGGTCGCCGGGGGGTTCGGCCGCCAGCGACTTCAAGTTGGTTTGCCCAGCTCCCCAACTGCCCGCCATAAAATCGCTGGTATAGGGCTGAAGCTTTTCCAGGCCCATTGTCTGCAGGGCTTCGGCATAATTTTCGGGGTAGGCGGGCCAGCGGCCGGCGCTAAGCTTTATCAGATGGCCGTCGGCCATGGGGAGGTTCCAATCGCTACCGTCCAGAATCCATGCTTCACCCGGGCCATGCGAGTGGACGCCGGAGATTTGACCGCGAAATATTGCATTAATCGTCACGCGGGATTGGGGCAAATTTCGCGAAGTCAATTGAAGGGTTGAAGAGGAAAAGGATACAGGAAAAGTCAACTCCTGCGGCGCCGGGGAGTAGGCAAAGGCATTATCGGTCTGGTCGAAGAAGTCGTAGGGCCAATACCCTTGCAGAAACTGTGCGCACACCAGGCCGGCGGCCAGAATCAGGCGGCTGCGCCAGTGGCGCCGGGTCATATACATAAATCCCGCCGCGCCGAGCGCCGAAGCGATCAAGACGTTCGACCAAAGGAGAAAGCGGGTCAGATACAGGGTGTCCCAGATTGAATCTCCGTAGCCCTGAAGGAACCATAAGAACGGAAGTTCATAGACGATGATGATAAAGCTGTAGACTATGACGACCGTCAACGGGGTCAGGAACGCACGGCGGAATAATGCGGCCGCCATAACCCCAACCGCAATGCACACGGCTATTTTCCATTCGTACCAAGTCAGGCCGGTCCGCCACAGGGCCGGGGGATAGCCATATTCCATTTTCGCCACGAGATTGATGAGCGCCGCCGGGAGTCCGCAAAAGAGGATGAAGAACAGGATTTTGGCGGAGAACACCCGTCCACCGGACACGGGCAGTTGCCGCCAATGCATGCCGGGCTTGATGGGTGAATCAACGCGGACCGCAGAGGCCGCCACGATGACCAACAACACCAAATCCGCAGCCATCAGCACACCCGACCGGTAGCGATTGAACTGAGTAGCGAATTGCCCGGTTGGGGCATTCGGCAGATGCGCGGAAAAATCCATTGCCGGATCCAATGCGCGGAGCGCGAGCACGCCCCACCACAGCGCCAGCAGCGGCCAGAGCTGGCGGAAGTCCTTCTTGGTGATGTGCCAGATAATCTTCACGGCAGGATTAGTTCGTTTTGCTGCGGCTGACCCGGGCCAGCGTAACGTAAATTTCCCGCAACGGCACCGGCGAGGCAGTGGAGGTGGAGCCGGGGAACATTTCCCCGCAGCGCTTTTCGGTTTCTCCCGTGGTGTAGCCCGAATCTATAAAGCGCGACATCATTCCGGCCTCCTCATAATTCAGCCAGGCGGCGGGGCGGTTGGCGGCGGGCCCGGAGCCATTAGCGGAAGTGCGCGTCACCTCGATCCGCCGGAAGCGCCTTTGCAGGGATTCCAATTCCTCGGCGAACCGGAGTTTACCGTTTTCGATGACGCCAATCCAATCGGCGAGGCGCTCGATGTCCTCGATGTCGTGGGAGGAGATGAAAATCGTCCATTCGCCTTGGGCGGAGGTTTCGATGAGGCCGCGGATGAAATCGTCGCGCACGACGGGGTCGAGGCCGCTGAAGGGTTCATCGAGGACGAGGAGTTCCGGGTGGTAGGCGAGGGCGGCCATCAGCGCGGCCTTCATTTTCATCCCGCGGGAGAGATGCTTCAGCTTCCGGTCGGCGGGCAGCTCGAAGTCCCTCAATAGCTTTTTCTCAAGGGCGGTGTCCCAAGTGGGGTAGAATGGGCGGCAGTAATCGAGGAACTGCTGCACGGTCATCCACTCGGGTAATTCCATGCCGTCGGCCACGTAGCCGATGCGCCGGAGTTCCTTGGGGCTGAGCTTGCGCGAGTCCGCGCCAAGCACCTTGGCGCCGCCGGCGGTGGGCTGCAGCAGGTTCATGAGCATCTTGATGGTGGTGCTTTTGCCGGCCCCGTTGGGGCCGAGCAGCGCGTAAACGGCCCCTTGCGGGACAGTGAGATCAAGGCCGTGGACGGCTTCAAGACGGCCGAATCGCCGGGTCAGTCCGTGGGTTTCGATGACGTTCATGTGTTTTGGGGGAGGGTGAAAGTTTTTCCCATTGGGAGACCAGGCCGTCTTGGACTTCGTCGAGGGTCATGCCCATGCGTTTGGCTTCGACAACGGTGCGTTCGAGTTCCGCGCCGAGCACCTCCGCGCGTTCGCGGCGGTTGCCTTCCGTTGGCGCGGCGACGATGCTGCCGATGGCCGGGGTGGTTACGAGCACGCCTTCCTGCACGAGCGCCGCGATGACTTTGTGTGCCGTGTTGGGGTTGATGCGAAGTTCCTGGCTCAATTGCCGGACAGAGGGAAAAGCGTCGCCGGTTCGCAATTGGCCCATGACCACGGCTTTTTTTGCGGCATAGACGATTTGCTCGGTGAGGGGCAAACCGGCGCGAAGCTCGATGGTGAAGGGTAACATGGGGCTGTACTACTACTACTAGCACAGATGGAACGATTGTCAAGGGGGGTTCTGGAGAAAGTTGGGAGCGGGGAGCGGGGAGGCCGCTGACGTCAATATTGTTGTATTGCTCTATTGTTGTATTGTTGAAGGTCGGAGCGATGGGAGAGGCAGATATCAAGGTGTTTTGGTTCTGGGTGCTTGGTTCTTTGTTCTTATTCCAGCTTCCAACTTCTAGCTTCCAGCTTCCCACGGTGCCTAGGTGTCTATTACCCTCCGTCGCGTCAATCGCCTCAGTCGCCTTGCCCAAAAAATTCCCTTGGCCTCAGGCCTTCGTTCCGTGAGACTTGCGGGATATGAGCAAAGCCGCCAAGCCGCTCGTCGGCATTATCATGGGCAGCCAGTCGGACTGGGAGACCATGAGGCACGCTGCCGACATACTGGGTGAACTGGGCATCCCGCATGAGACGCGGATCGTGAGCGCCCACCGCACGCCGAAGCGCCTTTACGAATACGCGCAGACGGCAGCCGGGCGCGGGTTGAAGATTATCGTTGCCGGCGCGGGTGGCGCGGCCCATTTGCCGGGCATGGCGGCGGCGTTGACCCATCTGCCTGTCCTCGGTGTGCCGGTCGAGTCCAAAGCACTCAAAGGCTTGGACTCCCTGCTTTCGATTGCGCAAATGCCGAAGGGGATCCCGGTGGCGACGCTGGCGATCGGGCCGGCCGGGGCGGCGAACGCGGGGCTCGCGGCCGCGGCCATCCTGTCGCTGAATGATCCCGTTCTGCGCGCGGGGTTGATTGCTTATCGCAACCGGCAAACTGCGGCGGTCGCCAAAAAGCCCAAGGTGTAAGAACAGCAATCACTCCAAACGACGCCCCCGATGACTTTGAAGCGCGCCGACCGGCCGAATCCGTGGAAGCGCCCTGTCCGGCGCGCGCTGTTTGCGCTGGGCGTTCTCACCCTGCTCGGTTTGCTGGCGGTGTTTTTGCTGAATTGGTGGGTCATCCAATCTGCCTCCGGGCAGATTTATACCAAGGTTGAAAGCATTCCAGCGGAGCCCGTGGCGCTCGTGCTCGGCGCGGGGCCGGCTTCCCAATATTTTGCCGCTCGGCTCGATGCCGCCGTGGCGCTGTTTCGCGCGGGCAAGGTGAAGCATTTTCTGGTCTCCGGCGACGGCGTGGCCGTGGACCCGCAGGGCAGCGAGACCGCCCTCATGCGGCAAGGTCTGATTAGTCGCGGTATTCCTGCATCGGCCATCACACGTGACGACGCCGGCCTGCGGACGCTGGATTCCATGGCCCGGGCCAGGAATATCTTTGGACTTTCGACGGTCATCATCGTGACGCAGGAGTTTCACCTGGCCCGGGCCCTGTACCTGGCGCGCGCCTGGGGCCTGCATGCGGTTGGATTTGTCGCGGCAGACCCCGGGGACGATTTCTACGATTCGCATCTGCGCGAATGGCTGGCGCGGGTCAAGGCGGTGGCGGACATCAACTGGCTCGGCACCCAGCCCGCGAAGCTCGGGCCGCCGATGCCAATTTTTCCCAAAATGGCGCTGGCCTCCACCGCCGCCAGTTTCTAACTTTGCCCTTCATGAGTTTCCATTCCCGTATTTTGGCGCCCGGTTCGATGATCGGCGTGCTGGGCGGCGGACAGTTGGGCCGCATGTCGTTGCTCGCCGGCCGGCGGCTGGGCTACCGCTTTCACGTTTACGACCCGGCCTCTGGCTGTTGCGCGGCCCCGGTGGCCGAGAAAACTTTTTCCAGTCCTTGGGATGACCCCGCCGCCCTGGCTGATTTTGCCGCCGCCCTTGACGCGGTGACCCTCGAATTCGAAAACGTGCCGGCGGCAACTTTGAAGCTTTTGGAGAAACTTGTTCCCGCCCGACCGGGCGTGCGGGTGTTGGAAGTTTGCCAGAATCGGCGCCGGGAAAAGGAATTCTTGCGCCGCCATGGATTTCCCTGCGCCGATTTCGCGGTGGTGACTTCGGCCGTCCAACTGGAGCGCGCCGCCACAAAGCTCGGTTTACCCTGTGTCTTAAAAACCGCCGTGTGCGGTTACGACGGCAAGGGCCAGTTGAAATTGCCCGCGCTCCCCGCTGGAATTTCGCCCGATTGGGATGCCGTCTGGCGCAGCTTTGACGCGGACATTGCAGTAGTGGAGAAGTGGATTCCCTTTTCAGCGGAATGCTCGGTGATTGTCGCCCGCGGGCTGAATGGCGAGATGGCGACGTTTCCGATGGCGGAGAACGATCACCGCCGGCACATCCTGCACCGGAGCATCGTGCCCGGGCGACTGCCGGATAAGTTGCATCGGGCGGGGTCGGAACTGGCGAAAGAAATTGCTGAAACGCTCGGCGTAGTGGGCCTGCTGGCAGTCGAGCTGTTTTGCGTGGATGGGAAACTGCTGGTCAATGAACTTGCCCCGCGGCCACACAACAGCGGGCATTATACGCTGGATGCCTGCGTCACGAGCCAGTTCGAGCAGCACATTCGCGCGGTGGCGGGTTTGCCGTTGGGCGCGACTGACCTGCTGCGTCCGGCGGTGATGATTAATTTGTTGGGGGACGTCTGGCAGGGAGGGCGCGCGCCGAATTGGGCGAAGTTATTGCAGGATCCGCGGGTTAAGTTGCACCTTTACGACAAAGGGGAGCCGCGGTTGGGTCGAAAGATGGGGCATTTTACGGTGATGGATGAGAATCCGAAAGATGCGTTGAAGCTGGCGGATCAGCTTTTCGAGGAGTTGGCGGGGGTGTAAGTTGCATCTTATACCATTTCTCAGGCGCTTATGGACTAAATGGACTGGATGGACCGTATGGACCGTTTTCGACTGAAGTCCAAAAGCGGCCTGGAATTGGTATTACTTTTTACTCTTCTGAATTACCCAAAGCTTTACTCCTTGCCAAGGATCACCATTTTCTCCTCCCGCCGCGCGGACTCCAGGCACGCTTCCAGCACCTGTTGGGTCTTCAATGCCACCTCCGGCCAAAATTTGATTAGCCGCCCCGACTGCACCTGGTTGGCGAAATTTTTGACCATGTTCACCTCTTGGGCGCCGCGGCGGCTGTTGCCGGGTTCGCGGACGAGCCAGCGCTTTAAATGGGGCTGCATATACGCCTCGGTGCCTTTGAAGTGGAATTCCATTCGACCTGTCTCAAAGGCGAGGTGATTGCCTTGAAAGGGTAGAACAAAGTCGTTCATGGACAGCCAGCCTTTCGTGCCAATAAGGTTCACCCGCTGCTCGAGGGCGGTGACAAACGAGCAGTAGAAATCGCTGGAGGCGCCGTTCTGAAAAAACAACTCACCGGAAAATTCGGTAATCACCGGGGTGCCACCCGCGGGCGGGTTCACTTGGGAGAGAATGCGCCCCGAGACCCGCGCAGGCAGCTCCCAATTCATGGCCCAGAGGGCAATCCGGATGCAATACCAGCCTTGGTCGCCAAGGCAGCCGAGCGGTTCCAACTGGCTGTTCGCGCGGATGTTGGTGGTATAGAATTTCTTGTCGCTATCGAATTGAAATGCCGAACTGATGCGCCGGGCCCGCCCGATGGTCTTTCGGTCATCGAGCACCGCGCGCATGCGCCCGAGGCGTTTGGTGTGCATGAACATCACACCATCCATGAACTGGACGTGGTTTCGCCGGCAGGCCTCAATCATCTCCAACAAATCGGCCGAAGTCACCGCACAAGGTTTTTCACAGAGGACATGTTTGCCGGCGGCGGCGGCACGCAACACCCATTCCTTGCGGATGCCAGTCGGCAGGGGGAGGTAAATGGCGTCCACGTCGGGAGCTGCAATTAAGTCTTCATATTTGCCCAGGGCGCGGGGTATTTGCGGAAAGGGGGCGGGTGCCTGACATTCGGCAATGAATTTCCGGCTGCGGGCGACGTCCCGGCTGGCCACGGCGGTGACGGTGCTGTTGCCCGAGAGTTGGATGGCCTGCCAGATTTTGCGGGCGATTTGCGCGGTGCCGAGGATGCCCCAGCGAAGTTTGGTGCTCTTCATGAATTAAATAAATTAATTAAAACGCTTTGTGCTCCCGCCAGTCACGCTTATCGTCGCCAAGTTTTTCAAGAATAATCAAGTTGGCGGCGCGAAATTCGTGCCACGGTTTTGCCGCCTCCGGCGCCAGCCAGCGGTGGGCGGCCGGGAGTTGGCGGGCGACGGCTGCGGCCATCGAGCGCATTTGCTGTTTGCGCGTGGGCGGGCCACCCCGCGGACTAGCCTGGTGGATGCGATAGGGGCGGTTGGCCAGAATGTACCGGACGACTTTTTGCAACGACGGCATCCACAAATCATGAAAACCCACCGCGCCGCCGACCTCCAACCGCTTGTCCACCAGGATGAAATCAAGGAGGCTCAGGTCAAACAGGTGGGATGCATCTATAAAAGCAAATTGCAGCGGGGGAAACCGGTCAAAAACCTCCTCCGGATAATTCTCATAAAACTCCAGCCGTTTCTGCAAGCCCGCGCGTCGGACATTTTCCCGCCCGGCGCCCCCGACAAAACTGGTTTGAAAGGGGTCGCTCACGTAATGCCGGCCCGCACCGTTGGCCTCCAACGCGCCGAGAATCGCGAGGCCGGAAACGCCGAGGGCAAAACCAATTTCCCCCGTCGCCTGGGGCTTTAAGGTGCGCACGAGGGTGTAAAGAGCCAACGCCTCCTCGCTCGAAATGTTGGAGTGCAGCTTTTGGACCGCGCCCTGGGCATCGCGGAAGGTGCCGGACTCCAGCATATCGCGGAGAACGGGCGGCAGATCAGTGATGCTGAATTGGGCCATGGCGGAATCAGGGTTGGGAATCATCCACCCAGGGCGGCGGCAGCGCGGCAATGGCGGCCATGACGCGGGCGGCGATGGTCTCGTAACGCTTGGGGTCGCCGGGGCCGGGATCGTAGTCGCGCGGTAGCAGGACTTTGCCATAGGTTACTCCCAGGCGGTAAAAGGGCCGGGGTAAAATGAGCTTGCGGTTGAAGGTCTCGAAAACCCCAAACACGCGCGCGGGCACAATCGGCACGCCCACTTTGCCCGCGAGCAACCCGACCCCGCGCCGTGCCGGTTGCAACTGGCCGTCCCGCGTCCGGGTGCCCTCGGGGAAAACCTGCACGCCCTCGCCGGCTTTCAGGGCGGCGAAAACCCGCTTGAACGCGCCGATGTCACCCTCGCCGTCGCGGTCCACGGGAATGCATTTGAGCCGGTCGAGCGCCCAACCCAGCACAGGATTTTGCCAGAGGGTCTTGCGCGAGAAAAAGCAGATTGGCCGCGGCAAATAGCACCCCAGCAGCAAAGGGTCCAAAAAGCTCGCATGGTTCGAGGCGACCAGAAATCCGCCGCAGCGTGGGACGTTTTCGACTCCCTTGGCCTCCGCCCGGCCAGCCACTTGCATGAAGCCGCGCGCCGTCAGCCAAACCAGTCGGTAGAACCACGGAAACGCCGCCGCCGCCGGTGCGCCGGACTGCGCCTGAATGGCCGCTTCGACCAGCGTGGCGGCGTGCGCGGCCACCTGGTCGAGATTCATCTCCGAAGAATCAATCACCGTGGCGCCGGAGGGGCAGGTGAGGGGCGCGGTCGCACGGGCGGAGTCCAGCCGGTCGCGCTCGGCGACGGCGTCGGCCTGGCCTTCGGCAGCGCGGCGTTGCGCGCGTTTCTCCGGGTCGGCGGTGAGGAAGAGCCGTAACGAGGCATCGGGAAAAATGACGGAGCCTATGTCGCGCCCTTCCATGACCAGCCCGGCAAACCCGCGTGCGCGCGCAAATCCCGCCTGGCTACGCTGATAGTCAAACAAGTACCGGCGGACCGCGGGCTGTGCGGCGAAGCGGGAGACCTGGGCATTCACTTCCGGGGTGCGCAAGGAGGCATCGGCCGGCACGACACCGCCGAGCGCAATGCGGGCGGCCCGGCCTTCGACGCGGGTGCCCAAAGACAGATTCTGCAGGGCGTGCGCCATGGCGGCGGGGTCGTCAGGCGAAACGCCCGCATTGCGCAAGGCAAGGGTGACAGCGCGGTAGTGCGCACCCGTGTCCACATGCAGAAAATTAAACCGAGGCGCGAGGGCGCGGGCCAGCGAGGATTTGCCGGAGGCGGCGCCGCCATCCACGGCGACGATGAGAAAAGGATTCAATGGAGACACGTGGTCTTTATTCACAATATTTTCGCCGGAGGCAATTTAGTAACTCTCGCCCTGTTTAAGCAAATCGAGGACGCCTTGCTTGGTCTTGAAGCGCACGGGCAGGTCCTCCCGGTACTGGCCATCAATATTCTGGAAAACCGAAAAGTGAATGTGGGGCCCGCTGGCGTAGCCGGTGGCGCCCGATTTTCCGATGGCCTGACCCGCATCCACATGCTGCCCGGGAGTCACCATCGCGCCGTTGTGTTGGAGATGCACATATTCGGCGAACGTGCCATCGGCTTGCTTTATGATGATGTAATTCGCCATGGCCTTGTATTTCTCTACTGGCCCGCCCACGGATGAATCCTGCCGGACGCCGGTCACGATTCCCTCACGCGCCGCACAGACAATCGTTCCTTCGGGACACTTGAAATCGAAGGCGTATTCGCTCCCCGAGCCGACAAAATGGCTGAAAGTTCCGAAATTGCCCTGGTCCAGGCGGAGAGTTTCGCTGGACTGGTAGGGGAGCAGGTAAACGGCGTCGTTCGATTTTTCCGCCCGCCGCGCGCCGGGACGAGCTTTATAGCTGGTTTGGTACGACCAGGGCAGCGTCGGGTCCGCGCGGCGGAGTTGCACCACCACAAAAGTTTTCTGCCCGGCCGAATCCACCGTCACTGGCAATGGCACGGAGGACATCGTGTTCTTCAGATTCACATTCACTGTGATCGTGAATTCCAGGTTGTTGTCGCTGACCGCGATTATACTGACGGCGTCCTCGGCGTCTTTCCGGTAGGTTATACGGAGTTCCTGCGGCTGGGCTGGAGTCTCAGGGGCAGGATTAGGCGGGACCCTGAGCGCGGACGCTGCCACCGATTTGGTCGGCGCAGGGGTACTGGCCGGTATAGCCGGGGCACTCAAGTCCACTTCCGTAACCCGGCCGTTGACAAAAACTATCTCGCCGTTCGGGTACTGGTAAATGATGCGGTTGCCTGCTTCCAGTGTTGCATGGCGGGACCCCAGCTTCGCCTCAATTTCCGCCACGGTGTCGCCCAGATTCGGGCCGGAACTGGCTGCGGAAGTGGGCACCGCCGGCGCCGCGTCAGCGGCTTTGCCCGATGACACGGACCCGGCAAACGCCACCAGTGCGACGAAGCGCCCGATTGCGGTCATTAAAATTCTTTGGTCGGTCATGGAGCTGAACGGGATTCCAAAATTGCAAATCCTGGATTCACCCGGTGGCCGCAACTGCAAGTAAATCCGCCAAATCCACTCTTTTCTCGTAAATGGCTTTGCCGACGATGACGCCGTCGAGCCGCGGATGGACGCGGGCCACTTCGGCAAATTTGACAATATCCTCGCGGCGGGCGACGCCGCCGGAAGCGATGAGGCGGGCGGGAGTGGCGCGGAGCATGGATTCCTGCGCTTTGAAATTCGGGCCGGTCAACATGCCGTCGGTGGCGATGTCGGTGTGGATAATGGTCTGGATGCCCAAGTCGCACATATGCCGGGCCAGTTCCTCCGCGCGGACGACGGAGACATTCTTCCAGCCTTCCACGGCCACGCGGCCATCGCGGGCGTCAATGCCGATGGCCAGGCGCTCCGGGCCAAAGCGGTGCACGAGGCCGGAAATGAATTGGTGGTCGTTGCACGCGCGGGTGCCGATGACGACCCGGCGCACGCCGGCGTGGAAGGCCTCCTCGATGTCATTCAAGGTGCGCATGCCGCCGCCCAGCTGCACTTGCAGGCCGGTGGCCGCGATGCGCGCGACGTGCGCGAGATTGCGCGGAATACCCTCGAAGGCGCCATCCAAGTCTACCACATGCACCCATTGGGCGCCGGCGGCTTGGAAGGCCAGGGCGGGGACGACGGGATCGTCGAAGTAGACGGTTTCTTCGGCGGCGCGGCCCTGGGTCAGGCGCACACACCGTCCGTTTTTGAGGTCAATCGCGGGATAGATCTGCACAGTAAAATTTTTTCCTGAAAGGAGCCCTATTTGCTCTGGAGTTTAAGAATGGTGATGGAATACGGCGGCAACGTGCGGGTGAAGCTGGTGCCGAGGCCGCTTTCCTTGGTGGTGACGGGAACAATCTTCGTCGGCTCC
>CAZLPS010000007.1:43325-97216 GCA_964561455.1 uncultured Opitutales bacterium
GCTGGTGCCGAGGCCGCTTTCCTTGGTGGTGACGGGAACAATCTTCGTCGGCTCCACGATGGAGTTGGTGTCGGTCAAGTTGTCGGCCTTCATGACCACCGCTTCGCCGTCCGGGCCAATGCCCGAGCCCTTGATATCCACCCGCAACGGCGTCGCGGTGCCGAGGGGATTGACGGCTTTGATAAAGACAACGCCGGTTTTGCGGTCGCGGGTGACGCTGAAAAACATCGCCGGATTCTGGCGGGGCGTGGCGGCGGGGGCATCCGCCGCGGGTGCGGAGCCGGCGGCGCCCCGGCCGGCGGGAGGCGCGGCGGGCAGGTCGGCCCGGGTGGGCAGGTTGCCGGTTTCGAACCCGAGAATTTCATCGCCGCGATTGTTGTTGAACATCACCTGCGCGTAAAAGGCTGGCGAGCCGTAGCACGACAACGCGTCATACCCGACGAGATTGCAGGCCCATTGCATGGAGGAGTTCGGGTCGCCGCGCCCGGCGCCCGGGTTGGTGACGTTGACGAACAGCGGCGCATACGAGGCCATGATGACGACATCGGAATTGCGCTCGAGTCCGGTCATGTAGGCGGCGTCGCCGAGCGCGCCCTGGAAATTGGGGGTGGGGGCATTGCCCGGGACACGGGTGGCCCACTCGCCCTCGAAAATCTTGGGCTTGGTGCGGTCGTAGCGATTGTATTCCGTGGAACTGGTGTCCGCCAAAATTTCCGACCGCATGTAAAGGTGATGGTCCTGCACGTCGCCGACGCGGTCCGTCGCGCGGGAAGGACGGTTGCTTTGGATGGAGGCATCAATGAGCTGCAATTTGGGATACTTGGCCTTGATGGCATCGTAGAATTGCTTGAAGCGCCCGTTGTAGTCGCCGCGCCAGTCCTCGTTGCCGATTTCAACGTAGGTGAGCGCGAACGGGGCGGGGTGGCCGTCCTTCGCGCGTTGCGCGCCCCATTTGGTGTTCACGTCGCCGGTGACGTATTCGATTTCGTCGAGGGCATCCTGCACGTAAGGTTCCAAATCCGGGCCGGCGGCCACTTCGCCATTGCCGAGGGCGAGGCCCGCAAACACCGCGAGCAAGGGCTCCATTTTCAAATCTTCGCACCAGTCGAGAAACTCCAGCAAGCCCAGGCCGTCGGAAGCGCGGTAATTCCAGGTGCCGGGGTGGCCGGGGCGTTGGGAGATGTCGCCGATGGTTTTTTTCCAGTCGAACCGGTTGGCCACGCCGTTGCCCTCGAGGAAATTGCCGCCGGGAAAGCGCAGGAAGGACGGGTGGTATTGGGCCAGCAGCTCCATGATGTCCGGGCGATTGCCATTCGGGCGGTTGTTGTAGGTGGGCGGGAACAGCGACACCAGGCTGAACCAGGCCGTGCCGGGCGAGGTTGTCCAAATCAGGAAATTGGCGTCCTTGGTCGCCTTGACCGAGCCGTCGGTTTTCAGCGTGACTTCATATTTCTGCCAGGTGCTGGTCAGCTTGGGCACGGTGGCAAGCGCATAGGTTACCGGCTCCTTGGTGCCCGAGATGGCGACGGTCAATGGCCCGGTGAAATTGCCGCTGGCCTTGGCATAAAACGACGCGCGGTAGGTGGTGTTCGGGCGCACGGCGATGCCCCAAAAGCCTTCATTGGCCACACCCACGCGCATTTTGTCGGAGGCGGTGGTGGCGGTGAGCTTCAGGCTGACGGGCAATTGGTCGTTATACTTTTCGGAGGTGTCGAAATCAAACGCGCCGCTGGCGCCGGGGTCCTGCACGAGCGACCAGCGCTTGAGGTTGGCCGGGGGGTCTTGAAAGGTGCGGTTGGCGATGAGTTCGCCATACAGGCCGCCGTCATAGGAATAGTTTATCTCCTCGGTCATGAATCCATAGAGAATCGGGCTGGAGTTGGCCACGGCCTCGCCGGCATCAATGGTGATGGTGGGGACTTGTGCGGGCCCGTTGGCGGCAGGTAAGGAGGTGTCCAACCCCAAAAACAGGGCCAACGCCGGGGAGAATCGAAGGAAAAAGGTACGCAGCTTGGAGGTTTTCATAGGTGGGGGTAGCGGGGTGTGAGGGGTTTCCCAGCCTGTTTCCTGCCCGGCGAAAGTCCACCCGAAAAGCATCATGGTTGGGCGCCGAGGTTGCCCTGGCTCCATTGCCCGTCAATCAACCGCCACATTTTGCCATTCGGGTTTTGGTCGCGCAAGGCCGCCGGCAGGCGCGGCGCGCGAACGTTGTCATAACAATACAGCGCGCCAAACCGGCGCATCGAGGCCGGAATGCCCACCGCCGTGAAGCCGGGGTGTCCGGTGGCCGGGTAGGGTCCGCCGTGGTTCATCGCCGGGCTCACCGCCACGCCCGTTGGCATCTTGTCGTTAATCAAGCGGCCCACTTTAACGCGCAGGCGCGGTTCGATTTCCGCGTGGAGGGCATCATCGCTCCCGCGCGTGTCGGAATAGATGCACCCGGTCAAACTGCCTTCGACGTGCCCCAGGATGGCGCAAACTTCCGGCAAATCGCGCGCGACGACCAGCAGCGACTCATTGCCGAAAGCTTCGGTCTGAAGTTTTTCCGGCGCTTTCAAGAAGTCCGCGCCCGACACACGCAACAGCGTGTTGACATACCGATAGCCGGGGCCAGCCACCGGCTGCCCGCCCGTGACGAGCTGCGCGCCCGCCGCGACCAATGTTTGCACGCTGGCGTGCAGCGCCCGGGCGACGCCGGAGGACAACAACGGAGCGGGCGTCGCGGCGTCGAAGCGTTGCTTCACGGCGGCGATAAACTGCTCGGCGGAATCTCCCGCGATCAAAACGACAAATCCGGGATTGGTGCAAAATTGCCCCGAGCCCATCAGGCAACTGCCGGAAAATTCCTCGGCGATTTTGGCGCCGCGCTCCGCCAGCGCGCCGGGCAGGATGACAAGTGGGTTCACGCTCGAAAGTTCGGCGTACATCGGCTTGCCCGCACGGTCGGCGGCGTTCTTGAGCTTTAAGCCGGCGTTGCGGCTGCCGGTGTAGGCGGTGGCGCCGGCGCGCGGGTCGGCCACGAGCTTTTCGCCGTCGGCATGTCCGGTGCGGTAAATCAATTGCACAGTCCCCAGCGGCAGGCCGCTTTCCTTGAGGGCGGCAAAAGCCTCCTCGGCCAGCAGCCGGGAAGTCCCGGGATGCGACGAGTTGGCCTTGGCGATCACGGGATTGCCCGCGGCGATGGCCGCGGCGAAATCGCCGCCCGCGATGCTGTTAAATGCAAACGGAAAATTATTCGGGCCAAACACGAGCACCGGGCCAATCGGCCCAAGTACCGAACGAATGTTGGCCTTGGAGTCAATCGTCGGCAGGGCCCACGAGCCTTCAAGCACGGCGGCCGCCGCCTGGCGCAACTGCCCGGTGGTGCGAGGCAGTTCCACGTCCCCGAGTCGGGGCGCCTTCGGCAACCCGGATTCCTGGTGCGCCATCTCAACCAGCTCCGCCGCGCGTTTTTCGATGCGTTCGGCAAACTTGGTGAGAAATGCCGCGATTTTCTCGACGGAAATCGTGCGCAATTCGCCCGCGGCCGCCATGGCGGCGGTCAGGGCGGCATCACAATCCGCCCAATCGCTGATGGGGTATTGGTCGGGCAATTTCTGGCCCAGCGCGGGATTCTCCGCCTGAAACGTTTCGGTGGCGCGGGCCTCGCGCCAGTGTCCGGCAATGAGTACGGGTTGAATAGACATAAAGGTAAAAATCGTAGGGGCGTCCCGCCTAGCGGGACGGCCCAATCCTTATTAAATCCACTTTTTCCACTTTCCCATCATGGCCTTGATTTCTTTGCGCTCTTCCGGGCGCACATCCACGAGCGGGGCGCGGACCGGGCCGCCGGCGAGGCCGATGAATTCCATCATCGTTTTCATGACGGAAACTTCGTACCCCTTGCGCCGCGCGCGAAATTCGTAGAGCGGAATCACCAGTTCGGCCATTAATTCATCCAACTCCGCGGAATGGCCGGCGGAAGCCAGCTCGTGCAGGCGCAGGGACAATTTTGGGGCGACGTTGGCGATGCTCGAGGTGTACGTGCGCACGCCCATCGAATAATACCCAGGTACCATGTCATCACCCGAACCACCGACCCACAATAACTTCGGGCCGACTTGGCGGCGAATGATTTGGAAGCGGCGGATGTCACCCTGGCCGTCCTTCCATGCGATGAGCGTGGGAATCTTCGCCAGCTTTTCGACCAGGGCGGCTCCCGGCGCGAACCAATCGCGGCTGTAAATAATGAAGCCCAGCGGCGTGGCGTCGGCGATGGCGCGGTAATAGGCCAGCACGCCTTCTTCGTCCGGCGCCGGATAATACGGGGGAAACGCCAAAATGCCGTCCACCCCGGCCTTGGCGGACGCGTGCGCCAGTTCCACTGCGATGGCCGGGTTATAGCCGGTCCCCGCCAGGACGGGCACGCGGCCCTTCACTTCCTTGACGACGGTTTGGACCACGGCGAGATGTTCGGCGGGGGTGAGCGAATAGAGTTCCCCCGTGCCGGCGGCGGCGACAACCGCGCAAACGGGATGTTTGAGCAGCTCGCGCAAATTGTGTCGCAGGCCGACAAGGTCGAGAGAATGGTCAGCCTTGAACGGGGTGACCGGAAAGGAAATGACCCCTTGCAGTTGGCGGCGGAGTTCGGAAGGTTGCATAAAGATTGATTCGATAAATGTTTTTCGGCTCCAGCGCAAGCGCAGGCTAAAGATTGACCTGCCGCCCCCTCATCCGGCAAAGTGGCGGCCGTTTGAGCAACCCCACCCAAACCCCGAGCGCGCTTGACCGCGCGCGCCTCAAAGCCTACTGGCGTTTGCTGCCGCTCGTATTTGTCTGCTACGTCGTGGCGTACATTGACCGCGCCAACGTCAGCATTGCCAAGCTGACGATGAGCCAGTCGCTGCCGGCCTTCAATGACGCGGTCATCGGCTTTGGCTCGGGCGTCTTCTATCTCGGTTATATTCTGCTCGAAATTCCCGGGGCGCTCATCGTGGAACGCTGGGGCGCCCGGCGGTGGATTGCCCGAATTATGATCACCTGGGGTATCATGGCGGCGCTGACCGCCGTGGTCAAAACCCCGCCGCAGTTCTACACGGTTCGTTTTTTTCTGGGCTTGGCAGAAGCGGGATTTTTCCCGGGTGTCATGGTCTATTTGACGCATTGGTTTCCCAACCGGGACCGCTCGCGCGCGCTCGCCTTGCTCATCATGGGCCAGCCAACGGCCCAAATTGTCAGCCCCAAAATCACCAACGCCTTGATGTCCGTGCATGCGCTGGGGCTGGCTGGCTGGCAGTGGGTTTATATTTTCTGGGGCATTCCGGCGATCGCGCTGGGCGTCTATGTATGGCTGGTGATGACGGACCGCCCGGCCCAGGCCAAATGGCTTACGGTCGAGGAGCGGGATGCGCTGGTGGCCGAACTCGAGCGCGAAAAGGCCCTCCGGGCGCCAAAGGCTCACCAGTCCTTGTTCAGCTTCTTCAAAAACCCCAAAGTCCTGCTCTTGACGACCGCTTATTTTTGCACGGTGTCCGCCAGCATGGGTTTCGAGCTGTTCATGCCGAGCATCTTGAAGGACTGGTACAAATTCGATGTGGGCAAAATCACCTGGCTGGTGATGTTGCCGCCGATGCTCGCCATTGTCGGCGTCCTGTTCGTCGGGTGGAATGCCGACCGTCTCAAGGAACGCCGCTGGCATACCCTCGTGCCCGTCTCCTTGAGCTTAATCGCCCTCGCCGTGGCCCCGCTCACGCGTGGAACCCAGGGTTATAACATCTACCTTACCATGGTTTGCTTCATGGTCGCCGCCGCCGGGCTCAAGGCGTACCAACCCGCCTTCTGGTCGCTGCCCAGTCTTTTCCTGTCATCCACCGCCGCAGCCGGCAGCATTGGATTAATTAACTGCGTCGGCAACATTGGCGCGTTCTACGGCCAGACGCTGCTCGGATGGGTGGAAAAAGCCACCGGCTCGTTCATCGGCGGCCTTTATTGGCTCTGTGGCTCGATGGCGATCTTCCTCATTATCGTCTTTTGCCTCGGCCTTGGGCGCCGGGAGACGAAAGCCTAGGCCGTCACGGTTTGGCCTGGGGATTCACCGTGCTTGCGGGCGGATTGGCGGCGGTTGGTTTCATCGCCGTCGGAACAATGGATTTCTCCGTTGCGGTGGGGAAATTTTTTGGAATCGGCCATGTGACCGGTCGCTTGGCCAGCCATTGTAAGACGCGGATGATGGTCGTGCGCACGCCGACGCAGCGCATGGATTCCGGGTCCACGTCATCGGCCCAGACATGGCCGAAAGTGGAAATGTAGGCGTGGCCCTTGCCATAGGTGACAATCCATTCGATGGGCCAGTTCTCGCCAAAGCGCGGGTCCTTGGCATACGAAAGCACCTCCATCTTTTGCGCCGGGCCCCGCGCATAATAATATACCTCCAGCGCCGGGGTCATCCACGCCTTTGGCATGCCCTCGTGGATCGGATGGTTGCCGAGCAGGTGGATCACCACATCGCCCTTGGGCGCATGGCTCGTGGCTTTGCCCTCACCCGGGGGGTGGAGGACAAGTTTCTCATTCGCGTCAATCGAAATGGCCGTGCCGTAAGTGACCGGCCGCCAGCCGAGGCCGATGATGTCGTTGTATGCCGGCCATTTCGCAAACGCATTTTGCGCGCCGTGGTAAATATACACGCCGCCGCCATCGCGCACGTAATTCTCGAAATCCGTCATCACTGCCTGCGGCCACATCGGCCCGCTGTTGCTGATGTCATTGCAGGTTTGGATGACGACATCGTAGTCCTTGAACTTTGGCCGCCACGTGTCCCAACCCTCGGCGCTTTTTGGCGGCGGGGTGGTGGAGACGGAAATGTCAAACAAACCCGTCGGCTCCAAAAAACCCTTGAGCAGATCCGTGGTCTTTTTCCAATCGTGGTTGCTGAAGCCATCCACAATCAGCACTTTGATTTTGCTGGATGGGGTATTTTTGGCGCCAGGACCTTTTTCTAAAGTGGAAACATTGGCCGGGCCTGGGCCGGGGGCGGTGGCGGCCAGCGCAGCGCCAAATACCAGCAAAAGGCATGGAATTTTCATGGGGTGAAATCTCGTGAAATATCGAAATGCGCAATGCTCTAATTACCTCAGCGGGAGCGGGTTTTATCGTCAAGCTTGCCCAAGTATGCGCCCACGGACGCCGTGACTTTCCGACGACTCTGAATTTTGCCAAAAGCGGCAAGCATGCCGGCCGGACTCGGATGGGTGCGTGTGACACTCACGTGGTCACGAGCATCGCTCGCAATTCTGCTGCCAATTGTAGATGCCGGCAACGGACGTATCGCCTTCGGAGTTGTCGTTTGGCCTTTAATGAATCGTATGACGGAAGCCATGGCTGTACCCATTGAAAACAGTATCATCCGCAAAGACTTTTACCAACGGTTATTTTCCCTCCGTCTCGACCCACTTCACGCTGTGGTCGCCGGTGACCGCGACGGTTTCCGGCGGGGAGTTGATTTTGAAATAGGACCACGGGCCGGGGATGAACGGGTATTTTTCAATCACGCGCTCGTCAATCTCGACGCCGAGGCCCGGGCCTTTTGGAACGATCAGGTCGCCCTTTTCAATTTGCAACGGCTCGCGCAGGATGTCGTCCGCCAGTTGAAAGGGATACATGCCGGGGCGGCCGTGGTTGGAGTGGCAGGGATATTCGAGCCATTCCACAACGTCCTCGGACCAGCAGATGCCAAGGTGCGCGGCGGCGAGGACTTCGAGCAAGGTTCCCCAGCTGTGAAAGGCGAACTTGAGGCCATGCTTGGCCACACCTGCGAACACGCGCTGGCCCATGGCAAACCCACCCTGGCAGCAAACGTCCATCTGGATGTAGTCTGCGGCATGGGTTTCCATCAAATCGGTGAATCCGGATTCCTCCTGCTCATGTTCGCCGGTGGCGATGGGTACGAGGTTGGCGGCGCGCAACTTGCGGTAACCGTCATGGTCATCCGGTGGCAAAGGCTCTTCGAGCCAGGTCGGCTCGTAGGGCGCCATCGCGCCCGCCAGCGCGGTGATTGTCTCTGCCGAATAGCTCTTGTCGCCCATGCGCCACCACGAGTGTGCGTCCACCATCAGGCCGAATTTCGGGCCCGTCGCCTGGCGCATGAGTCTGACCGTCTCCAAATCCTTCACCGGCCCCAGTGCGGGGCGCATCTTGTAGGCGGAAAAGCCCAGACCGGCGATCGCCGCCGCTTCCGCTGCATACTTTTCTGGCGCCATGTACATGCCGGCGCTGCCATAGAGCTTGATGCGGTCGCGTTTCCTTCCCCCGATTAATTCCGACAACGGGCAGCCGACCTCTTTGGCCGCCATGTCCATCACGGCGATTTCCACGGCCCGGTAGGTCTTCGTCAGCTCCAAATCCCCCTTAAAGTCAAACGTCGCCCATTGGCGCGGGTCCTTTCCCACTAAGAAGGGCCGGATGGTGTCCTTAATCTCCTGGGCGGCCCGCTCATGGGCTGGCCCCGGTGCGTAGCCGGTTTGACCGTTGTCCGCCCGCACGCGAATCAGCATCGCATCGCGTTTCAAAATCGTGCGCTCCCCATTGTAAAAGGGCAACCGCAATGGCTGCGGTAGCGGGCACGAGAGGAGAATTCCCTGGACGTCGGTGATTTTCATGCAGTGATGGAAAGAATGGGGGTGGCGACGTCGTAGCGCCGGCTGAAGCTGAGCGTTATGAATCAAGCCACCGGCAACCCGCTTCAATACCCTGCTTTCCGCTTCACGCACAAGCGAAAAGAAGGCCTGGATAGTCGACTGAAGGTCTTTGCTGATTTTCTGGCAGATATTCCAGCTTCTCCGCCTTCACTTTGGCTGAAATCCCGGCACACCAAACTGCCAAAAGTAAAACGCCATCATGTCCGCATACTCCGCCAGCACCTGCTGCCGGGTGGACCCAATGCCATGTCCGGCTTCATAATCCACCCGCAGCAATACCAGCGGCGCGCCGGCTTGTTGCAAACGGGCGGCAAATTTCCCGGGCATCCAGGGCGGCACACGCGGGTCGTTGATGCCTGTTGTCAGCATGGTCGGCGGGTATTTGACGCCGTCTTTGACGTGCAGGTAGGCGTCCATTTCGAAGAGACCCTTGAAGCCGTCGGGACTCTTGGTCGAGCCGAATTCACCAATGTTGGGCACGCCGTTCGAATCCGTCTCCGCGCGAACCGGGTTGAACATGCCCACGTCGCCCACCACCGCGCCAAAGAGGTCCGGTCGTTCCGTCATGGCCCGTCCGACGGTGATTCCGCCGGCACTGCCGCCGTTAATGCCCAGTTTAGGCGTCGCAGTGAATTTCTGGTCAATGAGCCACTGCGCACAAGCAATGAGATCCTTCCACGTGTTGGGTTTGTTAAGCTTTTGCCCGGCAACATGCCACTCCTCGCCAAATGCGCCGCCGCCGCGCACATGCGCCACGGCATAGACGCCGCCTTGTTCATACCATGGTTGGTAAATGGGGCTGTAATAAGGGTCGTCAACGATTCCATAGGAACCATACGCCTCAAGCAGGCAGGGATTCGAGCCGTCCAATTTGATATTTTTCTTGTGGATGACCGACATGGGCACCATGACGCCGTCTTGTGCGCGCACCCGCACTTCCTCGGCCACGAGGTCGGCGGGCTGGTCGTAGGGCCCGCGTGGCTGCAAATGGGTGTCGCTGGTCTTATCCGTCACCGGGTCGTAGGCGTAGTAGCCGCCAACATCAATCCACGACGTCAAATGCATTTTTGCCCCGTCCAGCCGGGAGTTGATGGTCATGTCGCCGAGACTGCCCTTGAGCGGCAAATCAATTTCGTGCGGCTTCGCGCCCGCCGAATACGCAACGCTTTGCAGGCGCTCAATCCCGCCGTCCAGCAATGTGACATAAATGCCGTCATGGGCGGAGGCCAGTCCCTGCACCACCGGCTCCCCGGGAGCGATCACCACTTCCGCATGCGTCAAATCCGGTGCGTTCGTTTTTGTGTGCAGGATCTTGAACCGCGGCGCATCTTTGTGGGTTAGGACGTAGAGATCGTCACCGTGGACCACAAAGCCGGTGACGTCGTCCGTCAAATCAATGAGCTTGCGCCATTCCGGTTTGCCGGCGTCCAAGGCTGCGTGGCTGGTGACATAGACGATTATCTCCTGCTCCACGCCATCCGCCACAATGCCGTATACATTCGGGTCACCGAATTCCAAATCCAGAAACGGTATCTTTTCCGGAGCGATTTTTGGCGCGCCCGGCGCATCGGTGCCAAAAACCACCGGGTCTTGCGCGACATCGGTGCCGAGCCGGTGGAAGCGAATCTGGCTGTCCACGTAGAGGAGTGTCGGGTCGGCGTTGGCCGGGCGTTTCTTGAGCTGATTATAATAGAAACTGTTCTCGTCATCGCTCCATCCGACAAACCCAAAGCGGGCCTCGTCAATCACCACGCCCAGGTCCTTGCCAGTCGCCACCTCGAGCACCCGAATAACTGCGTTCTCCGAACCGCCTTGCGACACCCCGATTGCGGCGTACCGGCCATTGGGTGACGGCGCGTAAAAGTTGATTGCCGTCGGCACGCCATCGGTACCCTTCAGCGTATCCGGGTCGAGCAATAATTGTTCGGGAGCCGACCAACCGGCCCGCGTGTAAAGCTTGAATTGATTCTCCCCGGCCTTGCGCTCCTCGTAGAAGATCCGCCCCGGCACTTCGAACACATCCGTGACCCGCGCCGGCGCGCCATTGGAGAGTTTCTGCATCTCCGCAAAGAGAACCTGGCGACCAGGAATGCTGTCCAGGACTGACCGGGTGTGTTCCGCCTGAGACTTGAACCAGGCCTGAACTTGCCGGTCGGTTTTGAAGTTCTCAAAATCGCGAAAACGGTCGTTAATTTCCGTGCCGAAATAGTTGTCGTAGGCCGGGTTGGGCACGGCCACCAAGGCCGGGGAGGTGGCGGTGGCCGAAGTTGCCGGCGTCCGCGATGCACATGCCGCCAAGGCGGCCAAACTGCAAAGGGACAGAAACCAGACGAAGTATTTGCTCATGGAAAATGAATGAAACAGGGCTCAACAAACTAAGTTCCCGATGGGTGGGGGACAATCAAAAACGGATGGCCGCGCCGTGCGCCAGAGAAATGAAAAACCCCGCCGGAAATCCGGGCGGGGCGGGGAGCGCAGGAGCGGGTGTTGGCTTAACCCGGGGGGGAGGAAGTCCGCTGCCGGCGGCGCAGTTCGCGGAATTTAATCGCCACCAAATATTCATAGAATCCCAGGTTCGCGGAATGGATGAGGCCGGGTACGCCGTCGAGAAATCCCAGGCGGAAAAGATAGGCGTGCGCGAACCGGAGCAACGGCCCGAACGGACAGCGTGTCAACAGCGCCTTCAGCACCACATTGCGCTGGCTCGAGTGCTGATGGAAGAGATTCCCCCAGCGCACGTCCTGGCCCGCGCGTTCGACAGCTTCCAAATCGGAATAGCGGTTGTGTTTTGCGACCCAGTCGTGCCAGCCCTTGCTGTAGGCAAAATGCAGGTACGGCTCGCGCAGATAGTCCAGTTCGCCCCGCACTTCCCCTTCTTTTTGTCCGTGTCCACGATCCACAAATCGGACGTGGCCTTTGCGCAGAAGGCGCAACTGCCAGCGGGGAAAGGCGTCAGCATGTTTCAACCAGCGGTCCTCCAGCATGAGTTTCCAGCAGCAGAAGAACCCCGCGCGGTTGGCCGGGGCCGCCGTGATGGCCGCCTGCACGGCCTGCGCAAATGCCGGCGTGCTCCGCTCATCGGCATCGAGAAAGAGAACCCACTCGTGGCGTGGTTCGCAATGGTCCAGCGCCCAGTTGCGCTGTTGCGCAAACGAGGCAAAAATATTTTCCCGCACCCGGACACCCCGTGCGCGCGCCATGGCCACCGTTGTGTCCGTACTCCCGGAATCCAGTACGTGCACGTCGTCGCACCAACGCAGTGAGTCCAGGCAGGCGCCGAGATTGAGCGCTTCGTTCTTGGTTAGAATAATGACGGAGACCATGTTAACTTGGCAATTCGCCGGTCACTCGCGCAACGATTGGTCGCGCTGGATTTCCGGCCACTTTCTGGCCCTCGGCCACGTCCCGCGTGACCACCGCGCCGGCAGCCACAATGGCCTGGCGGCCAATGGTAACCCCCGGCAGGACAATGGCGCGGAGGCCCACAAACGCAAATGGACCAATGATAATGGGCGCCGTTTGCAAGGAGAGGGCGGGCGACGAGAAATCGTGGGTCCCCGTGCAGAGGTAGGCTTCTTGGGCCACCGTGCAGCCTTCCCGCAGTTCGATGGGGCCCAAAGCATACGCATGCGCTCCATCGCCCAAACAGGCGCGATCATGCATCGTCAAATTCCACGGATGTGTCACCCGCGCCCGCGGATGTACGAAGGGGCGGCCGGTAAATCTTGCACCGAAGAGTTGCAGCCATTGCAACCGCCAGGCGTTGCAGGGCTTCGGCGTCCATCGGCAGCATAATGCCCAGCATATTTCCCACAGTTGCGTGCGGATGCGCTCGCTTCCGGTCCATGGGGTATCGTAAGGAGAGGTCTGAGGGTAAGTGCGGCGCGGGGCGGTCATGGGGAGGGCTTCGTCAGCAGTGACTCAAAATCATTCAGGTAGCGGGTGGCAACTTCTTCCACGCGAAAATGTCCGGCGGTTGCCCAAGCGGCCGCCGCAAGCCGGGAGCGCCGGGCGGAGTCGCCGGCCAGCGTCACCAGCGCCTGAACCAGCCGCTCCCCAGCATTGGGGGCGCGATGATCAAAGACGAGGCCATTCTCGCCATCCCGCATATAATCGTCGAAGCATTTGAGGTTGGACACAATGCCGGTGGCGCCACCCGCCATGGCCTCAAGTGGGGCCAATGGCAGGGCTTCGCCTTTCTCCGCGACTGATGGATAGACAAATATTCGCGCGCGCCGGTTTAGAGCGTGGAGCTTCGCGGTGTCGGCCCCAAACAGTGGGCCCGTCCATTCGACCGTATCACTGACCGGGGCCAAATTGGCCATCAACCGCGCCTTGTAATTTTCGCCACCGCCGCCTTGGGCCACCGCCCATGGACCGGCCAGCACCAACTTCCAATCGGCCAAAACCCGGCGCACGTTCGGCTGCTGCCAGGCTTCCACCAGCAAATCAAGGCCTTTTTCCGGATGGATGCGGCCTGCAAAGAACACGATCGGTGCCCGTGCGGCGTCGGGCAGCGGGTTGGGTTCCCAGGCGCCCTCGGGCAGCGGGTTCGGAAGGGTGCGCACCCGATCGGCTAGTGCCGGACATTGGGTGCGTACTCCGTCGGCGACTACCTCGGAGACACACTGCAGGCGCGCGGCCCGGCCATAGAAACGAAACTGGCCCTTGGGAAAGCGCGCCACATGAACGTAGACCAAGCCCCGCGAAGGATCGTGTCGCAACAACGGAAACCAAAACGTGTTGGTGACCATTATGTCGGCGGGTGGGAGCATTCGCGCCGCACGCCGCGAATAAAGCAAATCACGCCATTTAAGCAACAGCGATGAAGCCGGCTGGTCAAAGCCGGGCACCCGGACATGGCGGACTCCATGGAGCACCTCGCTCCCGGGCAAGCCATCGCACAACCTCGAAATATGGGTTACCGCATGCCCCCGCCGCGCGAATTCGCGACCCAGCGCCTGCCAGACTTTTTCCACCGCGCCGCCCCGCAGGGTCGGCACGGGAAAAAACGCGCCTTGGACAATGGTGATGCGCATAAATTAATGAGGTATAACCACGGAGAGCATGGTGAATACGGAGGAGGAATTGTCGAATGCGGATTTAGGATTCCGGCTTGTAGATAAAGAACGCCCTCCGTGAACTCCATGTTCTCTGTGTTTCAATCCATTTAGTCCATTCCCTCGAGCACTTCAACCTGCCTGCGGGCGGCAGCTTCGATTTGGTAGCGTTTTTGAAAGCAAGCCAGCGCGGCATTGGAAAACCGGGCGCGGTCAGCTGGCGTCCATGCCGCCTGAGCGGCGAGCAGTTCGCGGGTTCCGGCCACGTCATCGCTGGCGGCCAGGCCCGCGCCGTCGGCCACGACTTCGCGCCAGAGATTGACTGGCTTCGAAATCAGCACCGGTGTGCCCGCCGCCAGCGCTTCGGCGACAACGTAGCCAAAATTTTCCTGGTGCGACGGCAGCACCAGCGCGTCGGCAGTTTCCAGCGCGGCCCATTTCATCTCGTGGTCAAGCAGTCCCGCCCAAATTACATCCGTGCCTTCGCGCAAACCGAATTTGATCATCAGCCCGCGGCAGTAGGCGGAGAATTCCGGACGGGTTTCAGGCCCCGCCAGCACCAGTGCGGGGGCGGCACCGGTGTTGCGAACGGCTTCGGGATAGGCGGACGCATAAGCCTCCAGCAGCAAGTCGGCGCCTTTTTTGGGGTCAATTCGTCCGAGAAAAAGCAGAAATTTTCGTGCGGCCAGCACCGGGAATTTTTCCCGCCACGCCTGTGCGCGATCGCCGGGACTCCCATCTGGCAGGGTGACCCCCAGAGGCGAAATGACACTGCGGGCCTGCCAGGGTTGAAATGAATTCTGCGCCAGCCGCATTTCCTCCTCTGTCGTGAACGCCACCGCCCGGGCGTCACGCAAAACTTTGTGTCCACAAAGCTTCCAATAAACCATTTTTTTTCGGTGCTTGGCGGGATAGGCGCGCTGGAACCAGGGATCCAGCATGCCGTGAGGGTAGACGACGTAAGGGATTTTGGCACGGAGCGCGAGGTTGCGGACAATGGGGCCGTGGTACTGCCACAAGCCCTCGACGGTCATCACGTCGAAGCGACCGGCATTTTGGCCCAACCATGCCGCAAACGCCGGACAATATCCGTAGCTCCGGAGAAACTTCGGGCGAAACGCGTGTACACCATACGGCCGACCAGCCAGCCAGAGCGACGCCGGGTCATCCAAACAGGCGACTTCCACGGAATGCCCCAGCGTAATTTCCGCGCGCGACAGCGCATCCACAGCCGTGGCCACGCCCCCGGCGGCCGGGTCAAGCGAATGGACAGTTTTTAGGATGCGCATTTTGAGCTGGGAAGAAACTTCCAGAAATCATTTAGCGAAGATGATCTTGAGGATCGCAATTGCCTGTTCAATTGAATCTGCGTGAAGGCGTTGCGGGGTGGAACTTTGTTCTATTAGGAACGGGCAATTTCCTGACGAGGATTCTAATTGGACCTTTAAGTTATCCCTCTCAAAAAACCACAATCCGTCGTCATCTGCCCCCGGATGCTTTACCTGCAATTGCCGAACTAGCACATCAGGGCAAATCGCGGTTATTCCCATTATAATATCTTGGATATCGGCTGCCATAGAATGTTCACAAAAAAAACACTACTCCACAAACCCCACCGCCCGCGTAAAATACCGGTCGTCCTTGTTCAGCTTTTTCACCGGCTGTGCCGGCACTCCGGCATAAAGCGTGTAGGTTTCCTCGACGGGGTGGGGTAGCACTGCCCCGGCGCCCAAGACGCAGTAGTCCGGCAGCTTCGCCCCCGGCAGGACGATGCAGCCGGTCCCGACAAAACAATAGGCCCCGATATCCACCGGCTGCGAATGCTGCCGCCCCGCCGCCAGGTCAATGCTGTGCGTCATGATTTGTGAGCGAAACCCCGCAACCGTCGTGTGATGCCCAATCGTCACGCGGTTAGTGCAATCAATCAAATGGCGGTTTGTCACCGCACTGTGCGCACCCAAAATCAACTCGGGCTTTCGTTCCGGTTGATGCGCGAAATGTTTGGACGGCCCGGTCGGAAATCCGGTAATCCAATTCAACTGCGCTATAATCGCGTGCGGCCCCAATTCCAGTCGTTGCAGTCCTTTCACCACATTCAAGTTCCCGATGCGGGCGCCTTCTCCCAGCTCCACCTGCTCGGCCGCGATCAGCGACAGGCCAATGCGCGCCGTGGGATGGAGCCGGTAGCCGAGCAGTGATTGCAGCAGCGGTCGTTTTAGAAACCACGGCAGGGGCGCGATCAGGGCGGCGGTAAACAGGCGGAAATTCATGCGAGGGAGCGTTGATAAAGTTTGCGGTAGGCGTCGAACATTTGCGCTTCGCCGAACTGGGCCGCGTTGGCCAACCCGGCCGCGATGCGTTTCGACCGCTCGCCGTATTGAGAGAGGGAAAGGATGGCATCGGCATAGCCCCCATGGTCTTCGGGTGCGAGCAATATTCCCGCGTCCCCCGCAACCTCCGGCAGCGAAGTCACATTGCTGCAAATCACCGGGCAGCCGCAGGCCTGGGCCTCGAGCACCGGCCAGCCGTAGCCTTCACAATAACTCGGAAACACCAGCGCATGTGCGCGGCTGTAAAGTGCCGCGAGGTCATCGTGGTCGGGATGGGGAATTTCCATGACGGCGTCGTCGGGCAGCTTAAGCTCACGCATGACGGCGCGCTCGCGCTCCTGCAGCGGCTCGCCGGCAAATACCGCCCGACCCTTCCAATACTCCCGGGCGAGGGCCAGTGAGCGCAGCACCCCGGCGCGGTTTTTTCGCAACAATCCCGAGCCAACATGTAGAATAAACGGAGCTTCGAGCAGACCCGGATATTTTGCCAGCCGGGTACCCGCCGCCAAGGGGGCCACGGGAAAGAATGGTGCATTGAGGGCGAGCGGGATGACCACGATGTGCGAATCGTCCCCGCGTCCGGTTAACCGGCGAAAATCTCCGGCCGTCGCCGCGGAATCGCAGGCGACCCAGGGCACGCGACGCAAATGGGAGAGTATCATCGCCTGCAAAATCTTTCCCATCCGGGACGCCGGACAGTAAGTTGCCTCACCCATCGCGCCGCGCACCGCGAGCAAATCGTGGCAGGTGAGCACGACGCGCCTCCCCCGCAAACCCCGGAGGTAGATCGAATTGGAATGGTCGCAGATATGGAACACCGTTGGCTGGCCGGGATTCCAGCCGGCCTGCCGCGCCAATTTGACGGCCCGGCCTGGAAAACGCACATATTGGTCAACGTACACCGCCCATTTGCGCAGTCGGGAGGGGGTGCGGCGGGCCAGCCAGGGTTCCGGCTGCACGAGGTACGCCGGCACTCCGCGCCGTCGCCAGCCAGCTTGCAGCATTTCGGCAAAGCGCAACATGCTTTGCTGGCGGCCTGGCGCATAATTGCCCAATAAGACAACTTGAAAGTCAGTCACGGCAGCGGCAGTCGGGGGTTGAAGCGTGCGTCCGCCGGGGCGGGTTCCGGCTCATACAATCGTTCTTTCCATTGCGGCCGTTTGGGCGGGCGGCGTCGCCGGTCGGCTCGGGCCTCGACCGGCTTCATGTGGACAGCGGCGAAGGCGAGACCGGAGGCAAAAGTGGCAAATCCCAAAACTGTCGCCTGGCCCCATTGGGCGTTAAGCACCAGGAAGAATGCTTCCACGGACAGCAGCGCGGGCCAGATATTTTCGCGCCCCAAAGCCGTCCATGCCATGCGCACCAGTCGCACGCACAAGGCCACCCGCAAGGTAATAAAGGCCAGTCCCAGAATCGGCCCGAGTTCGATGATCAAGCGGGACCATTCCGCCTCGCCGAAGGGAAAATTCCGATCCCCCGTGAGATAGGCCTGGGCCATGGTGGTGCCGGAGCCAACGCCCACGCCAGGCAACGGAATATCAAAAAATAATCCGATGGGCGGTATCAAATCCGAGAAAAACCGGCTGATGATATTCGCCTTAAACCCTTCCACCGTTGTACCCGTGGCACCTTCCCAACGAGCGCCAAAAGCCTCCACGCCTTCATCAAAATGCGGCGTCTGCGACACAATCAGGGCGACGACGCCCAGGAACAATACCATGCGCACGATGGCCCGGGGCGGGCTTGGCAGCGCAAAGAGCGATGCGCCCCCGGCCAGTAACACCAGCGCGCACGTTACGGCGTTGGTGCGGCTGATCGAAACGGGAATGGCGACCGCGATGCTTACGGCCGCAGCGACCGTTAGGTACAGCGGCAGTTTGTGGCGGGTCAAAAGGAAGCCGAGCAACATGGCCAGTGCCATGGGATAGAATTCGGCCACTCCCGTCGTAAACGAAAACGTTCCCGACGGTCGGAATTTGTCCAGCGCACCCGTCATGCCCATCGTCACCTGCCCACCGACGGAAAGATTGGACCAATGACCCTGCGGGGAGGAGAATTGCAGTACGCAAAGGGCGGTTTCCGGAATGGCAAACCACAACAGGAATTTTCCCATTTTCCAGAGGTCTTCGGCCTCCAGAGTCCTGGCCATCACAAAAATCAATGGCAGATGCAAAAAATAGCAACGCAAACCAATTAACGTCACCAACAGGTTGGTGTCGGGCGACAGCAGGCTGGCGCAAAATGCCGCCAACGCCAAAATAAAATTGCCGGCCACAAAGGCGTTGATGACAAAGCGCCCGCGGGCCATGGCGACCATGTAAATGACGATTACGACCGGGTCGCGCGCAATCAACAGGGGCGTGGCCAGGCTGGGTAACACCCATTTCCGCAGGGCGCCCTCCATGAGCAACAGGATGAGATAGAGCCAGATGAGGCGCTTCAGCAACTTCAGATCTGAGGATGGCGCAGCCATGGGCAGCAGGGAAAATTACAGGTATCGAAAAGGTTTGGGCCGCCGGGATGGCGCTCCGGCCCATTCTGCGCCGGTTGGCGCGAATCTTCCAGAGAAATTTCGTGAGGCGTGCTATTCTTGGTTCCTCGCGACGCCGCCAACCGTACGCTCAGCGGGTTGGTCCATCCAGCGCCGCCAGCAAACGCTCACGGTAAGCGACCCAGGAAACCTTCTTTGCCCGTGCGCGGCAAGCGGCCCGCAGCGCTGGGAAGTTTGCCCGGTGCTCGCGCAGCCAGTTGATCTTTTCCGCCAGTGCTGCCGGATCGCGAATGGGCACCAGGAAACCAGTCTCGCCCGGCGTAATCAAGTCCTCGCCGCCAGCATTGGGCGTGGCGAGCACGGGCAAGCCCCGGCTTAACGCCTCCAATTGCACGATCGCCCGCCCTTCCACCAGCGACGGCAGCACCAGCGCATCACACGTGCCCATGAGCGCCAAGACCCCGTCGTTGGCGCGCGGCGCTTCATAAGTGAAGGGCACGTTCTGCCCGCGATAGAATTCCCAAGGCGCGCAGGGTTGCCCAAGGAGCACTAATTCCACGTCCTGCGGGCAACCGAGTGCGCGTAGCGCGGAGAATACGTCCGCGAGGCCTTTGCGCTGGCTCAAGGCGCCGACAAACAACAACCGCAGCGGGCGGTCTTGCTTCCCGTCCCGTTCGTTGGTCGCCAGCATTTCCGGGACGGGCGGCGCGCCATATGGAACCAGCCGACAGGACTTTTCGGCGCGGATTTTCGCCGGCAGCGATTCGAGGACAAAGTTGCTGGGGACGATCACGACATCGGCCAGTTCCAGCTCCCGAACCTTTCGGGCCATCTTTTCCTCCGAGTCCCGGTCACCCTGCAAAGTGAACGCCCATGCAGGCAGGCGTTGAGCCTCCTCGTGAAAGATTTTGCGGGCATAGGGTCCATAGGCAATCGGGAGATGATAGATGCCCGTCCAGCCGGCTGTTTTTGCGGCGGCCAAGGTTGCTTCTGCGCCGTCTTCGTAAGTCAATACCGCGCCCGGCATTCCGCGATAGCTGGCGATTTCCCGCGCGCCCGCCCGGTCCAGCGCCTTAAACACCGCATCCACACACGCCCAACCCGTCTCGTGTTTGGTCAGCCATGGCATGCCCAACCGAGGCGCCAGCAAACGGACCAATTCGCGTCCCGGGCGGGCCTTAATCGTGGCCGGCGGCAAATCATAGGCGCGCCGCTGCAATTCGGCGCCGATGCTCGTGGAATCTGGGAGTTGAGCCCAAATGCTCGACCGGCTGAAACCCACGCCGGTCAAATACCGCCGCAAGCGGTGGGCGTCATGCAATGCACGGAGATCATTCCGCACATAGGTGTTGCCCGTCGGGTGTACGACCAGGAACGACGCTGTCTCGGGAATCGCCAGTTTCATGAACTCCGTCCGGCCAGTTGGCGGTATAATGCGTGATAGTCCGTGAGCGGCCGAAGGAAATCGCCCAACTGTCGCTGGCTGGCCAGGGCGCGGCGGCGGTATTCCGTCTCCGGCATGGCTGCGGCTTCCTCGAGCCGCGCCCGCAGACTGGCCACGTCTCCCGGTTCCGCCACCAAGGCGTCCGGTCCCGCGGCTTCCGGGAGACCACCGTCGCGGGTAATGATCGAGGGCACGGCGAGGTGCCGCGCCTCAATCGGAGTCAGACCCAAATCCTCCCGGGTATGAGGCGGGGCGAGATTCCATTTGGACCGGGCCATTTGGGAAAATTTTTCCTGGTCGGTAATGAAGCCTGCGAGGCGCACCGAATCCAGTCCGCCATGCGCAATGTATTTTTCCGCCCACGGTCGCAGGGGCCCGTCACCTGCGATGGTCAACGGCCAGCGGGCGCGGTCCAGATTGGCGGTGGCGTAGGCCTCGAGCAGTTCTTCCAGTCCCTTGTTTGGAATCCACCGGCCAATGAAGAAGAACCCGGCACGTTCCCAATTTACCGGGGGCGGTGGAGGCAAATGGGATACGGCCGGCATAACCCGGCTGCCGACCCGCAACCCGCGTGGCTCCCAGGTTTGGCGCACAAAATCCGAAATGTAGCAGCGGGCCCGGGCGGCGCGAGCCGCCCAATCCCATAATCGTGCATGCATCGAATTCCCGTCACTCCGGTGATTGATGATGGTCAGCAATAACGGCCGGCCCAGCAGGCGCGCGCCGAATGCAATGTCCGGCGATGGATTCTGCCCGTGGACCAATTGGGCCCAGCGCAAGTTGGTCCATAATTCGCGGCTGGCCCGGGGCACAACTACAAAAGGAACTTTCATTTGTTCGCATCGCCCGCGTAATTCGTCGCTGAACGAAGCGCCGCGCACCAGTTTGAAACACAACCGCACCGTAAAATCCGGCGCGGAAACCAGACTCTCGGTCAGGGCCAGCAGAAATGCTTCCAGCCCCCCGAATCGGCCCTGCGTGGGCGCGGCCACCAAAACCCGCAATGGTGTGGCGCTGTTCATGGGGCCGAACCCGGAGCCGCCGACAGCGCGGCCAAAAATATTCGGGCGGTTTCCTCCGGGAAAAGAAACGTGGGTGGCGGTTCAAGTTCGCCGCGGCCTGGCAAATAAAATTCCGCATTCCCGCCAACCAATATCAGACCAGGGTCCGGCCAGGGCGGAAGTTCGCTCGCATCGGTCGCACCCGCCCGGGTGACCAGGACCGGAACGTCCAACGCGCGCCATGCGGCCACCGCGCTGCTCTTCTCAATAATATCCCATGGCGTGCTGGTGAACGCGGTGTCACACGCCCGCATCGCGATCGGAACTTTGTCTTCGGTCAATTCACCAACAACCAAAAAGTCGGCTGCTTTAACGGCCGCTCCGGCCTGGGCAAAGGCCTCCTTCGCCGCCGCCGACCGGCCCAGCGCCAAAAAACACGGTCGCCGGCCGGCGAGTTTGGGCTGTGCGGCCACGCGTTGGGCGAACGCGGTAAAATCCCAGTTTTGCGGGTGAAAGGCGCCAAAATGCCCCAGCCAATAGCCGGATTCAGCAATTCTTTTGTCCCCTGGCTTCAACCACTCCAACAGGTTCGCCCGTGCAATCGCCTGGTTCACGGCCGGTTCCTTGAAGGCCGTGCAAAGCGGCAGCAATTTTGCATCCACGCCGCGCGCCTGCAATCGCGCTTGATGCAGGCGCGCCTGCGTGTGCACCACCGCCGGCTGCCAGCCCGGGCCGGTCCAGGCGTCAACGCTGCGTCGTTGAGCCCAGCCGAGCGCGCGATGCCGCAACGCGCCGTCCACTCCCGGCTGCAGCCAAATCTCGTGCAGCATAATATGCCGGTGAGTGGTCACCGGCAGCGGGTGGCGCAACACCACAGCGCGTCGCCCACCGAGTCCACGCGGATGAAAACCAAAAGGCGTATATTGCACGCTGGCCCAGTCGGGATTAAATTCACGCAACCATAATGCCAGCGCTTGCATTTCTTCCGGGTGCCGGAAAATGTCGCGCAGCCGCAGTTCATTGGGCGCGGCCGGGGTTGATTCCCGGATTTGCTCGTCCCGTACTGCGGCGAGCCGGACGGAATGCCCCGCGGCCGCGCATTCCCGCGCCAGCGTGCGCGCAAAATCGCCCACGCCATCGCGTCCCGGTTCCAAGCCAGAGCAGATAAAGACCAGGCGCATGATTTAAGAACGATAGGCCTCGTCGGTGGCGGCCAGGCGCATCAATTTGCGCCGGTGACGCACGTTTTGGAGGTAACGCCAGAAGTTCAGCCGCGGGGCGCGGAAGGGTTCCAATTCCACGGGCGAACCTCCGGGCGGGGGTGCTCCGGACGGCAGGTGATCCACGAGCGAGCGCATGCGCTTTTTATAAACGTCCGGGTAATGCACGATGACCGCTTGCGCGGTCACTTGGTAACCCGGGCAGGCCTGCACGATTTGTTTGGTGTCCACGTAATAAACGTCCCGCCCCCGGCTCATCGCCGCCCAGGCAAGTTGCTCAATAACTGTCCAGTAACGCCAAAAATCCGGCTCACTGTAAATCCATTCCAGGTAGTCGAGATCGTAGCGGCTTCGCGGATAATTGTAGAATCCAAGGTTCGCGGCAAAGGGCAGGGGCAGGCGCGTACGCCAGCGCAGCCATTCCCGCCAGCCGATGGAGTAGGACATCTGGCTGTCACGGGCAAACAGCACGGCTTCCGGCGGCAGGGCGCAAAGCGCCCGCCACGAGAACGGCTGAAAATAGCGCACGTCGGAATCAATGTAAAAAAACTTTCCGACGGTCGCATACAGGTGCAAGGGAATGTCAAAGATCTTTAGTCCCATTGGCGTCAGTGCGCGGAAGTTTCGCAGATTGGGCTGCTTGGCCAGCCACTCGCGGGTCGGCGGATCATAGTCTTTGAAATACCAAATTCGCACCCCCGGCAGGGCCACACGCAGCGCATCGGCGGTGGCGGGGGTTAAAGATCCGTCCTCGAACAAATGCAATTGCACCGGCTCCGCGCTGTATTGCATCAACCCCGTGAACGATTGCAGGCATAATTCGCGATGGGCCTCGCAAATGAGGCTGGCGACGACGATCGGGGCGTGGTTCGGCATCAGGAAGCTGTTTTGGGGAAGAGTTTCGTCGCCCGGAGGCGCTCGATGAACCCATAGAAGGTATGGGCGGTCGCGCCCCAAGTGTCGCCCTTTACCTTCTCTCGCGCCTGCGCACCGAGGGTATTGGCAAGCCCCGGGTTTGCCGCGGCCCGGCGCAAATGAGCCAGAAATTTCGCCCGGTCACCCGGGAGCGAGAGCAAGGCCTCCACCCCGTCGGTGGCGTGGTCGGCGAGCACTCCGCAACGGGTCCCCACCACGGCCAATCCACTGGCCATCGCTTCATGGGCTACCTTGCCGAAGCCTTCGTAAGCGGATGGGAAGAGCAGGTAATCATGGCGGCGCATGAGTTCAGCCAGTTGTTCGCGGGGACTCCAGCCCAGCACCGTCAGGCGTTCACCCAGAATTGGCCCGAGCCGCGCTTTGAGTCCGGCGTGCTTGTCGTCGTGGGTCACGCAGGTAAACGTAAAAGTGGAATTCTCCCGCGCCAGTTCAACCAGGGCGGATTCCATCATCGCGCAGTTCTTTTGGGCCACATAATTGCCGATGTAGAGGAATCGCGCCGGCTGGCCGGCAACGGCGGCGGGGCGGCCCGGGCCGTTCAACAACCAGGGATCCAATCCCAGGGTCAGCAGGCAAACCTTTTCCGCTTGCAGCCTATGCCGCTGAATCAGGTAATCCGCATCGAGCCGGTTGAGCACCACCATGCCGTCGGCGAGCCGGGCCGCGCGATCGCAATGGCGCCGGATGTAATGGGTTGCCACCGCATCCTTGAGGGGTCGCACCAGCGACCGCGTCTCGGGCTTAAATTTTGGCACACACATTTCCCAGCCATGGGAGAAATTAATAAAAACGCAGGACGGGTGCCGCGGAGCAAGTTTCTGGAAGATTTGCCAGCCGTGCGGTTGGTGGACGATCACTGCGTCGTATTGTTCCTTGGCCAACTCCGCTTGGGCCTGTTCCAATTGGCGGGCCGGAATTTCAAAGAAACGGGAAAAATTGTGTCCCCACCGGCTGAGCGGCCGATTCCGCCAGGACAGATTCACCGAATTGCCCGCGGTCCGCATCGCCTCGCCGAGCGCCATGATGGTCCCGGCCGCGCCCGTATTGCGTTCCGGATAATAATTGGACACATGCAATATTTTCATCTGCTTACGGTGAGCCGGTGGCGCGTGGGCGTCCATGCGGCAAGGTTAGGGAATTACCTAACGTATGCAAGTGCCAAGCGAGCGCGGCGGAAATGCCCCGGCCGCGCCAGTGCCAAAAGCCGGGAAGAGTAACGCGAACAAACTGGCGTGCATTATTCTTCAAGTACGCCAGCGGGGTGTGGTTGCGGCGTTCCCCGGGATGAAGTTTCAGAAAATATTTGACCGAAGCCCGGTGTCTTTCCTCAGCCGCCCACATGCTGCGAAAACCGGCGATCTCCCGCCACGGATGGCAGACGCCTGCCGCTGCCACAAACACCTCCCTTGCGCCCGCCGCCCGCAGGCGCAGGGCAAAATCCACGTCTTCCATCGTGGCGTGGGGAAAGCCTTCATCAAATCCGCCCAAGCGATGGAACAGCTCCGTACGCACCGCCAAATTGCACGACCACAAATAGCCGCCGTCCGAATTGACGGGCGCGCGCTCGGCGAGGCTCCTCCGGGGGCGGTCGGCGTAGGTCCGGCCCTCCAACACGTCGGGCGCGGCCCGCCCGGCGGTGGTCAGTTCTGCGGCGAAAGCCGCGAGCCACCCGGGATCGGGCAGGCAATCATCATCGGTAAACACCAGCCAATCCGCCCGGGCGGGGCGGGTGCCGTGATTGCGATTTGCCGCGGGCCCGCGTTTGGGCCCTTCAATCCACTGGGCCCAGGGAAATTTGGTTTTAAGCAAATCGCGCACTTGGGAATCCTTGCTGTCGTCCGAGACCGTGACTTCGTATTCCCCGAAGGGCAAAGTCTGTGCTCCTGGCGCCAGGCGCGCGAGGCATTGTGCCAGCTGTTCGGGCCGGCCACAGGCGGGAATTACCACGGAAAATCTTGGGGGCGCGCTCATGATTTGGTTTCGCGGACGACCGGGCTTTGTTCATCCCAGCAGCGGTAAAGCGCCACCAGTTTTCGGGCCTGCCAGTATCGTGGAATGAATTTGCCCGGGTCCTGTAAACAGCGCATCAACCAGCCGAGTCGCGCCCGGTCGGCCCATCCGGGAATGCGCGCCTGTTCGCCGGTCATAAAGCCAATTGCCGCGCCGGTGCAGAGAATGGCGGGCCGGTAATCCAGTCTCGCCTTGAGCCACGCGCCCAGTTTCTCCTGTGGTCCGCCCCCGACCCCGATGAAGATGAATTTGGGACGCCGCGCTTGGATGATTTCCAGCAGTTTGGCATCTTCGGCGCGGGCGGAACCATATTGCGGGGCCACGTGCCAGGCTTCCGCCGGGGTTGCAATCTTTCGGGTGCTGGCCAGCCACGCGCGGGTACGGGCCGCCGAGGCCGCAGAGGGCGCGACCCAGAAACTCGCCGCTGGTTCGATCAGCCCGGGTAACTTCAAAAATTCCTCCAGGAAATAATACCCGGAAATGCGCACGAGTGGTTGGTGATGGCGGCGTTCCCACAGGGATGCCAAAAGGCCGCTGTCCAGCAGGCACACATCCGCGGCGCTCAGCGCAGTGCGGTAAACATCATCTTTGGGCAGCGTGGCAAGGCCGGGTCCCGAGGGCGCAACTACCAGCCCGCCGGCGCACGCCGCCTGCACGGCCTCGGCCGCCGTGCCTTGAAAGAAATTCAGTCCCAATATGCGCACCGTGTTCATGGGTTGGGGCTCGCAACGGTCGGCGGCCGCGCGGCCAATTTTTCGAGGACGTTTTCCGGCGGCGGTTCGGGACGGTTCCGGACAAAATCCTGAAAGTAATTGGTCAAATCCTTTTCAAAACGCGGCAAGTTGAAAAAATCGCGTGCGAGCGCGGTGGAGCGCGCGGCAAATCGCGCAGCGACGGCCGGCTCGCGCGCGAGGGTCCCGAGCGCCACCGCCCAACTGGCGGCATCGCCCGGCGCAATATCGTAGCCGATACCGAGAGCCGCCGGCGTCAAGTCCAGCGCCCCGGTGCGGGTCATGACCGCCGGCCGCCCGCAGGCGATGGCCTCCAGCAGATTGGTAAATCCGGAAGCATCGTCCGGGTCCGGGAGCAACGGAATGAGAATGGCGCGCGCGCCGTGGTAGAGTTGGCGCAATTCATCGTCGTCAATGGTCGCGTGGGGTTGGTTGGCTTTGCGCCCGCGCCAGGTGACATTGGCCGGGGCGTGCGCCTGCAAATCGGCCGGCCCAAGAATGACAAAGGGAAAATCCACCATTCGCGCTACGGCGAGAAGCAGGTGGTAATCGCGCTGTGTCACGCCTGTAGCCGCAAAATAACTGCCGGGGCCGGACGCCGGTGGATAATAAACCGTGTCCGCCGACCAGACCACCCGGCGCACGCGAGCCGCCGGATGCTCCCGCCGCAACCAGACTTCGACATGCGGAGTGAGTGCGAGCCAGCCCGTGTAAGCGGCGCGCAACGGGTGCGCCGAGCTTAGCCCGCGCAGCGAACGCCAGGAAAACGGTGCGACCGGTTTGTAGAGCCACGTCACCAATCGCGCCTGGCATAATCCGCAGCGCACGGCCAGTGGCGTAAAGACCATTGGCCCCGCTGCCGCATAAACGATGTCGCCGCGCCGCGCGCGGGTGAGAACGAGATAGTCCACCGCCAAATCACCCAGCCGTCCCCCCACTGCCCGCGACAGCCAGCGCAGGAACTTTAGTCCCGCGCCCGATGTCCGGCTCCGCACCGGCCGCACGTCAAAGCCCGCGGCTTCCAAGGCATCGGCGCCCCAGAGGTGCGCGCGGGAGACCGACTCGCGCCGCCAGCAGCGGTCCAGCCAGGGTTCAATATAAGTATTTACGTAATGTACGACCACCCGCCGCTGCTTGGCAGCGGCGTCCCGTTGCCGATGGCGCGCCCGGCGCGCGAGGTAATTGGGTAGTGCCAGTGAAAGGGGCACCGCCGCCCAATCGCCCGCCTGAATATCGCGCACCGCCAATACCTTGACCGCATAGGCACAGCGTTTCGCATAATCGCGCCACAGCCGGGCGTCCGGCCCGGGCGCGAGGATTTCATTCCAACGGGCGTAGCGCTCGAACACGCTGGCCTTCGTGTCGGTGGTCAGACACTCAATGCCCATGTCCGGATCGCGCCAAATCTCCCAACCGGCCAATTGCAAACGCTGACCCAGCTCAGCGTCCTCTCCGGCACGTAATTGCTCATCATAGTTTCCCGCGTCAAGCACTGCCTGGCGTCGCGCCAGATAGGCGGAAGTCACATGCGTGGCCTCGCGATGCAACTCCGCGGACGGCCGGGCAAACAAATGCCGGCTGCGCCATCGCTGGACCGTGTCACCGGTGTTTGATTGCAAGAACCATCCATGCACCGCGCCCAGCTTGGGTGCCGTTGCAAAATGGGCCAGCGCCCGCGCCGCAAAATCCGCGGGCAGCCGGTTCCCCGCATCGCAGCCGAGGAGCAATTCATTTTTCGCCGCCTGATAAGCCCGCGCCCTGGCCGCGCCGCGGCCCAAATTGCCATTTTGTCGCAGCACCGTGGCACCCGCCGCCAGCGCAATTTTCACTGAATCATCCGTCGAGCCGTCATCCACCACCAAAATCTCCGCCGGCGGCACACTCTGCGCGCGCAACGCCGTCAGGCACGCCCCAAGGGTGGCGGCCTGGTTGTAGACCGGTACGTAAGCGGTGTATGCTCGGCTCTCCATCGTCAAAGTGTCAGGATGCAGAAGAATCTTCAGTCGGCAGCAAGTCGGCAAATTTCAACCAGCCGAGGGTGCGTTCCACTGCGGTCGGCCAGTCCACGGCCGGTTGCCAGCCGAGGCGGGTGTGGGCGGCGTCAGTGGGGAATCGCCATGCGCACCGTTCGAGCAGCGTCATTTCTTCGGAAAGCTGCGCCGAGCCGGTTGGACGGAAATTCAGGTTTGCCAAAGGATCCGGTGCGCCTTGAGCGGGCCGCGCGCCGAGCAAACTTTTAACTGCGCGCTTGAACCCGCCGGGGATATTCGGCGCCAGCCGCTGGGTGGCCGGATGAATTCGAAACCGCTCGAACTGGGCCCTTAATCCCCGGGCCGGAAGGAATGGCGGCGCCTCGGGTACGCCGTCGGGCGTAAGGCCGCAGGCGTTCAACCAGGGCGTGTAGAACTCCCGCCAATTCGCCGGCGCCGGGTCGTTCAATAAAAAAGTTTGGCCGTCTACCGTCGCAGTGCAGGCGAGGTCGATGGCGTGGACAAGATTATCCACATAGATCGGATTGATGACGCCGCGGCCGCCGTCGAGCCAGCCAAAGGTGCCCGCGCCCATCGCCCGAAAATTGTCCGTCACCCAGCGCGAGCGCGGCCCCCACACGATGCCCGGTCGCAGGATGACCAGTTCGACCTTGCCCCGCGCGCGGCATTCGCGCAGGCGTTTTTCCGCCTGAGCCTTCGCCGCATTGTAGGGCAACTGATGGCGGTGAGCGAGGGGGGTGGCTTCGTTGGTGCCTGGCGCGGGGGTTTGCCCATGCACGGCGGCCGAGCTCATAAAGACGATGCGCTTGATTTTGGCGCGCGCCGCTGCTTCATAAACGGGTTCCAGCAATGACAAGATTACCTTGGGATCCCCCGTGGCGAGATGTACCAGGGTATCGCAACCCTCGATCGCCTTGGCCAGCGCACCGGCATCCGTGTAATCCGCCATCCGGCCATCGAGTTGAAATCTCGCCAGCGGCGCCAGACTCGAGGGCCGATAAAAAATCGGGCGCACCGGCGCACCGCCGCCGAGGTGGCGCAGTTCCACCAGGCGCACGCCGACAAATCCCGACGCTCCCAATAGGGCAATGGGTTTCATGATTTTGCCAGCCTTGCCACCCCGGCCATTTCTTCCGGCGACAACCAGGGTTGCGCCAGGAGCTTCGCGTGATTCTTTGCCTCTTCCAGCCACCGCAGGCTCGGCAGTACGTCCGCCGCCGGCGCGAGGAGTTTTTCTTTTCCCGCCATCGCTGCGAGCACGTTTTCGAATTGCCGCACGAATGAACCCGACCATCCCTGGCCCGGGGCAAATCTCACCTTTGGCGGCGACGGGATGATCTCCCAGATTTTCGCCCCATCGCTGCGCCAGAGCAACGCGCCGTCCGCACTGCCATCCCACCGGCACTCTCCGCGTGATGTCTGAATCCGCCAGCCGGTTTCCAGCGGCGTATCCCAGCTCAGTCGGATCCGCGCCTGGGTCCCGGTCTTCCAATTAGCCGCGAGCACGCAATTGGTATTCGTCCCGCCAAGGGCATCGGTTCGCGCGGTCGTGGCCGCCGGCTCGCCAAAAAAATGGCACAGCAAATCCAGCACGTGGCTGCCAAGGTCAAACAGCACGCCGCCATTCGCGGGGTCAAAAAATTTTACCGAAGCCGCGTTCCACGAGAAACGCCCTCCCTCCGCGATCGCAAGGTGCCGCAGCGTGCCCCATGTGCCGCCGGCCAGATGCTCCCGCAGCGCCTGCACGGACGGATAAAACCGCCGCATCATTCCGGCCGCCAGCAACCGCCCCGATTTGTTCGCCGCCGCAATCATCGTTTGCGCCTCGGTGACGGAAGTGGCCAGCGGCTTCTCGCACAGCACATGGCGGGCCGCCGCGAGCAACGTGCAGGTCTGCACAGCATGCACGCCCGGCGGAGAAGCGACCACCGCCAGCGCGTCTGGATTCGGCGGCAGCTTCTCCACGCGCTCATGGGCTTGGGCGGTCGGAAAAGTTTTTGCCAACTGGGCCCGGCGGGCCGGATTGGGATCCACCAGCGCCACGACCTTGACTTGGCCGGAGCGCTCCAACTGCGCGAGCACGGGAGCGTAAACCGTCTCGGCCAGCGCACCGCAACCAATTAATTCTATGGGGCAGGGACTCATGGGCAGATGGTTACGGTCGGGTATTTCTTCGCCAGTCCGGGCGATTTGTCGGCCAGTACTTCATCCACGGCCGCAAGCACGGCTTTGGGGGAAATGGCCGTCATGCAGGCGAGTTGGTTCGGGCATTCGGCGCCCGGTTTGCCGCTCAACCAGCAACCGCTGCACGCAATTTGGGCGTAAATATTGATGTTCTCGGCGTAACCGGAATTCGCCGGCGAATGCGACCCGCCAAAGATAACCACCGCCGGCACATCGAGCCCGTTCGCCGCATGCATCAGAAACGTCACCGGCCCGACAAATAAATCGCACTCCGCCAGCAACGCCATGGATTCGCGCTTGGTCAGCCCGCCGGTGAAATTATTGGTCTGCGGCAGGGTGGGCTCGCGCGCGTCGCCGAGGTGAAGCAAAGTCCCGCGCCGGGCGAGCTGCGGCACCAGTTCCTGCCACTGGGCCGGGAGCCAATTCTTCGCCGGCTGCGCGCTCAGGGTGTTGAATCCGATCAACGGCCGGGGCAACCCTGCCAACTTTTGCCGGGCCGCCGCGCGCTCGGCATCGGTGAGATACACTCTTCCGCGATATTCGCCGGAGGTTATGCCGAGCGCGGCAAAGGTGGGTGCGAGGAGGTTGGTCCGAATGTCGCGCTTCGTTTGCAAATCGTAATACCAGAAGTCCAGGCTGAAGCTTCCTGGCGCGGAGTTGATTCGGGCCAGGTTCGGGTCGTGTTTCACCAAGTCGGGGTTCTTGGTGATGAAGTTTATGCGCAGCCGCGGCCAGCGTTGCTTGATCTGCCGCGCCACGATCGCCGCCAGCAGCGTATCGCCCGGTGCGCCATAAAGATCGCGGACCGTGAAACTCGCGCCCAGGCGGTTCAGGCAATTCATATGGGCCAGGCCCCAGCGCTCCAGGCGCTTGCGCAGGCTGTATTCCAGGAGCGCGGCCCGGCTCTGGCTGCGGGGCCCGGGCAGGAGCCAGGCGGTGCGGGCGGCGGGAAGAGTATCCGGCATGGCGCTATTCTGACGCAGAGAGATTGGCGGCGATCGCCGTGGCCACGGCGCGGACATTAACTTTCCAGTTGCCCACGGTTTCAAACCGGCGCCGCGCCGCGCGGGACATTTTCTCGTAGCGGGGGCGGTCGGCGAGGATGGCGGCCATCCAGGCGGGCGCATCGTCGGCAAACTTGTCGTTGGACCACAACATCGCGGTTTCGCCGGCGGTCACGGTTGACGCGATGCCCCCGACGTTCGTGGCCAGCACGGGCAGGCCATAGGCCGCAGCCTCATGGCAGACGATGGGCGTGCAATCGGCCACGCTCGGCAGCAGTAGAAAGGCGGATTCCGCCAGCAATTTCTGGAGACGCGCCGACTCATCGGGTTGGTCCTTGCGGAGCGGGCCGATCCATTCGATCCATGGAACGTCGGGCACACTGGCCGGTTTGTCTTTGAGGCCGACTACCGCCAGCTTCGCGGCCGTGCCGCGCTCGCGCAGGCGCTTCACCGTATTCACCGCCGTGTCGCCGCCCTTGCGCTCCCACTCATTGACCAAAAAGAGCATGACCGGTTCGGCGAGGTTGCGCGCGGCGAGGGATTCCTCCACGGCGCCCGCCGCGGGCGGGTTGGCCAGATTGGCGCCGAATCCCTGCACACCGATGTGCGATGCCGCGCCGGGGAAATCCGCCCGGGCCTCGGCGGCCGCCCATTCGCTGCTCAGCCACACCCGCCGGCAGCGCCGCAAGACCCGGCCTTCAATTTGCTGCAGGTCGTGCGCGTCCGCATCGCTATAATAAATGCGGAAGTACGGATACACGCGCCGCAAAGTCGGATAAAAGGCATCCATCCAGATGAAGAGTGGCGCGGATTCGGGCAGCGCGATGGCGGCCTCGGGAAAACCGGCGCACAAGACGGCGTCGGGCGAAAATTTACGAATCTGCGCGGCGACCTTGGCCGAGCGCGTCCGCAAAATTTGCGCATCGGCTTCGACGTGATGCGGTTGCCTGGTAAATTTGAGGGAAAACCGGTTCTTCAGCTCCGCCCAAGTACGCGCCCATTCCGCCGGCTCAGCGTAAAAGGGTTCCACGACATGTCCCTGGCGGCGCAATTCCTGCAACACGTGCCAGGGAATGCCGGAAAAATGTTTCGGATCGTCCGGCGGGCCGTGGCTGATAAGGGCGAGGTTCAATTGTTTTCCGCCTCCATTGAGGTAAGCATCTTCTTTGCAATCGCATCCCAATTCCAGTTCGCGATGCGGGATTGCAGGTCCGTGGAAAATGGCGGGAAGGGCTTCGTGCCGCTGAGGAATTGTTCGAGCGCGGCGGTGAGGGCGGGTTCATCGCCCGGTGGGACCCAGCGGACGTGGGTTTCTGCGCCGTAAAAGGCTACTTGCTCTTCCATGGGAGCGAGGCGGGAGGCGATGACGGGTTTGCTGCGGCGCAGGGCCTCGCTCATGGGAAGTCCGAAACCTTCGAACCGGGTCGGGAGCACAACCACGTTGGCGGCCTGAAACACTTGTTCAAGTACGGGCCAGGGTTGGCGACCTAAAAGAGTAACGCGGCCATGGAGGGCATCGCGAAATTGCCGGCAACCAAGGCGGACGTCATTGGTGTTCCGTTCGGGCGTGGGGGTGTCATCGAACATCCAGTTGGTGCCGTAACCACTGAGGTAGCAATGAAAGGGAAGGTTGGCCGCAGCAAGTCTGGCCAGCGCCGCGCAGAGAACATCATGGCCTTTGTGCCACGTGGCCCCGGCCGGATAATAGAACACAGGTTCCGGGCGGACATAGGGATTGGACACGCCCGCCGGCGGTGACTGCACATCGGTCGAGGCCTGCAAGACGACTTCAATGCGGTTCCCGGCCGCAGGATCGAGTTCCAGCAACTCGGCGCGGGTCTGGGAGGAATTCGTGTAGAGTCGAACGGCGTGCTGGAGCCAATCGCGGAAAATGGCGTCGAGGGGTGAATGCCCGCGGTTTTCGTAAGCGAGGTCATGGACATAGCCGGCCGTGGGCAGGCCGAGGTGCGGAAAGGGCTGGCGGTGTGCGCAAATTTCGAGAACATGCGTCAGCCGGTGCTGGCGGCAAACCGAGCGGAGATAGGCATGGGAGAGGGCCGTGCGGGCGCGTTCGCGGTTGTGGGAGAGGGAATCGGGCAACCGGCGCAAGGCGCCCCGGGCAAGGCCCCGCAGGGAGCGGGCCGGGGGATGCAATTCGACCATTTCAACTTTACTAATCCGCGTGTCGCCGAGTTGTTTGAGGGAATTTTCCACGGCGCAGGCCCAAACGACCTTTTCGACGAGGCGGGCGGCCGAGGGCAGGAAGGAACGGCGAAAAGTGTCCACGCCGCCCATCACTTCCCAGGATTCGTCGAGGACGAGCAGGCGCATTTGAGGTTAAACGTTACTGTTCCTCCGGTCTCCTGATTCCTGCCTCCGGTATTCCAGCCCCTAACTTCCAGCTTCCAGCTTCTCCCTGGCCGCCAACTCAATCATCGCCACCGCCCTCGCCGTTCCCGTCGCTTGCGCGGCTCGCAACTCCCGCTCCAGCGGAGATAGATGCCGGCGCTCCCAGGCTGCGAGCAGTTTGCGGGAGCCCGATTGCGGGGCCGGGCGCCAGGGAAGTCCGTGGAGATAATAGAGAATCACTTCGCCGTAGGCCGTGGCCTCGGCGAGGCGGATGAGATAAGCGGCTTCCACCCGGCCGGCGGGAATCAGATGGTCGAGTTTCAGCGTCGGAAACTTCCCCGTCCCCAAGCCCAGGCGCACACTCGTCGCTGCCAAATCGCGGTCGCCGGAGCCGGTCAGGTCCGCGCCACGGCGGTCCAGGCCTTTGCGGAGCGGGTCGGTTTCGGCCAGGCGCGCGTATTCGCGGGCCACGTTGGTGCGGATGACGAGCCCCGCGCCGCTCGGCAGTGTCAGAACTTCGCCGCCCAGAACGCCGAGATTGGACCAGCGCTCATCCGTAAACTCGCCAACGGTGAGAAGCGAGACCCATTCGCGCAAAATGCCGGCGGGTTCCTTTTCATAGACGGCGCGAATGCTGCAGCCGAACGAGCCGATGAATGGCCGGGCTTGGGCGAGGCGGAGGGCTTCGGCAAGGAAATCAGGAGCGAGAACGTTGTCATCGTCCACAAAAACAAGCAGTTCAGTTTTGGCTTCGCGGATGGCGCGCAGGCGCGCGGGGGTGAGGCCAAGCGTGGGTTCGACGATTACCCGGGCGCGCGGATGCCAAGACAAATCAACCTGCCCGGCGATCGGCGGAGCGCTGGCGTTGTCAATGAGGAGCAATTCCCAATCGGCGGCGGGAAGCGATTGGTGCTGGAGCGCCGCAAGCGTACGGGCGAGGTATTCGCGACGCGGGTTGTGGGTGCAAATGAGGACGGAAAGGGGCATTTTTGCTTCGCGATTTTTCCTGGTGAATTTACCGTGCTCCTAGTCGTCCTGGCGGCGGACTTTGGCCGGGCGCTCGGCGATCATGAGGAGAATTTTGAAAAACTCGGCGACGGGATCGCGGGGAACCACTTGCAAGATATGCTCCCGGCCGGCTCGCCCCATTTGCGCCCAATCGCCGCGGCGCGCCCAGGCGCGTTCGAGGGCTTCGGCGAAACAGGGTACCACGGGTGCCGCGGCAATAAAGCCGGTTTCGCCGTCGGTGCACAACTCCACGCTGCCACCGACGTCCGTGACGACGGCCGGGCGGGCGCACGACATGGCTTCAATCAGCGTCAGCGGCAAGCCTTCGCGGCGGGACGCCAGTACGAGCAGCTCGTTCTCCTTCCAGATATTCTCGACGTTTTCAACTTGGCCGCGGAAATGCACGTTCGGCAGCACGAGCCGGGCCGAGAGTGCACGGAGGATTTGCTCCTGCGGGCCGGAACCATACAGATTCAATTCGACCGGGCGCCCCCGCCATTCCGGGCGGGCCAGGACTTGGAGGAGAATGTCCTGACCCTTCGCCGCTGGCTCAAGGCGGCCAACGCAGGCGAGTCGCGCCGTCTCCCGGCCGGCGGGCCAGGGTGGGGCGGCGTCGCGGGAGACGTTGTGGGGGCTCCAGATGATGAGGGCGTTTGGCAGCCCCACGCCGATCTGGCGCTCGAGCAGCCGCCAATTGTGTTGGGAGACAAAGAAAACCCGCTTTGCCGCCAAGTATGTTTGGGCGTGCGCGCCGGCTTCGGCGTCGGCAAACCAGAGGGAGTCGTCATTCGAGTGGACGACGATCGCGTAAGGGATTTTCGCGGTCAGGCAAAACTGGCGCCACGGCAGACCATCAGCGATGCTACCCTGGGAAATGACGACGAAGTCGGGTTGCTTCTCCCGCAGCCAAATCTCATCGGGGTCCCGCCGTGGCTGGCCGGTGAGCCGCGTGCGGAGCGCGCTGACCAGCGGCCGGCGCGGGCGATGGCGGACGCGAAGGTCAATGCCCTTGCGCACGACGGCGTCCAGTTTGGGTGGGCGCGGGCCGTTGTCCTCCACGAGAGCGGAGACGGTGTGGGCGGCGTCGCGAAGGCAAACTGCGGTCTGACTCCATAATTCCTCGCTACCGCCCCAGGCATAGCCGGTCATGGTGGAAATGAAAACGAAGCGCATTTTTTAAGAGTATATTTGTGCTCGGTCTTCTGGCGCTGGTGCGAGGCAACCTACGGTTTCAAATTTGACCGGAGCTTGCCGAAGCGCCGGCTCTGCCAGTAGAAGATGAAGGCACTGATAAAGCAGCCCGTGGCGCCAAGGACGCGCAAGGACATGGGTGCAGCGGAGAAGAGGCTGAAGAAAGCGACCGCCACCAACAGGTAGATTAAGGACAACCGGAGGTAAATCCGTTGGGCGCGCCGGGCGAGGGCGGCATCGCTCTCCTGCGATTGCCAGCGCTGCCGTTGTTTTTCAAGTAGGGATGGTTTCTTCATAAGATGGTTCGTGCGGTTTGCGGCTGGCGCGGCCGGAATCGAGTGTGTGCGCGTCCGATAGGGCGCCGCGGCGGGCTTGGTTCTGGTCCGTTGCCGGGTACACGACGTTGAGGAGGATTGACAGCGGAGTCACGCACCAATGAAATTCATGGGAACACTGAGTGTTTTGCGACTAAGTGCCAATTTCTCGGAATTCAGCTTCCTGTGCCTTGCCGCGACCTCTTCATGGATTGACGGAAAAAAGTCAGACCGATAGGCTCTCAGGTTATGTTAACTCCCGGCCAACTTTTGCGATATCTGCGTTTTCGCGTCCTGCGTAAGGCCAATGTCCGCCTGCCGAACCTCAGCGTGGGCATCGGAATTACCACCCGAATAGAGACCGATCAAGCCGGCGAGGTCATTTTTAAGGGGCGGGCGATTCTGTCGACCTATACAAAAATTGTGGCCCATTCCAACCCTGAGAGAGCCGGTCGGGTTATTTTTGAGGATAATGTTCATCTCGGCGACTACAGCTTGATTTTGGCCAATGGTTGTGACGTCACGATTGGCGAGCAGACGATCATCGCCCAATTTGTAAAAATCATCGCGATCAACCACAGCTTTATGGATCGGAATATCTTGATCCGAAATCAAGGGATTGACCGAATCAAGGCAGGTATTGCTATTGGAGCGGACTGCTGGCTGGGAGCCGGTTCCTGCATCTTGCCCGGAGTAACTCTGGGAGACGGCGTGGTGGTGGGAGCGATGTCTGTGGTTACCCACGATGTCGCCCCCTACCAGGTGGTCGCAGGCAACCCAGCTCGGGTTATCAAGGAACGCCGTTGAATTGAAACGCTTAGCGTACACGCCTGCCTCAGTCTTCCATGAGCGTGGTGGCCATACTTTGGCCCTGTTTCGTGGCGTGTGTCCCAAGGCGTTACTCTGGGGACCTCGAATGCCAACCCGGAGCGCCCTGAAAGGGCGCGCCAACCTTATGTTGTGTCCAAGCATGGGTTGTTCCTGATTCCCGACTTCCTGCGCTCCTCCGCAGTGCTTCAACTCGAAACTCGAAACTTAAAACTCTAAACCAATTACGCTCCTTGGAGCTTGTCGAACAGGCGATGGAGGAAGGGGAAACGCCTCGTGCGGTTGATGGTGTATACTTAGGTTGTTTGCGCGAGGTTTGGAGGCGCATGCCGAAGAGCATTTCGCCTAACCATCTTTCGGTATGGAAAGTCAACAAGAAACAATGAGAGAACGGCGAAGACCATTACGACACCGAAACATTCCCAAGTGTGATACCAGCGCAAGAAATATGTGCATATAAAAAAAATTGGGTCATGGAATAGGTAAAGAGGGTAGCTTAAATCGCCAAGGAATAAGAATAGCGCAACGACCCTCGTCGAAAGCCTGGGCAACGCACTCATACTCAATGCCCAGAAGGCAAACAGTACCGGCCATACCCAAGCGTACCTATAATAATCATAACGTGCGTTGAAAATCAGTGGCACGGCTGTTACTATTAAAAGCAGGCGAACGGGCCAAATAAGCCCGTATCTGTACCAAATGAAGCCTATTAGCCAAAATCCAAGCATATAAGCAAAATTTGAAACTGGAATTTCTTCAGTTAATCCGAATTTATTATGAAAGAAGAAGAAGGTCATTGAGAATGCTACAATAGCTCCTAGGGCCTTGGCATTCATCTTCAAGAAGAAAACGGCAAGAGCGTAGCAAGCGCATTCGATCGACAAACTCCACAGCGCGAGGTTAGAACCTATGGTATCGATACCGAATTGTTGCAATAGAAGCAAGTTACCAACGAAGGTGACAAAAGACAGTGACCCCATTTCCTTACCGATAAGAAAATAGGAAAGCCCGGCTAGGATGACCGCTATCATATAGAGCGGGTAGATCCGGTTGAACCGTCTTGTGTAAAACCCGCGTACATTCAGGGTGATTGAATGGCCTATAGAGAAGCCGGAAATCAGGAAGAAGACTACTACAGGGGAAAAGCCACCAGCAAATGTCAGGAAGTTTAGTGCAGGTGTTCTTTTGAAACTATTATTCCAGTGATACGCCATTACCACCATAGCCATTAAAAATCTCCAAACTGCCAAGTAAGCCCAATCGACCTCGGTCGGCGAGGAGCGAGATTTCGGTGCCGTGAATAGTTTTGTTTTCAAGATTAAATGGTTGAAATTGTTGCCTTTAGGGCGGGTGGGAAAGATGACGGGCAATATGAGTTAGCGTGAATATCCGGCATCCAGTATTCCAGCTATGAGAGTGAATCAAGCGAAGCGATTGAATTTGGCTGAGAAGGAGATGACGAAGTTCCAAGATCTTCCAGTTCCAAAGTGGCGTTGGCGAGCGACGCCCTTACAGATTTCAGTGAGATAGAGGGTGTCATTTACGGCCATTCGAATCTCATACCACCAGCTACCCCACTTCCAACTGGCTGGGTTTCGCGAGTCTGCTCCGGGCGGCGGCGACGACATCCGACACCGATATGTTACCGAGGCAGGCGCGGTCAACTTCAAGGAGGGACGCAAGGCGTCCGTGGATCTCGGCGATTCCCCGCGTCGGGGGCATGATGCGGGAAAGGATCTTTAAAAGGGTGGACTTGCCGGCACCGTTGCGCCCGATGAGGCCGACGACCTCGCCGGGCTGAACCTCAAAGGAAACGTCGCGGAGCGCCCACAGGATGTCGGCTGATGTTTCGGCGTCGTCGAAGTGGGAAAGGGCGCGAAGTTTTCGGAAATTGCGGATGGGCGCAGAGGCGAAGCGGGCGGCGGCTTGAAAGAGCGTCTGCGGGCGCTCCTCCTTTTTTCCCAGACGGTAGATCTTGGAAATGTTCGAAACCCGGATGGCGGGAGTGGACACGGAATTGAGAATGGGAATCGGGGCTTTTTGAAAACGGATTCTGCGGCAGGCGCTCATCAGCCTGGTGGCCAGCCTCCCCGGAAGCCGGCCTCCCTGCTCCAGCCGCTAATTCTCTGTCGGGCTCTTCATATACCATTTGCCGTTGAGGCGGACGAGCATGATGGGCTGCGTAAAAGGCGTGCCGTCCTCGAGCCTGATGGTTTGAAGGTAAGAGGCTTCGTCGCCAGCGGTGTTGAGGGTGGGCGTTTGGGTGGCGAGATCCTCGTAGGACTTGGCAATAGCCTCATCCAAATCCTTCATCATGGTAATATTCTTGGGATCGTCGGCGCCGGGCGTGGGGTTTTTCAGTCCCTCCACTTCGGCGGCGCCATTCTTGGCCCAATCGTCCGGCGTCTCGTAAGTTTTCCAGAGGAGTGGGCGGTCGCCCAACCGGTAGAGGCGGGCGATGTCGGCAAGGGCGGTGTGCAGGTTAGTTTGGGGGTCAGTGGAGTCGCCGGCAGCAGTCGCGGAAGGCGTTGCCGCGAAGGAGGCGGCCGGCTTGGTCGGGGCGGCAACATTGGCGGGGGCTTCAATCCTCCCCGGTGTGGTGGTAGACTTCGGCAAAGCGGAAACCGGGGCCTTCGCCGAAGCCTGTGCCGGGATGGGGGCAGCGGGAACGAGGCACCAGATCAAGCCTGCGACAAGGAGCACTGCGGCGGTGCCGAGGAGGACGAGCCGCAGAATGAGAAATTCGAGAGCGTAATGCCGGCGGGGTTGTGCCATGGGGGTAAAATGTCCGGGGTGCCTGCTGTGCCAAAACGTGGGAGAAATATTTCCGCCGCCGCACTTCTACTCCTGCGGCGGATTCTTCATATACCATTTGCCGTTAATTTTGATAAAGACGACGGCGTTGGTGAGAGTTTGACCATTGCCGCCGTTCATCACGAGCTGGTAAGTCGCTTGGTCTCCGGCATCGTTCATGACCGGTGTTTGCGTGCCGAGCGCCTCCCAATCCCGGGCCATGCTTTCGCGCAAGACCCGGATTTGCTCCCGGAGTCCCGGATCTTGGGCCGAGAAGGCCTCCACCTTGCTTTGCTCATCGTGAATTTGCTGAACAACCTTCGGATCGAATTCGGAGGGTGCCACGTAATTTTGGTAAATCTCGAGGCTGTTGCCGGCCAGAAAGAGTCGGCTGATTTCCGGAATCAGCGTCTTGAGTTCCGCCTGGGGATCGGCGGACTCCGTGGCCGGGGTGGCCGGAACGCCAGTTGCGCCGGCAGCGCCGGCAGGGGTAGCAACGGGGGCTTTCGCTGCTGGCGGTGCCAGTTTGGGCGGCGCGATCGTGGTCGGACTTGGGCCGGGCGCCGCAGCTGCAGACTTGCCCGGGCCTGGCGCGATGCCGGAATTTTGCCGGGTCGACGGCATTAAATGGTTGAACAGCCAAATCGCCACGGCCAGAAACACCACGAAGCACGCCAGCCCAAACGGTTGGATTTTTTGCTCGGACATTTCAGCCTTCAACTTGCATTCGGTTCATCAATGGGCGGGCACAAACGGATTTTGATTCTGAAGAGATTGCAGGGGGTTGTTTTTGAGCGGGGCGGGCGCGGGCGCGGATGCATCCAGTTCCCGGGTCGGCGGGAAAAGATACCACGCCAGCCCGACGATAACCAGCACGGCGGCAACCGCCAGCAGCACCAGGCTCGATTTCTTCGGCGCCGGCAGGGCGGATTCTGGGAAGGGGGCATGCATGAGTTTCGAGTTTTGAGTCTTGAGTTTCGGGCTTCCATCCAAATTCGCCGAAAATCGGGATTGGGGAGCCCGGGGCGCAACTATAAAAACCGCCGGAGGGATTTAGTTGCTGGTTTTATGGGTTTGGACGGGATGCTCAATTCATTACGCCACGTCGGCCACCAGATTCTCGGCCCGCCGGAAACACCAGATGCCGCCCACCAACCCGATGATCGAAACCGTCGCGCCCATCGCCAGGTGGCCATAGGAGATTTGCAGTGGACTTTCCGTTTGGTGGAACAGCGCGGCGCGCAAGGTTTCAATTGCGCCGGACAGGGGATTCAAGAAATAGAGCGTCCGCCAAATCCCGGAAATTCGATCGGAGGTCGATGAGTACATGATCGGGCTCGCATACATTAACAACTGCAGCAGCAGCCCCTGACCCACGCGCACATCCCGGAATTGCACCGACAGCGCCGCCAACCACAGGCCCAGCGCCAGCGCCGCCAGCGTGACGACCCCGAGGGCCAACGGCACGGCCCAGAGGGCAGCCAACTGGATATGACAACCCGCCCGGAGCAGCGCCCCGTGCCCGGCCACCAGCGCGACCACCAGCAGGCCCAGCATGATCAGCAGATCGAACAACCGGCAGACCGTGCCCGCCAGCGGCAGGATCAAGCGCGGGAAATAGACTTTGGTGATCACGCCCATGTTCGCCGCCAGACAGTTGCCCACCTCGCTCGTCGCGCTTTGAAAAAACGTCCACAGCACCACCGCCGCCAGCGACCAAATGGGGTAGGGCACCCCGTCCGATTTCGCGCCGACGAGTTCCCCAAACACGAGGGTGAGAACTCCCGTCGTAAAGAGCGGCTGAATGACCGCCCAACCCAAGCCCAGGATGGATTGGGAGTAGCGCGTCTTCAGGTCCCGCCGGATGATAAACCCGGCGAGATCCCGCGACGCCCAGAGTTCACGCCATTCGGCCAGCGAGGCCAGGCCGCGCGGGGAAATGAGGATGACGGGGGAAGACACAGAACTTAGGAATTAAGAATTAAGAATGCAGAATTAAGAAGTCAGGCATGGGCCCACGAACAGAAATGAAGGTAATGGGGAACTGAATCTTAAATATTGAATGACGCATGGCCAAAAGTGCTTTGGTGTCGGGTGGGTTGGTGACTGGACGGCAAATGGCGCTCTTGCCCTATTGTTATATTGTTTGGCCCAAATGCCAGCTTCGAGTTTTCAACTTCGAGCCCCACGGTGTTTGACTCCCCGCTCCCTGCTTCCCACGCTGCCGCCCTTGGCCGCTGGCTGGAGATTCTCCGGCCAAGCCTTCATTCAACTGTTCGGACCCGGGGACTGGGTCGGCAAGGTGCTTAGGCCGCTGCACCAGCGCGCCTCAGGCGCACCGGCGGCGGAAAAGGGGGGCGGAGCGGGCGCAGCAAGTCTGCGCCCCTACGGGGGGAGACCGGTGAGGCGGTAGGGGCGCAGTCTTGCTGCGCCCGTCGTTCAAATGGATTGCAGGTGGTAAAATTCATCGGGTGGCGGCGATTGACAGTGGGTGCGCATGGCGCTGCTCGAGATCCTCCAGCGGGATTTCGACCTTGTTCTCCTGCCCCAGGAGTTCCAGTAAGATCTGCACCCGCTGTCGGGCCGGCACCAAACCAGCCACTTTTCCGGACGTCCCGCGGAAAATTCCCGATATCACCTTGACGTTTTCGCCCAGCTTCCACGGCTCCGGCGGCAATTCCAGCACCGAGCTGGCCGCAAGCGAGCGGAGCGCCACAATAATACCCTCGGGCACCGGCGCAAATTCGCGTCCCTGTCGTACAATGTACGAGACGCCGCGGGCATAACGCACCGCCCGGATCTTTCGGGCGGGGGCAAATTTCACAAAAAGATATCCGGGAAACAGCGCCTCGGTGACCGCCCGGGGCCCGTGCGCCAGCGCCCGCTGGTAGCGCACCCGCGGAAAGAACGCCTCGATCTCCGGCAGCGCAAGGAGCGCACCGTAGGCGATGTTCTCCCGCTTGGGTTGCGTTTTGGCGCAATACCATTGGATTTCCGAAGATAATATCGGGACGTCGGGGCTGGTGCGGGTGGCCATGCAAGGGTTGGGGTAAATCAGGTGAGGAAGCGGCCCATGAGCGTGAGCAGCCGCCGCGCGTTCGCATTCACGTTCTCCAGCTTTTCCACCCGCTGGCGAAGCCACGGACGGTCAGCCTCCGGCGCATGCTCGACGAGCTTCGAGAGACCCCCGAGCCGCTCGCTGGCCGACTCGAGCTGCCCGGCGACTTCATCATCGAGAAATGAGCCGATGAGCTTGCGAAACTGGTCCTCCGCCTCGAAGTGTTCGCGCCGGGCTCCGGGAACGTAAATGGGGCGGACGGCCTTGAAGGAACGCAACTGGCGCAGTCCCTGGCTGGCCGAGCCGAGGCTGATGCGCAGCCGGCCCATGATCTCCTCCATCGTCAGCGGCCGCGGGGAGAGATAGAGCAGTCCGTAGATCGCGCCCACGGATTTCGGCAGCCCCAAAATCTGCCCCGCCCGCATCGCCAGCGCCACCACCTCCCGCTCCAGCGGCGAAAGCGGGGCGAAGATCACCTTGCGGGGTCGCAGCCCGGGCCGGGCTAATCGGGACCCCGGAACATGACGGGAGGCGGGCTGAAGGGCGGTCTTCATGAACCCAATTTAACCCATTTTGCAAAGATTTCAATAGAAAATGAAAAGAGTCTTTCCCGGCGCAGACGGCACCGGCCATCGTGGCGTGAGACGGCGGCCGTTCCGGTGTAGCGTAAGGAAAAGACATGAAACCATTATCCTACCCACAACCTGCGCCATTACAGCGGCAAACCTGTCGGCGTCGTTGCCGTCGCGCTCGCTGAAGCGAAAGGCTATTTGGGTCTGACCGGCAAGGGTATTTATTTGATGGCCTGCAACGCATCGCCCGCGCCTCAGGGCTGGATCTCGCGAAATCCTTCTACGGTTCCACACGGGAAGGTTGACCCATTAAAGATTCAATGCCCTTGAAGACAGCTTCTGGCGTAATCTCGGTCATGCAAGCAATATTATTCGGGCATCCATCCCGCCAATGCATTATTGGGTTCCTATGATGGCAGCCCAAGCACGCGACATTGGATGTGATTCCAATCGACAGAGTTTCAGGAGGTAATCGCAAGGCGGGGGAAATAGGCCCAAACAGCCCAATCGTCGGCGTGCCGACCGCACCGGCTATATGAAGAAGCCCCGAGTCAATTCCAATAAAGGCGTCCAAGGTTTCAAGCATTCCAACAGTCTGCGCCAAATCATAACGACCTACGCAATCATACGCTCCATTTACACGTGGCGTGCCAACAAGGCCCCTAGTGGTATCCACATCGGATCCGAACTGAACGACGGTGCAGCGATACCGAGACCTAATCATCCTAACTAGCAACTCCCATCTTTCTGCCCGCCATTCCCTAACGGCCCACGAAGGCCCAGTATGAATCCCAAAAAGAAGCGGCCTTCCATCTCGAATTCTATTCGCTTCCTTAGCCGAAAAATCAGCAATTGGCTTTGGAATATAAAGGCGCGGCTGACGGGACACCAAATTGACCCCGAGTGTTCGAGCAAAATCGTCAACTAAATGCAACGGACTCCCGAAGCGCCCTTCTTCATCATCCAGCCTCGGCCTAAAAAATTTGTCGTAGTCCTGTGCAAAAAGCATTGGCACTTTCGGATTCCAGTCACTCTCGACAATCTTATCCGCAACCTTTCCCATTTCAACAATCGCTCGAAATTGTTTCTGGACCCCATAGACAATGTAAGCATTCGGGAATTTCTCGCGAAGCGCGAGCACACCGGGAAAAGTGCATATGATATCCCCAATTCCAGAATACCGCTCAATGGCTATGATCTGCCTCTTGAGAATGCGACGCCGCATTCGCATAACGACCCGGAAGGCAATACTAGCAATCGTGGAAACGCGGTTAGACGAGAATCGTGTAACGTAAAATGAAAGCGATTTACAATTCATCTCCTCAGGAACGTTAGGAATTAATCCATTTGCTGGGAAGCCTAACTCCTGCTCCGCCCTTTGCCTGGTGAGTTTGAGTGCCTTTTCCCGAAACTACATCTACTTGTGTCACAGATGGAAGGTAATCAATTCCAAACATTGGGCCCGACCGAGCTCCAAGATTTATGGAATATAATCCTGGCGGAAGCGGGAAAGCGTCAACCGTAAACTTCATAGTATACCTTTCTCCCTTTTTCACAGCAAAACGTTGACCAGGATCATCCGACTCATATGTAAGTAGCCGAACGCCGTCCAAAGAGCTGAATCCAAGTCCTACGGACACTTCCTCAATATCAGCACCCGCTGCAAACCCTACCTGAACGCTCAAGGCTTCAGTATGGAAAATCGGAAGGCCCGACAAAAAGCGGATTTCAGTCAGCATGAACTGCGGGCTGCCCCCATTCTGCCTGTCGAAACCCGACAAATCAATCACAGGAGAAGCCGATGTTCTGGACTCACGCAGGTAACTGTCGACGACCTCATTACAATTGCCCGATTGTGCAATCGCACCATCTTTAAGCCAAATGACGGATGAGCAAAGCGATTTCATCGCGGCCATATTGTGGCTTACGAAAAGGACAGTTCGGCCATCGCTCCGAGATGCGGCTTTCATTTTCCCAAGGCATTTTTGCTGAAAGGCAGCGTCCCCAACTGCAAGTACCTCGTCTACAATTAGAATTTCCGGCTCAAGGTGCGCAGCAACGGCAAAAGCGAGACGAACATACATCCCGGACGAATACCGCTTTACTGGGGTGTCAATGAATTTCTCGATTTCCGAAAACGCGACGATTTCGTCAAATTTTCTTGTGATTTCAGCGGCGCGCATCCCAAGGATTGCCCCGTTGAGGTATATGTTCTCGCGCCCCGTTAGCTCGGGATGGAAACCCGTCCCAACCTCGAGCAGCGACGCGAGGCGCCCGCAGATTTCTGCGTGCCCTCGAGACGGAGGCATGATACGGGAAAGGATCTTGAGAAGCGTAGATTTCCCCGCGCCGTTCCGCCCAATTATTCCCACAACTTCTCCTCGTGGAATCTCAAAGGAGACATCGCGGAGCGCCCAGAGGATGTCGGGCGCGGTCTCCGCATCATCGAATTTAGTAAGGGAACGAAGGCGTCGAAAATTGCGAACTGGCGAGGCAGCAAAGCGTGCCGCAGCCTGGAGCAAGGTGGCTGGTCGCTCTTCTTTCTTTCCAAGCCTGTAAATCTTGGAGATGCTGGAAACTCGGATTGCTGGAATCGGCATTCTAATTGGAATTTATGGTTGCGATCCAAACAATTTCTTCAATCTTAAATTGCCCGAGATCAAATCCGAAAAGTTCATTGTTTCGGCGGAGGCCGATCAGGCCAACATTTGTTGAAATATCCATAGTTTCTGAGTTCACTTTCGTCTTCGCCGCCTGCCTTGAAGATTATAAGATATAGAAAAAACGGCCAAAAAGGCATAAATATCCCTGCCATCGCGAGGACCAGGAAGACAAGAATCACCCAGTCCACAAATCCTCGGCGCATAGGAAACTCCCTCACCGCGGTAAAAACCCAGAAAGAACCGATACTCATCCCTATGACGGCTCCCAATAAAAGGTAAATATGCATCACGATGCATTCTTCTACCCCAACGCCAAAAAGGCAAGATAGGATTCTTTCAGGTTGCTGGTTCGTTGGCACGCGCGACGGCGGCGCGGCTTTGCTCGACTCCAGCGGCCATTGCCGGGGTCATGCGTATCGCGCTATGGGTCTTGACGAAGTTGTAATAGAAGAACACCTGTACAAAGTCACGTTTCGGCATGGCTGCAACATAGCCCGCCACGCCCCGATTGCCACCCCAAAGCCGGGTTTTACAACTCAAACTGTACCACTACCTTCTTTCAGGTAGCGGGTCAGCTTCAATCCAAGCGGGATTAGGCCGGAAAGCCGGGAGAGGGGCCGCTATGGTTGGCCCATGCCGAAACCAGATTTCTTTCAGGTAAGAATGATGTACCACATCTTTTGACGAATTCATGTGACGTCGCGCGTCACTATGGCTATCCCGGTGGAGGCCGGCACGGAGCTATCAAATGCGCATCGCAAAAAAGAAAACAATTGCCGACAAAGCAGGCGAGCGCGGGACTCGGCGCTATAGGGCTTCATTTCTTTGGCGGCCGCCCTGCCCGCAAATTGGCCACGGGCTTGGAATTCGCCCGCGGCGGCGGGTCCAGCATCGCACCCATACTCGCGCCCAATGCTTTAGCGAGCGATTCGACCGTTTCCAAATACACTCCCGGCCATCTCCCCGACTCGATCTTCTGGTAGTGCTTGTATTCCAATCCCGCACGCTCGGCGAGCGCCTCCTGGCTGAGCCCCCGGCTCACGCGGAGCCGCTTCGCATTCAGGCGGAGATTCTTTAGGGCATTCACACCTAATTCTCGCCCCTTTCTCAATTTCTTGACACAGTAGACTTACACCAGTCTTTTGGCGTATTAAATTAACCCACTCCATCACGATGCACCTTCCCACCGTAAGAAGCTACCTCATGGACCGCCGCAACGACATCCACTACTGCGTCGTTGCCTTCCGCAAGCTTTCGAAAAGGGAACTTGCCCTGTATATCCCAATCGCCCTATCGCAAATCAAAGAAAGGGCTCGGCCCCGCCGTGGAGGCTCGCACACAATTGTAAGCATCATTGATAACTAAATAATGCGTTTGCCATAGCCACGCCGCAAAATGATCTTTTTGCTCGCTCTCTGCTCCGGCAGATTCCATCCTATCCGTCTGGAGTTTAACCATGGCCCATCCCCGGAAAAGATTCGCTCTGAGAAAAGAAGACCGCATGATTCACCGGGTCCGATATGTTGACGGGCCACTTCGCGGCAAAACCACCACGGTCCTCTGGCGCCCGTACGGGATGGTAGTAAAATTCGAAGGCCGACGTCTCTTCTACGTCCCGGCCGGAGAGCCAAATTATAAAACGGCTGGTGCCTACCCGAAAGTAGACTTCGTTTTGAAGCCTACCTATCCAATCCACCCGGCATTGCGCACTTTGCGCTCGGCGTATTACCAACTGCAACACAAGTAAGCTGCCTCCTACCTCATACCTACTTTCGAAGCCAACCTATCCAACGCAGCCAACCTATCCAACGCAGCCAACGCATCAAACGCATCAAACCTATCCAACGCAGCCAACGCAGTGGTATCTTTTTCCAATCCACCTGTGCTAAGGTCGCCGAAGTCACCCAAAGCTTGGAGCTTGGTGCACGGAGCCGGGAGCCATTACCACGGCGGTTATGGCCGAACCCGAACTCCCCGCTCCCTGCTCCCCGCTCCCCACTTCCATGACCCCCACTGGCAAAATCGCCCGCCTCCCCCTCGTCATTCGCGAGCAACTTAACAGCCGTCTCTTTGACGGTGAATCCGGTCGCGACGCACTGGCTTGGTTAAACTCGCTCCCAGAAGTGATCAACTATCTTAAGGCCAATTACGATGGCACACCGATCAGTGACAGTAACTTATCCGCTTGGAAGATCGGAGGCTACGAAAGCTGGATTAGGCAACAAGAGATAAGAACCTGGGTCCAAAGATTGTCCGAAGAATCGGCCGATTTTAAGCACGACGTTAAGGCTGCCACCCCCGCTGAACTCCTCGCAATCCCGGTGGCCCATACCCTTGGTCGACTCCTCTACGATTGCGCCGCCGGCGCCCCCCACGATCAGGATCAAGCCGCAAAACTTCTGGCCACCGCACGCGAACTTACTCGCCTCCGCCGGGCCGATCAGGCCGAACGTGCCCTGCAAATCAAACTCGAATTGCATCAAGCCGCGAAGGACAAGGCGGCAGAAGAACACCGCGCCCACCTCGAGGAATTGGCTGAAATGGCCGAAATAAGAGCAGCCAAAAAAGCCGAATGGGAAAAACTCCACGCCAGAATAACCGCCGACCAAGACTCGCCGGAAGACGACGAGGAGCCCGCCGCCGACTCACCGACCGCGGACGACGACGATCCGGAGGCTGATAATTTGCTGAAACAGAGTGAAAAGCTCGAACAATATTTGGATCGCCTTGAAGCAATCGGAGAAAAGCTTGATGAACATCGCAGCGCAATTAAACCCCACCAATCGAACATCGGGAATCCAACAACCCCGCCCGCACCCGCCACCACGCTGCCTTCCCAAACCCCAGGTTCCACGAAATCACAATCGCAGCCGCGCCCAGTTCGCTTCAGCTAATTTAAACCCCGGACCCAATATCCCAAAAACTGGCAATCATGGATTTATAGGCAATTATAGGTAATTATAGGTAATTATAGGTAAATTGAAAAATTTTCGGCCTCGATCTAAATCTCCTCCCTACTGTCTCCCAAATTCTAGCACCTTGTGTCCAGCTTCCCAGCCAAAAATTCCTCTTCCCGGATGAGTCAATTACCAATTACCCACCAGCCAACCTCCAATACCGGCCCCCACGGGTCCTCTACCAAAGAATAATGTTGCGTACGGCCCCAACAGATGGGATAATATGCTGTCCCGAGCCTACTCTTACGCTTTAAGAAGCACCATCACCGCCCACCTGCCCCGGCCATGCAATCCCCATCCGACGACTCCCAGCTCCATCATTTTAGCTTCATTCTGCCCCCAGGCCAGATTTGGTTTAGCCCAAAGGAGGCGGCGCACGTCATTGGCCGTTCCGATCAATTTGTCCGGGACCTTTTCGACAACCAAAAAATCCTCGGTCATCAAAATAACGCCAAGGCGCGAAAGGGCCGTGAACGCCGCCAAACCTACCAGATCCACCGCGACTGCCTCCTATTGTACCTTCTCGAAACCGCCAACTATAAGCCTCAGGAATTTATCGGGCAAATAACCAAACTGATTAGCTTCCGAACCGACAAGGAAGTCCGCGAGATCCAATTCGTTATTGCTGAATTTGTCCGTAAAAGCTCCAAGAAATTAGCCTGAGTCATCAAATTGCTAAAGGCTAGGCACCCTGCTTTCGGTAGTGGGTCAGCTTGAAATCAGCAAAAACCACCAAGGCAGAATGGCCTAAGGCTATTTAGGCGGCGATACCGTGGTAGACACATTCGCAATCCGCCAAATGACAAAGAGCAGAATGGCACCAATAACAACGATAACAATCAGCCAGAAATTTTTATTCTTCATGCTGCCACTTCTACAGCCTTTTGGTCTTGGAGCGCAACCACTTCCCTGCTTTCCAGTTCTTTGACATTGTCTGTAAAACGCCAAAGACTGGGTGTCCAAAGGCACCCAACCCGCACTGGGCGCGCCCCGTGGGCAGCTTTCGATGACGGTGTAGAGGATGGCGCTGCGCTCGCCAGCGTCGGAGGCGCCGCTGAACCGCCAGTTCTTTTTCCCCAGCGCGGTGGCCCGGATCACGTTTTCGAACAGGTTGCTGTCCATCTCAAGGCGGCCGTCGGGAAGGTTAACGCCCAGCAAAGATCACGGAGTGAGGGCACCGATGGCCCCGATCGTCGTGGCGCGAGGCGTCGAGCCAGGCGTGCACTCCCGGTCTCGATACCCACCCGCGCGGCTTGGGCCAGCAGCGGGAAGCTGGCGCCAGGGCGATTGCCATGGGCCGTCTACTTTGATTCGTCTATCGCCAGATAGTGGCTCGAGCCGTTGCGGGTGACGAGTACCACCGCTTTCGGGCCTTTGTTCTCGCTACTGAGCTTGACCGCCTGGTCGGCGTTGTCCACGACATGGCGATCCAGTTCCGTAATGACATCACCCGGTGCCAGTCCCGCGCGGGCTGAGGCGCTCGCGGGGTCAACCTGAGTGACGACAGCGCCCGTCGCGGTACGGGGCAGTTGCAGTTGGGCGCGGTACTGGGGCGTGAGATCGGCAACCGTGACCCCGTTGAGCACGCCATCTTCTTTCGGCGCAGGCGCGGGATTGCTGCGCGTGGCGCCGCCGCCCGGGCGGTTCCTGACGGGCGACGTTTGCCCGGGCTGCGGGGCGAGTTCAATTTTCGCCGTATGGGTTTTCCCGTCGCGGACGTATTCCACGGAGACCGCCGTGCCGGGGGACAAATTGCCGACGGCGAGGGTCAAGTGGCGGGCGTCGGCAATTTCCTCACCGTTGATTTTCGTGATGACATCCCCGTGTTTGAGGCCGGCGTTGTCCGCCGGTGACCCGGGCAGGACTTCCGCGAGCAGCGCTCCTTGGGCTGTCCCGAATTCTGCGGCAAAATCGGAGGTCAGGTCCTGCGGTCCGACCCCGAGAAACGCGCGGTCCACCTTGCCTTTGCTGACGAGCTGGTCGGCAATCGAGCGGGCCAGATTTACGGGAATGGCAAAACTGACGCCGTTCGAGGCGCCGCTCTCGCTCAGAATCGCGGTGTTCAAACCAACGACGCGCCCCTGGGTGTCAATCAGTGCGCCGCCGGAATTGCCGGGGTTGATGGCCGCGTCCGTCTGAATGAAGTCTTCATAGGCTTCGATGCCCAGGCCGCCGCGGCCCAGGGCGCTGACGATGCCGTGCGTCACCGTCATGCCGATGCCAAAGGGGTTCCCGATGGCGAAAACGGTGTCGCCCACCTGGAGCTGATCGCTGTCCCCGAGGGTGACTGCGGGCAGGCCGGAGGCGTCAATCTTCAGCACGGCGACGTCCACCTTGGCATCCCGTCCCACCACGGTGGCCGGGTAGTCCTTGCGGGGTTCGCCGATCGAGACCGTGACTTCGTCGGCCCCATCAATGACATGGTTGTTGGTGAGGATATAGCCGTCATTGCTGACAATGACGCCGGACCCAAGGCTTTCCTGGGTCAGATTGCGCGGCTGCAATGACCCGGGAATCTGGCCGCCAAAGAACCGGCGGATGGCGGGATCATTCAGGTCAATGCTCATCCGGGGCGCGCGCAGGGTCTTGCTGGAGGAGATGTATACCACACTGGGCGCGGCTTTCTTCACAATGCTGGCGTAGCTCACGCGCGCGCCGGCATCGCGGTCAATGGCTTTCGTGTCAATTTGAAACTTAAGCGGCGCGTGGACCCCGTGGTTGTCGGCGGCCCAAAGCGCGAAGGCGCCGCCGCCCAGGGCGGCGACGGAGAGAATGGCAAACGTGCTGCGGGTAAAGAAGGTGAGTTTCATGGGATTTATGGAAGTTGGGTTGCAGAGCCGGATGGCTCCGTGCCGCCCACCACAGCCCGCGATCGGGCCGCGGCTTGCGCGGAACAAAGACGTTGGACTTTTTCCGGCGCAAATGGTTCGGGAGTTGAAGATTTTTTTACAACTACCGGTGGTGGGCGGGCGGCGGGGGCCGCGTTTCGGAATTGCCCTCGCGGGCGGGTTGCGATTCAATGGGACCACTAGCTGCTGTAGCAGGGAGGGTTGACACTGCTGCTATGACCGAATTCCTGCCCAAACGATGATTCATCACCGCACGAGAGGATTATACCGCATGCTTGGCGCCATGGTGGTAGTGGCGTTGCCGCTACTGTTCCTGGTGGTGGCCATGGCGTGGTTGGTCCTGGCGAAAGGGGCGGATTTTACGCCGGCGAATGTGCTTACTTACATGGGGGTCGCCCTGGTCGCGGGGCTGATGGGGAATAATCTGTATCGGGAGCACAGCGGGCCGACGCCGCGGCTGGAGTGGGCCTGGCGCGTCAGTTACCGGCAGGTGGCAATTCTCGCGGCGCTGGTCTTCGGCATGTTCTTTGTGACCAAGAACGAAATCATCAGCCGCACGATGCTGGGCGCGTACATTGGCGTGGCGTGGCTGATGTTGTTTTTGTTGAACCTGTTTGCGCCGGCGCGCCTCGCCAAAATCATGTTCTCCGGGCGCAATTTGCGCTCCTGCCTCATTGTGGGCAATGTCGAGTCCGCCCTGCGGGTGCGCGATTGGATCGAATCCACCGCGGCGGTGGGCTACGAAATTGCCGGACAATTGACCTGGCACGGCGGGGGCGCAGGGCAAACGCCGTGGCCTGTGCTGGGCTCGGTGTACGATTTGGAAAATGTGGTGCGCGACCGCAACATCCACCAAGTCATCCTGCTCGGCACCCGGGAATCGCCGGAATTGGTGCGGCGCGTGGCCAACGTGTGCGACACGGAGGGCTGCCGGCTGTTGATTTACAATCCGTGGGCGGGAATTTTCCCCCAGCCACTCATTCCGGTGACCGAGTCGGGGCACATGTTCTTCATGTTGCGCGAAGAGCCGCTCGAGAATGTGCTGAACCGGTTTGTCAAGCGAACCTTTGATTTGCTGGTGAGCATTCCGGTCGTGTTCCTGGTCCTGCCGGTCTTGGTTCCCCTTGTGTGGGTCGGGCACCGGATGCAGTCGGAAGGGCCCCTGTTTTTCAAGCAGCGGCGGCGGGGCTTCAACCGCCGGGAGTTTGTGCTGTTCAAATTCCGCACGATGAATTTGGAGTCATCGGGCAAGCCGATTCAGGAAAGCCGGCAGGCCACGAAGGGCGACCCGCGGGTGTTTCCCTTTGGCCAATGGCTGCGGCGCACGAGCCTGGACGAATTTCCGCAGTTCATCAATGTCCTGCGGGGGGAGATGAGTTGCGTGGGCCCGCGGCCCCATTTGCCGGAGCATGACGTGCTGTTTCACCAGTATGTGGATGTGTACCCCATGCGGCATTTTGCCAAGCCGGGCATCACGGGGTTGGCCCAGTCGCTGGGTTACCGCGGGGAAATCACCGATGTCGAAGTACTCCGGAAACGCGTGCGTTACGATTTGGATTATATCAACAACTGGACGCTGGGGCTCGATATTCAGATCATGTTCCGCACGGTCGGGCAGGTGCTCAGGCCGCCCAAGACCGCGTACTGAGGGAATTAAGCATGGGAAATTAAGCATTCAGACGGCATGCCCAGGGCGAAGGGGGTGGAAATGAGAAATGAAAAGAAGCGCCATATGCCCGGCCAATCCGATAAATTCATTCACACCTTGGCATTTGGCCGGTTAGGCGGCAAATTGACCCTCTTAACACTTTACTGCAGGGTAGAGCAGCCTGGTAGCTCGTCAGGCTCATAATCCCGCCGGTGGCGGGATCGCTGGTTCAACAGGTTAGAGAAAATAGCCGTTGCGCTCTAACAGGGCCTGCAAGCCCCGCCCGCCCTTTTGCCGTTTTAGTAAATTCTCCAGCTTGCGGGCTTCACCGAGTGGCATACCTTCACTGCACCAAACCAGCCGCCAGGGGCGGTATTTGGCCGTCCACGTTGATTCCCCGGCATTGTGCTGGCCCAGTCGCACAACGATATCCTCGCTCACGCCAATGTATTGCCGTCCGGCAGCGTTTCGCAGGAGATAAACTTGGTATTTTTTACCCTCGGTCATCCTATAATATGGCAAAGGCCCGTCCAGCATCTGCCGGACGGGCCTTCCAAAAGGTGCAGGGGCTGGATTTGAACCAGCGA
>CAZLPS010000008.1:0-92582 GCA_964561455.1 uncultured Opitutales bacterium
AGAGCAGAGGACTCATAATCCTTTGGTTGCCGGTTCAAGTCCGGCCGGGCCCACTTTTTGGAAGAGGAAGAGTTGAAAGATTTCGTCTTCGCCGTTGCTCACGTTCCTGGCGCAGCGCGAGCGCTGGCCCCACCCTCACCGGCCAAGAAACGTCCGCCCACACTGGCGCATGGGCGGACGAGAAACTTGCATCACAAAATTCCGCTACGGTTATGCACGATCGTCAGCAACCGACTTGCCCGCGCTGGCTAACAGGCGCTTGCGGCGCAAACCGAGCAGGAGCATTGCGCCACCGGCCAGGAGGCCCCAGGTCGAGGGCTCCGGCACCACCACAAACTCCAGCGCCGTGCCGCCATTGGCGAAGATAAATTGGCTCTGATTGAAGGTGCTGCCCGCGCCGCCCGCCCAGACGTTCAGGGCCTTGAACTGGCTCAGCGACAGACCCAGGTTACGCATGTCGTTGGCCGAGGTCAGCAGTGTGTAGGTCGTCGGGTGAACGCCGTCGTAGAAGCCAGTGTCTTGGAAGTCCACGTCAATTTCCGAAAGCCCGTTGCCGGCGTAGGAAACGTTGCCTTGGACGACGACCCGGTCCGAAGTGGCCGTGGAATTGGCGCTGTTCAAGTGGAAGATGTTGATGGTGCTGTCCGGGTTCCAAATCAAGTTGCCCGAAATGGTCAGGACATCGAGGGCTGAGGCCGTGCCGATGGTGCGGCCGGTGGCGCCGAGGTTGGCGTAGCTCATGGTTTCGTTGATACCCGGCGCCGTGCTGCCGTCGTCAATGACATCCGCGTTAATGTTGCCATGGCCGCCGAGGTAGGTGCCACTGCTGACATTAACCACCGCCGCCACCTTGCCGTTGACCACCAATCCGCCGCTATTGAGGTTAAGGCTGCCGCTGTTTGTGTTATTGGCCGTGAGCACCAGGATGCTGCCCGTGACGGTCACCCCCAGGCCGGGCGTGGTGCTGTAGTTGGTGTAGATGCTCTTGTAGGTCGAAGTATTGGAAACAACCGATACGCCGGCGCCAAAGATGTTGGTGGTGCCGGTGCCGCTGATGACATTAGCGAAGGTCGTCACCGTTGGGGTGCTGGTTGATTGATTGATGTACAGTGTGCCGTTATTGGCGATATTGCCGGGAATGCTGGGCACCGTGCCATTGTTGACATCGCCAAAGACCGCCGTGCCATTAACCCCGATGTTCGTTCCGCCGGCATAAGTATTGTTGGTGCCAAACAGGTTCAGCGTGCCCGCGTTGACGGTGATCGAGCTGCCGGCCCCAGTGAAATTCGCGCTGCCGCTCAAGTTCATGGTGCCGTTGCCCACTTTCACCAGCGAGCCCAAGCCGCTCAAATTGCCTGAGAAGGTGGTGTCACTGCCGTCGCCTTCCGTCAGCGCCACACCGGCGGCGGTGCCGTTGGTGTTGGTCAGCACGATGCTCTTATTGCCATTCAGTTCCGCAAACGTCGCACTGGTGACCGTCGGCCCAAAGGCGAGGTTGCCGTCCCCAACGTTGTAATTCACGTCGCTGGACTGCAGGGCAAGGCTGCTGTTGACGGTGAGCGTGCCAGCCGTGATGTTCGTCTGGCCGACAAAGGTGTTGTTGCCTCCGAGGGTAAAGTTACCCGTGCCAACCTTCACCAAATTGCCGTTGCCAGACAGAATGCCGGTGTACGTCGTCGAGGTGTTGTTATTGCCCACCGTCAATCCGTTGCCGGCCAAAGCCGGGACGATCGTCGGGGCGATAACGGTACCGAAGGTCACATTGCCGCCACCGGCCAGGGAACCGATGTTGCCGTTAAGGCCACCCAGATCCAAGGTGCCATTGACCCCCACCGTCACCGCGGTATTCCCCGGCACGACGTTGGCGGACAATTGCAGGAGTTTGCCACCATTGATATTCGTGGCGCTGGTGTACGTGGTGTTCGTGCCATTCAACGCCAGAGTGCTGTTGGCATTGACGCCGTTGAGGTTGAGCGGCTCTGCGTTGCTGCCGGACGTCAATGTCGTTTGATTGCCCAAGGTCAGCGTATCGTTGGCGTCAATTACCAGGCTGGTGTTCGTGCCATTGATGGTGATGGTGCGGTTGGTCATTGCGACGTTGCCCGCAATTTCCAAGGCGGCGGCCGTGGCATTGCCGGGCCCAATAACCAAGGCGCCGTTGGGCGCGCCGAGATTATTGTCCGCCACAATACGCACTGTCCCACCGTTGATCTTGGTCGGGCCGAAATAGGTGTTGTTACCCGAGAGGAACAAGGTGCTGACACCCAGCTTGGTCAGGGCCAGTTCGTTAAGCGCGCTGACGGTGAAGTTACCGTTGCCGGCCCCCAACAGCCCGCTGTAGGGGTGCAGGCCGCTGCCGGCGTTGCTGTACGTAAGGGTGGAGACCAAGCCGCTCCCGCCCACGATGGCGTTATTCGCGCCCGTGCCGAGAACATTCAGGCTGCTTAAGGTCTGATTCGCGACGCCGGAGACGTTGCCAAGGACTAACACGCCGCTGCCATTGGCGCCGTCGCCCAAATCCAGCGTCGCGCCCCCCGGCAAACGATTATTGCCGCCCGAAAGAATGAGTGAGCCACCCGCAACATCCACCACGCTAACCGTGGAATACAGTTGCGTGCCATTTATGGCAATATTGCCCGTCGCCCCAACAAAACTGCCCGACAAATTAACCGAGCCGTTAACCCCCGTAATGTTCAGCGTTCCGTTGCCAGACTTGGTAAAGGTGGAAGTGCCCGTTAACGAATTTCCAGTCGTGCTCGTGGCGGCATCAATGATGGTGCCCGGAAGGGTCAGGCTCCCGTTCGCCACATTCAAGGTCATGCCCTGGGTCATGATGATATTGCCCGAGCCCGTCGTCAAGCTGTTCGACCCGAGGTAAGAGAAGTTGCCATTCCATGTGTAGGTGTTCGCGCCGACAAGCGTCTTGGCTGAGCCGCTCGTGTTGTCAAGGTTGCCACCGTTGATGACAACCGAGCTGGTACCGAGCGCCGTGGCGTTATTCAAGTCGAGGGTAGCCGTGGCATTCAGCGTGATCGTGCCGTTAATCGAGTTATTGCCCGCCAGTACCAAGGTGCCATGGTTGATGACCGTGGGGCCATTGTAGGAATTATTGCCGGACATGATCACCGTGCCGTTGCCGACCAGGGTGATGCCCTTGTCGCTGGCGCCGGAAATCGGGCCACTGAGTGTAAACGTTGACGAACCGGCGATGTTGGCGGAGAGAGTGCTGTTGGCCGTGATGATCACCGGGGCGCTGATGGAGTCATTGCCTTGGGCAACAATCAGGCTGGCGATGTTGCCGCTGCCATTATCAATGGTCAGACTGCCACCGGTGCCTTGGGCGATGACGTAGGGATTCGCACTGAAGTAGGTCAGGCTGCCCACGGTCCGGCTGCCATCGAGGGTGATCGTATTGGTCCCGGAGGAGAAACCGTCCGCAAAGGTGATGGCAAAGGCGGGGCCAACGCCGCTCGGCGGCAGCGCGGACTCCGAGGAACTCGGGGTGATAAAGCTCCAGAAGGTGGAATTACCCCAGCTTCCGCCCGTCCCACCAACCCACTCATTGGGCACCAAGGTGCTGGAAAGTTGCACGGTCACCGTATTGCCATTGCCGCTGATTCCGAAAGTGTAGCTGAAGTTGCCGAACGTTGGCTTGTTGTCCCAGACGAAGTTGGTTACGTTGGCGACGCCGTTGGTCGAGGTGATCAGCGGGTAGGTGCCCGAAGCGAACAGCGGGTTGCCGTTGGCCTGGAACAGGTCAAAATTCACGGCGTTGCCGGCAAAGTCGTCAAGGGACGAACCCGTCAGCTGAATCTGGGTAATCCCGTTGGCTTGAGTTGTACCGGTGGCTTGGGCGCTGCCATCTTGGAAGTAGAACGGCAGGAAGGCGCCGCTGGCCACGGTCATTGTGCCATTGACCGTGGTATGGGTGAACGAACTGCCCGATACGGTACCGGATTGGAACGTGCCGCCCGCGAGGACGGACAAAGCTGTGATGTTGGTCGGGCCGTTGCCCCGCAGGATGCCGCCGTTGTTTACCGTGATCCCGCCGCCGAATTGCGATCCACCCTCGGTGATGACATTGCCGCCACTGTTGATCACGACGGCCTGGTTCAAACTGTTGCTGAACGAGTCAAGGGTGCCATTGTTCACCGAAATCGTGCCGCCCGTAAACCTGGAACCCGAACTGGTGGAGGTGCCCAAAATCAGCGTGGTGTTGGTGATGGTGGTATTCCCCTTGTAGGAGTTGACCGTCGTTATGCTCGGCGTGCCGAGATTAATTTGACCGCCGCCGGTGTAGGTAATGCCACCATCGGATGCACCGCCCAAGCCCGAATCCGTCGTGAAATTCTGGGTGATGGTGATGTTGTGGCCACCGGTATTGAGCACCAAGCCACCCGCCCCGACATTGGCGCTCGTGAGATTCGAAATAAAGCTCGTGCTGTCGGACTGAGCGACGATCACGCCACCGCGTGCGAGGAAGGTGCCGCTGCCGTTGGCGGTGCGGCCGATATTGCCGGAGATCAAAGTCGCGCTATTGGCTGTGCCGTTGCCCAGCACGTAGGCGCCATTGCCCGTAAACGTAGCGGAGGTGCCCGTGACGACATCCGTAACCACATTGACATTTGAGGACAACGACAAGGCCAGACTCCCGTTCACGCCCGTAAGTACAACCGTTCCACCCGTTTGGTTCACGGTGGCCGTGCTGTTGGCCTTGCCCGTCGGTGCGCCCACCAGCAGGTCGTTTGCCGTCAGCGTATTGCCGGAGAAATTCAGCACGCTGGTATTGGCGGTGCCGACGAGAACCTCGCCATTGGTCGTCAAGAAACTGTTGCCACTCAGACCAACATTGCCGCCGCTGCCGATCATGACCGCCGGGACATTCGCCGAAGCGACATTGGCGGTGATGGTGGAGTCGCTGAGGAAAGTGACCGGGTTGTTGATGGCCAGGCGGGCGGTGGTCGCCGCCCCGTTATCGAGTACAAAGGTGCTGCCACCCAGCAGGAGGCGGCCGTTGCCGGTGGTCGTCAGCGCAAAAGAATTGCCGGTCAAATTGCCATCCAATTCCAAAGTGCTCAAGCTATTGCCCTGGGTGATAATCGAATCGCCGTTGAGCGTCACCGCCCCGTTGCCGAGATTGAGGTTCTTCGTACCACCGAAGGCGACGCCGCCATTCAGGTAAACGGGGTTGTTGGTCGTAAGCGCCAAGGCGCTGCCACTGTTATTGACTATCGTACCCGTGGCCAGCGTGCCATTGATGACCGTGCCATTGACCATCACGGCGGTCAGGGTGGTGCCGTTGGCCAGAGTGCCATTAAGGCTGCCGTTGTTGAAATTCCCGTGATTGACCACCGTGCCGTTGGGCAGAGTACCGTTGGTGACAGTGCCATTTACCAGGACCCCGCTAAAGACCAGGTTGCCGTTACCCGCCGCCGTGGTGGAGTTGAAGGCCAGCGAGCCGCTGTTCAGGGCCAGAGCCCCGGTAAAGGTGTTAGTACCGCCCAAGGTCAGCGTTCCATTGCCGTTCTGCGTCACGCTGGAGGATCCAGTAATGTTAGCTGAAACATTGGCGTCGCCGGAGCTGACAATGACCGGCGTGCTGGCCAGGTTGCCACTGCCCGAGACCGTGGTGCTGTTACCCCCGATGGTCACCGTGCCCGTGGTCTGATTGCCGCCGCTCAGCGTCAGCGAAGAATTGCCCGTCGTATTCACCGCGGAAGCAAGGCTGCCTGCCAGGGTGAGATTGCCATTTTGAATCAGGGTGAGGCCCGTGTAAGTGTGGGTGCCCGTGTTGCTCAGGACGAGATTGCCCGCGCCGGAAACCGCCAGGCCGTACCCATGGCCCGCGTCGCCAATCAAGCCGCCAAGGGTCAGGTTGGAACCGGCGACGTTGATGGTCTGGGAGGAACTCTTGAGGGTCACCGCACCGGAACCAAGCGCGAGATCCTGGCTGCCGAGGAAGTTCAAGGTGGCGTTTAGCACCAGCGGGTTATTGGCGATGACCGTCACCGCACCACCGCTGGTATTGTCAATGTTGCCACCGTTAATCGTAAACACACTGGCGGTGTTGCCCAGCGCCGCAGCCGAATTGATATCCAGGTTGCCGGCGGCAAGAGTCAGGCCGCCCGTGAAGGTGTTGGTTCCGGAGAGCGCCAGAGTGCCGTTGCCACCGACGTTCACAGCTGCCGAGGCACTTTGGGCGATATTGCCGCTGACGGTCAGCGTCGAATTCGCGACGACGTTGACATTCAAGCCGCCCCCATCCACGACGGAATTCGCCGCAATGGTATCGTTGCCGTTGTTGACGGCAATGGTGCTGGCATTGCCCCCGTTGCTGAAGCTGATGAACTTGCCGGAATTGCCGACGATATTATAGGGGTTGGGGCTGGTGAAGGTCATCCCTTTAAGCAACGGGTTGACGTCCATGGTCACATTGGCCAAGGTGGGATTGAAGGCCGGGAACGTCGCCACGACGCCAGTATTGCCGGCACCAACTCCCGCCTCGCCACTAAACCAGTTGCTCGAGTTGCTCCACAAGCCATCGCCCGTGATAAACCAGCTGTAGGCCGGGGGAACCAACGCAATGTTCACATAGAGATAATTGGTGTTGTTCCCGGCGTTTGTGACGCCAAAGAAATAAACGTCGCCCGATTGCGCATGGGTGACATTTGCGCCCGAAAGCAGACTGAGATTGGCCCCGGTCACGCCGCTCAAATTACCCGAAAACTGGGCCAGATTGTAGTAACCGGTGGTGGTCCAGGGAGTATTGAGGTTGGTCGAAATATTCGCCGAGCCATTAAACGCATAGAAGTTGAAGGTCAAATTCGTCCCGAGTGCCAGGCTGTTCGGTTTGGTTACCACAAAACCGTTATACATGTCCGTGGTGCCCAAAGCGGTGTTGCCCGGGACCGGATTAAACGTGAAGCTGAGCAAGCCGTTGGAGGCGTTTAAGCCGCCGACGGTGAGATTACTTCCCACATAATTGCCACTGACCAGGGCCGGGCCACCAATGATGGTGGAGCCACCCGCACCGTCGGATACGACATTGTAGCCCGGAGAGACGCTGCCTTGCGTCATGGTTACAGTCCCACCGATGGAGCCGGAACCAACGAGGGCGGCCGAAGCACTGGCCAAGTTCACCGCCGTATTGCCCAGGGTGCCGGTTACGCCCAGCCGGCCGTTGGCAATGGTCGTCGTGCCCGTGTAGTTGCTGATCCCGGCCAGGGTCCACACAGTATTGCCATCCTTGACCAAATTAGTGGGAGCATGGCTGTTGGTGACGTTGGCGCTGTCGCCGATCGCCGCAGCCAGGGTGTTGATGCCGGCATAGTTGCCGGTCAAAACCAACGTCGGCGAGACCAACGAGTCCGCGACGCCCAGTGAACCCAAATTGTTGAAATTCAATCCGCCGGTGCCGCTCGAGTCAATTGTGCCACCCGCCGACCCCACGGCCGAGGAAGTATTGCCCAAGGTAAAGAGGCGGTTGGTCGCATCACCGGTGCCCACGTATTGCAAGGTGCCACCATTCAGCACGAGGCTGCTGGCAAAAGTATTGCCCTGGCCAATGCCGCTGTTAATGCCGGCATTGGGCAAAGCCGACAGCTTCCAGATGCCGGCGTCCAACTCGGTCGCTCCGGTGTAACTATTGTTAATCGTGTTGTGGTCCGGAATCACGGTGCCGCCCATCCAGTCCTGCACTCCGCCGGAGCCGACAATCGTGGAGTTCGGGCCACCAATCATGTCAGTCAGATTCGTTGTGATTCCCATGAGCGCAAGACGCAAGGTGCCATTGTCCTGGATGTCGCCCGCCGCATTGCGCCAGCCGAGCGTAACATTGGATTCCTGCAGGTCGCCAACTTGCAGAATGGCGCCGGGATTGATGGTGGTAGTACCCGTCCAGGCATTGCCGATGCCGGGCGTCGCCGCATTCAGTTTGGGATCCGCGCTGGTATAGTAATAAGGTCCAGCGGCATGGTTGGCCGGGGTCGCTCCGTTGGGATCGTTTTGCGCAACCGTCGTAAGGAGATTTAGCAAGCCGGTCATGTTGCTGATATTTGGCGACACTCCCGCAAAGACCTGCGTGCCGGCATCAATTACGACAGTAGTGACGCTGGCGATAGGATTCCAGTCCGTGATATTGCCGCCAAAAGTGGACGTGTGACCCGCCACCCCAAAGTGCCAAGTAACGGCGCCAGCATTGGTTGTGCCGCCGGTCACGGCATTGCTCGCATCGCCATTTAATGCACCCAAACTGCTATTATGGCCTTGTTGCGAACCGACCACCGTTCCCGGAGATAGGCTTACATTGGCGTTGGTAAAGAACCCAACTCCCGAGTCAATGCGGAACCGAGAGCTGGTAAGAGTCGCATTGCCGGTAAAGCCCGTGAAGTTAACCAACGTGCCGTTAAGGGAGGTGTCCGGCTCCATGATCAGTGTCAAATTGCCCGAGCCGGTGTAGTTTCCAATAAAAGACTGCTTGGCATTGGAGAAGCCAAGCGTAGTCAGGGTCACGTTTGCTCCGGCATCAATCGTCATCTGGTTGGGCACGCCACCTACCCCGTTATAGAAAATTGTGGACGTCCCTTTCATTTCAATCCCGCCCGTAATACTTCCCAACTGGTTTCCCGCACCGCCCGTTTGGACGTTTCCAAAGCTGATATTTGTGTTGTTAATTATGGTGCCGCCGCCGTAGGTGTTCGGTACAGCGCTCGTAAAGAGCAACGTGCCGCCCCCCTGAATGATGAGCGTGCCGTTGCTGTTGCCATTATTTGCGATGACACTGCCCAAGCTCAGGACGGTATTGGTGGGAATATTGAGCGTGCCGTTGAAGTTGCCCGCCGTACCATTGCCAATCGAGATCGTCCGATTGTTGCTGATGGCCAGGACCGGCGGATTCGTGGCATTCGGAGTCGAGCCCACCAGCAAGGCGCCGCCATTCAAGGTGATCGCGCCCGCTTGGACTTGGGTCGGCACGGTGCCCAATTGGAGGTCATTCGTAATGCTGATGCCGCTCAGCACCGTCCCGGTGGTGCCAGCGTTGATAATGACATTCTTCGTGAGGTTGCCGGCATTGCTGCTCGCCGAGAGGGTCAATATGCCGTTGCCGCTCTTGGTCAGGTTGCCGTTGCCCGCCCGTCCAATTGGATTGGCCAGCGTGATGTTGTTGCCGTTGGTGTCAAATGTCGCGCCATTGGGATCCGTGAAGATGTTAAATTGGGACAAATCCGTGGTCGTGCCCTGGGCCCATTGCAGTGTGCCGCCATTGACATGGATATTGCCCAAGCCAAAATTAGTCAGGGCGGAGAACAGGATGGTGCCGGCGTTGATGGTCGTATTGCCGACGTAACCGGCAGTCGTGCTCGCGTTCAAGCCCGCCAGCGCCAGCGTGCCACCGCCCGTCTTCACCAAGTTGGCAATACTGCCGTTGCCGATATTGCCCGCCAGAGTGACAGTCAAGCCGGACGGAACATTAAACGCATTGTCCCCACTGGCGAGGGTGATGACGCGATTGGGATAGAGCGTCGGATTGGAAAAGTCGCCCAGTTCGAGAGCGCCGCCCGCCAAAGTGATGGGCGCCAGCGCCGATTCGAGGCCGCTGCCGTTGCTGCCGCTGGTATTGGTCGCCACGACCAGCGCCGCCGCACTGGCGTTCGCAGTAATCGCGCTAAGGACATTGGCCGCCGTGGCATTTACCACGCCATTGGCGTCCGTACCCAAAGTAACCGTTATCGTATTGCCCGAGGCCACGGCCGTCGTGTTCGCGAGGTTGCCGCTACCATTGACATACGTGACGGTGACATTGTTACCATTCGGTCCCGCCAGAGCCGGGGTTCCCGTGGTGTTGGCGACGAAGTTGATGCCGGTATTGGCGGCCACCGTGCCGACTGCCAAATGGGCCGACAGCGGCGTGGTGTCATTGACGGTGCTCGGATCCCATTGCACCACGCTACCCGCCAGCGCCAGCGGGCCCGCACCAAGGCTCTTGGCGTTGTTAATGATAACGGTGCCCGCGCCCAGCGTGGTGGTGCCGTTATAGGTATTGGTGCCAAACAAGCTGACGTTACCGGCGCCAATTACCGTCAAATTAGCCGGGCCACCCGCGCCGTTGGAAATATTGCCGGCCAAAGTGACTCCCGTGTTGTTCAGGGCGTTGATGCTCAAACCAATCGGCTGCGCCAATGCCAGCGGAACATTGACCGTATGGTTGCCACCTTGCACAAAGACGATCGCCGCGCTGCCACTGTTGTTCATCGTCAGCGCCTGGGTGCCGGCGAGCGTGTAATTGTTTGGCCCGGAGAAGGTCAGATTACCAATGGTGAAGCTACCGTCCACGTTCACCGTAACATTGCCGTTAAGGGCTTGGATGGCCGGGAACACAGCCAGTGCGCCGGGCGCATTCGGGACGATGTGCGTGGTGGCATTGCCCCACAGGGTCGTGTTACTCCAATTGCCGGTCAGGCTGGTATTGCCCGTCCACGTTCCTTGCACGGCGGTGAAACTGATGGTCGCGGCGATAATGCTGCTATTCGAGCCCAGCGGCGCCAAGGTGTATCCGAAACCGACTTGCGCCCCCAAGGGGTTTAAGTTGGTGAAGGAACCCGTCAGTGTCGCAGACGGATCCATCTGGAACATCGCATAAGTGCCCGGCGTCGTGAAGGGAATCGTTGTGCCCAACACCACAAAGTTGAAGAAGCCGCCGTTACTCGAGGTGTTAAGATTATGCAGGATGTGCACGAGGTCCGAGTTCAGGCTCGTGCCGGCAAAGGTGTGGTTGGTGCCCGTGCTCGGGTCCAGCTCGATGTTGTAAATACCACCGGAGCCGAAGGTGAGGTTGCCCACCGTTATCGTCCCGATCACTCCATTGCCCGGGCTGAGCGTGCCATTGTTGGACAGCGTCACGTTTTGACTGATGACGCCGTTGCTGTTGATATTGCTCAGCGTGCCGTGGGTCGTGCTGTTGCCCGTCACCAATACATTCGAATTCACCAGCGTCCCATTGATTTGGAGCGTGCCGGCGGAAACCGTGGTGGCGCCGGAATAAAGCTGGGCTCCGTCAAGGGTCCAAATGCCCGTACCGGTTTTGGTCAGCGAGGTTTGGCCCGCCCCATCATCCACGAAGATCGGCTGCATATAGCCGGACCCGGTACCCGTGAGCGTGAGGCTCTCCGCCGCGCCAGTGCCACTGACGCCCAAAACGCCGGGGTTGGCCATGGTCAATTGGGTGGAAGCCGTTACCGTCACCAGCGCCGCCGCCGAAGCATTGCTGGCAATGGCCGCCGCCACATTCGTGGCCAGATCGCCGCCATTGGCCAAGGTCACCGTGATGGCATTGCCGTTTACCGCTGTCACGGTCGTCGTCGGGCCGGTGCCTTGCACGTAAGTGATGGTCGTGTTGTTGTCCAGCACCCCGGTGGACGCTCCCGTGTAAACGAGGGAGGTCCCCGACGCAAAGGTCGTGGTATTGGATGGCGCCACTCCGGGCACGCCGCCGCCCAAGATGGAAATGACCCCGGCATCCACATTCCCGCTTACGCCCGAGGCGTCGAACGTGCCGCCGTTCGGGGATAGCGTAAACATACGCGTGGACGATCCGCCTGGCCCCACATATTGCAGCGTGCCGCCGTTGAAGATCAGGCCATTGGGCAGCGTGGACGGGGCACCCAGTGGGCTGTTCACATAACTGTTACCGATAAAGTTCGTCTGGAGCGTGCCCGACGTCAAAATCGTCGTGCCGGTATAGTTGTTACTTCCGTTCAGCGCCAAAACTCCAGTGCCGCGCTGCTCCACATTGCCGGTGCCGGTAATCTGATTCTTGACGTTGTAGTTGTCACTACGATCAAAGGCCAGGAGCGCCGTGTCCACCACGGTGCTGGCTACACCATTTAAGCCAATCCCCAACTGACCCGAAGCAGTACCGTTGCCAATTTGCAATACGCCCCCGGCTATAAAGGTGTTGCCCTCATTCAAGTTGTTATTAGTCCAAACCCATGTGCCCGTACCGACCTTGCTTACGCTAGTGGTCGTGCTATTCGAGTCGTTCAAGATGCCATTCCAAGTGGAGAGCGGGTGATTAAGGCCGCCTGTCACGTACGTTACTTGCCCATTTATGTTGCTCACATTAATGCCGCCTTGGCTTAATTGGCCTTCACCACCCAGGAAGGTTCCGGAAGTGCCGCCGGTGAGGTCGCCAAAGTAGACATAGCCATTGGCTGCGGAAGTGGCGCCGAGCGCGAATGAAGACCCGGGAAAGATCGTTGTCGAATCGCCAAAGTTAAACGTGGCATTCGGACTGCCAGGACCGCCGGTGACAACCGGCAACGAGCCGTTAGCCAGCAAACCGGTGCTGCCTCCCGCGGGGGTGACGGAACTGTTGGCGTAACCAGTTGCTGCCGTGAGACGGTAGGCATATTGTTGCGGGAAAAGCGCATTGAGCACGAAGGTGCCGTTGAATCCGACATTAGTGCCGTTCGTGGAGATCGTAGTGCCGACATTTCCGACAAAAACGAGTTCCAACGTAACATTGCTAGCCGAACTCACAATGCTGCCGTTAACAATATTGTTGTCGCCACCGGCAGATGCGGAATTCGTCTCCTTGGACGTGACCAAGAAACTGGTGTTGTTATTACTCGTCGGGCTGGGATCAATAATGAGATTACTGCGGAAAGCGACCCCACCCACCTGAATGGCTTGAATCCACAAGGTCGCCCCATTGCCTTGCAAGTGAACGTTGAGGCCAGTGCCTGCACCAAAAGCATTCCCGGTAATATTGCCGTTCGCCAGGACGCCCTGTTGCACATAAATGTTGCCAGTAAAGGTCGAATTAGTGGAATAGCTCAACAAGGTGCCTGGGCCGGTCTTGATGATATTGCCCGACCCGGCAAAAGCCGCTGCGGTATTGGCCAGCGTCACGCCCCCATCCACATCTTGGCCAAAATTTAGACTGGTGTTGCCCGAGAAAATGGTCACGTTGCCGCCAAGGACGTTGATTGTTTGGTTGGCGCCCAAGGCGAAATTACCTGTTCCAAAACTCAGCGTGCTACCGTCTACCAAGTTGATGTAGTTTCGGGCGGAGCTGGGATTCGGCCCGAGATTGTAGGAATTGTTCGGTACCAACAGCGTCGCGCCAGGACCCACAAAATAGTTGCCGGTGAAGACGGCACCGCTAGGCGACGCGCTGCTGCCCGCGAGATTCAGGGTGCCATTTCCCGAAACTGCCAGATTGCCTGAGCCGAACAAGCCTCCCGTGCCGAAATCTAACGTCGCCGTGGCCGGAACGGTGCTGTTGCCGCCGGTGAGATTGGCGGCCCAGACAGGCCCAGCAAGGGTGTTGGGATCACTGGTTGCACCGCCCAGATTTGCCGATAACACGGAGTTTGCAGTGGCGTTAGAGTTGATAAGATTTACGATATCGGAAAGCTTGGTCGTGACGGACCCGGTGGCGTTGGTGGCCAGATTAACCACAACCGTAGTGGCCCCTGGCAGAGTTCCGGCAACGGCGGGCAGAGACGCGCTCCCCACCGTCGTAACTACACTTGATATAGCATTGTTCGCTTTTGGGTCAATCAATTCGACAATTATATAATTAGCTCCTGATGTTGAATTCGGTGGCAAAGCCGCTCCCGGCAACTTCGCGGTAAACACGAGGTTACTCGTGATCGAGCCGACGGTCAGCGTGTTCTTGACCACATTAAGGTCGAAGTCCAGATTGCCAGCGTTGATGGGATTGTTGATGTTGTTGATGGCCAAATTGCCCGAGCCGGCAAAATTGATGTAGGTATTGCCGAACGTGATGGGAATCGAATTCAAAGTCGTGTTCCCCGGGGCGGCATCAAGACTGCCCGCATTAATGAGCAGAGAGCCGGTGCCCAGGGCGTTGCCGCTGCCAATGCCCAGCGTGCCGCCGTTGAGAATCGTGCCGCCAGTATAATTGCTGTTGCCGCTCAAGGTCTGCTGGCCGGGGCCATTGACTACCACTTTGCCGGGACCAGTCAAGGCACCGGAGTATACGTTGCTGATGCTCGCCGGCGGCGTGAAGGTCAACGTCACAGGGCTCGGGGTGGGAGCGTTATTGGCAAGGTTCACCGAGCCGGCACCCACCAACCCACCAACACTCACGTTGAGAATACTGCTGTCAAAAAGGAAATTGCCACCCTGGCCAGAGACCGCCAGCGTCGCATTTACTGCCGCCAGCGAAGTGTTTCCGCCGCCCGGCGCGCTGAGGATGATGTTGCCGCCGGCCGCATAGACGGTACCGCTCAGGGTATTATTGCCGGTAAGCGTCAAGTTGCTGTTGCCGGATTTCGTCAGATTGCTCGGGGAGACATTGTCCACCACGTTCGCACTCAACACGAGCGGGGAATAAGCAATGATGTTCAATTCACCACCGGGATTGGCCGCCATCAAATTACCGCTGCCTTGGATCGTGGTGGGCGATCCGCCCGAGCCGGCCACGTTGGCACTCACCAGCAAGCCGCTGAGTCCAAGATTGCCGTTTAAGTTAAAGGTCGCGCCAGATCCGGTGTTCGGTTGATTGAAGCGCAGGGAATTGAGCACGAAGTTACCGCCCACCGTAATCGCGGTCGCGGTGGCCGGAATGTCCGTGTTGGCTCCCGTGAGACCCAGATTGCCGGCCAACACCGCGGTGCTTTGGGCGGTGCCGTTGCCGAAATAGCCATCACCAAAGTAGGTCGCCAGGGTGCTGTACGGCACAATGTTGCCGCCGGTGCCAATCGCAGCGAAGTCGGTTACCGTGCTGCCGTTGACCGGATAAGTCACGACCGCAAATTGCGCCGCAGAGTTCGGGTCAGTCAGTTGCTGATTAAGGGTTCCCGAGGAGGTCTTGACCACGTCGTTGGCAGTAAACGAGCTGGTCAGAGTCGCCGGTACGCCAGTCGCACCATTGGCCAGAGACTGCACTGCGGCTGCGGCCACATTGCCCGAGCCCAAGCTGCTCACGCTGACCAACGCACCAGCGGCGGTGCCATTGGTCACCGAGGCATTGCCAAACATCGCGGCCACATTCGCCGCCGTATCGCCGCCCGCCTTCAAAGTAACCGTAATGGCGTTGCCGGTGACGCCCAAGGTCGTGGCCCCACCCGCGCCCTGCACATAAGTGACGTTGATGCTGTTGCCAGCCGTGCCGGTGGCTTGTGCTGTGTAAACCAAATTGTCCACAATGTTTGGCGCCACGATGTTGACGGTGCCGCCGGGGCTGCGGGTAATGGTGCCCAAATTCAACGTGAGGACGCCCGTGCCGTTGGTGAGGGTGACGTTCGAACCGCCGGTAATCGGGTTGGTCGTCACCACCTGGGTATTGGTGGTGTTGCCGATGACCGCAAAGGTGGAACCGCCGCCGAGGGACAGCGTCGAAGCGGTGCCCAAAATATTGCCCGAGGCCGCCGTGGGTTGGGTGAAGTCCAACACCAGGGAACCGCCATTGACACTCGTGGTGCCGTTATAAGTGGTGACGCCGCCATAAACCAGCGTGCCATTGCCAATCTTGGTGACGCCCGTTCCCGGCCCATTAATGGTGCCGTCAATGGTCAACGTTTTGCCCACCACGTTGATGACCGGATTATTAATGAGGGTCGCGACACCGGTACCCAGATTCAGGCTCGTCGTCGAACCCAGATAGGTTGCCGTGCCGTTGAAGATCAAAGCCGGATTATTGGCGAGGGTGGCATTGGCGCCCAAATTGGTGGTCAAGGACGCCGACGTATTGCTGGTGCCATTTCCACCGGAAAGGAACAACGGCGCCGTCGTATTTGAAACAAATCCACCGCCATTGCCGGCATTGCCGGTGGCGGTCACCAGGTTACCCGCCGCGCTGCCGTTGGTAACGCTGCCATTACCAATGGCGTTCAGAATATCCGCAGCCTTGGTAATCACGCTGCCGTTGGCGTTGGTGGCCAGATTCACCGTGATGGTATTGCCGGTGACATTAAAACTCAGCGCCTGGTTCGCTCCCCCATTGACATATTGAATGCTAATGGTGTTGCCGTTGGCCGCGTTGGCCCCGGTGAGGCTGGCGTTGCTGGAATTGGCGGCGTAGATGATGCTGCTGTTGGCGCCAATCGTATTGTCGAAGTTGCCGCCCACAAAGGTCAGCGCGCTCGTACCCAGAGCCCGGCTGTTGCCCAGGAACAAGTTGCCGGAAGTCAAGGTCAGGCCGCCGCTAAAGTCGCTCGAGCCATTTAGAGTCAGGGTGCCGGTGCCATTGGCGTTCAGACTGCCCGCGCCGGTAACGCTGCCTTCAATGGTCAGCAATTGGCCGTTGGTATTGAGGTTTCCAGTTACTCCTGAATTTACGGTGACCAGATGCTTCGCGCCAATGTCCAGAGTGTTCCCAGCTGTCAGGGTCGAACTGCCGGTGAATTTGACGCCGGTCGTGTTCGCGCCCAACGCGCCATCCGTGGCGCCCGAGCTGACGTTCACAATTAAATTGCCTGCATTCAGCACCGTCGAACCGGTATAGTTGTTGGCGCCATTGGTCAAAATCAACGTGCCCAGGCCGCCCTTGACCAAGTCGCCGTTGGAACCCGCATCCGTGATGTTACCGCCAATCGTGAACGTGAGGCCGGAGTTGACGTTAACCGTGCCATTGCCAGGTCCGGTCGTGGTATTGCCTACCTGAATAATTCGGTTCGGATTCAAGGTCAGGCTGGTGGTGGGATTAAGTTGGCCACCCGCGATGACAATGTTGCCGCCAGCCCCGGGAGTGGCAGGAGCCACACCCAATTGATTGTCTGCCGAGAAGGCCAGGTTGCCCTGATTGATTTGCCACAGGCCCGTAAAGCCAGTGGTCGCATTGGAGTTATCCACCGCCAATGCCAAAGTGCCACTGCCGGTCTTGATGATGCTGCTGGTGGCCAGGTTATTGTTGGTGCCCGTGATCACGCCTCCCAGCGTGAGGGTGTTATTGACGATGTTAAATGTGGCGCTCCCCGCCGCCCCAGCCAAAATTTCCGGCCCCGTGCCCAAATTCAAGCTGGCCGAGCCGGGCAAGCTGCTGTTCCCGTATTGCAACCCCGCCTGAATGGTCACATTGATTGCGTTGAGCGTGATGTTGGACCCACTGATGTTGTCCAAATCGCCGCCGTTAAGTATCAAGTTGCCGGTGCCGGAAAGCGATCCGGCGCCGAACGCCGCCGGGCTCACGATTTCCAAGTTGCCCGATGTCAGCTTGAGGCTGCCGCTGAAGGTGCTTTGCCCTAAGAGCTGCTGGCTCCCGCCCGGGCCGTTCATCTCTAGGGTGCCGTTAACCGTAAGGTTGCCGCTGTAAGTGGTAGTCGTGTTCGCCTTCGGCGCCAATGTAATTGTAGCGGTGCCACCGAGGGCCGCATTGGCGTTGCCACTGAACCCGCCAACTACGCTTGTGGGGGCGGAAGCGATCAAATTGCCGCCTTCAAACACGATGAGGCTGTTCTGGAAATTCCGATTGGTGGTGTCCGCACCGCCCCCGGTAAAGTTCCCCAGCACGATGTTGCCGTTGACCAAATAAGTATTGCCCGTGAAACCTGCCGGACCATTTATATCCAGGCCGCCCGGGCCCGTCTTGATCAAATTGGTCGAAAGGCCGCCAACGTCGGCAATTTGCACCGCATTAAGAATCAAATTGCCCGACGAGATGGTGATATTCGCTGGATCCGTAGGGTGGTTGGTCACGATTAAGATATCTCCACCAGCCACAACCGGGGCAATTGTGCCATTGTTAATCGCGTTGGTTTGATTGACGGCCGCGGAAACGAGAATACCTCCCACTTGCAGGGTGCGGAAAGCCTCCTCAACGTCTTCGTTTTGGTTGCTAAGCGGCCTGAGGAACGACAGCGCAGCAAACTTGTAATCATTGTTAAATGTAACCGGACTCGTTGCCGTAATTTGCACGCTCGAATTCGTGAAATTGGCGACAGTATCCAGCGGAGTGAAGCCGCCGGAGCCGCCGACTTGGTCGACGATGTTAATATAACCCACCGTCGTATTGGCCATCGCGATAATCGGCGCGGCTGTGGTCGAACTGCTTCCATAGGCGCCCCAGTCCGAGCCCGTCGCGGTTGGAACCACGATGAAGGGAGTGTGATTGCCGTCCGTAATCACCGTCTGATTTTGCGAAGCGCTCGAAGCGGCCGTGAAATTGAACGTGCCGTTGCCCACCGTGCTGAGATTCAATTGGCCGCCCAGCGTGCGCGTCAAGTGTCCGAGATTGAGGGTGATCGCCGGGCCGCCGGCAGACGGGGCGCCACTGAGGGTGATATTGGACACACCCGTTCCGCCATTGACGGTGGTGCCGTTGAAGGTCTGGCTGTTCGGCAGGGCCGCCGGAATTCCCTGAATCAGCAGGCCGCCGGGGCCATTGAGCACCAGGGCCGAGGCCGAATTAATCATGTTCGTGGACGGCGCGCCCGGGGCCGAGAAATCCAATTCCAGCGTGCCGCCACTAACCGTGGTGTTGCCCGAGTAGATGCCGTTGCCGAACAACCGCAGCAAACCTGAACCCGCCACCGTCAGGCCGCCCTGCCCAATAATGTTTCCGCCAAAATTCAGAGTGTTGGCCTGCGTGTCAATCGTGCCCGACTTGCCGGTGCCGATGTTAATGGTGCGGTTCTGCGTGAGGGTGAAGCTGGAGCCGATTTGCAGCGTGGCATTGTTGCTGAACACAATCGAGGAGGTGAAATTCGCGCCCAAGGCACTGTCGGACGAGACATTGAGCGTGCCGCCGGCAAGGGTGGTATTGCCCGTGTAGGAATTGAGGTTGGCAATCGGGAAGGTCAGAGTGCCGCTGCCCTGCTTGGTCAAGCCGCCGTCCGCCGTGTTACCCATCGTCACATCGTGGGTCAGATTCTGGGCAAACGTGACATTAAAGCCGTTCGTGTTGAAATTCAATCCATTGAGCTGATCCACCACTCTGCTGAAACCGGTGATGAAGTTCGTGCTGTTGCCGCCCGCCTGCAAAATGCCACCGTTGAAATTGATCACCGCCGCGCCGCCGATCTGGCCGACATTGCCCGCCGCCAGCGACAAGGCCTGCAGCACGCCGCCACTGAGGTTGTAGGTGGCATTGGCCGAGCCGGTGACATAGCTGTTCTGGCCACCGAGCCGCAAGCTGCCGCCGGCGGAACTCAATCCCGTGAGCGTCACCGTACCACCGGTCTGGTTGACCACGGCGGTGACATTGTCGGAGGCATCGTCCACACTGCTACCCTTGCCGACCCACAAATCGTTCGCCGTCAAATTGGCGGTGCCGGAAATGTTCAAGGTGATGCTGGCACTGCCCAGGCTGGTGCCCAAATTACCCAGGGACAATTCGGTATTGCTGCTGTTCAAGACTCCATTGCCGGAGAGCGTCAGGGTGATGACATCGCCGACCGTGGTGCCGATGTTATTGAAGCCCACCCCCCCCTGGCTGCCGATGCTCAAATTGGCGCCGTTGCCAATAGTGTCGTTTTGCGTGCCCGCCCCAACCGCAAAGTGCGCGCCGGCAATATTGGAACTCAAATTCGCGACGGCCGTGCCGTTGCCACCAAAAGCCAGGTTTCCGGATCCGTTGACGAGCAGCGTCTGGCCCGTCGTGCCGGACTGCGCCATGGCATCGTTGATGGTGATGCTGGAACCGAAGGTGCTGGTCAGCGTGGCGTTGGCGCCGCTGGTGCTGTTGCCGCCCGCGAGGTTGGTGGCGGTCAGAGCCCCGAGGAAACCGGTTCCCGTGCTGTTCGCGGCGAGGGCCACCGTGACGAGATTGCCGGCCGCAGTGCCATTGGTCACTGAGCTGTTGCCAATCAAGCCCAGAATGTCCGACGCCTTGGAAATGACATTGCCGGCGGCGTTGGTGGCCAGATTCACCGTGATGGCGTTGCCGCTGACCGTCAAATTCGCCGTCGGGTTGTTTGCGCCCGGGTTTACATAGGAAATGCTCACGTTGTTCCCCGCCGTGCCGTTGGCCCCGGTCAAGTTCGCATTATTCGGATTCACGGCGTAAACCAAGCTGTTGCTCGAGAGGTTGAGGGTCGTATTGGAATTCAAGGTGATCGTGCTCGGGGCAGCCGCCGACCCAAACGTGAAGCTGTTCACCGGATTCAGAATGCCGGACCAAGTCTGATTGTTGTTAATATTCAGCGAACCGCCAAAGCTGTTCTGAACTGAGGCATTATTGATAATCAACGACCCCGAGGAGGACAGAGCGCCCGCACTGGCGAGGCTCAAGGTGCCGAAATTAACCGTGGTGTTGCCAAAGTAGGTATTGGTGCCATTCAGGGTGAGGGTGCCGCTGCCCACTTTGATGAGCCCGCCATTGCCCGTGAGCGCCCCGCTATATGTTGAATTAAAATTATTGGTGCCCACCGTCAACTGCACCGGGGTGTTGCTGCCCGGAGTGTTGTCCAGACCCAGCGCCTTCGTGCCGGTCAGACCGCCAAAGGTCACCGCCGTGAGATTGCCGAAGCTCAAATTGCCATTGCCAGCGTTGTAGTTAAACGTGCTGTTTTGCAGCGCGCTGGCGGTGCCGAGGAGGAGTGTGCCGGCCGTGATGGTGGTGTTGCCCGTGAACGTATTCAGGCCGGTGAGCGTCAGCGTGTTCGGCGCGCCTTGGATCAAGTTGCCGGAACCGGAAATCACGCCCACATAGGTCGTGCTGCCGGCTTGGGCGAACAAGATTGTTCCGTTATCCGCCACATTGCTAAAGATTGGCAGCGTCCCGTTCATGGTGCCGCTCAACGTGCCATTGGCCGTGGTGTTGCCATTGCCCAATTGCAGCGTGCCGCCGTTGATGGCGCTGCCGCCCGTGTAATTCTCCGCCGCCGTCAAGATCAAGGTGCCGGTGCCTCCCTTGACCAGGGTGCCAATGCCATTCATGGTGCTGGCCAACGTCACGGTTGTCTGCGTGCCGGTGTCAACGGTGTCGAGGCCCGCCCCCAGGGTGAGCCGGGGCGAAATGTCGCCGGCGGCCGCGGCATATTGCACACCGCCGCCCTGAAGGGTGATCAGGCCGGAGTTGCCGCCGCTCACGCTGCCAAAATTGGCGAGCGCGGTGAAATTAATCAACCCACCCGTAATCAAGGTGCCGCCGGAGTAGGTATCGGCAGCGCTAATGATCAACGTGCCCAAACCGGCCTTGACCAATTCGCCTGAACCGGCGAGGGCCGAACCGAACGTCACGGTGTTGATATTTGTGTCAATGGTGTCATTGCCCGAGCTCAAACCAGCCGTTACATTGAGAATGCCGGAAATGTCCGCCGTCGTGCCGACGGCGTATTGCGCGCCGCCACCTGCCAGAACCAAGCTGCCGGTGCCAAATTGCGACAGCGCGTTAAAGTTGATCAAACCGCCGGTAATATTGGTGCCGCCCGCATAGGAGTCTGCCGTTCCCAGCAAGAACAGCGTGCCCGTGCCCGCCTTGATCAAGCTGCCATTTCCGGTCAGATTGCCCGAGTAGCTGGTCGAGCCATTATTGAATCCGACCGTCAGCGCCACCGGGGTATTGCTGCCCGGAGTGTTGTCGAGGCCAAGGTCCTTGTTACCGGTCAATCCACCCAAGGTGGCCGCCGAGAGGGTGCCGAAGCTCAAGGCGCCGTCACCCGTGTTATAGGTAAACGTGCTATTTTGCAGGGCCAAGGGGACGCCCAACGTCAAGGTACCCGCGGCAATATTGGTCGTGCCATTGAAGGTGTTGCTGGCCGACAGGGTCAAATTAGTGAGAGTCTGACTGTTGCTGCCGCCCGCGAGCGTGGTGGTGGTGCCCACCGCCGTCACGAGGTTTGCCCCGGAGCTGCCCGGAGCCAATGCGGGATTAATAAGGGTGGTGGCGGCCGGCGTATTTTGCAACAAGGCGAGGATGGCCGCCGCCGTGGTGGTGACCGGGGTATCAATGCCACCGGTGAGATTGGTGGACAGCGCGGCGACCGGGCTGGTGCCATTGGCCACCGCCGTAATCAAGGCATTGATGGTGCCATTGCCCGTGAGAGCGGATACGACATTCGCCGGGGTGGCGTTGATGACTCCCGCCGAGGGTCCAGCGAGATTCACGGTAATCAAATTGCCACTGATTGTCGCCGTGGTGCTGGGCACATTGCCGGCTGGCGCGACATAAGCTACAGTCAGGCTGTTATTGGCCGCACCCAAAGTCTTGGCCGTCAGGGTGACACCGTTGGTCCCATTCGTGCCCGTCAGCAGGGACGCCGCCTTGGCGGTCGGATTGATTCCGCCCGTCAAGTTGGTCAGGCCGGGGGCGAGGGATGCGGCGAGGATGCCGGTGCCGTCACTGCCGGCAGTGATCGAGTTACCCGCGAAATTGGCGACACTCACCAGGGCGGTAACGCCCGCGGTTCCGGCGAGCAGCGATTGAATGGATGAAGCCGTGGCATTGACAACGCCGGTGCCATTGGTGCCCAAAGTAACAGTGACGGTGTTGGACGCAACTGCCACGGAACTCGGAATATTATTGCCGGAACCAGCCTGATACTTGATTTGGATGCCATTGCCCGCCGCGCCATTCGCGCCGTTAAATGTCGCATTGGTGGCATTGGCCGTGAACAGCAGCGCCTGGTTGCCGGAGCCCACCACGAGGCTGGCCAATCCGTTGCTTGTACCGAGATTGACCGTGATGATGCTGCCGCTGACGCTCGCGCCCAAAACGGCCCCGATGGTCTCGGGATTCTTGTACACGATGTTGATGTTGTTGGACGCCGCGCCACCCGCCGCCGCCGTGAAGGTCAAATCATTATTGTTGCCGAACGAAGTCGAGTTGGCGGCCTTGCCGAGATTAACGCCGTTTTGCGTCAAACTGCCGGTGCCGGTGATGGTGTTGGTCACCGCCGAATTAACCCCCTGGTTGAAGATCAGGATGGCGTTGTCCGTGATGTTGCCCAACACGCTGGCGACGCTGGAGGTGCCGTTGCCAATTTGCAGCGCGCCGCCGAGAATGTACGTGGAGGACAGGTTGGATACGCCGCTGTAGGCTTGGGCGCCAGCGAGCGTCAGGGTGCCACCACCGTTCTTCACCAGCACGCCGGTGCCCTTCAGCGGAGCGGATACCAGCGCCACGTTGTTCGCGTTCGTGTCAATGGTGTCCAGCGTGTTGGTGCCGCTAACGGTGAGGTTAAGCGAAATATCTTGATTGACCCCCGCGCCATATTGCACGCCGCCACCGTTCAAAACGATATTGGGCTGCTGGCCGAAATTGGTGGAGGCATTGGTCGAGAAGGTTGCGTAATTGCCCGCGAAGGAGAATTGCACCTCGCCACCACTGATCGTCGTGGTGCCATTGAAGGAATTGTTGGCCGTCAGCGTCAGCAGCCCTGCACCCGTCTTCGTCAAATTGGCAATGTTGTTAATCGGGCTGCCGCTCAACGCCGCGGAGAAGGTGGTGCTCGCGCCATTGCCGCCCTCCGTCAAAGTCACCGCCTGGCCGGCCGTGGTCGCCAGTGCGAGCGCCGAGGTCAGATTCAGCGCACCCATGGTGACGGAGGTGATATTGGGCGCAAATTGCACAATACCGGCGGCGGGGATGTAATTGAGGGTCGAGTTTTGCAGGGCCAGGGAGTTGGCCACGATCAGCGTGCCAGCCGTGATATTGGTGGTGCCGGCAAAGGTGTTTGCGCCGCTCAGAGTCAGTATGCCGGCGCTCACCCCGTTCGCCGTGGTCACGTTGGTTGCGGTCACCAAACCGACGCCGGCGCCGACCGGGGTCGTTGCCGTAATCAGGCTCGTATTGCCATTGATGGCCTGGGCAACTTGTGCCGCCGTGGAACTAATCGTGGCGTCCGTGCCACCCGTAAGCGCCGTGATGGGCCGGGCCGCGACCAGGCCGGAGCCATCGTTGGCAGGTACGTTGGCCACGGTGAACAAGGCGCCAGCGGCCGTGCCGTTGGTGAAGCTGGCATTGCCGATATTGGACGAGATGCTCGCCGCCGTGGACGTGATATTGCCGCCGCCGTCCGTGGCCAGATTGATGATCAGATTATTGCCCGTGACGTTGAAGCTGAGCGCGGAATTGGGCGAGCCGGGATTGACAAACGTAACGTTGCTCAAATTGGCCCCCGGGGTGCCCGCGGCCAACTTCGTCGTGAAAATGAGGTTCGAGTTCGGCAGCGGGAAGGTGGTGGTGGTCGAAGCGTTCGCAGGTACGGTGGTCGCATTCGTGGCCAAACTTACCGTGATAATGTTGCCCGACGGCGTAACCGTGAGCAGCGAATTGGTGGTCTCCGGATTAACCAGTTTGACGATAATGCCATTGCCCGTGGCGTTGAGCGAGGAAGTCGAAGTATAAGTGATGTTCCCGTTGGTTGCGCCGACGGAAGCCGCCGTGGCCGTCACGCCGTTGGCCCCCTGAATGGCGAGATTGCCCGGGCCGCCGATGGGCGACGCCAGCGTCAATTGATTGGCATTCAGATTGAAGATGGTGGAATTGCCCAGCTGGATCGCATTGGTGAGCAGCGCGGAAATGTCCACCGGGGCGTTCCATTGCAGGGTACCGCCATTGCTGACGATCTGGCCGGTGCCGAAGCTGTTGGCCTGGTTGAACGCCACGGTCGCGCCCGAGCTGGCTGTGCCAATCGTGGTACCGCCGGTATAGTTGTTGTTGGCGCCGCTCAACGTCACAGTGCCATTGATGACGTTCAAACTGCCCGGCTTGGTAACGTTGCCGATTTGCACATTACCCGAGAGGTTCAACCCGCCGCTGCTGGTAATGTTGCCGATGAAGCTCAAATTGCCGCCCAAATTCAGCGTGCCGGAGTTCACCTTGAAGAAATCGGACCCGGCGTTCGGGCCGGTAAGGTTGCCGGTGTAGGTTGTCGTGACCGTATTGTTGCCCAGCGTCAGCGCGACAGCGCCCGCGGTCGAGGTCATCGCGATGTCCTGGTTGCCGGAGAATTCGCCAATGGTGACATTGGAAAGACTGCCGAAGCTCACCGTGCCGTTGGCGGAAGTATTGCCGACGATCATGTTCAGCGTCGTATTGGCGAGGGCCGTATTGCTGGCCAGCACCAATTTCGCGCCCTGGGCCACGTAGGTGTTCCCACTCAGCGTGTTGGCGCCGGACAACGTCAGCGTGCGGGTGGCGGCATTATTTTGCAGTACAAACATGTTGCCGGACCCCGTGATGGTATTGGCCACCGTGACATCCGCCGCTTCGTTGAAGATCACATTGCCCGTGACGGCCAAGACCGACCCGGCGGCGATGCTGCCGAAACTGCCGTTGCCGATTTGCAAAGTGCCTTGGGACACCGTGGTGTTGCCTGTGTAGGTATTGGCGCCGGTGAGCGTCAGCGTGTTGGGCGCGGCGGCCAGACCGCCCGAGAGATTGGCCACCACCGTGGGTGTAACCAAACCCGTACCGTCATTGCCGGGCGCCAGTGCCGTCGTGACCAATCCCGTAACGGTGCTGTTAGCCTGCAAGAGCGCCAGCACTTGCGCCGCCGTGGTCGAAAGCACCCCCGCATTGGTCCCATTGGTCAGCGCGGTGGGCGCCAACACCGTCACCACTCCCGCACCATTGCTGGTCAGCGGCACTGAGGCCGTCAAGACGGCATTTGCCGTGGCGTTGCCGTTGATGGCCGCGGCCACCAGCGCGGCGGTGGCGGCGGCGGCGTTAATGCCAATATTCGCCCCATTCGCGAGCGGCGCCGAAATGGGACTGACGAATCCGGTGCCGTTGCTGACGCCAGTGTTCGAGGCCAGCAACACCGAATTCACCACCGAATTTCCGTTAAGCAGGGTGATGATTGAAAGCGCGGTGGCATTGCTGACACTATTGGTGCCGGACAAATTAACGATAATATTGCTGGTGGTCGAGCTGGCCGAAATATTGGAAACCGCCAGCGTACCCGAGGAAATATAGGTGACGTTGACCAAGTTCGACGCCGTGCCCGGCGACTTCGCCGTCAGGGTAATGTTGCCGTTGGACGCACCGACGGTGGCCAGCGACGCATTGGTCCCGGCCAGGGTCGGCAGCGAGACAATAATGTTCGTGGCCGTCGAAAGGCTCGAAATGGCGAGCGCGGAATTGATCACGCCGGGATTGATGTAGCTCACGGTCACGCCGTTCGGCACTGTGCCGGAATTCTTGGCCATGAAGACCAAGTCAGCATTGGTCACACCCAGATTCGTGGTCAGATTCGCGTTGTGGCCCGTGCTATCCGTGGGCAAATTGACTGTGATGTTATTGGCATTCACCGCCACCCCGAGCGGCGAGTTTTGGATGCCGGGGTTGACGTAGGTGATGTTAATCGTGTTGCCCACGACGCCCGCTGCCGTCGCCTTGAAGAGGAGGTTCGCGTTGGCGCCCAGCGTCGTGGTGTTCGCGGCCGACACTGCCGGCGTCACGCCGTTTTGATTGATGCCGCCGGTGCCCAGCACCACGTTGCCATATACCATGTCCGCCGGTTCCGCAAAAGCCAGGGTGGACACCGTGCTGAGGGTCGCGTTCGCATTGGGGACGCTGTTGACCACCACATTCCCGACCACCATGCCGAAGCTCGTGGCGTTGCCCAATTGCAGGGTGCCGTTGTTCACGGTGACATTGGAGCTGCTGAGCGACGTGGTAAAGGGGCTGGTGCCCGCCGCCAGCGTCGCGCCGCCCGCGAGGGTGAAGGTGCCGGACCCAGTCATGACCAAAGCGGCGGGGCCGCTGGTGGAGGTGAGGAGTCCACTAAAGGTGCTGCTCACGTTGCCGTTGCCCACGGTCAGCGTCAGATTGGAAATATCGAGGTTCTTGTTGCCATTAATGCCACCGATCCCGGCGGAGGTGAGCGAACCAAAGCTGAGATTGCCAATGTTTCCACCGGTATTGTAACCGATGATGTTCGAGGTGAGCAGCGCCGTGGCATTGCCCAATACTAAATTACCCGGCGCCACCGTGGCCGCGGGCGACGTGCCGTTAAACAACACCGTCGTAATCGTGCCATTCACGCCATTCCCCGCCAAGGTCAGGCTGGAGCCCGTGGACACACCGCCGGCCAGGTTGGTGGCCGCGGTGGGCGTTACCACGCCCGACCCGTTACTCCCAGTCACATTGGCCGCCGTGATCAAGGCCGCGACGGCGGTGCCGTTGGTAAATGAAACGTTGCCGATATTGCTGGCGATGCTCAAGGCGGTCGAAGTGACCACGGCATCTGCGCCACCGGTCAGGAACGTTGCCGAAGCCGGCACGACGACCCCGGCGCCAGGGCCCGTGGGCGTAACCAGGGCGCTGGCCGCGGTGCTGGCAATAATATTCGCAGTGATGTTCGCCGCCGTCATGGTTGGCGCCACATTGCCAAAAGCGTCCGTGGCCAAATTCACCTTGATGGCCGTGCCGTTGACCTGCACCGAGATCGGGGTGTTGTTGCCGGCCTGGACATAGCTGATGCTGGTGTTATTGCCCGCCACGCCAAGGGTCTTGGCCGTGAACGTGACTTGCCCGATACCGGTGCCGAGGGAATTGGCGGCCGCCAAACCACCGCTCGCGGCGGTGGCGAGATTGACCGTGATCGCATTGCCGGTGACCGCAAAACTGAGCGGCGAGTTGTTGATCTGGGGATTTACGTAGGAAATGCTGATATTGTTGCCCAGCATGCCCGTCAGCGTGTTGTTGGTGGCATTGGCGGTAAACAACAAGGCGTTGTTGCTCGGCACTGAGCCGATCGCCTTGGTCGCCACGGACGTATTGGCGTAACCATTTTGGATGAGCGTGCCCGCCCCGTTGATGAGCTGGCTAAACGTGGTGGCCCCAAAATTGTTAAAGACAAAAGTTCCGTTCAATGCCACCGCGACCGCGCCTTGCAACAGGCCGTCATGGGCGGCCGTGCGCCCATCGCCCAACTGAATGGTGCCATTCGCGTTGACGGTGGTGGTACCCGTATAAGTATTCTGGGCGGTCAGCACCAGGGTCGAGTTCGGCCCGTTTTGGGTCAACTGGCCAGCGGTGCCGGAGATCAGCGCCGCTTCCGTAAACACGCCCGGCGCTTCGTTGAAGACAATGTTGCCGCCGTCCTGGATGCTAGTGCTCGCCAGCGAGCCATTGGCCGTTTGATTACCCAGCGTAATTCCGCCCGCCCCTATCAACGTCGTCCCAGTAAAGGTCTGAGCACCGACCAGCGTCAAACTGGCAGTGCCGGATTTGTTCAACTGGCTGCCGACTCCCGAAAGTGTGCCGTTATAGGTTGTGGCGGCACTGTTATTGCCCACCGTGAGCACAATCGGCGCGCCGGAGGTGTCCACCATGGTGATATTGCCGTTGCCACTCAAACCACCCAAGGCCACCGACAGGGCCGCGCCGGTGCCAAACTGCAAAATGCCGGTCACACTGGCATTCGACGCGTAGGTCTGACCAACCAGCGCCGTGGTGCTATTGGCGATGATATTTCCTGCCGTCGGCAAAATGGATGTCGTGCCGGTGAAAGAATTGCTCCCGCCGACGATCACGTCACCGGACCCGGCTTCAATCAGATTGCCGTTGCCGGAAATGTTGTTGATCAGGTTGTATTTGTTCCCGGCTCCCAGCGCCGACGAAGTCACATTGATGGTGAGATTGGAGAAATTGCCGGCGGTTCCAAAATTGCTGCTGTTACCAGAGAGGAAGATGTTCCCCGCGACACTGCCAATACCGGAAGCACCGTCTCCCATTTGCAGAGTGCGGGTGTTGAAGGAGGTGCTATTCGTGAAGGTGCCAACGGTCGTTTGACCGATATAAGTGCTGTTTCCGGTCAGGATGAGCTTAAAACCGCTGCTCGGCAGGAGATTGACGCCGGAAACGGAGGTGCCGTTGGTCGGCGTCGTGCCGGAAATGGATCCGGCCAGCGTGAAATTCGCCCCCGTGGCGATATTAAGAGTGTTGCTGTTTTCGTTGCCCAGCGTGATGCCCAATGCGCTGAGGTCATAAGTCGATGTAGAGGGCCAGGTGATTTGACCGCCATTCAAAAAGATTGGTCCGGTGCCGAAATTCGTTTGCGCGCTGCTGGTCGCCTGGAACGCGATGGTACCGCCGTTTTGAATTATTGTGCCACCAGTGTAGCTGCTCAGGGAACCGCCAATGGTCAGGGTGGCATTGCCAGCCTTGATCAGCGAACCGCTGCCCGTAAAGTTGCCCGTATAAGTCATGTTGTTGTTTTGCGCGCCGACCGTCAACGCCACCGGGCCGCCCAGATTATTGTTCAGGGAAATGTCGCGATTGCCGTTCAGCACTGCGATGAACGCCGCGCTGACGGGCAGGCTCACCGTGCTGTTGGCAAAACCGAAGGCAAGGATGCCTTGGGTCGTGGTGTCGTAGGTTAACGAGGTGCGGGCCAGCGCGTTCGGGTTGCCCACCACCAACGTACCAAACTGAATCGAGGTGCCGCCAGTGTAGGTGTTGTTGCCGGCCAGAATCAAATTCGTGCCGGGCGCGCCGAGGGCGGTGGAACCGGTGGCCGACACCACGCCCGCGCCATTCGATCCCGTCGCCAGCACCGGCGTAATCAGGGCTAAAATGGCCGTGCTGTTGGGGCCGGTGGTTAACGCATTCAAAACTTGGGTGGCGTTCGCATTTACCACGCCGGTGCCGCTGGTGCCCAGCGTCACCGTTATCGCATTGCCCGACACGGCGGCCGTCGTGCCGGTGTTGTTGCCGACGCCGTTCACATAGGCAATGGTAATGTTGGTGCCCGCGGTGCCGGCAAATGTGGTATTCGCCGTGTAACTCAAAGCCGAACCGGCCCTGGCATTACCCGTATTCAAAGTGTAAAGTGGCGCCGTCAGGTTCAACGGAGCCTGCGCCGTCAACGTGCCGGTGCCGTTCGAGCCAAGCGCCAGATTCGGCGTCACGAGGGCAAACGCATTGGGCGAAGCCAGGATGGCGGCCACCACCGCCGCCGCGGTGTTATTGCCCGCCCCAGTACCGAGGTCCACCATGACCACATTGCCACTGACCGTCGCCGTGGCCGTCGTGTTGGTGCCCGAGGCCGTAAACTGCACGGCGACGTTCGCACCGGCCGCGCCAATATTACTCGGGGTGGCCGTGAACGTCAGGCCGGTCCCGTTGGCCGCCGAACCGGTGGTCAGTGAATAAATGCCGCTGGCATTCTGGCCGGCTTGTGTAACCGCACCGCCGCCGGACAGGATGGCTGAATAAAGAATGTCCAGTGGCTCGTTGAATTTCAAGGTGCCCGAATTGGTCAAGGGCGAATTGACCAGGAAGCCCGGCGTGGTGCCGTTGCCCAGTTGCAGCGTGCCGCCGGAATTATTCGTGGTTGGACCGGTGTAGGTATTGTTGCCCACCAGGGTCAGGCTGCCGCCGCCCGCGCGGATGACGCCGGCGACACCCGTCAATGGCGTGGACAATTGCACGTTGCTGCCGTTGGTATCCAATGTGTCAATGTCGTTGGTGGGTCCGGCAATGAGGTTGGGATTCAGCACCAGGGAGATGTCCGTCGCCGTGCCGGTGGCCCATTGGATGCCGCCGCCCAGGAGATTCAGGCTGTACGTTCCGCCGCTCAGCGAAGTTGCGCCCAGCGCCGCCACCGTGCCGTTGCCAGCGCTGGTGGAGGTGTTGGCGGCCGTCAACATGGCGTTCGCCGTGGCATTGCCGTTGATCAATTGGATGATCGAGGCCGCCGTCGCATTGCTCGTCCCGCCGGTATTGGACAAATTGACGGTGATGGTGTTGCCCACGATGGACAAATTCGAAACGGCCTGGCCGACATTCGCCGTCGAGTACGCGATGGTGATGTTGTTGGAGGGCGTACCCGGGACATCGGAGGTAAAGGTAATGCCATTGTTGCTCCCCACGGAACCCGTGCTCAGCGCCGCGTTAATCGCATTGCCAAAGCTCTTGATCGAGTTGAAATTAATCTTTCCGGCGTCAACGAAGGTGCCGCCCGTGAACGTATTGATGCCCGTGAGGGTCAACGTGCCGTTGCCGACTTTGATCAGCGAGCCATTGCCGCTGGTGTTGCCGGAAATGATGCCACTGAAATTGCTATTCAAGTCGCCCTGGCCGATGGTCAAGGCCATTGCCCCGTTGCTGCCGTTGGCGAGGGCCAGATTGCCACTCCCGCTGATGCCACCCAAGGTTGCCGCCGACAAGGTGCCGAAACTCAGGACGCCGCCACCCGAGTTGACGCTGACAATGGCGTTTTGCAGCGCCAGCGGAACCCCGAGCACCAGCGTGCCGCTATTCACGAATACGTTGCCGGAGAAAGTATTGTTGTTGGAAAGCGTCAGCGTCGTCGCCGTGGGATTGGCGCCATTGTTGAGGATAAATGTGCCATTCGCGACGATGCCGGAGCCATTGCTGCCGCTGCCCAATGCCGCGTTGATAATGTTCGAAACATTCCCATTCAGGGCGTCGCGCACGTTGGTGGCATTGCTGGTGATGCCCGGGTCCACGCCGCCGAGCAAACTAAAGGTGTTCAGCGAGGAAACCGCCCCGGCGCCGGAGCTGCCGACCGCATTTGAAACCACGACCAGATTGCCGGAGCTGGCGTTGGCGGCGATGGCCGCCGTCACATTGGCCGCCGTGGAAAGGGCCGTGTTAATGGTCGGCGTCGTGCCGCCGACCAGAGGCAGGGAACCGAGCACCGACACGACGCCGGAACCATTGCTCCCGCCCGCATTCGCGACGGTCACCAAATTGCCGGCCGCCGAGCCGTTCGCCACCGAAATATTGCCAAACAAGCCGGCGATGCTCGTGGCCGTCGAAGTAATCGTGCCCCCGCCATTGGTCGCCAGAAACACCGTAATGGTGCTCGTGCCGCCCGCCAGGGGGACCGCGTTCGCCAGCGGCGCAACCACGCCACTGCCATTACTGGTGCTCGTATTGGCGGCGGATACCAAAGCCGCCGCCCCCGCATTCGCCGCGATGGCGCTGATGACGTTGGCCGCCGTGGCACTAACTGCGCCGTTTACGTCGGTGCCGAGGGTGACAATCACCGTGTTGCCGCTCGCGAGGGCCGTGGTGGGCAAACTGTTGCCGTTGCCACTGACCAATTGGACCGAAACGTTGCTGCCGTAGATGCCGGCAATGCTGGCATTGGTGGAATTGGCACTGAACGTAATCCCGCTATTCGTGCCGACACTCCCCGTCGCCACACTCGCCGGGCTGGTGGCAATGGACAAGTTGGCCGTCGGATTACTCGCGCCGGGATTGGCGTACACGATAACCACATTGCCATTATAGTTGGACGACTGCTTGGTCGAAGTATAGGTCAGGTCGGCCTGGCTCCCAAAGGTGGTGGAGGCGGTGGCATTGGCGCCGCTGTTGGCCACCGTCGCCAGATTCACGATGATGTTGTTGCCGTTCACAGTCGCGTTTACTGCCGCCTGATTGCTCAGCGGATTGGCATAAGTGATATTGATGGCATTGCCGATGTTACCGAACTGGTTCGTCGTACCCGTCACGGCAGCGTTGTACGCCAAGTCGGCGTTATTGCCCAGGTTCGTCGTGACGGACGCCGCAGCGCCGTTGGCGTCCGTGGCCAGGCTCGTGGTAATGGCGGTAAGGCCATTCGTCAGGTTGCTGGCCGGCAATGCGCCGAGCACGCCGGTACCGGAGCCACTGGCTACGACCAGCACTTGGGCGCTCGGGCTGGCATTGATGGCGGCAGAGATGTTCGCCGGCGTTTCCGTGGGGCTGACGACCCCGCCAGCGCTGGTGGCCAAATTCACGATGATCAAATTGCCGCTGGTGGTGATGCTGCGGCTCACGGCACTGGTGGCATTGACGACATACTGCACCTGGATGCCATTGCCCAGGACGCCGTTCGTGACCGCATTGCTGGCGTTGGCCGTGTAGTTAACGGCGGTCGCGCCTGCGCCCGTCGTCAGATTGGCGGAGGAATTGGCGACCGTCACCGCCAGCGCCTGGCTGTTGGCCTCGGGGTTGACATAAGTAACCACAATGCCGTTGTTCCCCACCCCGCCGACATTGTTCGTCACATTGCCAAAAACGGCTGAGCGGATATTCAAGCCCGTGTTGGTGATCGGCAAATTCGTGGCGTTTAGCGCCGCAACGCCCGGGTTCACGTTGATGTTGCCGTTGTCCGACAGCAGGCCGGAGAAGATCGCGTTCGTGGGCTCATTGAAATAGAGGGTGCCGTTGGCCACAATATTGCCGGTCATGTTGCCGCCGCTGGAAGATACATTACCCAGGGAGAGCGTGCCGGTGTTGGTGGTCGTGCCGCCGGAGTAGGTGCTGGCCACATTGCCCGCCAAATAGAGGACGCCCGTGCCGCCATTGTTGAACAGCCGGGCCGAGCCGGTGAGGGGCGACTTCAGGGTGACGTCGTTGCCATTGGTGTTTAAGGTAACGCTGGTTCCCTGCAGGGCGCCGTTGGGATTCAGTATGCTCGACACGTCGGTGGTCGTGCCAGTCGCCCAGGTGAGGGTGGCATTGCTGATGGTCAGGTTGGGCGTGGCGCCGAAATTATTGTTGGCGTTAAACACGATGCTGCCGTTGGTGAGGAAGGTGGCGCCATTATAGGAATTCGGCGTTTGTAATGTCAGCGCGCCGGAACCAACCTTGGTCAGAGTTCCCTGCGTCGCGTTGCCCAAACCATGGATGTCGGTCAGCGTGCCATTAAACGTGGTGTTGACGTTGTTTTGGCCGACGGTGATGTTCACGGCGCCGGTGCCGGCGGCGTTGGAAAGATCAAGCGTGCCATTCCCCGCCAAACCGCCCAAAGTGGCATTCGAGAGCGTGCCAAAGCTCACCGAGCCGCCACCCTGCAGGATAGTCAGCGTGCTGTTTTGCAACGCCTGTGAATTACCCAATTGCAACGTGCCGGCGGTGATGCCGGTCGGCCCGCGATAGGTATTATTTCCGGTCAGAGTCAGGACGCCACTGCCCGCCTTCGTAAAACCAGCCGGACCGGAAAACGCTTCGGACAGGGTGACATTGTTGCCGTTGGTGTCCAGCACGCTATAGTGCCCGCCGGTCGGCGTGATATTGGCGTAAGTTGTCACATTGGCGCTGCCGTTATTGCCCGGGGCCAGGCTGGCCGAGACCAAAGCGCTGGCGGTGGCATTGCCGTTGATCAACGCGGTAATGTTCGTGGCGGTGGCGTTTGCTCCTGCGTTGCTGCCATTACCCGCCGCAACAATTACGATATTAGTTCCGTTGATTTGCAAAACGGACGAGTTGGCAGCGTTGTCAAAGGTAACGCTTATGTTGACGAGATTGTTGCCGTTGGCGCCGGCCACGAGCGAGTTGGTCCCATTGGCGGTGAACACGATGGCGTTATTGAGTGCTCCGGGTGATGTAACGCTGGCGTTGAAGCCATTGATGACGGGATTCAACTGGCTGGCCGGGTCAAGCGTGGTGCCCAAGCCCCATTGCAAACCGCCGCCCGCCAGGGAGATGCTGCTCGGGCCAAAGTTGTTCAATGAATTGAAATTAATCAGGCCGCCGGTGATTACCGTGCCGCCCGTATATTTGTTGGGCACATTGAAGGTCAGCGTGCCATTGCCGGCCTTGACGAACGTGCCGTTGCCGCTGACCGGCGTGTTGAAGGCAACGTTGTTGTTATTGGTGTCAAACGTGTCGTTGCCCGAATTCGGCGTGATGTTGCCGATAATTCCCCCAAACGGACCCTTCAGGAAGGCGGAGATATCGGTCGTCGTCCCCGTCGCCCATTGCAGGCCGCCATTAAAGAGCACCAAGTTGCCGCCGCCAAAATTGGACCCATTGGTGAAGTTGATCAGGCCGCCCTTGATCGTGGTGCCGCCGGTAAAGGTGTTGGTGCCGCTGAGCGAGAGAATGCCCGTACCCGTCTTCAACAAACTCCCGGAACCGAAAAGCACCCCGCTATACACCGGAGAGTTTTGGAAGCCACCGATGTTCAGTGTGACGGCATTGCCGCTAATCGGGTTGGTCAAGGGGATGTTTTGGTTGCCGCTCAAGCCGCCAAGGGTGAAACTCGTGAGGCTCCCGTAGTTGAATAGTCCATTATTATAGACCAGCGTGGCGTTCGCAATGGCGTTGGCGCCGGTGATGGCCAGGGTCCCGCCGGCGATCACCACATTGCCATTGAAGGAGTTGGTGTTGCTGAGCGTCAACGTGGTGGCCACGGCAATTGAGCCACCGGTGAGGTTCGTAACAACCGCCGGGGCCAATAGTCCCGTTCCACTATTGCCCGGGGCCAGCGCGGCATTGATGATGGCCGACGCCGAAACGCTGCCCGTGACACTGGTGTTGCTCAATCCCGCCAGTAAACTATTTGCCGTGGTGGTGACGTTCGGATTCGCGCCGCCGGTCAGATTCGTGGCGACCAGCGGGTTCACCTGGCCGTTGCCATTCCCGGCCACGGTCGTCGTAACCAAAGTCGCGGCGACCGCATCCACCGCCGTTTTAACCGCACTTGCGGTATTTGCCGCCGTAACGCTGCCGGTGTTGCCGCTGGCCAGGGAGGTGGCGGCGGTGGGCACAATGACGCCCGTGCCCGTGCCCGTGGCCGAGACCAACGCCGTCAAAGTGGTGTTGGCCGCGATCGCAGCGGCAAGAGTCGCGGCGGTCGTGCTAATGGTCGGTTCCGTGCCCCCGGTAAGACTTTGATTGAGGATGGAAGCGGTCGTATTCGTCGCCGTCACCAGTCCAACACCCGTGCTGGCACCGGTGTTGGTCGGTGTGATGAGCGCCGCCGCCGCCGGCACCGCCGTGAGGGCTGCAATGACTTGCGCGGCCGTCGTCGTGATGCCGCCGGTACCGTCCGTGGCCAAACTTACATTGATGACATTGCCCGAGACACTGACCGCCAGCGGCTTGTTGGCCGCACCCGGATTAATATAGCTCACCTTCGGGCCGCCACTCGCGCCATTTTGGGCGGTGCCCAACAGTTTGGACGTATAAGTGACATTACCGTTGGCGGAACCGGTCGTCGCCAGGGTGGAGTTGGTGCCGGTGGCGGCAGTCGTGGCCAAGTTGACGATAATACCCGTCGTGCCGTTTAAACTAAAGCTGAGTGCCGCGCCGGCAGTTTCCGGATTCACGTACGTGACGTTAATGGAATTGCCCACCGTTCCACCGAATCCCGTCGTATTGGCCGTGTAAAGAATGCCCGAGCCGGTGCCCGTCGTGCCACCCGCGCCAATGGTTTGGCTGGCCGTGGCATAACCCGTGGTGGCGAGGGTCACCGTGATGGCATTGCCGCTGATGGCCGCGACCGGCAAGCCGGTGGTGGTGGCATTCGCATTGACATAAGTGACGGTAATGCCATTGCCCGCAGCGCCGTATTTGGTGCCCGTATTCGCCGTGTAAGTAATGTCCGAATTGCCGCCGAAAGCGGTGGTGAGCGCAGCCCCGCTACCCGTGTTGTCCGTCGCCAGATTCACGGTGACACCATTCCCGGACACTCCGAAACTCAACGATTGATTGTTGGCGGTGGCAATGTTGGTGAAACCCGTGGCAAAAGTAACATTCGCGCTGTTGCCCGCGGTGCCGACGCCCGATGCCGCCGTAAAGATAATGTCATTGTTCAGGCCCGGCATCGTCGTCGTGTACGACGCCGTTTGGCCGCCCGTCGCAGTCTGGGTCACAACGCCATTACCGGAAAGAATCCCACTAAAGGTAATATTGCTGGGCTCCGCAAAGACAACCGATGCAATGTCGGAAATATTATAGGCTATGGACGTGGCGGCCACCGAAGGCAAACCGCCCGCATTTGAGAAATTGCCCAATTGCAAGGTGCCGGCATTGGCGTTCACAGTGGCGGAGGCCGTCCCGACGTTCAGATTAACGGTATTCGCAAACGTCAAGGTGCCCGTGCCGGACTTGGTCAGGGAAACATTGCTGTTGGTGCCGGTGCTGGCGTTCAATCCGATCGCAGCCAGCGTGATGTTGTTGCCATTGGTATTAAATGTGGCATTGCCAATGTTGTTGCCCGAGGCCGCCGCCAGGCGGGGGGTGAAGTCACCGTTGTCCCCCGAGGTGCTCAGGTAATTGGTCGCCCATTGCAGCCCGCCACCCGTGATGTTAAAGCTGTTCGCCGCAGTATTGGCGCCCATGGCCCCCAAATTGCCAAAATTAATTTGGCCGCCGGTGATACTGGTATTTCCCGTAAAGGTGTTGTTTTGCGTGAGCGTCAGCGTGCCGCCGCCGTTCTTGGTCAAATTGCCCGGGCCGGTCAAAACTCCCGTATAAGTATTGTTGCTGCCGCGACCGCCAATCGAGAGGGTGATGCCCGCGCCGGTGGTATTGGCCAGCGCCACGTTCTGGTTGCCGCTCAAACCACCGAACGACGCCGAGGTCAGGGTGCCAAAGCTCAACAGCCCGCCGCCAACATTATAAGTGAGGGTGCTGTTGCCCATCGCCGACGAATTGTTCATCGTGATGGTGCCGGTCGTGATGGACGATGCCCCCGTGAAGCTGCTGCCGCCCGATAAGGTCAAATTGGTGGTGGCATTGCTGCCGCCGCCCAAATTCGAGGTGAGCGCAGCCGTGATCGGCCCGGTGCCGTCCGTGGTCCCAGCGGCAAAAGTGGGCACTTGAATCAGCGCCTGCACCGTCGCATTGGTCAAGGTCGCCTTGACGCTCGCCGCCGTGGAGGTAATGGTCGAATTGGCGCCAGCGATGGTCGAGCCGAGGGTGATATTAGCTGTGGAGGGCGTGGGTGCCAGAATGCCCTGGCCGAGGGTGCCGTTTGACGGCAGTTGGGCCGTCAACAGGGTATTAACCGTGATATTGTTCTGAATCAGGTTCGCCACCTGCAAAGCCGTGGCATTCACCACTCCGGTCCCGTTGGTGCCTAAAGTAACTGTAATGAGATTGCCGGTCAGGGCGAGGGTGGACGGGGCATTGTTCCCGGTACCGGCGATATACTTGATCGTAAGGTTGTTGGCGTTGGTGCCGGCCGACGTGGCGGTGTATTCAATGTCCGCGTTCGCGCCAAAAGTCGTGGTCGTGCTCGCCACCGCCCCACTGTTATTCGTCGCCAGGGTCACAACAATGTTGGTGCCGTTGACGGTGACGCCTTCCGCCGCGTTGTTCGACCCGGTGTAGGCAAAGGTGACGTTAATGGCATTGCCTGCCGCATTGAGAAAATTCGTGGTGTTGGCGTTGAGGACGAGGTTATTATTTGTACCGCTAAATGCCGTGGTCAGCGAGGCGTTGGCGTTGAAGCCCGAGTCCACTTTGTTGAATGTGCCGTTGCCACCGATGCCCGAGGTGAAGTTGAAGTTGCCCGCTTCCTGGAAAACGAGTGCGCCGTTGTCCGTGACGCCGCCAGCCACCGACCCATTGGAAGTGCCATTGCCGAAGAAAATCGTGCCGCCGGGGTTGACCTGCGTGGTGCCGGTGTACGTTTGAATCGTCGGCATGGTCAGGATGTTGTTGCTTACCTGCGTTACGCCACCCGAGCCGGTAATATTGTTCATGAGGGTGTAGCTGATCGGCTGGTTCAATTCGAGCGTGCCGTTGACGCTGATGTTCCCGGCGATGGTGCCCAGGAGCGATCCAGCATTGGTCACCGAGCCGTTTGCGCCCAAGCGCACCGTGCCGCCCGTGATAAACAATACCGGGGTGGTCGAGTTCGCCCCGCCGCCAAAATTATTCGTCCCGGTCAGCACCAAACGTTGCGGCCCCTTCCAGGTCAGGTTGCCGGGGCCGGAAACGTTGGTAAAGGTCAGATTGCCCGAGCCACCATAGCTGTTATTGCCGCCGGAACCGCTCCCGGAGGTGGTGATGGAAGCATTGTTCGCCAGCACCACGCCACCGTTAAACACCATGCTGTTTGACACCGGATTGCTTTCAAAAGTGAAGGCGCCGCTGGTGTTGTTACCCGCAGTGCCAATTTGCAGCCCATTGGTTACAACCTCCGAATTGCCGCTGCTGTTATTGAGTTGTCCGCCGTTGATGACAAAGGTCCCCGATCCCCCCGCGGCCGCATTGTTGTAATTGAGCGTGCCGCTATTGAGTATAAGACCGCCATGGAACGAGTTCGTGCCAGTCAGGGTGACCGTTCCCACGCCTGCGGTGGTATTGCCCAGCGTCAGGGAGAAGTTGTTGGCCCCATCGCTGATGTTACCCGAGACCGTAAGCAAGCCCGTCGGCCCCTCGGTCCATTGTTGGCTTGCCCCCAGGACGATCGGCGCCGATATGGTCAGGTTCACCGTCGCGTTGCTCATGTCAATGCCACCGCCGTTGACGGCCAGGGCATTACCGATGGTCAGATTTGCCGTCGGGTTGGACGTGAGATTCGCCGTGATGAAAATCGAGCCTTGCGGATTCAAGATCTGAATTGCGCCTGCCGTAATGCCACTGCCCACCGACACCGACTGGTTGAACGACTCCACGGTCCCGTTCCAAATCAGCAAATTGCCGGACGTGGGCGCAAAGCCCTGCAACCAACTCGCGCTTTGGTCCAGCGTCGTGTTGTTGTCCGCCTTGGTCAGGCCGGTCAGCGATTGGCCCCGCGCCCCCAAGGGCACAAACAGGGCGGCAAGCAAGATGCCCAAAAAGGTGATCCCGAACCGGAGACCATTCCGGTTGTAACGATGGAGGGAGTATTCGATCATAGCGCGGAGCAGGGTACTGGGTTGGAAGAAAGCGCCGGAACGTCTCGGGTGGTGGATCAGTGACTGGATCCGCAACCAAAAACAGGGCGCATTTTTTTATTTTTTAAAGGGGTGCGGAGGAATAAGAAGCGGCCGCGAGTGGCGGCAAAAGTGGCGGTGATACTGCCGCAAGTCGCCGACGCCGAAACCGTGGCCACCGCTGCCCCAAATCCCCCATCCTCCGAGGGAGCGGGCCGCAAGGCTAACGGTACTTTGGCGAGTGTTCATTGAGGCGATTAATAAAAGTTATCAGCCGTAAGGTAGGGGTAAAATAGACGTGGCGAAAACAAACGGACGCGGCATTCCCGTAATCTAACCGGGGAACACTCGCGTTGAGGGGGGTTGGGGGTGGGGAGCTCGCAGCTTCCTCCATTATTGTAAAAAAAATGTATGACGCAACCAATTTTTTGCTTTTTTTTCAGAGTTTTTTCGGAGGAGAAGAAGCCTGCCGGAACCCCGGGGTGAAAATCTCCCGGACGGCGTTTGCATAACGTCCATTACCTTAGGTTTCGAGACGGATGTTCACAATCCGTTGACGCACCAAGTCCTTGGCAGGGAGCAAAGAGGGCGAGTTATTCACAATTCTTCCCCAAGATTCACCCTCGGTTCGGCCCGGGTCCATCCTGGGTTGGATTCCTCACGAAACCCCCGCCGCCCAACCAGGCCTCCGGAAAGGCTGTGCACATCTGACCACCTGCCGATCCCATCCGTCGGAGCCCCTTCCTGCCGGTGACTTAATGATTTTTGTTATTATTCAATGTTATCATAAATATACCGGCTATTATTCAAGGCCGGGGCGGATTCCGCCCACCGCCCGCGCGCCCGCCTGGTCCAACCCGGGCAGTCCGGGTTGGACGGGTCCGGGTCGGCGAAATTCCCCCGCATTCAGCTCCATCGTTTTGGGCGCCAAACCGGCTTTCCGGCAGGCCAGGGCGAACAGGCTGGCAAAGGTCTCCGTCCAAATGCCCTCGCCGGTCATCCGGGTGCCAAAGCGGGGGTCGTTTAACCGGCCTTCGCCACCCCGCAAGTCCCCGAGGCGTTGCTCGATGCGTGCTTTCTTTCCCGGAAACTCGCGGTCGAGCCAGGCGGTAAACAATTCCTTCACCGCGAAGGGCAAACGGAGCAATTGCGGATGGGCGAACACCGCCCCAGCCTTTGCGGCCGCCTCCACAATGCTGACCATCTCCGTATCGTTGAGCCCCGGAATGATCGGCGCCACATTCACCCCCACCGGCACTCCCGCTTCAGCCAGGCGCGACACCGCCTCCAACCGTGCCCGGGGCGAAACCGTCCGCGGCTCCATGCGGCGCGCGAGGTCGGGATCGAGCGTGGTGATGGATACGAGCACGGCCACGCCGCGCCAGCGGGCCATTTCTCCGAGCAAACCCAAATCCCGCGTCACGAGCGCATTTTTCGTGACAATCGTCACCGGGTTGCGGAACCGCGCCAGCACTTCCAGGCATCCGCGCGTAATGCCAAACCGCCGCTCGGCGGGCTGGTAGCAATCCGTCACCCCGCTCATATTGACCCAGGTGGGGTCCCACCGCGGATGCTGTAACACCGCCTCCAGCAATTCCGGGGCGCGGTGTTTGACCATGATCTTCGTCTCAAAATCGAGGCCCGCACTGAAGCCGAGGTATTCATGGGTGGGCCGCGCATAACAATAGATGCATCCGTGCTCGCAGCCGCGATAGGGATTGATGCTTTTGCGAAAAGGAATGTCCGGGCTTTCATTATGACTAATGATGGATTGCGCGTTATCGGGGATGAAAACGGTGTCGGCGCGGCGCGGCGCCATCAAGTCCGCACCACTCAATTGCTCCCAGTCCGGTACCGCCACCGTTTGCTCAAACCGGTTGCGGGGGTTCTCCTGCACGCCGCGACCCCGGGCCAGCGCGGCCGGTGGCAACGCGCTGGGCCCGTCGCCGGGGTTGGTCGAATTGGGCTGCATGGTGAACATAATAGCACAAAAATCCGCGGGCGCAAATGTTTTGGCATGGCGCGCAGGAGCGAAGTAATTTTGCAGTTGGATGGCAGGCAACAAAGACTAGGATGCTTCCTTAATCCCCTGGGCTGATATGTCATTCACGGTCATTTTCCCTTCCCCCCGTCTGGCGATTTTGCTTCCACTGCTGGCCGTGGCCACTTTGGCCGCCGCCGACATTTCCGCGCCCCCCGCCGCCACGCCGCCCGTGTCCGCCAACTTTACCACGGCCTCGCTGCAACTGCGGGTGACGCCAAAAGTCCCCACCCCTTTCGTTCCGAACGCCGCCAACGCCACCGCTTCTACTTCGGCCGGTCTGCTGGATCAATGGACCATCGCCAGTTCCGGCGAAACCTCTTATTATTGGCAGTTGGCCTGGTTGGGGGATTCCTTTGTAGGCGTCGGCAGTGACGGCGCGGTGGTCACCTCGCCCGATGGGTTGCACTGGACGAAGCACCCCACCAATAGCAAGGAACAATTGGACGGCGTGGCCACCAACGGCAAAATCCAGGTGGTCGTGGGCACCAACGGCACCATTCTCACCTCACCGGATTTTGAAAAATGGACGAAGCTGCCGGCGCTCGTCAGCGAACGCTTGTTTGCCGTGGTCTGGCAAGGCTCCCAGTTTCTGGCGTTCGGCGCGGACGGCGCCATCGCCTCGTCGCCGGACGGCCTTACCTGGACCACCGGGCCCCGCACCACCACGGTAACCTTTCATCACGGCCTCTGGACCCGCGGCCAATTCGTCATGTCCGCCTTCGATGGCCTGCTGACCTCACCTGACGGGCTGGTTTGGCGCCTAACCCAGCGCACGAACCAGCGCATGATGGCCGTGGCCGCCAATGTCAGCCAATTTGTCGCCGTGGGCGAACAGCCCTACGGCATTCTAACTTCACCGACTGGAGCATCTTGGGCCCCAGCCAACCTGTCCGTTCACGAAAATATCTCGGGCGTTATTTGGACGGGTGCCCAATTCATCGCCGTCGGCTCAAACGACACCCTCCTCAGTTCGCCCGATGGCGCGGTCTGGACCGCGCGTCGGACCGGCACCGGCTTGGATCTGAACGACCTCGCCCAACATGGCGATGTCGTCGTGGTCGGCACCCGCACTGGCGAAATTCTCATTAACAAACACGTCGAAAAGACCGCTGCGCCGGAAATTTCCCTCGCTCCGGGCGCGCCGGGCTCCGTCCCGCAAATTTTACTCACCTGCGCAACCGCCGGGGCGAAGATCTATTACACGGATGACGGCAGAAATCCGACCACCAGCGCAAAGCTTTACACGGGGCCTTTCACCGTCGCGCACGCTTGTACCATCGCGACCCGCGCCTTCAAAGATCAGGCCATTCCCAGCGACCTGGCCGCAGCCTTGTTCACTCCCGGCCCTACCGCCCCATGAAAATGTATTTTGCCTGCCGCTCCCCATTGCTGCCTTTGGCTGGATTGATTCTTGCCCTGCGGCCGGCGCCACTCCTCTGCGGGGCCGATGTTTCCCCGCCGACAGGGACGGCTGCCGCTCCGGCCGCACTTCCCACTCATTGGTCCGTCGTCAATTCCGGCGATGCGACGACTTTGTCCCAGGTGATTTGGACCGGCGCGCAATTTGTGGCCGCGGGCGGCGACACGGTGATGACTTCGCCGGACGGGTTGAAGTGGACGGCGAAGCACCTCGGGCCGCCCTCCTCCTTATTCGCCATTGCCGCGAACAACGGCGCCTGCGTCGCGCTCAGCCTGGATGGCGCAATTCTCACTTCTCAAGATTTGGTCAATTGGGCGGGCCGCCAGCCTCCCGACCTGGCCGCTCGGGCAAGTCCGGCAGGCGGAGCCCCACCGACGGCCGAACGCCTCGTGGACATTGCTTATACAGGCACGAGCTTCGAAATTGTCGGTGAGCATGGCAGCATTTTGCGCTCGACCAATGGGGAGACCTGGGGGGCCTTTAGATTTACGTTTTCCCCCAGCGGGATTCCCGCCCAAGCGAATAGTGGCAACTCCACCTTCCACCGCACCGCCTGGACCTCGGGCAACCTGATGGTTGCCGCCGCCGCTGACGGCCTCTGGTACAGACTCAAGGAACCGGTGAGCGGTTATGTACATTGGGATAAGGCCCCCTACTCCACCGCGAACATGCATGACGTGGCGTGGAACGGTTCGGTATTTGTGGCCGTCGGCAATCAACCCACCAATCTCTATAGCTCGGACGACGCCCTGAATTGGACCAGGCGCAATTCGGGCGTGAGCGCCGACCTCCTCGGTGTCACCCAGGCCGGGGGTCAATTTGTGGCGGTCGGTGCGAACGGGACCATTATCACTTCGCCCGACGGCGCAAACTGGAGCCCCGGCGACGCCAATTCCAAAAGCAATTTGACCAGCGTTGCAGCCAATGGGAAAATTTTTGTGGCGGTTTCCGACAGTGGCGCGGTGCTGGTTTCACCGCCCCTGGCCGGCGCCAACTTCACTTCGGCGGCATTGACCCCATTGCACACGCCGAACGTCTATCCGCCGCCCGCCGCCTCCCCGGGTACGCCGGCAGCGGGGCCGCCGGGGGCGCTGGACCGGTGGACGGTGGCAAGTTCGGGTGAAGCAACGCAGTATTGGCAGATCGCCTGGCAGGAAAACGCCTTTGTCTGCGTCGGCAATGATGGCACCTTGCTGAGTTCGCCCGACGGCGCGGTGTGGAAAAAAGCCCGCACCAACACCACCGCCCAATTTCAAGGCACCACCGGCAACGGCAAAATCAATGTCGCCGTGGGGTTGTTCGGAACCGTGGTCACTTCACCGGATTTGGAGACTTGGACGACCCAGCCGGCCCCGACGACGGAGCGGCTGTTTGCGGTGCTGTGGCAGGGCGCGCAATTTGTGGCCCTGGGCAACAACGGCACCGTCATCCTCTCGCCCGACGGCCTCGCCTGGCGCAGCGCGCCCCAACAATCCAGTACCATTTTTTATCATCATGGCGTCTGGGCCGGCCGCCAGTTTATTGTCGCCAGCGGCAACGGGCTCTCCACCTCTGCCGATGGTCTGGCCTGGAGGACCGCGCCAGGTGTCAGCTCCAAAATGTATGATGTCGCCGCCAATAGCAGCCTGGCGGTCGCGGTGGGGGAATCACCGAATAACCTCGTCACCTCGCCCGACGGCATCCGTTGGACGCGGCAGAGCCCGCCCTCGCCGGAGATGCTTGCCGCGGTGACGTGGACGGGCACCCAATTTCTCGCCGCGGGCGCCAACGACACCCTCCTCAGTTCACCCGACGGGATAATCTGGACGGCCCACCGCACCGGGACCGGTCTCTTTCTGAATGGAATCGCCCAACATGGCGATACAACCGTCATTGCCACCCGCACCGGCGAGATTCTGGTTAACAAACTCTTGGAAAAAGTCGCCGCCCCGGAAATTTCCCTGGCCCCGGGCGTGCCGGGATCGGTGCCGCAACTCCTGCTGACGTGCCCGACGCCCGGCGCCAAAATTTATGTCACCGACGATGGCCGCGAGCCAACTGTCAACACCACGCTTTATACCGGGCCATTCACCGTCCCGCATCCCGGCGTAGTCAAGGCGCGCGCTTTCAAGGACAATGCCATTCCCAGCGACCTGGCCTCCGCCCAATTCACCCCCGGGCCAATCTCGCCTTAACGTTGCGGGAGCACAATTATCGGATCACCGCGGGCGGCATGCCAAAAACGCAAGATATAAACCACGCCAGGATCAGAACGAATCTCGTAAATGATGCGAAAGGCCTGGTGAATTGATTCCCGAACTGCGGCATCACCAATTTCCGGAACTACCCGGCCTGATTGCGGAAACTCGCCAACCGCCAGCGCCCGATCCAACAGAAGGTCGCCAAAAGCACGAGCGCGCACGGCATTATCTTTTGCAATAAACTCGACGATTTTGCGCAAATCCTCAATCGCGACCGGAGTTAGGATGACTTTGTGACCCATTGGCGTACGAGGTTGCGGACCGCTTCCACGGGCCTGCCCTCACCGCGCAAAGCTTGCTCACGGGCCAACTGCACGCCTGCCAGAAATTCGATTTCCCTCGCTATTTCTGGTAGCGGGGTGTTTTCCGGCAGCCGCGTGACCAGCTCGATGACAACTTCCCGGTTGCTCATGCGAACAGCGTGTTGCAAACTGTTGCAAAAGGCAAGAGGAGAAGCGCCCCGACCTCGCCTAACCCTGGATCGTCAGCCGCCAACGTTCTACCGCAGGCAAATCGCAGCATTGCACCCTCGCCTCGCTCTGGTACATTTGCCCCAAACCCCAACCCCATGCGCCCCCTCCCCTTTTTGTCTCTTTCACTTGTTGCCCTCGCCGCCCAGGCGGCGGATGCTCCCATGCCAACTGTCGCCCCGGCGACCTCGGCCACCCCCTTCGCCCAGACTACGGTCACCACGGCGCAAATCAATGCCGCGAGCACGGTTTTCTTTGTCCTCAATGCCGATGCCTCCAAGATTTTGCCCTCGCCCCCAAAGCAACTGGAAGACCTGCAAATTCTGCGTTTATGGGCCGGGCCAGCGCCTTTGCAACAGGGCGACAACCCCGCTGCCGACACCCCAACCCTGACCGTCTACCTGCCTCCGTACGGGAAGGCGACCGGCGCCGCCATGGTCATCTGTCCCGGTGGCGCCTACACGCACGTCTCGCCGCGCGAAGGCATTCCGGCCGGGCAATGGCTCGCCAAGAATGGCATTACCGCGTTCATTCTAAATTACCGCGTTGGCCCCAAATACCGCTATCCGGCCGAAACCGATGACGGTCTCCGCGCCATGCGTTACGTCCGTGCCAATGCGGTGGCGTGGGGCCTGGATCCGCAACGCATCGGCATCATTGGATTTTCCGCCGGCGGCCACCTCGCCAGTTATGTCGCCACCCATTTCGATCCAGGCAAGCCGGATGACACCGACCCCATCGAGCGCGCCAGTTCTCGCCCCGATTTGCAAATCCTCCTCTATCCCGTCATGACCATGAGCGACAACGCCATCGTCGAACGTGGCTCCCGCTCCAGCCTCCTCGGGGCCAATCCGGCGCCGGAGTTGCTCGATCTGCTCAGCAATGAAAAGCAAGTAACCAAGGACACCCCGCCCGCCTTCGTCTGCCATTCCACTCAGGACAACACCGTCCCCATCGCGAATTCCGACCGCTACACCGACGCCCTGGCGAAGAACAACGTCCCCTATGTTTTCATCCGGGAACCGATCGGTGGCCACGGCTTCGGCATCACCGACGCCTGGTCGGGCCAGGCCATGGCCTGGCTGCGCACCCAAAAATTTTGAGTAAAGCATGGCTCCCTTTGTCTCCCGCCTTTGTGCGCAACCCAATCGCATTTTTCCTGGTCCTGTTGGCGCTGCAAGGCCGCGCCGCGTCCACGGCCGGGGCGCCGGCGGCGGACATCCGGCCGGCGGCGTTGCCAGCGCTTTATGTAGTCGGCGATTCCACGGCGGCGAAAAATAACGGCACTACCATCCAAGGTTGGGGCATGCCGTTTTTGACTTATTTTGATCCGGCGAAAATTAACGTGGTCAATGCCGCGCTCGGCGGCCGCAGCTCACGGACATTTATCACCGAGGGACATCTGGACGCCCTGCTCGCCAAACTCCAGCCGGGCGACATCGTCTTGATTCAGTGGGGCCACAACGACCCCTATCCGCTCAACGACGCCAACGGGCGCGGTAGCCTCTTTGGCCTCGGCGACGAAACCGAGGACATCATCCGCTCCACCACCAACCTGCCCGAGACGCTGCACACCTTCGGCTGGTATATGCGCAAATATATTGCCGACATTTCGGCCAAAGGGGCCAAACCCATCGTCCTTACGCTTACCATTCGCGACCGCTGGTATAATGGCAAGATTGAGCGCACGCCCGACCAGGTTCCCAAATCCACCGCCGCCGACGGGCGGGACAAGGAACCCACCCGCTACAGCCTCTGGTCCGCCGACATCGCCAAGGCTGCGAACGTACCACTGCTCGACGTGCATAATATGATTGCCGACCGCTACGACCGGGAGGGCACCGACATTGTCTCCACGTATTTCAACTGCCCGTCCGACCCCACGCACCGTAATCCCAAGGGCGCCGCAGTGGATGCCGAAATCACGCTGGCCTGTCTCAAGGCGTTCGAGGGTCCCGCATTCAACGCCTATTTGAATGACCCCGGCAAAGCCGTCGCCGCCGCCGACGCCAAATATATTTTCCCGAATCTCGCCCTGACCACCCCGGCCGCCACCCCTCCCGCTGCCACTGCTCCCGCACCCGCAGCCACTCCGCCCTCCGCGACGGGCGCACCACCGGCGCCGACGGCCGCGCCAACCCTTCACCCGGCGCTATTTTTGGTCGGCGATTCCATCATGAAGACGGGAAATGCGCCGGGCAATGTCGGCCCTTGGGGCATGGGCTACGAAATCATCCCCCTGTTCGATGCCGCAAAAATTCATGTCTATAATGAAGGCGCCGGCGGGCGCAGCAGCCGCGGCTATATCGAAGAAGGCTTGTGGGGCAAGGTCGTTGACCGCCTGCAACCCGGCGACTTCGTCATCGTCATGTTCGGCCACAATGACGCCGCCAATTCCGCCAATTATCCCAACCGCCTCACCGTCCCGGGCAGCGGCGATGAAACGAAGGAAATCGATTCGCCCGTCTCCGGCAAAAAGGAAACCATCCACACCTACGGCTGGTACATGCAGCAATATGCCAAAGACGCCAAAACCAAAGGCGCGACGCTCATCATCTGCTCCCCTGTGCCCCGCAACACTTGGGTGGCAGGCAAAATCAAACGTGGTTTCGATGGCTACGCGGGTTGGGCGGCCGATGCCGCCAAAGCCGCCGGTGTCCAGTTCATTGACCTCAACACCATCTCGGCGGACAAATTTGATGCCCTCGGCCAACAGGCCACCGCCACCTATTTCGCCGACAACCAGCACACCACCAAGGCCGGGGCAAAGTTAAATGCAGAGTCGGTGATTGCCGGGATCAAGTTGCTCAAAGACAATCCGCTGACCCGGTACCTGTCCGCTGCCGCCCCGGCGGCCGCGCCGAAATAACTTCGGCCGGCGATTACAATCCTGCCGGGATTTTCCACCCGCTAGAAGCTTTACTTCACCATCGGAAAAAATATTTTAAAGGAATTGCCCCGCGCGGTCATTCCATCGGCAAAGTCGAACCCTCAGCTGCAATCCTTTATCTTCCCCATTCACGATCCTTCGATCTCGCCCATCATGAGAAATTCCTGCGCCCTTCGTCCACGGCTCCCGGCCCTATCCTTAATGGTTTATGCGCTGGTTTTATCCGCCGTGCTGCGCGGAGCCGATGCCGCACCTGCCGACCCCACCACCCCGGTGGCGTTCCCGTCCGCGCCGGCTGCCGGCCCCGCTGACCCCTGGGCCGTCGTGAATACCACCGCCGCCACCAACCTCGAACAAGTCATCTGGACCGGCAAGGAATTCGTTGCCGCCGGGGGAAATGTGGTCGTGAATTCGCCTGATGGCTTGAATTGGACCGCCCATGGCGTGGGCAATGGCAAAATGAGCCTCCTAAGCGTCGCCTACAACGGCAAGGAGTATGTGGTGGTTGGGGCGAACGGAGCCATCGCGTCCTCGCCCGATTTGAATTTCTGGCAATCCCACGAAACCGGCGCCGTGCGCAAGTTTTCCCTCGTCGTCTGGACCGGAAATAAATTTTTTGCGCTCGGCGATGTCGGCGCCAAAGCCTTTTCCCCGGATGGCGTCACTTGGACCCTCGGCCCGTCCTCGGGCAACGTGTATTACACCCACGGCGTGTGGAGTGGCACCCAGTTGGTCCTGGGCTCGGCCAAAAACCTGTTCATCTCCAGTGACGCCGAAAACGTTTCCCTTGCCAAAGGCAATGTGGGCGCGATGCACGATGTGGCCTGGGGTCGGAACCTTTTTGTCGCCGTCGGCGACACGAAGAATGGCGTGATGGTTTCGGCAGACGGCGCCAGCTGGGCCGCCCAGAACCCCGGCTTGAAAAACATCCTTTACGGCGTGACCTGGACCGGACAACAATTTGTGGCCGTCGGCGAAGCCGGCACCATTATCTCCTCGCCTGATGGCACCGTCTGGAAAGCCGCCGCCTCCGGCACCAGGGAAACCCTCACCAGCGTGGCCGGGAACGGCACGGTGTCTGTCGCCGTGGGCAAAAACGGCGCCATCCTCAGCACCAATGCAAAATTGCTGCAAAATTATCACAGCGCCTCGCTGAGTTCCCTCCCACCAGCGCCGGGCCAGCGCTTCGGGCCCGCCTCCGGCGGCGGCCCGCTCGACCATTGGACCGTCACCGATGACACCGACACCCGGCCATTCATGCAAATCGCCTGGCTGAATAATCAATTCGTGGCCACCAGTTGGGACCGTGTTCGCAATTCAGGCGATGGCTTTTCCTGGAACACCCACACCCTTACCGGCCGGTCACTTAACAGCATTGCCACCAACGGCAGCCTCTTTGTGGTCGTCAGCGATGTCGGCGAAATTTCCACCTCCCCCGATCTGGAAAAGTGGACCAAACGAACGAGCAGCACCACCCTCCGCCTCTTCAGCGTCTTGTGGACCGGCACCCAATTCGAGGCCCTGGGTGACAACGGCATTATCGTCACCTCGGCGGACGGGATCAAGTGGACGCAGTAATCCCCGTTCACTAGCGCTACTTTTCACCATGGCCTGTGGGCCGGCGACAAGTTTGTCCTCGCGGACTACCGCGGCGTGGACACTTCTCCGGATGGTCTGAAATGGAGCCGGACGCTCGGCACCACCGATAAAATGATGGACGTTGCCTGGAACGGCAAAGTCTTCGTTGCCGTTGGCTCCGTCGGGGGCGGCGTCTATTCCTCGCCTGATGCCGTGACTTGGACCAAGCAATCTCTCCCCACCAACAACGGCTTTGCCGCCATCACTTGGACCGGCAGTGAATTCCTGGCCGGAGGCGCCACCGGCATCCTCGCCAGTTCGCCGGACGGAACGGCGTGGACCATTCACCTCCTCGATCCCGGCTTCAACATTACCGCCCTCGCGGCCCACAATGGCACGGTGGTGCTGGGAACGGATGCCGGAATGCTTCTCATCAACAAAGTGCCTGACTCCACCGCCACGCCCGTGATTTCCCTTGATGTCGGGTCCGCCGGCGCCCTGGCCCAAGTCACCCTCCATTCCCCGGTTGCCAGTGCAAAGATTTATTACACCGACAATGGCCAGGACCCCACCCCTCAGTCCAACCTCTACACCACGCCATTTACCCCGACCCACAACGCTGTCATCAAAGCCCGCGCCTACCTCGATGGCGTCAATCCCAGCGAGGTCGCCGCCGCCGAATTTAAAATCGGCGCCAGCACCCCCTAGCTCCGGATCTTTGGCAAAGCCGCCAACCCCCATCCGCAAACATCGAACCCTCGACTTCCATCTTGTAACTTCCCCATTCCCCACACTTCGTTCTCGCCAATCATTCCAAATTTAGTCTCCTGTCTCACCATTTCAAATCTCAAATCTCAAATCCTGCGCCGCCCCCTCCGCCCTTCGCCCTTTGATTACAATTCGAAATTCGTAATTCAGAATTCCCGCCCGCGCCTTCCTTTCTTAATTCTTAATTTTTAATTCTTAATTCCCCCATGACTCCTCCCCCTCAACTCCGCTCCGTCCTCACCGGTCTTTCCGGCAACGAAATGTTCTGCTTGCGCCAAAAGGGTTTTTCGCCCGGCGACATCGTCGTCGGCAACAGTGTTCACTCGATGGGCTTCCTGGGCGGCCTCGGCGCCGGCCTGCAACGCGCTTTTGGCGGCGAGGTCACGCAAGTCACCGACATCATTCATGAGGGCCGCCAGGCTTCGTATGCCCGCATGGCCAAAGAAGCGCAAGACCGCGGCGGCGTGGGAATTGTCGGCGTCACGAGCGAATTAAAGCACATGCGCGGCAATATCGAATTTCTCTCCGTCGGTTCCTGCGTCCATACGACGGATGGCGGCCCTGAACAAATGGCCTTTACCTCCGATTGCGACGGCCAGGAACTCTATTGCCTCATGGACGCCGGCTACACCCCGGTGAAATTTGTCTTCGGCAATGTCGCCTACTCAATCGGCATCGGCGGCGGTTTGATGGGCGGCTTCAAAAGCCTCTCCCGCGGTGAAATTCGCGAATACAGCGACGTCTTCAATGCCACCCGCCACCTCGCCCTCGACCGCATCATGAAGGAAGCGCAGGCCGCCGGCGCCAATGCGGTGCTTGCGATTGAAACGCGCATCATGCCCTTCCAGGGCGTCCACGAAATGCTCATGATGGGCACGGCCGCCCGCCATCCCGCCCTGCCCGACAATCTCCTCCGCGGCCAGCCGGTGACCAGCGACTTGACCGCTGAAGAATTGTGGAATCTCGCCAACATGGGCTACGCGCCCTTGAAGCTCGTGCTCGGCACGGCCGTCTATTCGCTCGGCGTCGTCGGCGGCATTATGGCCGCCTTGAAATCTTTTGTGCGCGGCGAAATTAGCGATTTAACCTCCTTAATCTACGACGCCCGCGAACACGCCCTCGGCCTCCTCAAACGCGAAGCCGAAGCGCTCGGCGCGGACGACGTCGTCGGCATCCGCACCCACGTTCACGAATTCCAGGGCCTCCTCGAATTCATGGCCATCGGCACCGCGGTAAAGCGCTTGCCCGGCATTGGCACCGTCAGCCCAACCCTCCCCGCCCAAGCCATCATCCGCGACCGCGAAACCTGGATCAGCGACGACGACTTGTTCAACGTGCGGGTGGATGATCAGGGGAAGTGAGCATGAGGCAATGTCGCAATTGGAAAAATAAGAAACGTCCCGGTGTCCACCTGAAAGCAGCCGCCCATTCCTCGCGACCCGAAGACGTGCAAAACTTTTTTGCCGTGGAATTGCCCAAACTTCCCGGCTGCATGGCGCATGGGCGCACCCGGCGGGATGCTGTGCGCAACGCCGAGCGGGCGATTGCCGCGTGGGTGCCGACCGCCAAGGAGGACGGCGCGGAAATTCCCTTGCCTCGGGGCAAATTGATGTAAGCTTGAACGTATGCCATTACCCCACTGGCCGGAACTCCGGCAAATATCCCGTTCCCTTGTGCCTCTGGCCGCGCTGGCCTTTCTCGCCGGCTGCGCCGGCCCCGGCTTCCCCGACCTCGGCTACACGAGTCTGTTCAACGGCAAAGATCTTACGGGCTGGCAGTATAAGCCCGGAGCAAACGTAATCGCCGGGGTGTTTGACGGCAAAACGGCGAGCAATGATGCGCGGTACACCATCGAGCAGGGCATCCTGACCACCCATGAGCGCGACCGCAGCCCGGCCGCGAACCAACCCATCCGCCAGCTTTACACCGTCCAAAAATTTACCGGCGATTTCATCCTCCGGCTGCAATTTCGCGCCGGGGTGAAGGCCGACAGCGGCATCTTTATCGGCACGAAACAATTGCAGTGCCGCGACTACAGCACCGTGGGGCCGTACACCAAATTGCAGCTCTACAAACCGCAGGACTGGAACCAGATTGAGATTGTCGTCCACGGCAACGCCGCGCGGTGCACCAACAACGGGGAAGTCCTGGAAGAAGCCATGCCCATTCCCGCCGGGGTGCGCGACATCGGGCTCGAGGCCGACGCCGGGGTGTTGGAATACCGCAATATTGAAATCAAGCTCCTGCCCCCGGAAACACCGGGCTGACTTCCAGCGTCTGGCCCGGGCGGAGAATAATGGGATCGCCGTCGGCCGGAACTTCGTCGTTCTTGAAAATTCGCAACGTGATGGATTCTTTGCCCACGCTCGGTGCGACCCAGCGCCACTGGCCGATTTCCACAAATTCCATGGGCACACCCTTGTCCGGATTTAATCCGGGGCCGGCGCCGCGAACAAAGGGCTTGTTGCCAATGCCAATAAGCACATTGGCCGTCAGTGAACAGGCATTGAGCGGATTGCGGCTCGCGCGCTTGCGGCGGATGGTGTCGGCTTCGCGCGCCAGCAACTCGCCCTGCGTTGGGCCGGCAACCGGCGCGGCAGTGCCAGGCTCGTCCGCGCGCGGCGGCGAAAAGACGATCGGCGTGTTCTTTTTAATTTCTTCATCCTCCTCCCCCCGCAGGGCGAGCGCCTTGGCCCGCGCATTGCGGCGCAACTCCGAGGCCGTTTCGCCTTCTGTTGGCAATTCCATGGCGGGACTGGCCGACGTGATTTCAGCCGCTGCGGTAACGGGTGCCTCCACCGGCAGCGGCGCATCCGGCGGCTCCGCCCGGTCGGTGAGTGAGATCGGCGCGGGTACCGGCGGTTCAATATCCACTTGCGCTGTAACCGGGGTCTCTGGCAGCGGATGCCTGGTTTTGCGCGGGCGACGGGCGCGAGCCATGATAATTCCGGCCACCGCCGGGGTTTCGCTGCTGGACCGGGTTTGGGCAAAGGCCCGATCCATCATGCGGGTGGATTCCACCGGCGCGCGTTCGACGGCGGGAGCCTCCACCGGTTCGGGCGCGGGCGCGAGCGCCTTGGCTTCTTCCAAGATCGGCGCCTCCGGCTGGCTCGCGTCCACGGTTGGGCTCGAAGCCAGGAACGTTGCTTCAGCCGCAGCAGACTCCCCCACTCCCGCTGCCACCAAGACTGGCTCTGCCACGACGACGGGCGCGGCCGCCACCGGCTCAGGCATGGGAACTTCGGCGCGGACGGGCGCGGGCTGGCGGATGCGAATCCTCTCGGGTTGGGGCGAAGCCACCGCCACGGGTGCGGGCCGGTCCGCGAGCGTTTGCACATGGGCCGCCAGGCGGCCAAGGGTTTCCTCCAGCACGGCGATCTTAATTTCCGCGGATTTAAATTTTTCCGCCTGATCTTTGCGCAGGCGCTCCAATTCGCGCTGGGCGGACTGGGCTTCGGCCGCCGCGGCCGTCTGGCGGTTGGTCGCCGCCTCCCGCAAATCCGTTACCACCGCTTCGAGGTTCTTGTGAATTTCGACCAACGGCGCAAAGCGGGCGTCAAACCGGCGCGCGGAATTTTCCAGCGCGGCATTGGCGCGGGCCGCGTGCTCGACGGCTTCCGCGGCGGCGCGGGACTGGCGGCGCCAGTCATTCTCGCCACCGGCGGCCGGCAATTCACCTGCCGTTTCGTTGCCGGGCGCAGAACGGCCCGGACGGAACGGCCACGCTTCAATGGCAAACGGCGTAATCGAGAAAATTGCGCCGAGCGCCACCGCACCGAGACAAAACATCATTTGGCCGACAGTCAGCGTCACCGCAGTGGTCCAAATCGCCACCGCTACCAGCACCAAGACGATGTTGCCGGTTATAAATGGCCATTTGGGAACGGAGGGACGGGTGGAGGGAGCGGAAGAAGATGAATTTTGATCGAATACGGAGAGCATGGGGCGAAGTGGGCGGCGTCTTACAGCGCGAAGAGCCGCCCTACAGGCGAGGATAACAACGCGCGCGCAACGCACAAGCCAGAAAATTATAGCGGCGCAATGCGGCGTCCGCACCCCTTGCTCCGGGCCCAAGCTGGATAAAAAACCACGGCGCGGCTGGCGCCGCGCCGTGGGCAAAAAACTCACCCATTCGGTGGCGGATCAACCACCGGGATGGGATTTCATATAGGCGTCGTATTTGTCCTTTTCGTCGGTTGAAGTCTTCTTGAGCACTTTGCCGTTGTATTTTATCTCGATGTAGTAACCCTCCAGCGTGGTAACGGAAGAGGACGAAGTGTTTCCGGCGCTTCCGCCCGAGGAACCACCTACTGTCCGGCCACCACCGCCACCACCACCGCGAATCACGCTACCCCCACCACTGTTGACGACCGTCATTTGTTGCCCGCCTGACTGACCGTAGTTGCTTTGGCCACCGCCGGAAGACGTTGACGAGGAAGTTGAGACGGATTTCACCACGGTGTCGGAGTTGATGACTTTCTTTTCGTTAGGGGCAAGCGAATCCACTGTTTCGGAGCCGGTGATCTCTTTCATGGTAATTTCCGACTTATTGCCTACCAACGTGCTGGTGTGAGTGTAAACATGCCAGTCCACCTCAAAACCTTCAGTTGCAACCTTCTGGTCATTATTCCGGAGGGTGATTTCAACATAGGTTTTGGCTTGGGAGGAGCTGGATGACGTGGAGTTGGAACTTCCCCCGGGAGTTCTCCCGCCGGACTGTCCACCACCCGCCCGACCGTTTTGATTGCCCGTCGTGGAGCCGCCCCTTCCGCTGCCCGTGCCGGCCGAGGGCGAGGTCGAGCTTACCGTTGGCTCACCCTCAATAATCTTGGCCGACAGGCCCAAGTTCGGCGGAGTCGGTGGTGGCGGCGTTGCCGCGAACGCGGCACCCAAAGTCATGGCGCCAATGGCGAGCAACGCGCACGTCGCGCCAAACAGGGAACGAAAATCAGACGGGGTTGGGGGGTATTTCATGACTAGAATAAGATTGTGTGATGGGGGATTGTGAGGACTCGTTGATTTTGACATAATTATTTTGCTAAGGTAAAGCTCTTTCTACAGCGATTTTTAACTCTTTTTTTTTGCCGCCCCAGCCAGCTTTTCTCGGCGCATTGGCCCACTTTCGGGCTGAATAAGTTCCAAAAACGCCGCCCGGGGCCCGCATCCCCATCTCCTGCGCCGAGCCCCGCCAGCATACCGATAAATATAGGCTTGCCTCCGGGACCTGATTCTTTACCTTGGTAAGCTTTTCTCCATAGCAGACACCATTCGACGACTCCCTGTTCCATGCCTACCATCAATCAGCTCGTCCGGCACCCCCGGCGCGCCCCGCGCTTTAAGTCCAAGGCTCCCGCCCTGGCGGGCAACCCGTTTAAACGCGGGGTCTGCGTGCAGGTCATGACCCGCACGCCCAAAAAACCGAATTCTGCCATTCGCAAGGTTGCCAAGGTGCGCCTGACCAACGGCTACGAAGTCATTGCCTACATTCCCGACGAAGGCCATAACTTGCAGGAACACAGCGTGGTGCTCGTCCGTGGCGGCCGTGTCAAAGACCTTCCCGGTGTCCGTTACCATATCGTGCGCGGTCCGCTCGACTGCGTGGGCGTGGAGAAGCGCCGCCGCAGCCGCTCCAAGTACGGTGTCAAACGCCCGAAGGAAAAGAAGGCCGCGTAATTCCAGGATCAAAGAAGCAAAGGATCCGAGGATCAAAGGGGGCCAAACCGCCCTTCCCGTCTTCAAATCTCACTCCCGGTCCCAAACTGTTTTGTTTCTGACTTCTTAATTCTTAAATCTTAATTCTTAATTCCCAAATCCCATGTCCCGCCGCCGCCGAGCAGTCAAACGTGAACGCGCCATTGATCCGCGTTACAACAGCCCATTGGTCACCCATTTGGTCAGCACCATCATGCGCGGCGGCAAAAAGACCGTCGCCCAGCGCGTGGTTTATGGCGCTTTTGAAAAGGTCAGCGAGAAGCTCGAAAAGGGCGATCCGGTGGATCTCCTCATGGGCGCGATGGAAAACGTCCGCCCGAAACTTGAAGTGAAGAGCCGACGTGTGGGCGGCGCCACCTACCAGGTGCCTGTCGAAATCTCGTTTGAGCGCCAGCAGAGCCTTGCCTTTCGCTGGCTCGTCGAGGCCGCCCAAGGCCGCAAGGGCATGCCCATGCGTGAAGCCCTCGCCGCTGAAATCGTGGATGCCTACAACAACACCGGCACCGTCGTGAAAAAGCGCGAAGACGCCCACCGCATGGCCCAAGCCAACCGGGCGTTTGCCCATTTGCGCTGGTAATGCTTCGCTGAGGCCAGATTATTGTTATACTGCTGTATTGTTATATTGTTAGGCAGCCCAACGGCGGAGTCGTCCCGCACCCATACAACAATTTAACAATAGGGCCGTCATCCCGGCACGAGAACCCCAAGTCTTAAAACACCAAACAACTTTCCCGCCATGTCCGCACCCGCACCCGCCACCGCCCTGCCTGCCCTTTCGCCCGCCAATTCGCCGACGCGCCGCTTCCCCTTGGAATACACGCGCAACATCGGCATCGCCGCCCACATTGACGCCGGCAAGACGACTACCACCGAGCGCGTGCTCTTCTATGCAGGCGTCATTCACAAGATGGGTGACGTACATGACGGCAACACCGTGACCGACTGGATGGAGCAGGAGCGCGAGCGCGGCATCACCATCACGGCTGCCGCCATTTCCGCCGGCTGGACGACCAAGGAAGGCCCTTATGTCGGGATCGCCCACACCATCAACATCATTGACACCCCCGGCCACGTGGACTTCACGGCCGAGGTCGAACGCTCCCTCCGCGTGCTCGACGGCGCAATCGCCGTGTTCTGCGCCGTCGCCGGCGTGCAGCCCCAGTCCGAGACGGTCTGGCGCCAGATGAACAAGTACCGCGTCTGCCGCGTCGCCTACGTCAATAAGATGGACCGCACGGGCGCTAATTTCTTCAAAGCGCTTGACGACATCCGCACCAAGCTGCGCGGCAATGCCCACCCGCTGTACATTCCCTACGGCGCGGCCGACACATTCAACGGCGTCATTGACCTGGTGAAAATGGTCCTCTGCGAATACGACCCGACCGACGTGAGCGGCGTGCGCTACTTCGAAAAACCCATTCCCGAAAGCCACCTGGCCGAAGCGAAGCTGTGGCGCGACAAGCTCATCGAAGGCCTCGCCGACTTCGATGACGCCCTCGCGGAAAAATTCCTCGACGGCAAGGACGTCAGCATTGACGAGCTCCGCAGCGTCATCCGCAAGGCCACCCTCACGGAAAACTTCGTCGGGGTCATTCCTGGCAGCGCACTGAAGAACAAGGGCGTGCAAATGGTGCTCGACGCCGTCGTCAACTACCTGCCCAATCCGATCGAAGCCCGCCCGATGATTGCCCACCGGGACGACGAAACCACCACGGAAATCGTTCCCGACGACAAACACAAGGCCATCGGGCTCGTCTTCAAATTATGGACCGACCAGTTCGTCGGCCGCCTGGTCTTCTTCCGTCTTTACGCCGGCACGCTCAAGAAGGGCGACACCATGTACAATCCGCGCACCCGCCGCACGGAACGCATTTCGCGCCTCCTCTTCATGAAGGCTGATGAACGCCTCGACGTCGACGCCATTTACTCCGGCGACATTTGCGCCATTGTCGGCGCCAAGGACGTCGTGACGGGTGATACGCTCTGCAATGAAGATCTTGATCTGCGCCTCGAGCCGCCCACCTTCCCTGAGCCCGTCATTTCGATGTCCATTGAGCCGAAGACCAAGGCCGACCAGGAGAAGCTCTCCATTGGCCTGCAGCGCCTTGCCTCGGAGGATCCGACCTTCCGCCTCACCTCCAATCCCGAAACCGGCCAGACGATCATCGCCGGCATGGGTGAGTTGCACTTGGAAATCATCCGCGACCGTCTCTTCCGCGAATTCAAGGTTGAAGCCGATGCCGGCCGCCCGCAAATCGCTTATCGCGAAACGATCACCAAGTCCTCCAAGGGCGTGGGTAAATTCATCCGCCAATCCGGCGGCAAGGGCCAGTACGGCCACGCCGAAATCGTCCTTTCGCCCAACGGCAAGGGGAAGGGCAACGAAGTCATCAATGAAATCGTCGGCGGCACCATCCCGAAGGAATTCATCAAGCCCACCATCGAGGGTTTCCACGAAGCCGCCAACAATGGCGTCGTCGCCGGCTACCCGGTGATCGACTTCAAGGTGCAGCTCGTCTTTGGCTCCTTCCACGAAGTGGACTCCAATGAAATGGCGTTCAAGATGGCCGGCATTTTTGCGTTCAAGGACGCGATGAAGAACTGCGCGCCCATTTTGCTGGAGCCGATCATGAAGGTCGAAGTCGTCACCCCGGAAGAATACCAGGGTGACATCATGGGCGACCTCAACCGCCGCCGTGGCCAGATTCAGGGCATGGAGACCAAGAACGGTCTCGTGTACATTGCCGCGAACGTGCCGCTGGAAACGATGTTCGGCTATTCGACGGACGTGCGCTCCCTCTCGAAAGGCCGCGCCTCCTACTCGATGGAGCCGTCGCACTTCGAGCAGGTGCCCGCCAGCCTGCTGACCAAAATCGTCGAAGCCAACGCCTCCCGCGGCGCCGCGCGCACCATCTAAAGCGATTTATGATTTAAGAATTATGATTTCGGAAGCATTTCCGCCATCAAAATTCTCCTTGCGCATTTCCGCGTCTTTGCCACTCTTAACCAAGAACTAAAAACTAGAAACTAAAGCACTTTTCCTCCCCGTTCTTTTCCAGTTTGATGATTTCTGCTGTTTGGGCGCCCCCGGCGTCCCAAAAGAGAACGCGGACGCATTTTTCTCCTCCCAACACTTCCCTCCCATGGCCAACCAGCGCATCCGCATCAAACTGAAGGGTTTCGACTATCGCATCATCGACCAGTCGGCCCTCGACATCGTTGAAACCGCCAAGCGCTCCGGCGCCCGCGTCGCCGGCCCCGTGCCGCTCCCGGTCCGCATCGAGAAACTTTCCGTCAACCGCTCCCCGCACGTCGATAAGAAGTCCATGGAGCAATTCGAACTGCGCACCCACAAGCGCATCATTGACATCGTCGAACCCACCGCGCAAACCGTGGACGAATTGAAGAAGCTGAACCTGCCCGCGGGCGTGGATATTCAGATTACGGTGTAGGGCTGGTTCGCCGCAGGCGAGTTTTGTTTTGGTCAACGATGATTCGGCTCCCGGGCAAATCCGCTTCGGGAACTTGCTCAAGCGCGCAGGTCAACGCGGCCTGAATTTTCTCGATCCTAGTGGGCCACACCCGCATTCGAATGGCGCCTCCGTGGCGTGGGGAATATTCTAATCGAGCAGAATTTTCAGGTTCGCATCAGACACAGGTGAAGATCTGTTCTTCACTCACTATTTCAGCGGTGAAGGCCAGCGCGGCGCTGACATCCTCTGAAGTCAATTGGCGGCTCTAATTTGTCGGCATCACTAGAACCCGCAAAAAAATTGGCCCGTTGGCCGGCATCGCCACACTTGCTTGATAGCGGGTGGTGAAGGTGTTGGCATCAGGCAGTTGTGAAATATTGCCCGCATCAATGTTGTTCCAACTCGCCATATTTGTGGAGTACTGCGGTACCAATTGATAGTCGGTCAGGTACTTCCGAGCCGGGTATTGAATTGAAAGAAAGTTGGCGCCCCCGACATTGACGACGGTTTCGGCAAGCGCGCCGGCTGCAATGGGCCCAGTGCCCAAATTAAGAGCGTAACGAATCACATTGGCTGGGCCTGTAAAGGGGGTTGCCGTCGGTAGTGCGTCATTACCAGTCAAGCCGACGGCAGCCGCCCATTGGGCGTAGTTAAGGGATTGGGTGGCAATCACTCCGGCAGTGGCAAGCTGCGAGGTGTCCCAGCCAAAATTGGCATCAGCGGGAAGCACGACATTCGCGAAGTTTCCCGTCACATTGCCGGAAACCTGGAAGAGATTAAAAGTCGTGCCGACCGGCGGCTCAAAGCCGTTGGTAAAATTTAACTGGAGCGTTCCGCCGAGGGTCAGATTTCCTCCAACATTAATGGCGCCATATTGGGTCCCTCGGCTGGCCCCACCAATCTGAAAGCTTGCCGAGGCGTTGCCAGACAGACTCAGATTCTGGCTGAAGTTGAGCACACCCAGATTTCCCGTATCGCCTGGCACCAACCGGCCGTTCACATTGGCATTTCCGACAATTGTGCCGGTACCCTGCAGTTGTTGGCTGGCTCCCACGGTAAACTTGACCAGTCTCACGTCCAAAGTCCCCCCAATTAGGTCAATGACACTGCTGGCGCCGATACCGCTATTGACCCATAATACAAGCGTACTCGAATTAATGACGGTATTTCCCGTGTAGGTATTGTTGGCGTTTAGGGTCAAGTTTTCCGAGTCGGACAAAATGACGCCACCGGAGCCGGAAAGCACTCCATAAAAACTCGACGTGCTGTTGGCAAGGGAAAGAGTGACGCCCTCTCCGTCGTCGTTTACGAGGGGGAGTTCCTGATTCCCGCCAATCCCAAGTGCATGAAATGTGGTTATCCCATGGAATCTCACGTTGCCTCCTTGATTGGCGTAATTCAAAAGGGAATTTTGCAAGGCATTGGGGTTTGCAATCACCAAATTGCCGCCAGTAACTATCACGACCGCCTCCATCTCATTGGCCGCCGCCAAGGTAAGGTTCCCGGCGCCACCTTTGGCAAATTCATCATCCTGATTCCACCCTATGGCAAAGCCAATTGAATTAGCGAACGTCACATCGTTGCCATTGGTGTCGATCGTGGTTGTGCTAGCCCAGCCATACCGGCCAACATTTACCGTGCGAGCGGAGATGTCAACGGAGCTGCCCGGGGCGTATTGGAGGGTGCCGCCGAAGAGATCGATCGTGTTGCCGGCACCCAACTGGCTTAAGCTGGAGAAAATTAGAGTGCTGCCAAGCAAGATCAGATCGCCGGAAAAGTTGTTGTCCGCCAAAAGGCGAATGGTTCCATTGCCACCCCCGCTGATCGTAAGCGAGCCGGCGCCGCCATTGCCAATGGGGTGAGTCAAAATTACGTTTTGAAAGACAGGATCAAATCCGCCGCCCCCTGGGCCAAAATCGGTAATGCGGGTTGATACATCTACTGGACTGTCGAAATTTATCGCCCCCCCATTGAAATAAATCGTTTGATTAGTGCCCAAATTGTTTAACGTGGAGATCGACAGGGATCCCGCGTTGATTTGGGTGGGGCCGCTATACGTGTTATTTCCGGTCAACACCTCCGTCCCGGTGCCAACCTTGGTCAATGTTACGTTTACTCCCGAGATATTGCCGCTAAATGTTTCGAATAGAAAATTACCAAATGTCAGGTTGACCGGCGCGCCATCGGCGTTCACCAAATTTAAATCACGGTCTCCACTCAAGCCTCCAAACACTGCGTTCGTCACTCCGGTGCCAAAGCTGATATTGCCACCTAGGGAAGTAATGTTGACAATGCTATTTTGCAAGGCCCGGTTGTCGGCCACCACCAGATTTCCGCTAAGAATGCTGGTGCTGCCGGCAAACGTGTTGGCATTCGCCAAAATAAGGTTGCCCGCGCCTGTCTTGGTGAAATTTCCGGCACCTAAATCGCTGGTATTGCCAGCTATTGGATTGGCAAAAGTTACATCGTTCCCATTGGTGTCAACTACTGCTGTTGAACCATTAAAACTCAGACCCCGATTAGACAAATCAATCGAAATTCCAGGGCCAAATTTTAGTGTCCCATTGTTAATTGTAACCGGACCCGTGCCCAGGCTATTTGGAGAAGTAAAAAACAGCGTGCCTCCGAAAATGTTGGTCGCGCCAGAGTAGGCGTTGTTTCCAGTCAGTGTAAGGGTTCCGTTGGCCAACTTGGTGACTGAGCCGGAACCGCCAAGATTTCCGGACAAGGTGGCATTGAACCCATCGGTTGAGACGCGCATGCCGGAACTCGAATTATTCGTGAGGTTTATATTCAGAGAAGTTGAAAAGTCGTGACCAATCACATCGAGTTGGCCAAATGACCAGATTATGTTGTAATTGCCGGATCCGGCCTGAATCCCATCAATTCCGCCAACCTTGAGCTGGCCCCCGAAATTGAACGTACCGTTGGAGCCTGCCTGGGAGGCCAATACCAAATTACCGTTGACAATGACTGTGCCCTGGACACCGATGGTCAAGGTCCCGCTCCCGAGGTTGCCCACAATTAGGTCGTGGTTTAGGGTCCAGGTGCCCCGCGTAGGAAGGCCCCCCAAGCCCACGTTGACGTACCCGGTGGCATTGGCCGAGTTACCGACAATCCCGGAGTTGCTGGTCAGGGTCTTGACGGAAATTTGAAGGGAAGGGGTGCTCGCAGTGCCAGCACTGCTGTTGCCGACGACGACGAGATCAGCCGTTGCATTGGCGACAGAAATCAACGCCTGGTTGCCACTTGGGTTATCAATGATCGCCGAACTCGATGCCCCGGGTACCTGTGCTGAGTTCCAATTTGAAGCGGTATTCCAATCGCTACTCGTATTACCCGTCCAAACCTGGGCCTTGACCAGCGAGGCGTTGAAAAATACCCAAACGAGCACCAATAAGAACGGCCAGCACATTCTCGGACGCGATAACCGGAGTCCAGCTTGACGGGAAACAGGGACATGGTTGCGGCGGGAATTCATTACGGGACAGCGGGGCGCTTAATCAATTTGCCAGAAACAGGTATTTCCAGCCAACAAAGTGCATCCACCTGTATAATTCAGCAGTCCGTCTTCTGTCAAAACCTAACCATCCTATAATCAGACTAGTGACCAAAACATTGAGCGATTCCTCCTTCCGGACGCAAAGCCATTTTAGCAGCTTGAAACTTGTCCTGGAATGGCCACAATGGCGCTCATGAAGACGTTGGAACTGGATTTGACCGACCCGTTAGCCGCCAAATTGAATCGCGCCGTGGCGAAAGGCAGTTTCCATGATGTCGGCGAATTAACGCGGGCCGCGTTGCGCGATTTCCTGGCTCGGGGGCGACTCGCTCTGGTGGAGCAGCATCAACTGGACGACATCAAGGCTGCCGTGCGGGAGGCTAAGCGTATGGGCGCAGGCCGGACTGCTGGATCAAGGTGAAGCAGAAGCTCTCGCGGTCGCTCGTGATTCCAACGCCGATGGATTAAACAGGACGAGGCAGCTGAATTTCTCCGCCGATTGGAAAATCACTCGACTCTTTGGCTTTCAAAAAGAGTACGCCGTGCCGCGCACGATGCAATGAGGCGAATTTACCACACTTGAAGTATCGCTTTCTATTTGCCGTTACGGCCAAAATTCTTCAAATCAGGTGGCCTCCACCCTCATCATGAAACTACCCCACGCCCTCTCCGCACTCTCCTTCCTCGCCCTCGGTGCCTCGGCCTTGGCCATCACCTACGCCGCTGATGCCCCCGCCACCCCGGCCAAAGCTCCGGCCGCCCCGGCCACCAGTGCCGCGGCCAAGCCCCCCGCCGCCACGTCCTCGGACACTTTTGTCCCGATGAACTACGAGCGTTACTCGCCCGAGGAACTCCCCGGCAAGGGCTTGAGCCAGCACCCGTTCTTTTACACCGGCCAATACGATTTCCGCAATCCGACCCAGAAAATGGTCATTGTCCGCGACGGCAAAGTCGTCTGGTCCTACGAAATGCCGACCAACGCCAGCGACCCCGCCAAGACCCTCCAGGAATTCAGCGACGCCACCCTCCTCTCCAACGGCAATGTCGTCTTCGCCCGCAAAACCGGCGCCAGTGTCATTAACTCCGACAAGAAAATCCTCTGGAATTATGACGCCCCCAAGGGCTTCGAAGTCCACGTCGCCCAGCCCATCGGCCTCGACCGCGTCATGATCGTGCAAAACGGCATTCCGGCCAAATTGATGGTCATCAACATCATCACCGGCAAAACCGAAAAGGAATTTGAGTTAAAAACGAACGGCGACCCGAAAACTGTCCACACCCAATTTCGCCGCGCCCAAATGACCCCAGCCGGCACCTTCCTCGTCGCCCATCACGACCAGGACAAAGTCGTCGAATACGACGCCAACGGCAAAGAAATCTGGTCGGTCGCCGCCGCCATCCCTTGGGACGCCGTCCGCCTCAAAAACGGCAACACGCTTATTGCCAGCCACAATTCTTTCGCGCGCGAAGTAAATCCCAAGGGCGAAACCGTTTGGGAATTCACCCAAAAGGACGTCCCCAATATCCCCCTCTTCTGCTTTCAGGAAGCCAATCGCCTGGCCAACGGCAACACCGTCATCAGCAATTGGTGCCCCAATGGCATTGTGGATGCCAAAGGCGCGAAAGCGCCGTCGAAATGGCCGACCTCCGTGCAAGTCCTGGAAGTCACCCCGGACAAGAAAGTGGTTTGGGCCCTCCGTTCCTGGACACCCCCGGCCGACCTCGGCCCTGCCACCGTGATCCAATTACTCGATGAGCCCGGCATTCCGGAAAAACAAGAGCAACAGCGCTAAAATCGCTCCCGCGCCATTCGTTCGGCTCCGCCCTTCCATTCCGGCTGGTGAAAAATCACTTGTCGAACCCGCCTGTGCCCGCGATAACGTAGGCCGATGTCCCCTGTTTCACCCACCCCCTCCGCAGACGTGCAGGCGTTCGACGTGCTCCTCGCCAAATTGCGCGGGCGTCTGGGCCACGTCCGCGAGGCCGCCGCCGCCGCCCGGGCCCTGGCCAGCGAATCGGTGGACTCCGCCGCCAAAACGAAATTCCTGCGCGACCTGACCGAAGATTTATGGACCGCCCCGCTGTTGGCGGAATTCGCCCGGACCTTTCGTGAGCTCGCGCGCAATCCGCATGTCGAAGCCTGGGCCGGGCGGGCCGTGGATCTCTGCGGCACTGGCGGAGACCATTCGGGCAGTTTTAACGTTTCGACGGCGGCAGCGTTTGTCGTGGCCACGGCACGCGTGCCGGTGTTCAAGCACGGCAATCGCGCACTCACCTCGCAGTCCGGCAGCGCGGATTTTCTGGAAAAGCTCGGCTTTCCCCTGGAGGCGTCGGATGCCACGCTGCGCTCGGCCCTGCGGGAATTGAATTTTGCGTTTTTCTTCGCGCCGGCGTTTCACCCGGCCTTCGCGCATGTGGCGCCAGCGCGCAAAGCCCTGGCAGCCGAGGGCAAGCGCACCATTTTCAATTTGCTCGGACCGCTCCTCAATCCCGGCCGTCCCATCCACCAGCTGGTCGGAATTTTTGACTGGGCCAAGGCGCCGCTCATGGCCGCCAGCCTCGAGGAACTCGGCGTGCGCCGGGGGCTGGTCGTCCATGGGGTGGTGCCTGACCGCGCAGGCCAGTGCGGTTTCGACGAATTGTCCTCGGTCTACAGGAATTTTACCACCGGCATCGGCGAACTGCGTTTCCTGGACCAGCAAACGCTCCAAGCCCGCCCGGTGGGCCTCCAGGAGGCGGAATTCTCCGGCGGCGATCGTCCGTTGATTGAGTTCGACAGCGATAAACTGGGTTTGGCCAAAGCGCTGCCGGCCTCGCTCAACGGGCAGGGGCCCGATGGCAACGTCCAGTTGCTCCACGATCTGCTCGACAACCGCGGCCCGGAGGGCCTGCGCGACACCGTTTGCCTCAATGCCGGCGCCGCGCTGTGGATTGCCGGACGCACCGGCAGCCTTAAAGTTGGCGTGGATGAGGCGAAGCGTCTGTTGACCAGCGGCGAGACCAGGAAGTGGTTGCGCCGCGCGCAGGAATATTTTCAGGATGTCAAGCGTTAGCCCCTGGGGCATATTTTTTCGCGCCCCGGGGGGCATACACATTTGCCTCGTTTGACCGATTCATCATAAAATCATGGCCATGCAACTGCGCTACTTCGGCACCGACGGCATTCGCGGCGTGTTTGGCGAATCGCCCATGGACCTGCCGTTTTTGCGGCGCTTGGGTTATGCGCTGGCCCAACACTTGAAACTCCGCCATCCCGGCCCGCTGCAACTCGTCGTCGGGCGCGATCCGCGGGTGAGCGGGCCGGCCATTCTCGAGGCCCTCACCGAAGGCCTGCGGGTCGCCGGTCATCAGGTGCTGGATTGCGGCATCGTGCCCACCCCGGCCGTGCCGGAATATGTGCAGGAACGTCATGCCGATTTTGGCGTAATGATAACGGCCTCCCACAATCCGCCCGGCGACAACGGAATAAAGTTTTTTGACGAAAACGGCCTCAAGCTTGACACCGGGACCGAGGCTGAAATTGAAGCATGGTTGGACCGCGTCCACGCCCCACCGATGGCGCCAATCCTGCCGCCGCTCGAAGCCGTGGACGCCGTGGAGTCGTTTGTGCTCCGCCGCACGTTGCTGCTCCCGGCCCATGGGCTCGCAGGTTGGGTTATTGCCGTGGATTGTGGATATGGCGCCACCTGCGCGACGACCCCGGCAGTTTTGCGCCGCCTGGGCGCCAAGGTGCACACCCGCGCGGCGGAGCCCGACGGCACTCGCATCAACGCCGACTCCGGCAGCGAACATCCCGAACACCTGGCCGCTCTCGTGCGCGCCACCGGGGCACGCCTCGGCCTCGCCCATGACGGTGACGGTGACCGTCTGGTGGTGTGTGATGAAACCGGCGCCCTGGTGGACGGCGACGAAATTCTCGGATTGCTGGCCCTGCACCGGCTGCGCAAGGGCACCCTCGCGCAAGGCGTCGTCGTGGCCACGGTGCAGAGCAATCTCGGGCTCGATCAGGCCGTCGCGGCGGCGGGGGGCCGCGTGGTGCGCGTGGGCGTGGGGGACCGGAATGTGCTGCACAAATTGCTGGAATTGGGCGCGGTGCTCGGTGGCGAGAATTCCGGCCATTTTATTTTTCCCGAAATTTCGCGCTGCGGTGATGGCCTGCTCGCCGCGCTGCAACTCGCCCAAGTGCTGCGCGACTCCGGCCGCCCGCTATCCGTGTTGCGGCGCGAAGTGCCGCTGCTGCCGCAACTCACCGCCAACCTCCGGGTGCGGCACAAGCGGCCCCTGGAGGATCTGCCGCTGTTCAGCGAAGCCCGGCGCGCGGCGGAAACAGCGCTGCGCGGGCGCGGACGGGTTCTCGCGCGTTATTCCGGCACCGAAAAGAAATTGCGGTTGCTCGTCGAGGGCCCGGTGCGCGAGGAGCTGTCCGCACTGCTCGCGGCGCTCACCCGTGCGGCGAATCAGGAACTGGGCGCCAGTTGACGTAAAATGCTGATGGTAACTTATGGCGCGCGGAGTCTCTGCTGCCCTGCCGGGAGGCCATTCCGGGGAACTTTTGTTTACGGTTTACGGTTTTAAGTTTATGGTCTATGGTTTGACCTGCTTAATTGTAATTTCACCTTTCGTTTTCATCCCTCCACTCCGCACACTTCATTTTTGGTTCTCCTTTCTTCCCGCGTGCGCCGATCCGTCATTTTTCCCGCCATTTTGCTGGCCACCGCCCTCGCGCTCCGCGCGGCGGCGCCGGACAATCTGACCCTGCCGCGGTCCGTTCCCACTCCCGACGACCTGCCCACGCTGCTGCTTCGCTATTTGCCCAATCCAGCGGCAATTATCCGACCGACCGGACAACTGGATGTGGAGTTTTTTTTGCCCCGGCACCTGCTGCCGTCCGTGGCCAACATTCCGCCGCCGGAAACCCGAACGGTGGCGCAGCTCGAGGCACTGCTCAATGAATATGTAGGCACCTGGCGGGGGGAAAGCACCTGGTATTCGACCGCCAGCGGCAAAATTCTGCATTATCCGACCGAATTAATTTATCGCTTTGAGGACCTGCCGGGCGGGCGCGTCCTTACGTGCATAATCACGTATCACATCAATGGCGCGCCCACCACCAGCCTCGCCCATTTATGGGTCGAACGCGGCCACATAGTCTCCGAGACGGCCCAAGGCGGGAAACGACAGCATTTCATTGCCCACACGGCTGGCGCTAATCTTATCTGGTCGGTAACGGACACCACCGAGGCCCTGTTCGACTTTGGCGAGACTGAAACTCTCCGGCTCACCGCCAATGGCGGGCATCTGACGACGACCGGATATGAGATTCAGCACAGCGCACAAGGCCCGGTCCTGGTGCACGAATCGAGCGATTTGGAATTGGCCAAGTGAACGTGCCGCCAAGCCTTGCGCAAGCGGGCCGCTCTTTTCGCCTGGGGACGACGCGGTTCGTGGGGCGGATTTCCAAACACTATAATACTAAGCACCAGCGCACTTTTTCTTGAGCGTTTCATACAATTCTTCAAGGCGGGGCAGCACGACACCGGCGGCGCGCGCACGGCGGGCGGGCTCACCCCAAATCGCCTCGACCTCGACTTCGCGGCCGGCCTGATAGTCCACCAAGCTTGAGGGCTTGTATGCCCCCATCGGTGGGGTGGCCTCCATTTGGCGCTGTAAAAAGGCTTCCGAAATGTTGAGGCCCAGAGCCGCCGCACCGGCACGAACTTCAAGCATCAACTCCCACGCCCGCGTCCGCCATTCGGGCCGGGCGAGGATGGCATCGGTCGTCACCCCGCCGGCCGCAATGGTCAGACCGTTGAACGGCACGTTCCACACCAGCTTGCGCCACAAGGCGTCCGCCAGCGAGTCCACCGCCGCGCATTCCACGCCAGCCCGAACCAGGCGGGTTGCCAGATCGGAGGTGCGCGCACGGGCCGGGCCAAAAGCCTCGCCCAGGCGCACGCTGCCGGGAATGTACTTTTCAATCACACCCGGCGCCACCCGGTTGATGCAGACAAACGCCAGGCCGCCCAACACGCGCTCCGCGCCGGCGTAACCTGCATGAAATTCCACATTGCCGAGGCCGTTCTGCAAGGTCAGCACGAACGTTTGCTCCTTGAGCAACGGGCGCACGAGCGGCGGCAGCGACGGGTTCGCCGTGGATTTGGCGGCGATGATGACGCCATCGCAAGGACCAATTGTCTCCGCCCGGTCGTGCGCCTGCGCCGGGTGCAGCGTCCAGACGCCTTCGTGGTCCGTGATGCGCCAGCCCCGGTCGCGCACGGCCGCATAATCCGCCCGGAGAAGAAAATGAACTTCGTCGCCTGCCCGGGCCAGCCGTGCGCCATAATAGCCGCCGACGGCCCCGGAACCAACAATGGCGATTTTCATGGTAAAAAAACCACGGCCACCCTACCCGCGCTTCATCTCCTCCAACTGCGGCTGCACGTGAACCTGGAAACAATCCGGGCAAATACTGTGGCTGAATTTGATATCCGAATACCGGGCGAGGTATTCCTCGACCTGCTGCCAATAGTCGCGGTCATTGCGGATCTTTTTACAAAACTGACAGATCGGCAGGAGCCCGCTGAGCGTGTTGACGCGCGCCAGCGCATCACCCAGCTCCCGCACGCGCGCCTGCAGGCTCTGCTGGAGCTCAACCATCTGGACGCCAATTTTCACCCGGGCGAGCAATTCGTCCTTATGGTACGGTTTGATGATATAGTCGTTCGCGCCCGCCTTGAGGCCGGTGACGATGTCTTCCTTGCTGTCGCGAATGGTGAGCAGCAGTAGAAACATGGGCGGCAGGTCCGTCAACAAGCGGGCCTGGCGGCATACCTCGGGCCCTTCCAATAGCGGCATCTGCCAGTCAATCAATCCCACCACCGGTTCCGTGGCTTCTTTCAGCAAGTCCAGCGCCTCGACCCCGTTCCGCGCCTCAATAATTTCATAACCTTCCGACGCCAGCAAAACCTGGAGGAGGCGGCGGTTGACCACGTGGTCATCGGCGACAAGGATTTTCATGGCGAGCTGGAGCCGCTGGCGGCGGCCGACGCGGGTTGGGCGGTGGCCGTGGCGGCCGGCGCTTCAGGTACAACAAGCACGCGCACCGCATGCTCGGCGCCAAAAAATTCCTTGGCTGCGGCGCTGACTTGCTCCGGCGTGATGGCGTCATAGGCCGTGGCCAGGGTGCGGGCGCGTTCCGCCCGCTGGGGAAATGCCTGCGAGCCGGCCAAGACGCGCCCCAGCCAGTAGGAATTTTGCCGGCGGTATTCGACGATGCTTTTGCGCACGGGCGTGATGGCGCGGTCAAATTCGTCCTGGGTGACCCCGTTTTTGGCGAGTTCGTCTCCCATCGTGCGGGCAAGGTCAGCCAGCTCGGCGGTCAATTTTGGATCAACCGTAATGAGGGCTTCCGCGAATCCATAGCCGGGAAAGGTATCGCTGGAGCTGTTGCCCACATCGGGGCTGTAGGCCGCACCAAGCTTTTGTCGCACTTGCACGCGCAGGCGGTCCGTAAACACTTCGGCGACCACGGAAAGAATCCGGACCCGCTGAATGTCAGACTGGTCGCAGGTCGGCCAGCAAATAAACGCCTCGGCTTTGGGGATGGCGGACGGCACCGTAAAGGTTTTGACCGTGCCCTCTGCGGCCACGGGGAATTTGACATTCTGCACCGCGCTGTAATCGGGCCGTTTGTCCGCCCGGGCGGGCAAGGTTCCAAACGTCGCGGCCAGTGCGGTCTTCATGGCGGCTGGGTCAAAATCCCCGACAATGGAAATCTCCAGGTAACTGTCTTTTAAAATCGGGTTGAGCCACGCGCGCAGGTCGTCCATGGTCAATGCCTCGGCTTGGGCTTGGGAGGGAAAACCAAACCGGTAATCATCGCTGGCCAGAAAGCGGGGCACTTCGTTTTCGAGAACGGCTTCGACGTTCTGGCGCAGACTGGTGAACAACATGGGCATCATGCGGCGGGCCAGCGCCAGCGCCTCCGGCCGGTAACCGGGGTCGGTGATGTACGCCTTGAGCAATTCCAGCTCCAGCCGGAAGTCGCCGGGGCTGGTGACGCCGCCAAGGGCAAAAAAATCCAAACCCGTGGAGAAAGCGGCGCCGACGGTCTTGCCAGCCAGAATTTGTTCCAACTCGTCGGCGCTGTGCTTGCCCAAACCACCCTCGGTGAAGACGTGGTCGGCGGCCAAGGCGAGGGCCGGTTTGTCGGCCGGCAAATCCAACCGTCCACCACCAAATTGCACGAGAATGTGAATTTTATCCTTTTCAAAATCGGTCGCCTTGAGATTGACGCGTACATTATTGGCGAAGCGCAATTGCGTGATGCCGAGGTCGGCCACCTCCTTGCTCTCCACAATTTGGCCCGGCGCGCCGGTGCTGGCATAGGCGAAGGCAGCCGCGGCATTGTCCGTGGGTTTGTCAATTTTTGTGGCGGCGCTCTGGTTGTAGGCGGCGGCCACCGCGGCGTCCGTCAAATCGAGGTTGCCGCTGACAAACAACCGCCGGCCCGAGCGGCCCCAAGCCTCTTTGAGCGCGGTCTGGCATTGCTCGGGGGTCAAGGCGGCGAGCACCGGCTTGGCCAGTTCCAAATCCTGGGCCGGGCTGGTAAATACCTGGTTCTCATCCAGGGAACTGGCCACGGTGCTGGCGATGGCGCCGGATTTGCGCGTCGACGCCTGCTTGGCTGATTGCTCGAAATCATTCACCAGGGACGCACGGGCCTCGGCGACCTCCGCGGCCGTGAATCCATAATCCAGCGCGCGGCGCAATTCCTGTTCAGCCACATTCAGCGCCGCCTGCCACTGGCCGGGCTGGCACTCGGCTTCAATCTGTGAAGCCTCCACGGCGTCAAAATACGCACCACTGCTGGCCGAAGCGCCGGTGATGGGCGCGTTGGGCTGGCGCGCAATGCGCTCAAAACGCCGGCTGACGATGTAATTGGCGGCTTCCAGTTTCAATTCCGCGGCCTCGCGTGCGACACTGTCAGGGCCAAGGTCGAAGGGCGCAATGGTGCCCAAATCCAGCGTGATGGCCGGCGCTTCCGCTTCACGGTGAAAGGTGGCTTGGAATCCGGGCGAGCCAAACTTGCCCAAATCAGGGTCGGGCGATTCCGTCCGTGGCTTAATGGCACCAAAATATTCTTTGATCAAAGGCAAAAGATCGTCCGGCTTGATGTCACCGACGGCGACGAGCGTCATGCGCCCCGGAGTGTACCACTTGTTATAAAAGTCCGCAAACCGGTCGCGCCCGGATTCGCGGATGATGTTCTCCAGGCCAATGGGTTGGCGGAGCGAAAACAAGGTGTTCGGAAAGGCAAAATCCATTTCCGCCACCCCGGTGCGGTAGCCCACATTGTCGCGGTCCCGCTTTTCCGAGAGGATGACGCCGCGCTCGCGGTCCACTTCGGTCTGCAGCAGCAGCAGGCCATCGGCATCGTCTTGAAATAGCTGCAAACAATCGCGCACGGTCTTGTCGGCCACGTCCGGCAATTCCAACATGTAGAGCGTGCGGTCGTAACTCGTGTTGGCGTTGGTGTCGGCCCCAAATGCGAGACCCAAATGCTGGAAGAAGCCGACCATTTCCCCCGGCGGAAAATGCTTCCCCCCGTTGAAGGCCATGTGCTCGAGGAAATGAGCCAGCCCGCGCTGCTGGTCGGTTTCCATGAACGAGCCGGCGTTCACGCGCAGACGCAGGCTCATGCGGCCAGGCGGCTCCTTGTTCGGCACAATGACATACCGAAAGCCGTTGGGCAGTACGCCAAAGATGGCGGTGGGATCCGGCTTGATGTCACTTTTATCCTGGGGCCACGCTTTGGTGGGCGAAGCCGTTGCCTTTGGCGCCGCCGGGGCCGACGGCGCATCCGCCGTTGTCGTCGCCGACTTGCTGCAACCGGCAAACGCCAGCACAGAAAGTGCGCATAGGGCCGGCCACCATGCCCGGCTGCCGATAGAGAGGGGGAGTCGTTGGGATTTCATACAAGCCGGAGTTGCGTTTTGGCCTAAAACCCGATGCTGTAAATGGTTTCCTCCCAGAGGGCAATCCTTCCCAGAAAGGGAAACCCCCTAATTTTGGCCCAAAGCAGGCCCGCGCGACACTCATGATCTGGTTTTACCGCATACTTTTCCTCCCGGTATTGGTGGTGCTCCTGCCCTATTACGCCTGCCGGATGTGGCGGCGGGGCGGTTACCGCCACGATTTCCACCATCGCTTCGGCCTGATTGACCGCCCGCCGCCCAAACGGGCGGGCATGAGGCGCATTTGGCTGCAAGCGGTCAGCGTCGGTGAGGCAAAAGCACTGGGACCGCTGCTCGCGGGTCTCAATGCCCTGCCCAACACGGAAGTTGTTGTCACCACGACCACCAGCACGGGCTATGAGATTCTGCGCGAGAAATTTGCGGCCAGCGTGCTCAAGGTGGGAATCTTTCCCCTCGATTTTTGGCCGTTCAGCCGCAACGCCTGGCGGCGGCTCAATCCCGACCTGGTTCTGCTGATGGAGGCCGAGTTGTGGCCGGAACACCTCCATCAAGCGCAACTGCGCGGGGTGCCGGTGGCGCTCATCAACGCCCGCATGTCCGACCGGTCCTTCGCCCGTTACCAAAAAGTGTCCGGCGTCGCCCGCTGGCTCCTCGGCCAGTTGCGCGAGATCCAGTGTTCGAGTGCATCCGATCAATCGCGGTTTATCCAACTCGGCGCCGACCCAGGCCGCATACGCCTGAGCGGTAACCTCAAATTTGACGCCGCGGCCCAGATTCCCATCCTCACCGAAAATGAACGCACCGCCTTGCGCGACGAGCTCGGATTTGGTTCACCGGTCAAACTCGAATCGCAAAACGCAAAACCGGTCTCGCCCCTCGTCCTGCTCGGCTCCTCGACTTGGTATGGGGAAGAGTCCGTGTTGTTGGAAGTGCAGCAGGCGGCCGTGGCCTCGGGTTTGGATGTGCGTTTGCTGCTCGTGCCGCGACATGCGGAACGCCGGGGGGAAATCATTTCGCTGCTGGAAAAACAGCCGCTCCCCTGGCACGCGCGTTCCGCCGCGCGCCAATCGCCACTGCCGGTGAGCATTTATTTGGGGGATACAACCGGCGAACTCGCCCGGCTGACGCAGGCTGCCGACGTGGCTTTCATCGGCAAGAGCCTTCCTCCGCACTCGGAGGGCCAAACCCCCATCGAGGCGGCGGCCCTCGGCCTTCCGCTCGTTTATGGGCCCAGAATGAGCAATTTTCGCGACGCCTGCCGCAGCCTCGAGGATGCCGGCGCCGCTTGGCGGGTGGACGACGCCACCTCCGCCCACCTTGCCCTGATCGCACTGTTGCAAGACCCCACGCGCCGCGCCCAAATGAGCGCTGCGGGCCGGGCCTGGCAGGCCGCCAACCAAGGTGCCACCGCCCGCACCGTCGCGGCGCTCCAGGAGATCCTGAAGTAAGCAGCCTTACTGGGAAATGCTGTCGCGGTACGATTCTTTCGCCATCCACACGGCGAAAAGCGAGATCAGGCCCAGTACCGCCAAATAGACGGCGACCAGCCAGGGCTGGTTGCCATCCAGCTTCACCAAATACGTCGCGATGAACGGCGCCATCCCGCCCGCCAGCGGCGTGGTCAACCCGTAGCCGAGGGAGGCGCCGCTGTATCGCAATTGCGTGGGAAACATCTCCGCGAAAAACGCCGCCTGCGGCGCGTACATCGCCGCGTGAATGACGCCGATCAACAACACCATCGCCAGGCAAATGCAGGCTTCATTGCGCGTGTTGAGGGCCGCGAAAAATGGAAATACGCAAAGGGCAAACAGCCCGTTGCCCCACATGCACACACCCCTTCGGCCCAGGCGGTCCGATACTCCGGCCCAAATGGGAATCATCAGCGCTTCCATCGCCGCGGCCAACACCACCGCATGCTGCACCATCCGTTCCACATTCACCCCCGGCGTGGATAAATGCGTCTGCGCATAGGTCAGCGCATAGACCGTCAGGATAAAGAAGCCCGCGTTCTCGGCAAAGCGCACGCCGATGACGAGTAAGACTTTGCGCCACTGCTGATTCCAGACCTCCCGGAGCGGATTCCGCGCCACCGCGCCCGTCCGCGCCGCTTTTTCAAACAACGGCGTTTCGGAAACTCGCTTGCGAATAATGAGGCCCACGCCCGTCAGCACCAGCCCGAACCAAAAACAAATCCGCCAGCCCCACTGCAGCAAAAAATCCTCGCCGGGTAACGCGGCCAGCGCAAACACCCCGTTCGCCAGCAGCAGCCCCACGGGCACGCCAATTTGCGCCCAACTGCCGTGCAATCCGCGGCGCCCTTTGTGCCCGTGTTCGACCGCCATCAATGCCGCCCCGCCCCATTCGCCACCAATCGCCAGCCCCTGGCCAAAGCGCAATAGTACCAGCAAAATTGGCGCCAGCATCCCCGCCGAATTATAGGATGGCAGGCAACCGATGAGAAATGTCGCCGCGCCCATCAACCCCATCGTCCACACCAGCGTGGTCTTGCGCCCGAGTTTGTCCCCCAAATGCCCGAAAACGACACTACCCACCGGGCGGGCAAAAAACCCGACTGCATACGTGGCAAACGCCTTCAAGGCCCCGGATTGCGGACTGGAGTCCGGAAAAAACAGCCGTGGTATGACCAGCGCGGCCGCCGTGCCGTAAAGAAAAAAATCATACCACTCAATGGCCGCCCCCATGAACGCCGACAGCACCGCCTTGCGCAATTCGACCGCCTCGGTGCGGGATAGCACCGGGGCTTCAGCGGGGTGGGGCGAAACCATGAAGGGCAAACTATGATGGATGAATAACGAATTACGAAGCCGAAAATCACTCATCCTCCCGCGTCGCAAACTTTTCCGGCACCCGGCCGGGAATCCCGCTTACGGCAGACGGGTCATTTCCGCGCGGGCCAAATCGTACTCCGCGTAACTCTTAATTCCCGTGTTGACGCATTTTCCAAACAAGTCGCGCGCACCGGGGCTGTCACCTTTCAACAGGCGGACCATGCCCGCATAGAAATAGGCTTCACATTGGCGCAGGGGGACGGTCTTCTCATCGCCAGCTGCGGCCGCATAGAGCAACGCCTCCTCGGTCATTTCCCCAATCAGAAAACGCCCCACGTTCTTCGACCATCCTTCCGGTGGTTCTTTCGCCACGGCCTCCACCAGCCCCGCTGGCGCAAGGTCGCGGTGCAGGCGGCTCAGGGTCAGCGCCAGTTGGAACCGGATGTTGTCCGCGCTTTCTCCGTCCGCCGGCGTCAGCGACAGGGCTTTGGTATAATCCGCAATCGCGCCGTCAAAATCCCCCTGCAGGTCCTTGAGCACGGCGCGCCGGTAGAATGCCAGGGAGTTGCTGCCATCGAGGCTGATGGCTTGATTGTAGTCCGCCATCGCGACGTCGCGCAGGTCTCGCTTTACCTCGGCCATGGCGCGGTTGAGGATGGCGAGAGCATTTTTGGGATCGGCCTCCAAAACTTGGTTGTAAACGGCAACGGCACCATCCAAGTCCCCTGCATCGCGCTTGGCGTTTCCCCGGTTAATATCGTCCGTCGCCGACGGCCCGGAAGAAAAGCACCCCGCAACGGCCAGCATCGCGAACGCCAGCAGTCCTTTGAATGAATGTCGCGAAACCATGGTAGTCCTTGATTTCAATCAGTTCCCCCCCTCCTGGCAAGCCATTTGGCGCATCTCCCTTTGGAAAGCGATTTCGCTAAATATGAATTTTAGTTCGGCATCCGTCCACCTTTCGCACCTTCCCGCCAAACCCAAGGATGGACTACGCCCCAAACTTAGTCATAATTCCAACTTCCCCCTCCCTGGCATTCAGCCTTTGGCCTTTTGTCCAATTCATCATTAAAGAGTTTTCCCTTCATGCCCTCCGATACCCCTCATCTGCCCAGCGACGCACCCCCTTCCGGCTGGCCCCTCAAAGCCTACGACAATCCCGCTTTCCTCAGCAGCCCCGAAGGGCGCCTCATCCGCGTCATGTGCGAAATGACCGAGCCCGGCGGCCGCCTGCGCCGCCAGCAGATTCAAAACACCCTCGTCTTTTTTGGCTCGGCCCGTTTGAAATCTCCCGAAGACGCCCAGAAAGACCTCGCGGCGGTGGAGGCGGAAATCCGCCTGAAGCCGGCGATGAGCCGCGAACAAAAAATCCTGCTCGACCGCGCCCGCAAAAACGTCCTCTCCGCGCCCTATTACGACAAGGCCCGCGAGCTGGCCAAGGAGCTCACCCAGTGGTCCCAGTCCATCCCGGACCCCGCCCGGCGCTTTCCGGTCTGCACCGGCGGTGGCCCCGGTATCATGGAAGCGGCCAATCGCGGGGCAAACGAAGCTGGCGGCCCCAGCCTTGGCCTCGGCATCAGCCTCCCCCACGAGCAAAACATGAATCCCTACTGCACCCCGGAACTCTCCTTCGAATTTCACTATTTCTTTGTGCGCAAATACTGGTTCTTCTACCTCGCCAAGGCGCTCATCGCCTTCCCCGGCGGCTTCGGCACCCTCGATGAGTTGTTCGAAATTCTCACCCTCATCCAAACCCGCAAAACCAAAAAATACGTCCCGGTCGTCCTGTTCGGCTCCGAATTCTGGCGCCCCCTCATCAATTGGGACCACTTCATTGACTGGGGCGTCATCAGCGAGGAAGACATCGGCCTCTTCAAAATCTGCGACACCGTCCGCGAAGCCAGGGATTACCTCATCGGCGAATTGACCAAATATTACGTCGAACCGTAGAAAATCTCGGAATCCGGGTGGGCCGTGTTGCGGAAATTGAGATTGGCGAACACAGATGGGCTCCGTTTTGATCGGGCTCCGCGGATGGGACGCCAGGCCGTGGTCGTGATTTTCCGGCAATTGCCGCCAATTTGTCGTGGAACGGAAGAAAGGAACTGGGCATAGTGCGAATAGTCGGGAACGTCCAAATTTTGACGCTCCATGCTCCCTGCCGAAGGGAGGGGGCCCGGCGATAAAACTTGAAACTGGATATATCACGACATGTGGAACTGCGGCAACCACGGCGCGCCACCGCTTGGTTGCTTCAATCAAACAAAAAATGGCCCAAGCCAAACTTGCCATCGTCTCTGGCCGGAGCTATTTTATCCTCATGAAAAAGCCGCTGGTGGTGGTCATCGAGCCCCGAATTCGCATCACTTGCGGCCGGCGTTTTGCGTTCGGGCCGGGCCAGGCGCAATTACTGGAAAACATTGCGCAGGCCGGTTCGATCGCCGCCGCCGCCAAGGCCATGCGCATGTCCTACATGCGGGCCTGGATGCTGGTGAAGCGGATGAACCACGGCTTTACCGAGCCCTTGGTGGCCACGATTCGGGGCGGCGGTCAGCGGGGCGGCGCCCAATTGACCGCAACGGGCGGCAAGGTGCTCCGCCTTTACCGGGAAATTGAACTTCAAGGCCGAAGAGCGGCTCGCTCCAGCCAGCAAAACCTCGCGGCGTTGCTGCGCCACTAATCCCAAGGCAGGGAAGCCCGAAGCGGGTCAGAAGACTTGGTGTCAGCGGCCCATGCCGGGGCGGGAAATTCGTCACCCATCGGTCGCCCAATGGCTGGACGATTGGACTGCCGTGACGACTGCCGACTACCGCAAGGTTAATTTCACGCTCGAGGAATACACCTCCACCACGGTTATCAAGCCCATTGAACGCTCTATTCCCAGGAGTCAATTTGGCTAGGAGCCTGTCGGTCTTTGGCCGGGAAGCTGCTGTAGGGAAGCATGGCTGAAAACTACGTGAACATTGACCGAAAAACGCCGCTGCTTTTGCCTGTGGATCTGCGGGAGTGGGTGCCCGACGAACATATTGTGCATTTTATCCTGGAGGCGCTGGAGGAAGTGCCGCTCTCGGGAGCCATCGTGAATGTGCGCGGCAGTGGCAGTGCGCAATACCCGCCGCGGATGCTGCTGGGGCTGCTTATTTATGGGTACGCGACTGGGCGGTTCAGTTCGCGGGGGATCGAGCGGGCGACGCATGACGATGTGGCGATGCGCTACCTGGCCGCCGACACCCATCCCGACCACGATACGATTTGCACGTTTCGGAACCGCAACGCGGCCTTGATCCAGGCGGCCTTTGTGCGGGTGTTGGAGTTGGCCAAGGAACTGGGGGTACTCAAAGTCGGCACGGTCAGCGTCGACGGGACCAAGGTGCTGGCCAACGCCAGCAAGCACAAGGCCGTCTTCCATGCGCGCGCCGGAGAGCAGATTGCACTGTTGGAAGCGGAAGTGGCGACGCTGCTGGAGCGGGCCGCGCAAGCCGACAGTGTCCCGTTGGCCAAGGGGCTGACACTGGAGGGCGAGTTGGCCCTGCGGCAAAGGCGACTGGCCAAATTGGGCGCGGCTCGCGCCGTCATCGAAGAACGGGTCAAGGCGCGCGCGGCCGTCGCCCAGCAAGAGCACGCGGAGAAGCTGGCTGAGCGCGCCGCGCGCCAAGCCCGCGGCGACCGGGTGGGTCGGCCCCCGTCCCCGCCGGACGACACTCCCACGGGCAAGGAACAATTCAACTTTACCGATCCGCAGAGCCGCATCATGAAGGTCGGCAACGGTCGCCACTTCGCGCAATGCTACAACGCCCAAGCCGGGGTGGACGCCGTGCCCGGTGGCAACCGCCTGATCGTTGGGGCGCGGGTCAGTGCCACGCCCAACGACAAGCAGCAACATCGTCCCCACGGTGCAAGCGGTGACGGCCATGGTCGGCGCGCCCACGGTAATATTGGCGGATAGCGGTTATTACAGTTAAAAGGCGGTCGCCCAAGTGGAGCAAAACCAGCCAACCCAAGTTTACGCCGCGATCAAACGCCAACCGCATCATCGCACCCTGGCCGACTTGGCCCCGCCGAGTGAGCCGGCCCCGCTGCCGCTGACCGCGACCGCCAGCGAACGCATGCACCACCGCGTGTCCCGACCCGAGGGGCGCGCGCTCTACCGCTTGCGCAAGGAAACCATCGAGCCGGTCTTTGGCATCATCAAAGAAGCCATGGGCTTCCGGCGCTTCAGCCTGCGCGGTCTGCCCAAAGTGTCGCTGGAATGGAACCTCGTGTGCCTAACCTACAACCTGCGCCGCCTGTTTATCCTCCAAAATGCCTAAATCACACCGCAAACCGCCGTTTTGACCTGTCACAACCCGGTACTCATCGATTCCCTCGACGTCAGGTACCAGACGCCGCAAAAAACCGGCGGCACAAGGCCTTCGCCACTTCTTGGATTGACGGAAAAAAGTCAGACCGACAGGCTCCTAGGGTGACAAGGGCGCGAAAAACCAGCGCCTCGGTTTTGCTGCCCGGCAGCACGGATTGTTCAGGGATGGAAAATCGGCATTGGCAACCGCCTCCATGCCCACGCCCCCCATTTCCCATTAGCCCCAAACGACTAAGGACGATTCGTCCCAATTCCCTTGCTCCCTGCATCGGGCCCGACAGCTAATAATTAAAAATATAGGCCACGCGCAGCTCCCAACCGTACGGTCGCGGATGGCTGACCGGCAGATCCACCCCGGCCATGACCACCTGGCCGTGCCCCAGGCCCGTGCGGAAACCCGGCGTCAGCGTGATCACCGTTTTGCCGCTGTTGCTGCCGCTCAAATCCGTCTGCCCGTAAATTTCGGCAAACGTCGTAAAGTTCGGCAAAGCGGCGGTGGGCTCCGTCCAGGTCTTGGCCAGGGAAACATCATAAGCCGTGTCCGTCTCTTTGGAACCAATGATATGCGGCCCGACATAACTGTCACCTTGCAGACTAAAGTAAAGGCCCATCCGAGTCCATCCCCAGGGCGTCAGGTCTTCCCAGCCGGCCAGCGCATAAGTGACCGTGGTCAGGTCATTGCCGATATTTTTGGCTGGAGAAATGACCTTCAAATTCATCGCGTAAGAAGAACCCGGGATGTCAACCAACAGGAGCCGTCCAGCCAGGGCGAAGTTGGCAGCGTCAAAATCGCGATACCCCCGCGTATTGAGCCACTCGTCATAAACCGTGGCCGTAATCATGACCCGGCGATTAAAACTTCGGGCGGCCTGGACGTCGAACAGGTCCACTGTGCGGTTCTTGGTGCTGTTGAGGTCTTGCTGGGTGAGAAAATCCGCCCGAACATCCTGGGCCAGGAAATTGGTCTGCACGCGGAGCAGCGCCATGTCCGGGGCGCCGCCCGGGACTTGCCGCTTGATCCAGGTTTGGTCCCAACCGTCGGTGAACAAGTTGGCCAGCGTCAGATTCGGCAAGTTTTCTGCGGATGCCTTCTGCGCCTGCAGTGGGCGGCAGATTAAGGTCAACGAAAGCACCAAAACCAGCAGACGCGCGACTGGGACGAAGACGCCCCGCCCCCGGCAGGCAGATTGGACTGGGGCGGGCAAGATCGCAGAGTGGCCGAGAGCGGCGTAAGAGGAAGAGAGAGCTTTAATCGCCGTGGAGAACAAACGAAAACCATAAGGCAGGCAAATAAATATGGCCGCCGCCACCAGGGCCGGGGAGACGGGAGCGGGAGAGGAACGTTGAACAACGAACATCGAACATTGAACGTCCAAATTAAGAAGTTGGAGGTTGAAATTTGGAATGGGACGGGAGTTTTTCGGGGGTAGCCTGCGGCGGGTGAAGTGCTGGATTCAGTCAGGAGCTAGGAGATGGGAGACAGGAGTCAGGAGACAGGATACTGGGGCGGCATTCTAACTTCCAAATTCCAGATCCTGGTTTCTGCTCTTTGGCGATCTTAGCACAGATGGATTATAAAAGCGATGGCACCGCGTTGGTTGCGTTTGCCGGTACGGGAGAAAATTTGGAAAAGTTTCATGAAAGAGCAATTTTTTCCATGAGATTTTTGAGATTTGCGAAAAGGGTCGTCACATAATCGTGACATAATCGTAACTCTGTCACAATTGGCGCGATAAGGGGAAGAGGCGCGGCAACGGGCATTTTTCCCACGATACATTTTTTTAGGAAACCCATTGCGTCAAAAATCTCCAACCAGCGGCGGCGTTCCGCCCGCCCACGACCCGTACGTCTCCCTGAGGGAGCGGAACTTTCGCTTTTTCCTCTGCGGAAATGCGCTGTCAACCGTCGGCATGCAGATGCTGTCGCTGGCGGTCAGTTGGGAACTTTACAACACCACCCATTCCAAAACGGTCCTGGGATTGGTCAGCATAATCCAAGTAGTACCGTTTCTATTTCTGGCGATTCCCACCGGGCACCTGGCCGACCTGTTCAATCGCAAGTTTATCATCCTGATTGACCAACTGCTACTGACTTTCTCCGCCGCCACTTTGGGTTTCGCCTCCCTCGGGCGGGGGTCCATTCCGGATTGGCCGGTGGTGCACTGGGTAAACAGCCTGCTGTCCGGGCTGGCCGGATACTTCCATGAAACCGGTTGCGATTTCACCGCCCGGCACGTGCCATTCATGCTCGGGTTGCTGTTGGTCAACGCGGTTATTCGAACCGTCAATCAACCCGCCAAACAGGCGTTTCTGCCCCAACTGGTGCCCGCGAAGGCGTTTCCGAACGCCGTCATGTGGAATGCCGCCATGTACCAGAACTCGGTGATTGCGGGCATGATGCTCGGTGGCCTGATCCTGGCCTGGCTGCAATCTCATGCGTCCACCCGCGCCTCGAGTTATGCGGCGGTTTACTTCATCACGGCCGCCTGCCAGCTTGCCCAATGGATTTTCTTCCTCCCCATCCAATCGCTACCAGCGGCCCCGGTTCGCGAGCCCATCACCCTGAGGTCTTTGAATGCGGGCATTCGATTCGTCTGGCATACTGACGTCATACTGGCGGCGATTACCCTGGACCTCTTCGGCGTGCTGTTTGGCGGGGCGACCGCCCTCCTGCCGGTCTTCGCGAAGGACATTCTTGGGTGCGGTGTTCTGGGCCTTGGATTTCTGCGCGCTGCGCCCTCCGTCGGTGCCGCGATTGTTCCCGTCCTGCTGGCCTATCTGCCGCCCATCAAAAATAGTGGTCGCGCACTTTTGATCACCGTGGCCGGCTTTGGCTTCGCGACCATCGGCTTCGGTCTCTCGAAGAGTTTTTATCTTTCTCTGGCTTGTCTCTTTTTCGTGGGCTTTTGCGACATCATTTCCGCCATTATCCGCAACACCCTCGTGCAGATGCTTACGCCGGACGACCTGCGCGGGCGGGTTACGGCGGTCAAATCTGTTTTTAGCACTTCGTCCAACCAACTTGGCGAGGCTGAGTCGTGTTTTATTGCCCTGCTATTCGGCCCGGTGGTCTCGGTGGTCAGCGGTGGCTTGGGCACCATCCTCGTCGTGGCGGCGGTTGCCGCCGCGTGGCCGCGATTGCGCAAGGTTGGCGCGCTCCATGATTGCCAGGCGCCCGCTGAACCCCAATCGGTTCAGGAGCCCATCCGTAACGTTGCCTGACTGGCCGGGCCTTTCGCCCTGCTTCGTCCATCGGCCGGGTCCGAATCGTTCTCCGGCAATTGATTCGGGCAAAAAAAAACCGCCCGGTGGCGCGAGGCCACCGGGCGGCGAAACCAGATAACTGCATCAAGCTTTACGACGCTTAGAAGTTCAGCTGCATGCGGGCGCGAATCGCGCTCACTTCGGCGCGGGGGCCAGTGAGGTTGGCGGTGTTGATCGCGCCAATTGCTGACGTGGACCGGTTGCTGAATTCGGAGTATTCGTAGCCGAGCATGAACTTGACGGCGTTCTTCATGATATACCAGTTCACGCCGACATAGAATTGCTGGGCGTCATTGAACAAAACGCCACCGGTGGTGACATTGTTTCCGTTACGCACAACGGAACTGATCCCCGTGCCGCGGCCATCCGTATTGAGGATGCCGTACTTGAGCACGAGTTCCCATTCGTCGGTAAACTTATACGACGGCGTAATGGTGAAGCCCATGGGCTCGGCGCGGCTATAACCGCTCAAAGCACTGAAGCGGCCATTGTCAATGAAGGCTTGCGCGAACTCGGCGTCGATTTGGAGAGCCTTGTTCCACGTCAAACGCAGGTAGGGGTTATAGCCCCACATGGTATTGGCCTGGTTGCCGGGAGCCGGCACGCCCGCGGCGCCATTGACGCTGTTGCCGTCCGGCGAAATGCCATAGTTGATGCCCACGGTGTAGGTGAGGTTCTCGTCGGATTGGTTGTCATATCCGGCATAGAGCCACGCACCGAACTTGTCCAAGCCGCCGACGGCCGTGTAGCCGCTGGAGTTCTGGATGCCGGTCGTGAAGGCGCCGCCGTAGATGAGGTTGTTCTTCTTGTCGTCGCCCAACTGGAACTTGCCATCATAGAATACGCCGTTGTGGCGATTGGCGAAGCCGAGCCGTCCGTTATTATTGGCCGTGTAAGCTTCGTCAAAGTAACGACTCATCATCGAACGCTCGACGGTCTTCACTTCGGCGGAAGACGTGAATTCTTCCTGCATGAAGTGCACCTTTTGGTAACCGACGGTCGCCAGGCCATTAAAGTCATCAAATTTCTTGGTGATGATGAGCTTTTCGAACAAGTTCTGGGCCGCGTTACCGCCGCCAGCCTGCGTGCCAGTCGGAGCCTGGGCACCCGCCGCGAAGTCAAAGAGGATTTCCCCACCCCAGCCGTTGCCCATGTCGAGCACGGCTCCCAAATAGGCACGGCGGATGAAGAATTGATCTTCTGCCGCAGGATTGAAGTTGCCCGCTCCTTTGTCGCTCGTGGAGACCGAGTCAAACTGCGACTGGACCATGCCTTCGATTTTTATGCCTTTGACATTTGCGGTGTCTTTGGCGGTGGCGGAAACGGCGGAGGTCTTGGCGAGGGTGGCGGCTTCGTCGGCGGTGATGACATTCTTCTTCACCAGCAGGTCGAGCGTAGCCTTGTCCTGCGCTTGCGCTGACAGGCTGCCGAGAGCGGCGAGGCCTGCCAGGAGGCTGAGCATTTTCAAGGAATGATTATTCATGAGGTTCAGGTTTTCTTAGGTTGAAGCGCACAGGAGAGCTGTGCGCCTAGACGTTTGTAGGCTAACCATGTTACAGTCTTATGGCTGATTTGTTACATTTCGGTCTATTTTACGGCAAAAAATAGCTGGTTTCAAAATGCAGTTCTTACATAACTATCTTATCCTGAAAATGTTATGTCTTGAAAACTTTGGGTTCGACCTGATATTGGTAAGTCGCCATTTTCAATCCGGCTCCAGTCGCTAAATTACCCGTTTCGCTCCTGACGTCTTGGGCTTATCCCTTGGTCTAAATGCACTTTGTCGCCAGTGGGACACCACGCGGGATATCGGCAGCGGGAGCGTTACCGATACGCCAATGCCCTCCTTTATCAACCAAAGTCCATTATGTTCTCCCTCCATCAGCTCTTCGGCAAAGGCGACCGTTTTCATCAACTCCTTGAATCCGCCGCCCAGGAGGCCTACGAAAGCGTCCGCCTCACCATCGAAATCATCAAGTCCCCCCGTGACACCGCCAAGCTCGACGAGCTGGTCCTCGCCCGCCGCAAGGAGAAGAAAATCTCCGAGCAAATCAGCGAGGAACTGGTCAAAACCTTCGTGACTGGGCTGGAGCGCGAGGATATTGAGGCGCTGGCCCGGGGCCTTTACAAGATCCCCAAGACGGCGGAAAAAGTGGCCGAGCGGTTTCTAATTGCGACACCGCATCTGGGCGGCCTCGATTTCAACCGCCAGTCCGAGATGATGAGCAAGGCCACCGATGTGGTTTTGGAAATGATCAAGCAGCTCCGCTCGATGAAGGATTTGGAAAAGATCAAGGGGCTCAACGACCGGTTGCAATACGTCGAAGGCGAAGCCGACAAGTTGATGAATGAATTGCTGCGCGAATTGTACAGCGGCCAGTTCGACGCCCTGCGCGCCATTGTCCTCCGCGATTTGTATGAGCTCATGGAAAAGGTTATTGATCGTTGCCGGGACGTCGGCAATGTCGTCATGCACATCGTCCTGAAGAATTCGTAAATCCTCCGGCGATGATCCTCATTCTCACCGTCATATTGGTGGCGTTGGTGTTCACGTACATCAACGGGTTTCACGACACCGCCAACGCCATCGCCACCGTTGTCTCCACCAAAGTGCTGTCGCCGCGCCAGGCGGTCATGCTGGCGGCCGTCACCAATTTGGCGGGAGCGTTTTACGGCACCGCCGTCGCCACCACCATTGCCTCCGGCCTGGTGGACGCCAAAATCGCCACCATGCCGGTGCTGATCTGCGCGTTGCTCGGGGCCATTGTCTGGAGCCTCCTCACGTGGTGGCTCGGCTTGCCCTCCAGTTCGTCCCACGCGCTCGTCGGCGGTTTGTGCGGCGCATGTTTGGCGGCAGCCCGCAACGACTGGGGCGTCATCATTTGGTCGGTGCCGGGCGCGAACCATTGGTGGGAGGGCAAAGGCATCTTGTGGAAGGTGATTGTGCCCATGATTTCCTCACCGGTCATCGGCTTTGTCGTTGGCTTTCTGCTGATGGGAGTGCTTTATTTTTTAGTGCGCGCCTGGCGGCCCGTGACGGTGAGCCGCACCTTTGACAAATTGCAATTGTTCAGCTCCGCCTACATGGGATTCAGCCACGGCACGAACGACGCGCAAAAGACCATGGGCATCATTGCCCTCGCGCTGGTCGCCGGCACCTCCTCGGGCGCATTTACCACCCTGCCGGACTGGCTCAGTTTCCTGAAAACCCCCGAGCCGGCCGCCGGCCATCAGCTCACCATCGCCGCCTGGATCAAAGTGCTGTGTGCGATCACCATGTGCGCGGGGACGGCGGCGGGTGGCTGGCGCATCATCAAGACGCTCGGCCGCAAGATGGTGAAGATTCAACCCATTCAGGGTTTTGCCGCGGAAGCCACCGGTGCCAGTGTACTCCTTGTCGCCGCCCATTACGGCATGCCGGTTTCAACCACCCACGCCATCACCACCTCCATCATGGGCGTCGGTTGCGCCAAGGGCTTCAATGCGCTAAAAATAAGCGTCGTTGAACGCATTCTCTGGACGTGGGTGTTGACGTTGCCCGCAAGCGCTACAGTTGCCTATGGATTTGTAGTCATGGCGAGGGCCGTCGGCTGGTTCAATTAGATTTGGTTGCTGGCACCGCCGGCAAGCTGCCTCGCTTCCGTCTGATGGACCCGCGCTCGCGCGACCCCATTCCGATGTATTCGTGAGGATCGAAAATTCGCGGCCCTGATTCTTCGCGCGAGCAACTTTTCCGTTCTGCAATTTCCCGGCGCAATTCACGAACTCCTAACGGGACTGTAACGAGAAGTCCATAATGCACGTGTAGGATGGCGCATTCGGCTCAAAACTTCTTCCCTCCCTTATCAAATTGTTCATGAGACTCCATCGCATCCCGCTCGTCGTCACCGCCTTTATTCTTCTCTCCGCCGCTGCGCGCGCCCAAAATTTCACCGCCGGTGATCTGGTGGTTTATCGGGTGGGCAATGGCACGGCGGCCCTGACCAACACGGCCACGCCTGTTTTTCTCGATGAATATAATGTGAGCAGCCCCACGACTCCCGTCTTAAGCATCGCGCTGCCGACTTCCGGCGGAAATCTAATCACTGCCGAAGGCACGGCTATCAACGAAGGGCAACTCTCGCTTTCGGCCAATGGGCAATACCTGGCCTTTGCGGGCTACAGTGAAGCGGTGGGTGGCTCCAAACCGTCCAATACCAACCCCACCAGTACCCAGCGGGTGGGGGCCACGATTAGTGGGAATGGGACCTTGACGGTTACCCCGATGGGAACAAGTGCATTCGTCACCAACAATGTCCGGGGGGCGTACTCGACCAACGGCACCAATCTGTGGGTCGCTGGTGCCGGTTCCGGGAATACCGGCGGTGTCTGGTATACCAACGGCACGGGCAGCCCCGTGCAATTGCCGACGAGCCCCGGGCCGGCGGTTGCCGCCACGCGCTACGTGACGGCCATGGGTGGCCAGTTGCTCGTAAATACGGGCACGGCCATTCAAGCCGTCGGTACGGGTTTGCCCACCACCACCGGTCAGACCTCAATCAGCTTCAACCTGACCACATCGGGCAATTCCGCATCCTTCTTCATGGCGGATTTGAGTAATGCCATCGCCGGGCCCGACACTCTTTACGTCACCAGCACCAATTCCACCGCCAATTCCTTTCAGAAATTCACGTTGACCAGCGGGAATTTCTACACCGGAACCTGGGTCAATAGCGGCAATATTGCCCTGGGCACTTTGGGCAATGGCAACGGCACGCTGGGCCTGACCGGGGTGGCCGATGCCAATGGCAATGTGACCATCTATGGCACTTCTTCCTCCACCCTTTTTGATTTAGTGGACACCAGCGGTTATGATGGCACGCTGACTGGCACACCCACCGTCCTCGCCACGGCTTCTGGCAACGAAGCCTTCCGCGGCCTCGCTTTGGCGCCTTCGGCAGTCCCGGAACCGGGTGAAACTGCCGCGCTCCTCGGTGCCGCCACGCTCCTGGTTGCGGGGTGCCACCGCCGCCGGAAACTCAGGGTGGCCGCCGCCCCGGCAAATGACTTGGATTGAGAGGAAATGTCTTTGCCATCAGCTGCGGAGCGCAACCATCCACCATGAGCGATTGGGAACTTACAGAATTCAATTCGCGATTGATCGCCAATGCTCATCCCAAGAGCCGTGATTACCCCCGGGGGCGGGGCCGGCCATGGGTTGCGCCGGAGACGCCATTGCGACCGGCGACCAGGCCTGAATATATCGCCCCCCGCCGAGGGTGGTATTGCGGTCCAAAATCACTGGGGCCGGAGAGCATGGGGAATTTGGATCTCTATTTTCGGGAACAACCGGGAGCCGCGCTCGAAAAGCCCGTCAAAATCCTGGGGACGGCCACCCTGCTGGCCGCCCTTTTTACCACCGTCCTGCTCTTGGGTTTGCTCACCAGCTCATTTGCCAATTTTTTCCCGGCCAAAATGCCGGCTCCGACCCAGTCATCCCAAGTCATCGGCATTGTGAATCCCCGGTGGGTCGAAAACAAAACCTTCCGCGTGACTGACGACGGGGGGAAGATGGGGTACTTCGATTCGGCGACGGGCGGTCTGATTGGCACCCTGACCCCGCCCAAGTATGTCTTCGTCACTCCGAGCGAAGCGCAACTGGATTTGGAAAGGTTGATTAAACTCGGCTATGTCACCGCTGCCGGTGCGGCTCCCGATGTGGTCCGGGATTTTGCGGTTCTGAAAAAGTTGGGCATCACCATTGAAAACACCGGCATCGTCGGTGGGGGCTTTTAGAGGCAACTGCGGGCTTGATTGATCACGCATTTCGCGGTCAGGCCCGCACCCGAACCGGGCGCATCCACTTTTTCATTTCCGCCGGGCCAGCCAGGCCCAGGTTACAACTCTGGCGGTCGTAACGGAAATGAAATAAACGTCGGCAAACTATTACAATCCCAACCTTGTGCTGAACAGGTTTCTCTTGTTGAACAAAGGCCTCATGATAAAAAATTTCCAATCCAATGAATTTTCTGCGCGCGGTTTTCTCCACCGCCTGCGCTCCGCCGCCATGGTGGTTACCGGGTTGTTCGCCGCCCATCACGCCTCCGCCCAATTGTTCTCTCCCGGGAATCTGCTGGTGAGCCGCAGTGTTTATGCGGGCAATGATTCCCTCGTCACGATCGGCCAGGCGCTGCCTGGCGGCGGCAATGCCACCGCGAACGGTAATTACACCACGGTGTGGAATAACGAAACGCCGGACCCGAGTTTCGGCATTACGTCGCCAATTTTTTTAGATCAGCTTGCGCCCAACGGTACGTTCATCAACAGCCTGGCGATTAACACCAGTCAGCTCGTAACGAGTTTCCCCTCGAAATCAGAATTGGGTCTTTCGGTTTCAAGTGACGGCACCGCTGTTACTTTCATGGGTTACGTGGCCCCCGTGAACACCCTCGACGTTTCAAATTCCAACACCCCCGGCCACGTGGATCCGACCAATCCGGTGGCGCTCACCTACCAGCGCGCCGTCGGTGAGATTGACGCCAACGGCAATCTCCTCGTCACACCGGTTAATACTTACAGCGGCAACAACGGGCGGACCGCGGTGTTGGCCGCGAACGTCAATGGCAGCGGGCAAAGCAATTACTACATGGTGGGCAACGCTGGCAACGGCGCCGGCACCGAACCGGTAAACATCGTGAACAACACCGGATTGCAAATGACCCCGCGGCTCGGCGGCGCCAACGCCACCGTGGTCGGTGTGCAACAAGGCGTGGCCAACGCTTCCAACGGTTTCCAATTTGGCTACTCGGTCGTGCAAAACAGCCTGCCGGCGGACAAATCGGGCAAGGACAATAACTTTCGCGGCCTGACGCTTGCCAATAACACCCTGTTCGCCACCAAAGGCAGCGGCAGCAACGGCATTGATACGGTTTATCAAATTGGCACCGCCGGCACTTTGCCGACGGCCGCCACCGCCGCCACCACCGCCATTACGGTGCTGCCGGGTTTTAATTCGACCTCAGCCAAGACGGCCATCAGCAACGCAAATCCGGCCTCCAATCCCTTTGGCTTGTTTTTCGCCAACTCCACCACGCTTTACGTGGCCGACGAAGGCGACGCGGTGTTGGCTGACCTCACCAACGGCAACGACCCCAATGCCGGCCTGCAAAAATGGATCTTTAACGGAACTGTCTGGAACCTTGCCTATACCCTGAAGAACGGCCTCAACTTGGGCGCGAACTACAGCGTCGGTAATGTTTCCAACCTGCAGACGGACGGCTTGCGCAACATTACCGGAGAAGTATATGCCAACGGCACCGTATCGCTTTTCGCCGTCACCGCCGCCATTGGCGGATTGAATGACCCCGGGGCCAATCCGAATTTCTTGATGGGCATTACCGACAATCTGTCGGCCAACCTTTCCAGCGAGGTTTCGTCCGAGCAGTTTGTGACCATTGACAGCGCCATGGCGGGAGAGGTGCTTCGCGGAGTTTCTTTCACACCGAGCACGGCGGTGCCGGAGCCTGCGACCTTTGCCCTGCTCATGGGCGCCGGAGTGCTGGGTCTGGCCGCGCGGCGGCGGATGCGCCCGCTACGTCAATAACTTCGCATAGCCCTCACGAAAGGAGCCCGCCCGGCACTGCCAGCCGATGGCCTGACGGATTCGAGCGTTGGCGACCCGACGATTGGGGGTTTGGCCCGCCGCGTTGCGGCGGTGGATCGAGCGCGCCGACCCCGCTGCGTCAAATTTGAGCCCGGCGGGATCACGCCCAACTCGCCCCGCCAACCATGCCAACAGGTCGCATTTTCGAACGGGCTCGTCATCGGTGACATTGAAAATCCCGCCCGTAATTTCCACGGGAGCAGCGAGGCACGCTTGCATCGCCCCAACGGCATCATCGCGATGCAGGAGGTTGACCCAATTTGCGCCGTCGCCCGGAAAAGTCGTTTCTCCGCCACGCAGGGCATCGAGCAAATAATGCCGCTGCGGACCATAGAGCCCCGCCAGGCGCAAAACCCACACCCGGCGAACCAACCGTGGCGATAACGTCAGCAAAATCTCCTCCGCCTCCCTCAGGACCCGGCCCGCCGCACCAAGGCGCGCCGCATCCACCAGCGTTGCTTCATCCACCCAACTGCCATCGGTCTGGGGATATACACTGGTCGAACTCGTAAAAACCAATTCCCGCGCTGGCACCCGACCACTGGCAGCCGATTGGTCCAGCCAGCGAACGATGGACTTCGCCCCCTCAATAAATGAATGCTGATACCCATCCTCGCCAGCTTTTGACGGTGCCACGCAAAAAACCACGGCTTCACCGGCAGGATTAAATGCTGCATGCCAGTTATCGGAAACAATATCCGCGGCGACCACTTCGCCGAAACCCATCGCTCGCAAATCCGCCGCCCTCCCCTCGCTCCGGGTCAACACGCCCACGTTTTCGCCGACAGCCAAAGCTGCCTTCGCCAAGGCGGTACCAATATAACCACAGCCAAGGATGATCATGGGGAAAGGATGTAGAAGGTAGGGGGTACGGAGTGGAATTGGAAACCCAATTTGGCATCGCTTTTTTAACAACTCTTGCTACCGGGCACTTCCCCGCTCCCCGCTCCCCGCTCCCCGCTCCCCGCTCCCCGCTCCCCGCTCCC
>CAZLPS010000009.1:0-78776 GCA_964561455.1 uncultured Opitutales bacterium
CGCCTCATCCAAGACCCCAACTTTGTCCTTGCCAAATAACACCGCTGCTTTGCGCCTTTGCGCGAGAAATCCGTCTGTGGCTCCGGCTTTGGCACTGACAACCGCTCCCCGTTACGTTATTACACCCAAGCGGTTCGTTTTACGGTGGCGCACCCATAGGCCCAACCCCAACAGCCCGGGCAGAACCCAGGTCGCCGGTTCCGGGACGATGGCGAAAAAGCCGGGGCCGGCGCTATTGGAGAAGCCGCCGGAAATCACCGTGTCGAGAAACACGCCATCTTTCGAATAAGCGATGACCTCACCCAAGTTATCACCCACGTCAATGCCTGATACATACATGCGCCCGTCCGGCCCAAATGCCAGATCAAAGGGCTCGAAACTCGAGTATTGTACGATCTTGCTGTCGTAGGACCCGTCGGAGTTGAAACGCAGAATCGCGCCGTTGCCATTGGAATTGCTCGTATCAATGACGTAGATTTGCCCGTTGGCACGCACCGCCACCGAGACCGGGTTCGTCAGATTGCCATTGGGGATCGGGCCGCCGGTTCCGGGCGCGACCAAATCCACAAACGGCACCGTCGCCCCGACCGACCGGGCCACGTATCCGCCGCCCACGGCATCGAGATTGCCGCTGGAGTCAAAGGCCACGCCGGTGGGCGCTCCCAAATCCCCGCCGGTCAGATTGCCCTGGGAAACTCCGGTTGAACTGTAGATGTGGACATTCTGCGCGCCGCTCTCATCGGCCACGTAGAGATTGCCGGAGGTCGAAAACTTCATGCCGGCGGGATTGGTCACGTCAATCGGGTCGGGCCCGTTGGTATTGTTGCCTTCATAACCAACAAACGGCCCCGAGCCGATCGGCGCGCCGGTGGCGCCGTTGAATTTCAAGATGCCGGAGCCACCGGATGGAAGAAAGGTCGTGCCGACATAGACATTGCCAGCGGCATCGGTCGCCACCCCCGTGGCGCTGGGTGCGGATATAAAACTCGGGTTCAGGATTTGAGTGGAGAAATCGTAGCGGTCCACAAAGTCGCCATCGGCGATATACAGGTAGGTTTGCGCCGCCCCGCGATTGGGCGAGAGCGCCAAGCCAAGCGCAAAAAGGATCAGGGCCATGTACCGCCGGCAGCGCCGGAAACTGAAAAGCCATGGGAGGAGGTTCAACATGATGGCATACTGCTGTTAAAATAACGCTGACAGAAGCAGGTTTGATGCTCGTTAGGTTAAGATTGGGTGAAAACTTTGATTTCAGCCGCCCCGCCAGCGAAATTTCGCGATAATGCCCGGTAAAATCCCTGGACCGAGATCAGCCCGCTAGGGCTGGCTGACGAGGATGCGCAGGAAGACCAGGCCGCCCGCCGAAAATGCGACGCGGGCCGCGAAGCGTTCCGTGTTCGCGTCGTCATCCGCCATCTGGGTTATGGCTGTGGACGGGACGTCACTCCAATTCACCAAATCGGCGGATGACTGGACGGTGGTTTGGACGTTGCTCAAAACCTTGCGTCGGCGGAATTGCAGCTCGACATAATTTACCCCGTCAATCGTCACGATCGAAGTACCGGGTGCTTGACCCGCGACCGGATTTGGGGCGAGGTTCATGGCGTAGCGCGGAAGGTTGGCGAGGGCATCGGAAAACGGCCTGGCCCCGGCCAGAGCCTTGGCGCCAGTCAAGGCCAGCGAAGCCAGCCAGTCATTGAAATCGAGCGGGAGAATGGGAATCACCAGCTTTGGCGCCAATGAGGTGCCATTGAAACTCCACAGTCCAAAATGCGCCTCGGCCCCATTCGGGCCGCCCGGCGAGGTGTTCCCGGTCGCATTTTGGTCATCTTTCCATGGCTCATCCACCGCTTCAAAATAATAAGTGAGCACTTGATTGGCGTTCGCCCACTCGCCGATGGCCGCGAAATAAGTCTGCGCGTTCACCGTGGAGCTGTCGGTGTTGTTAAAACTGGCGCCTTGGGACGACCAACCGGTTTCCCCGATCATTACCTCGATGGCCGGATTGACGGCTTGCGCGGCATTCCTTATCGCCGCAAATTGCGCCGCCACATCAGTCACGGCAGCGGTGGCGGACTCCGCCTGCCCGGGATAAAGGTTGCACATGATAAAATCGCAATTCTGGACCAGGGTGACCAATTCGTTGTAGTAGGCGCCTCCCGGGTTGGTAAGCTGGCCAAAGACTTGCGAGCGAACCCCCACGGCGAGGCCCAGTTCGTGCGCCTGAGTGGCATATTGCCGGATCAGGCTGGTCAAATTGGTGGCCGAGGTCGCGTCGGTGACAAATTCGTTGGTGAAAATGAGCCGGGTCACCGTCTGGGGAAAAATGGCATTCGCATTTTGGGCGATACTGAGCGCGCCATTAATTTCGGCATTCATCAGCGGCAAATTGAACCCGTTGGAACCCGGGGAATCCAATTGCTGATAAATGCCCTGGGCGACATCGAGGACTTTCCGGCCCATGCTGCTGTTGATATTTGCCGCGGAGGGGCCAACCATCCAGTTTGAATCCACGGCGTTCCACGCGGTGGCATTCGAATAATTGCTGCCGTAGCCGGCCCCATAGGTGGCGATATGGTCGAAAGATGGCTGAATGGTCTGCAACAATGCCTGCACCTGGGTTTGCGCGTAAGAATTAAAAGACGGGTACCCGGCAGTGGGGGCGGTGCCACTCCAGGCCCCGACATAAGGCTGAAAGGCCACCCCTAAATAGTTTTGCGTATCCGCCGGGGTGGACACGGACAGGTTATAGGGGGCCGACACGACCGACGCCGCTTGTCCGCTGGAGTCCGTAACGCGAATGGTGAAGGTAAAATTTCCGGCGCGGGTGGGCTCGCCGTAAATCACGCCGTTCGATGAATCGAGGGTCAAACCATCGGGCAGCGCACCGCTGGCCACCGACCACGAATACCACGGGAGACCGCCTTTGGCGCGCATGGTCGAGGCATAGCGGTTATGTTTACTGCCTGCGGGCAGCGTGGAGGTGAGCAAGGCAAGGTCAAAGGTGTGCCGGATTTTGTAACCGACGGTCTCCAGGCAAAGCAGGTCCAACTTGGTGATGAGCCAGCGGCCCTCGGGCATGGAGGCGTTGTATTCGTTGCCGAAGCCGGCCCGCAGGCTGGCATCATCAATTTCTCCTGCCAGATGGTCTGTGATGTCCACTTTGGGATATTTCCCATGGTAGGCGAGCAGGGCGGCGCTTTCAAAATCGCCGCGGTTTTTCGCAATTACCTCGAGCGGATAACTCACATTGAAACCGAAGGCATGGCCCATTTCGTGATGGGCAATGGAGTAGAGGTCCGGCTGGTGTTCGCCGCGATTGTCGGTCATCCACCAATCGGCATCATTTGTGATCAACATCCAGCCCAGGGTGTTGAAATTTCCGCGCGTATCCATGGCCACGTTGCCGGAACGCCGAATGGACAACGGCACGCCATGGCTCGTTTGAAAAGACTGGTTCGAGCCGGCGCCGCCGGCGCGAATATCCGGATCCTGTACCCCATACATTTCCATCAAAAAGCCGGTGTACGCGGCTGGATTCGGATTCAGAGTGGCCACTGAAAAATCGGTGATGGGCGGGTAAATCCAAATCTTCTCGGCCCCGGCGGCCACAGCATCCAGACTCATGTCGTCGATGAAGTAGGCCCAATCATCCGCCGCCTGCTGGACGATCTGGCGCCGGACAGGGTCGGTGAAAAAGCCGGCGGCATCATAAGTAAAACCGGTGGTGGCGCGGAATGCGCTGGGCTGGTTCAGATCCTGGTCAAACACGTGCACGCTGACATTCCCGCTGTGAATGGCGCCGCCGGTTTCGGTGACCTTATATTGCAGCAACTGGTCGAGATCATTTCCCGCGCGATCGGGAAAAATGGAGAAGTATGCGACCACGCGGGAGGAGGCATTCGCGAACGTGACGGTCTTCGCGGGGCCGTCCGGGCCAATGGTCGACGGAGAGTTGAAGTACATCCGTGGCTCGGAGGCAGAAAGCTTAACCGTGGCGGGAAAATGCACAATATCCGGAGCCGGGGCCAGGGTCAGCTGCACGGCGGGATTGGCGATATATCCGTCCCAATCAACCAGGGCGATGCCCCGGGCGGCCAGCGGATTTCCCGCAACGTCATAAAAAATCACGCCTTGGGCATGGGCGCGAATTTGCCCCAGGACCGCAAGGGCCGCCAAGAGGAGAGTCCGGCATGAAAACACCCTTTCCAACTTGATGCAAAAGGGGCTTATCATGGGTGGGGATATAACGTGTGAAGATTAGTCGGAGATTTCCCCAAAGACAACTTTTATAGGTATTTGGGATTGTCCCAACTCGAAAATGGATCGCGATCAATCATTCGGCTGCGGTCACGCGGTCAGGTCCCCATGGTTCTTCCGCCCACCCGGGCCCTTCGTTTCGTCGCGTGCAGCCTGACTTAAACGAGGTAGGTAACACCCCATGGCGGGCGGGGAAGCAAATGCGCTATGCTGGGCCATGAGCAACCAACATTTCTTTCAGGACCAGAACCAAAAGCCTTCCGGCGCGGCGCGACCGGCGGTCGGCGGGGAACTGAATCTAAATAAAATCGCCTTCGGGCCGGCACCGCATGAAATAGCGGGACGGGCCTACACGCATTATTTGAACCATGGTTCGCGCCACGGGGGCCATCTGGAACATTGGCTCAAGGCCGAGGCGGAATTGCTGGCCGAAAAATATCCGTCGCCGAACCCTTCCAAGTCCACCACTGAAAAGATGAAGAAATAACATGAAGACCACTCCCGCCACCCCTCTCGCTCCCACCGCCTGCACCACCACGGACGTCACCACGCCCGTCAGCGTCTCCACGCCGGCCAGCGCCAAACCCGCAAATTTGACTGCCACCGCTCCGGCCTCGCCGGTTCCTTCCGGCACCAAACCCGCCGCAGCCGTCACCACGGTCCGCGACCTCTCAAAGCAGGCGCCACACAGCCCGCGCAACCGGCTCGCCGGTTTCGTCGTCGCGAAACGCACCGTGGACAAATGCCGCGCCAGCCTCGCCGGATCTCTCGGCGAATACCATTATGATTGCCCGTTGGACAACGTGCTCTTCGCTTTCAAGGGCATCACCGGTGCCCAATTCGCCGCCGCCGTGCGGATGGCAAAAAACAATGAAGAAATCGGCGCATGGCTGATCGCCAACGGCACACCGAAGACTCCGGCGGAAATCAAGGCCTGGTCGGACCAAGTCGAAGCCAGCCGCCTCAGCGATGATCCCGCCAAAAGCGCTTATTTCGAAGCGGCCTGCACCAAGCTCGGACTCGATCCGAAAAAGGCCACGACCTTTGACTGGCTGGAAGCGGACGACCGTGCAAGCTTTGGGAAATCAGCGTCCCGTCCCCACTGATCGCTTTCGCCCTGTTTCCCCCGCGTTCCGTCCATCCTACGGGCCGCCGCCGTTCTTCCACGAATAAAACATCGAATTTCCCGTCCACGTGATGCGGACTTCCAACCGGCCCGCCACCGTGCCGTTGCCATCGTTGGCCGGCTGATAGTGGGCTCGCTTCACCGTTTCGATTCCCGTCTGGTCCAAGTCCGCGCGCCCCGAGCTTACTGCAACTTCCACTTTGTCAATCGCCCCGACCGTATTGACGTAAATCCGCAGCAACACGCTTCCGGACTGGCCGCCCGGCGCAATCGGCACATTGAGGCCCGACAGCAATCGCGGCCCGTGACCCACCGCCTCCCCGCCATCGCCCGCGCCGGAGCCCCGGCCCGGCCCGGTTCCAAGGCCCGCACCGGCACCTATTCCCCCACCGGGATTTCCCGCCGCCCCATCCCCGGACGACACGGCCGGATTCGCTCCCGGCACTTCCGCCTCGGCGGGGACCGGGACCGATTCCGCCGGCAATACCGGCGCCGGTTCAGGTACCGGCGGCGGCGCAATTACTTCCGGTAGGGGTATTGTCTCCACGGGTATGGGCAGCGGTGCAGGCGCGGGTTGCACCACCACCGGTGGCGGAGTCGGAATCTCGGGCGGCACCGGTGGCGCCAGGAGCATTGGTGCCGGAGTCGGTGCGCTCGGTGAAATTTCCGCCGGGGCTGCTGGAGCACCACCCGCAGCTTCCGCGCCCGGAAGGTCGCCGGCACCCGGCCCGCCTTCCATTAAAACCTCCACGTAAGGGTGTTCCGCCTTGGCCGGCAAAGCCAGTGGCGCGGGAAAATGCAGGCACCAAAATACCACGGCATGCACCAGCAGGGCCGCGAGATAATATTTCGGCCATTTCATGAGAGGTTGTTGCCGCCGGGCGGGTGATTGCGGAATCCGGCTTTCGCCATGCGTCAGTTGCGCCTGCATTTTAATCAGGAGATGATATTGGCGAATTGTTCCCGGGCTGTCGAAGCAGAAACGCACCGGCGCGGTGGCGTTTCCGTCGGCTCGCGCTTATTTCCGTCGGGCGGCATCCAGACGCGCGATCTCCCCCTCGGCCAGCAGGTACTCTTCCGCGGTAATTCGTTTGGTGGCGATGGCACTTTGCCAGTTTTCCCGTGCGCCGGCGGTGTCGCCGTTGAAGAAATGCATCATGCCAATGAAATAAAAGGCCGCGCATTCCCGGTCGGGCACCGCCACCCGGCCCCGTTGCGCCGCCGCCGCCTGCAATGCCGCTTCATCCAGCCCACCCGTTAAATATCCGCCGAGGCTTTTCGCCCAGCCATTGCTGAACTTCGCGACAATTTGGGCGAAGTCCTCCGGGGCGCGGCCCAGCCGCCGCACCACTATTTGCCGATAGACCTGCGCCAACGCTGCATTGTCCGGTGTGAGTGCAATAAACTTGTCCAAGTCCGCCAGCGCGCCCGCATAATCGGCGTGACTGGCCCGGGCCACACCGCGCTGGAGACAGGCGGGATTTTCGGGATCGAGTTCCAAGCCCCGGTCGAAGTCGCCCAGCGCACCTGGATAATCACCTTTCCGTGCTTTGCACTGGGCGCGCCCCACATACGCCTCGACATATTTCGGATCCATCTTCAGCGCGCGATTAAAGTCAGCGATGGCTCCGTCCAGATCACCATTGGCGTACCGGGCCTCGGCCCGGGCGTTGAAAATAAGCGGATTGTCCGAAACGAAATCAATGGCCCGGGTAAAGTCGGCGATGGCGGCGGCCTGGTCGTCAATTGTCTGTTCGGCGCCCGCCCGCGCCAGATAAGCGTTGATCAGGCGATTGTAATCCACCGGGTGGTTTCCCTTGCGGGTTTCCAGTTCGATTACCTGGTTAAGGTCGGCAATGACGCCATGGGCGTCGCCCGTAATCTCCCGCGCCCAGGAACGGTGGGCATAAGTCGCCGGATTGTCTGGAGCCAGTTCAATCGCGCGGGAGGAATCGGCCAGCGCGCCCGGAAGATCGCCGTTATTTTTTTTGGCGTCGCTCCGATTCAACAGAATCTGCACATTGTCGGGCGCCAGGGTGAGGGCCTGATCGAAGTCGGCGATCGCGCCGGCGTCATCGCCCTTTTTATCCTTGGCCACGCCGCGTTGCCGGTAGTTCTCGGCGTTGTTTGGATCTTGGGCAATCGCCTGGGAAAAATCCGCCATGGCCGCGTCGAAATCGCCGCTTTCTGATTTGATGGCTCCCGCTGCCGCCAGCAGATGATCTCCCCGAAAGTGCAAATTGCCTTCGATTCGCCAGTCGCGCTGTGGCGGCGGCCAAACCCCGGAAACCGCCCGCCCATCGGCGCCGACCGGGGCGGCCTTCGGTCGCAAGTACGCAAAGCCGCCTTTCCCATCCACCACCATGTCCATTCGCTCCAGCGCCGCCAACCCGAGCGTCCCGGCGTAATGCTCTAATTGGGCCATTTCCGCGGGAAATGCCAGGTGGGCTGGGACTGCCGTCAAGGTAATTGGCCCGAGCGCAATCTCTTCCGCCATCCGGTCGTCCTCATCCCAGATGTCGCCAAAACCCACGAGATAAGACGGCGGCAGGTGGGTGATATAGATATGCGCCATGTCGGGATATTTCACCCGCCATGCCTTCCATTCGGTCGGTGGTAACGTGACGCCAAGCGGCGAGGCCGTGTTGACAAAAATGAACCCCGTGGTTCCATCCGGTTGCGGCGCTTCCAGCAGCAGTTGGTGCGCCGGGTGAACCTTCATCTTGATCCAGCTGGCCGTTTCCTCCGGCAGCGTTTCCACGCGGTGGATCGTGTGCTGCGCGCCATCAAACACCAGGATATTGTCGGCAATTTCGCTCCAGGCGATGACGCCATCAATCTTCCGGTTCTCGCCGATAAATCCCCGCATCAACCAGGAAATCTGACTATTCACCGGTAATTGCACGGTGACGGTTTCCGTCCCCATCGTCAGTTGCACCGGCTCGGAGAGGCCCTGGCTCGCCAGTTCCGCCGTGGTTTTTAACCTTCCGGCCTGGGACTTGGGCAGCGTCTTGGTGGTCACCCCCAAACGCTCTGCGGCGGTGGTGGTCAGTACGCTGGCGTTCGCCCCCGAGTCCAAAATCAATTGCACTGGCTTGGCGTTGATGGAGAGATTGGCAAATACGGCCCGGTTCTCCGGTGTATCCCCGACGTGGCAGCCGGACTGCAGAAGGATGCATGCCACAAACAGGCTGGTTGCGCCGACAAGCCGCGCAGTCGAATAATTATTCATGGGGGGGTCGGGTGGGGCGGCTTTGGGTTCCGGCCAGCAAGCTTTCTTGCCGCCGCCCAATTGCTGGCTCGCCATCTCCAAGTTGCTCCAGTTGCTTTTCAACTTGAGTTCCTGGCTGCGCTTAATTCCGTCCAGCGGCGCCGGGTTTAAACCATTTGCCGCCTCCTCGGCAATCCGATTCCACCATAAAGCAGTCTCCCGGCTCATAACCCCACCAAAGGGCTCTTCGCCTCCTGCTTGAGCCGGGGGGCGCGCAGACCACGTCGCCCCGCAACACGTTTTCCTGGCAGGCTGCGCGACCGGCGGAAGCCGGTGGAACACCCGTTAACGGATGATGACAACAGTGCCGGTGACAATTATGACGACCGCGACAAGTACGATTAGAAATAACATAATAAACTCTCGCTTGAGTTGATGGGTTGCTTTACGCCCACAGCATACCCAAAATGCCCGCCCGCCGATATGGGGTGTTGCCCGCGCGGAAATTAGCGGGGAGCCGGGAGGTCGGAGCCGGGAGAATGCCAAAACGAAATCGAAGTCGCGGCACGTCGCCCTGCCGCCAAGTTATTCGACGCCTTGCTTCCCATTGCTCCCATAACTCCCACTACAAGTCGCCTTGGTATTTGACTCCCCGCTCCGTGCTCCCCGCCCATTTTCCCCGCTGGCGTGGACCAGTCGGGTTACGCCCCATGGTGCGATTGCACCTTTGCCCGTATACTCGGGGATGAATAAAAAACGTTTTACTCTCGCCCGCCTTCGCGGGCTTCTGCTGCTCCCGCTGCTCGTCTCCCCCTTGCTGGGCTTGACGGGCTGCATTGTTGAACCTGGTGTCGAAGAACGCGGCCGCGGGCACGTTGAAATCGAACCACGGCACGTCGAAGTCGAGCCCGTCATCGTCGTCGAGCCCGACCGCCGCCGGTAGCGATATTGCCCAGAGAGCGCGGGGCCTCTGGACCCATCTGGCCTTAATTGCCATTCACCGGCTTCAGATACCATTTCCCATTGATCTTGATGAACGTCCACGGCTCGGTGGACTTCCGGCCAACACCGAAGTCGAGAATCAGGGTATACGTGGCTTCATCACCGGCATCGTTATAAGTCGGCGTCTGGCTGGCGAGCGCGTCGTATCCCTGCGCAAAAACTTCATCCATCTTTTGCAACACCCCCAGGATGCCCGGGTTGGCGGCCGTATTCGCCTGCACTTGGAGAATGCGCTGGGTTTGCTCATTGCCGTCTTTCGCCCATTGTTCGGGTGCAGTATAAGTTTGCCAGAATTGCAGGAGATCATTGGCGCGGTACATTCGGGCAATGTCGGCAAAGGCGGTTATCAATTCGGCCTGCGGGTCGGCCGCGGAATCAGGGTGGGGTGCCGGCGCAACGGCGTCCGGACTGACGGCAACCGAAGGGGCTCCAGGTTTTGCAGCGGGCGGAGAAACCGGCGCGGCTAGGGCCGAAGTTTGCGGCGATTTGCGCGCGGTAGCCGCCGGTCCCATGGAGGTCACGGGCGGCGGCATTGCCGACTGATAAAACAACCAGAGGCCGATCGCCACAACGGCGGCGGTCAGCGCGGCCAAAAGGTTTTTCCGAAAATTCATCAACCGCTATGTTATTAAGACATTTCGATCCTCGCTGGCAATCCCACGCTTGACTCAACCCTGGGTTCGGCCTTTTCTAACTGCCCATTCCTGTTACTCCCGGTGAAGAATTATTTCCGCTTTGGACCGTGGATTGTGGCTGGCTTTATTTATGCCCTCCTGGTCGGATGGGCGCGGGCCGATTATGTCGTGATGGAGCAACACCGCCAGGCTCCGATGGTGAGTTCCGGCCCTGCGGTGATGATGGCCCCGACTGGCCAAAGCCCGGCCAAGCCGGTTTCAAACGCGGGGGCGAATTTTGTCGTCTTGACGCACGGAGCGCAGAAGCCGGCGGACCCCAATACAAACACCCTCCTCGTTTGCCTCCCGGGCCATGGCGATACCGCGGCCAATTTCGTCAAGGTGTGGATGACCCTCATGCGCACCCATCCCAACCTCATCGTCGCCGTCCCCGACATCAGCCTCGCAGCGTATGGCGTCGTCAATAACACTGCGGATATCGTGGCGGCCATTGTCGCCACCACCGTGGCGCACGACCACGTCAACCCCCGGCACGTCATTCTTGCCGGTTACTCGCAGGGTGCAAATGAAGCCGCCATCATCGTGAGTCAGCGCCCCGATTTGTTTGCGGGCTACGCCGCCTTTTCGGGTGGGGGATTGCTCGACCTGCTTACGCCCGCCCTGTCCAGCTACCGGGAGAAAATGGCCTTGTATTATAATATGGGCTCAGCCGAGGGCCTGAGCGCTGCGGAAATGGCTTTCGAACAATCGGCCGCGCACTATTTCGGATTTGCCCGCGCCCAAGCCGTTATTTCCCCGCGCGGCCACCAGATCATCATGAGTTATTTCGACCCCCAAACTCTGCACATGATGCAGTTCTTTGACCAGGCCCTCGCTGAATTTGACCGTGCCGGTGCCACCGTGCCGCCCAAGCCAGCCACTGTGGCTCAACCCACAACTGCCACCATACCCACGCTCGCCTTGCCGCCAAAAGTGGCGCTGGAACGACGGAGACTCGCGAATCCGCAGGGGGCAAACTATTTGTTCTTGTCGCCGGATCGCGCGGCCGTTTCCGCCTCGCACCCATCCACCCTCCTCATTTGCCTCCATGGACCTGGCGACGCCGCAGACGATTTTGCCAAAAATTGGTATGCTCTCGTCGGCAGCCGCGACGACGTGGTGGTGGCTGTGGCCAATTATCCCGGCATTCCCCAAACGATTAAATCCATTATTGACGATGCCGTCTCCCGCGACGGCGTGAATCCCCGACACGTGATTTTAGTGGCGCACGATCTCGGCGGCCCGGCGGCCGCGCGGGTGCTCGGCATGAATCCGGAATTGTTTGCCGGCTTCGCCGCTCTCGCCACCAACGTCGAACCGGTCCAGTTTACCCCGGCATGGAAGAAAAACGCCCGGCGCTTGGCGGTTTACTTTGCTGTCGGGACCAACGATGAAATGTTCAAGGAGGTTTTCGCGGCCAACGTGAACCGCTTCAAGGACCTTGACTTTAGTCATGTTCTGGCCGAGTCCCCCGTCGCCGCCCACGCTGTCACGCAGGAGGAGATCAAACACCTGATGGTGTTTTTTGACAAGGAACTGGCCGCCCAGGATAAATCCGCCGCTGCTGCCGCACGCTAGGCGCGGGTGGAGTTAACACCCCATCGCCGATGGGCCTGGCCTTGGGCTATGCTTGGGCCATGAGCAACCAACACTTCTATCAGGATCAGAACCAGAAACCTTCGGGTGCCGCGCGGCCTGCCGCTGGCGGAGAACTGAATCAAAACAAAATTGACCTGCACCCGGCGCCCTATGACGTGGCCGCAAGGGCCTACGCCCATTATCTCAAGGGTGGCTCCCGCCACGGCTTCGATCTCGAACATTGGCTGAATGCCGAGGCCGAATTGCTCGCCGAACGTAATCTCACCCGCACGCACGGCTACCCGGGGAAGAAGTAGGCCGGACGGGTCCCGGGACTGTTCCGCCATTACCGGCTTATGGTTGCTCGACTCCGCCGCCGTGGCAGTTTATCTTGAAGCGCTTCGCGCGCTTTTTATGCCAAACCTTCGCAGGCATTTTTCCCCTCGAATTCACCCGCAGGTTGGCGTCGCGTTAGTTTTGGGTGTCGTCCTTGCTGGAGATTTTTGCCGGGCGCAGACGGTTGCTCCGGTCGCGGGCAGGACCGCCGCACCCATTGCCGTTTCGGGTGCCGCGCCCAAGCCAATTCCCGCTCCGCCGTTGACCGACGCGCAGCAGGCGGTACTGCACGAGCCCTTCGTAACTTTTGTTTCATCCCTCGCCGCCAATTCCGGCATCAAATTGGTGCCCATCCCCGCCGGCACTTTCGCCATGGGCAGCCCGCTGGATGAGAAGGACCGCAATCAAGTCGAAGGTCCCCTAACCAAAGTGACCCTCACCCGGAATTTCTTCCTCAGCGCCACCGAAGTCACCCAGGGCCAATACGAGGCAGTGATGGGCCGGAATCCCAGCAGTTTCCAAGCCGTCGGCAAAGATGCCCCGGTCGAAAACGTCTCTTGGGATGATGCCATGGCATTTTGCGAAAAACTTGCGACGCAGGAAAAAACGGCCGGTCGCCTCCCGGACGGTTACACCTTCACGCTGCCAACGGAAGCGCAATGGGAATTTGCCTGCCGCGCGGGCTCCACCGGGCCCTTCGCGGGCGACCTCGACGCCATGGCTTGGTATCTCAAGAACAGCGGCGCCACCACCCATCCGGTGGCCCGCCTGCAGGCGAATGCCTGGGGGCTTTACGACATGGAGGGCAATGTCATGGAATGGTGTTACGACTGGTATGATACGAAATATCCCGGCGGGGCCGTGTCGGACCCCAAGGGCCCGGCCACCGGCTTTTACCGCGTTTGCCGCGGCGGTCGGTGGAATGACGCCGCGGCGTTTTGCCGCTCCGCCGCCCGGAGCGGCGCCTCCCAGGGCCGCGTCGATCACGTTATCGGATTTCGCCTGGCCCTGAGTTGTGTGACTTCTGCCAGAAAAGCCCCGGTAGCCGCCTCGGGTGAGCGCTAAGCCGCCGCCAGCCAGGGTGATTCCGGGCTTTCTCCGCACCGCCGGAACCGGAATGTTGTAAAAATTTTGCAACTTGCCGGGGTTGGCATGGTTGAATCAGGCAAACACTAAAAGGAGAAGATCGTCTTCAATCTCCGGTCTTCTTCCCATTTCTCGCCATCCCTATCTCCCTCCCTATGAAAGTACAGTCATTTAAGTCCCTCATGTTCATTGGCGTATGCGTTTGGGGCACCACCGGTGCCGTGGCGTTTTGGGCAGGTAAATCCATGGGCAGCCACGCCGCGTCCACCGCCGCCAAAAGCAAGGTCGCCACCGGCAAAGGCATGTTGAACTTCGTCTCCGGCAGCGCCTCGACCAAGGATCCAGGCGCCCCGGTGGACTCCGATTTGCTCGCCATGAAGGGCCGCTTGGACCCCGCTGATGTCGCCCGCTGGGCCGCCAGCCTTAGCCCCGGTCAATACGCCGACGAAATGGCCAAACTCCAGGGTCAGCCCGCTGGCTCCAAGCGCGACGCAATGCTTACCGCCCTCTACGGTGTATGGGCCAAGACCAATCCCCAGGAATTTCTTCAGAACAGCAGCAAGATGACAAATCCAACCGCCCGGGCCGCCGCCACCACCGAAGCCCTCGCTTCGTGGGGTCAGAAGGATGCGTTGAGCGCCCTCAGCTGGCTCAAGTCAAACCCCGGCATCACCGCCGCGCAGGATGATCAGGAGCGCTTGTCCATCCTCAAAGGATTCGCCGCAGGCAACCCCACCGACGCCTTTGCTTATGTGAATGCTCTGGCCGATACGGACCCCTTGAAATCTTCAGCAATTAATGCCCTCATTGCCGGTATGGCCCAAACCGGTGACTTCGACAAAATGCTGCCCATGTTGGACACTTTGCCGCCCACCATGCAGAACGCGGCCTACGCCCAATTCCTCGCCCAATGGGCCTCCGATTCCCCGTCCGATGCCGCAAAATGGATTTCCGGCCTTGATCCCGCCACTTACCAACGCCAGATGGGCCAATATTCCCAGACCCTCCTGGCCAGTTGGGCATCGAGCGATCCCTTGGCCGCCGCACAATGGGCCGCCCAGCAGGATGCCTCCAATCTCGCGAACGGTGTCAATACCGGCCGTGGTGGCCGCGGCGGCCCCGGCGGCGCAGGTGGTCCCGGCGGCGGTGGTCGTGGGGGCAATCTTCTCGCCACCACCATCAGCGACTGGGTTTCCGCAGGTGGCGTGGATGACGCCGGCCAATATTTGAATAATCTGCCCGCCTCCCCATCCAAAGATTCGGCAACTGCCACCTTTGTCCGCAGCGTCATGACCGATGACCCCAACTCTGCCATGACTTGGGCCAAAACTATTACTGACCCCAATCAGCAGATTGCCTCCATGGACACCGTGGCCCGCACTTGGAACGCCCAAGACCCCAATGGATTCAGCCAGTATCTTTCAACTTTGGATCCCGCCATAGCTTCCCAATTGCAAACCGCCGCCCAACAAGCCGGTGGCCGTGGTTTTGGTCTCGCCGGCGCAGGCGGCCCGGGCGGCCCAGGCGGCCCAGGCGGTGGCCTCGTTGGCGGCGGTGCTACTGGTGGCGGTCGCGCGGCTCGGGCGCAAGCCACGGGTGCCGGCTCGGTCATTACTTCCACGGGCGCTGGTCGACGCGGTGGTGGTACCGGCGGTCGCCGTGGCGGCGGTGGTGGTGGTGGCGGCGGTTAATCCTCCCAGCGCTTTTCGCGCCTCAGTTCTTCTCATGCCTTCCGAGAAACTTGGATGGCATTTGTTTTGGTGCCCGCTTGACCGTCAAATGGAACTTGCGAACGATTTACCGGTTTATTACTATCGAGCATCCATGAAATTTCCTTCGCTTAAGACTTTGCTGTTTATTGGCCTGTATGCGGCGGTCGGCGCAGCCGGTTATTGGTTGGGTAATTCCCGCGCCGCGTCGTCGGCCCCAACTCCGGCCAAATCCCGCGCCCCTGCTGGCGCCGCCGCCAACACTCATGGCCGCCTCCCCGGCACCGTCACCCTTGATCGCGGTGACGTGGACAAATTTTTGCAGGCCAAAGGCAAGCCCGATGCTGCCGCCCTTGCCGAGTGGGCCAAAAACTTGTCCCCGGATGAATGCGCCGCCTATCTCGCCTCCATCCAAAAAATGCCCCCGGGCCAGCAGCGCGACGCCGTATTAAACGCTATCATCGGCTCTTGGGCCGCCCAGGACCCCAAAGGCTTCCTCGCCGACGCCAAGGACATCTCCGGCCCCCGCATGAAGGAACAGGGCACCGACGCCGCCCTCAAGGCCTGGGCCGCCCAAAATCCCACCGACGCTTTGCAATGGATTAAGGATAATCCCGGCTCCGCCCCGACCGCCGCCGTGCAAGCGCGCTATCTCGCCGCCTTCGCCGGCTACGCCACCACCGATCCCCAGGGCGCCTTCGCCGCCGCCAATGCCCTGTCGGGCACCACTCTCATGGATCAACGACTCAAAAATCAAGCCATTCAGGCCGTCATGTCCGGCTTTGCCGACCAGGGTAAATTTACCGACGCCACCGCCCTCATCGCCCAAATGCCCGATGGCGCCCAAAAAAATCAAGCGCTCGCCAGCATCGCCAGCAGTTGGGGCTCTGCCAATCCCGCTGACGCCACCGCCTGGGTCGCTTCCATGACCGACCCCCAGCAGCGCTCCTCCCTCGGCGGCCAAATCGCCGCCCAATGGGCCGCCACCGACCCCGCCGCCGCCGCCAATTGGGCCGCTCAGATGGACTCCCAAGCCGCCGCTGATGCCCAGAATAATGGCGCCGCCACACCCAGCAGCTATATGCTCGCTGACGCCATGCGCACCTGGGCCAGTTATGACCTCGACGCCACCGGCGACTTCCTCAACCAATTGCCCGCCTCGCCCGACAAAGACGGCGCCGTCGCCACCTTCGCCCTCACCGCCGCCCAGGACGATCCCGCCAGCGCCATGAACTGGGTTAACACCATTGGCGACCCCGGCATGCAGCAGCGCCTCGCGATGGTCACCGCCCTCCAATGGCAGCAATCCGACCCGGCCGGCTACAGCACCTTCATCAGCAACACCACGCTCCTCAGCGATCAGCAAAAGCAAATGCTCGCCACTCTTCAGCCCATGATCGCGAATGCCCAAGCCGGCGGCCGCGGCGGGTTTGGTGGCGGCTTTGGCGGTGGCGGAGGTAACGGCGGCGGCGCGAACCCCGGCGGCATCCCCGCCCGCATGCAAGACATGGTCATTAACGGTGGCGGCGCCGCTGGCGCATTTCTTTCCGGTGGCGGCTTCGGTGGACTCCTCGCCCCCGCTCCCGCCGCGGCCTCTGGCTCAGCCATGGCCCCCGCCAACACCGGCCGCGCCGCCGCGCCCAACATCATCACCAGCCTCCGCCAGGGCCGCCGCAACGGCGGCACCGGCGCCAACGGCGGCTAAGAACTTTTTCCGGCAGGGCATTTATGCAAAACCTGCTTTGCGCTATTTAAAATACCACTTGCCGTCGATCTTGATGAATGTCCTTGGCCGGGTTACTGATTCTGGCGGGAGGGGTTGGACGCCTGGGCCAACATCGTTGTCGCCGGGATACACTATGGTAAATTGGAAAGTGGCTTCGTCCCCGGCGGCGTTGTAAACCGGTGTTTGGTTTTCGAGGTCCTCCCAAGCGCGTACTTGTGCCTCGGCCATTTCGCTATGTACGCCATCTCGGGCTCAAATCTCTTGCACTTGTTGATAACTTCTTAACATTTCTGGATCTATTTTCTGGGGTTGTGTGTAAGTTCTATAGAAGTCCGCCAACGCACCAATTCGATAACAATTTGCAATATCAACGATCGTGGTTTTCAAATCGGATTGCGGGTCAACTTTGACGGTCGGATCGGCGGCCGCGGCCGGCTGTACGGTACTATGCGGCACAGGCGCAGGCCCAACCTTCGGCAACTCTATTTGCTTAGGCGCTACATTTCCCGTTGGCCGCTTAACCGTGGCTAAATCTGAGGTCGGAACCGCCTCACTCCGCTCCAACCACCAAATCACCCGACACACCACAGCCACCCCAACGAAAACCTTAATGAAGTCCTTACGCCTTATACCCCCGCTTCTACACCCCTTTCCCTTTGCGACGCAAGCCCACCCGCATCACCTGAATTCCCAAATTCCACCCTCATGCCCCCATGCCCGTAAAGCCACCAACCACCAAGCACCAAGTCACCAAGCACTAAAACACCTCCCGATCCCAAATTCCAAATTTAAAGGCCCCCATCTTCCATGCTCGACATCCCCCGGCACTTCCTGAATAGTCACCCCTTGGCCACACGGCCTCGGGGCGTAGCGAAGTCTGGTATCGCGCTTGGTTTGGGACCAAGAGGCCGCCGGTTCGAATCCGGCCGCCCCGACCATTTCGGCAATCTGCCCGCATCGCGACCCATAGATTGTATCCGCGTCGCTTCCTTTCAAAGATTGCGTTTGCCGACGCCATTCCCGGCGTTTGTCTCGTGCATGAGCGGCAATACTCGAAACTGCACTGTGCTGCAACGGTTGCGGGGGCGCGGCCTTGGGCAAGGCCATGGCATGCGTTCTTTTGAATCTCCTGGAGTTTATCCGCCGCAGGCGCAGCCCATCCGGATCCTACAGCAACTCGCCCTGAACCGGTTGCCCGCTGGCCGTTGGCGCCAGATAGGCCGCATATCTTTCCATCCAATCCTCCAACTTTTCCAAATAATATCCCGGATCGTACGGTGCCTTCTCCGGATCGAATTCGGCCATCGGCCGGGCTCGTTGCCAGTCGGGGGCATTATTCTTGGCTCCGGGCGCAATGTAGTAGGTCACCGATTCGCCCTGGCGCGGCACCGGGTTGGTTCTCAACGCGACTTCGAGCGCGGCCCGGCGGGGCTTCGTGGCGCTTTCGATTTCCACCGCAAGTTTGTAGGCCTCCGGACTCAGGCTGAGGAATTCCGTCTTCGCCAGGCGGCGGACGTCCACCTTCCTCTCCTGCAGGCCCGTGCGGAACTTTTTCAACAATTCCTCCGGGCTGGGGCCGCCGGCCCCGAGCAGGTGGTGGAGGAGAGCTTCGGTGAGCTCGCGCAGGAAGGGTTCCAACCCGCGGGAGCGCAACGCGGAACCGCGCACTTTGACCTCGCCTTCATCCAGCAACGCGTAGTTCTTCGCCTTGTAACAGAACATGCCGTCGTACTTGCCGTCGAATTCCAGGTCAATGCCGGCCGGGAGAACACCGGAGACAAGGTTCAAAAGCTTTTCGGGTTCGTCGAAAAATTCCGGGGCGTGGAGGTAGAGCCCATCCGTGTCGGCCTCCAGGACTTTGCCGCCGTGTTTTTCGAATTCGTTGATGAGGGCCTGGAGGAGGTCGCGACCGCGGGACGTGACTTCGGCCGCCAGTTCGCTGTCGCCGAAGCGGGCGCCTTCAAATCCGAGGTAACCATAGAAGGAATTGATGATGATTTTGAAACCAACCTGACGCGCGGCGAACTCACGACGTAACTCGGCGGTGGCGGCGTCGCGGGCCAGATTCTTGTAGGCGAGGCGCTCAGTGCGTAATTCGCGCAAGAGGGGAATAAAGGCTCCCAGGGAATCGCCCACGGGATTGCGTCCGATGAGCAGGAGGAGGCTGGGGTAGAGCGAAGCGACGTCAAAGTGCAGGACTTTCTTATAAACGCCGGCGGCGAATCCACGGGTGTAGCCACCTTCAAAGGGTCGCGCCGGCGGGGGTGTGGGCAGCGCGCGGTGAGCGTGAAAATATTTTTCGAGAAGCAGGATTTCCGCCTTGAACGCGGAGCCGCGCAGGCAGGCATCCTGCAAGGTCATGGGGAACGTTTTGGCTTGGGCGATGTAGCCGGGCAGCAGGAGGTCGGCGAGGGCGCGGGTTTCGCGCAGGTCGTCCGTAAGATAGGCGCGGAAGCGTGGGCGGTCATGGGCAAAAGTTTCCTGGATGGCGGCGGGGGCGAGGTAGGTGCGGGTGTCTTCGTCCTTGGTCAGGCCGAGATGCTGGGCGACGGCTTTGAGTCCGTACGAGGGCAATTCACGCGCCGCGAGATCGTAAAGCTGGACCATTAGATAGGTATCGAAAACAGTGCGACCGGGGAGATCGTAACGCGGAAAATCCAGTTGGCGTTCGGCGACGCGCAGGCGGCTGGGACGGAAAGTCGCCTCCTGGCCGAAGCGGCCCCAGGCGCAGGGAACTTTATGCCGACGGCAGCGCGTGCGCAAATAATCCAAATCAAATTTGAAAATATTGTGGCCCTCAATGACATCGGGGTCTTCCTCCGCGAGCGCGCGGTTGAATTCCTCCAAGAGGGCTTTTTCTGCGTCATGGGTTTGGGCCTTTAATTCAAGCAACCGTGGGCCTTTGGCCGTCCCAATCCCAATCGCGAGGATGCGGTCACCCGCACGGCTGGCGTCGGAGAAGCCACCGGGAACGGAGCAGGCCGTTTCGATGTCCACCTGCACTCGGCGAAGGCGGGGGAAGGTGAGCCCCGCAAACATGCGGGCATTACGTTGCAGAAAAAACTGACTCTCCAGGCCGCGCAGGGTTTCGGAATCCGCATTGCGGGGACGGACTTCAAGCCAGTTGCGATAAGCGGCGACATCCGCGAAGTGGGCAAGGTGGGTGAGTTGGCCCTCCCCTGCCAGACGTTCGACTTGGGCCAGCGCGGGGTCCGGCGAAGTGATTTCATTGACCCAGGCAAACGGGTGAAATTGAGTCTGCGTGACCACCCGCGGCCCGTCGCCCTCGGCGGTGGCGAGCCACGCCATGCCATCACTGGCGATCCAGACTCCGCAGAGCGGCGGCTGGGCGGATTCCCATTCTGCGCGAGGATTGAAAGGGGGGGCGGAAGCCATGAGCGGAGAGCGGGGAGAAAGTAGGCAGGAATTAGCACACCGGAAAACGTTCCACGCTCAATGTTTAACGCTTAACGCTCAAGGGCAAGCAGTTGTTGTCTCCGCGCGACCATTCATTTCAACCGCTTCCATCCACTATTCGCTCCACCGATTTGCAGGACACCGTACAATACCGCCGGGAGCAAAATGGCACTCAGCCCGTCCAGTGTTGGCCGGTGCGCGATGACGCCCAGCAAGAATACGGCCACGGCGGCACCGGCAGAACCAAAAAATGCCCATTTTTTCCACCGGAAAATAAAAATGACGCAAACAATGTCCGTCAGCGCAAGGAGTTGAATGGCCGGAGAATACCATGGCGGAGCTGGCGCCGTGCCGCCGAGGGCTCCCAGAATCGGAGACGAACTGACAGTGCTGGAACTGTTTTCCGTAAGAAGACTCAGCGTCTCCAGCAAAATCATTAGAATCATCCAAGTGACCAAACAGCCATGGCGCTTGGGTGGGTTCGCTGAAGCTGGACCCGGCATCGGCGACGGGGTGCCGGGCGGGGGCGGGTTGAGAAGGGGCGGGATGTTCATGGCGGCGGATCAGGTGGCAGGGTGAAGGTCAATGGAAACGGTAGCTTCAAGCAACGCTTAATGTTTTGCGCTTATCGCCCAACCGTCGGCTTGAGTCGTCCGTGGTCTCCTCCCAATTGAACCCGGCGCAGCGCCGGCGGTTGCGGTCAAAAAGTGACGGGGGTGGTGATAATCAGGAAAAGTACTCCCACCGCCGTGTTCTCCGCGCATATTATGGTAAAAAACTTTGCGGTGGGAATTCAAAGCAACAGGGGCGCGCCCCTTGCGAAGCGCGCCCCTGGATTCCAATCCTCGGTTCTCCAAACCGAAATCTTTATCGCACTTCAATCGTGCGCAATTTGGCTTCCGGGGTCTTCGGGAACGTCAGCGTCAGGACGCCGTTTTCATAGGCGGCCTTGACATTGGCGGAGTCAACGCCCGATGGAACGGTGAAGCTGCGGCTGAATTCCTCGGTGGATTCGCTTTCGGCGGTTTTCACCGCGCGTTTGGCGGAGACGCTGAGGACCGAGTTTTCAAACTCGACCTTGATATCTTCCTTTTTCACACCGGGCAGTTCGACTTTGGCTTCATAATGCTCGGCCGTCTCAGACAGATTCACTTTGGGTGAACTCGTCCAAGCAGCGCTTTCGGTGGTGCCACAGGCATCGCCGCAGCGGTTGGCTGTCGGGAACAAGGCCCCGAGGAACCGATCGAAATCGGTCGAGGCCGGATAGTCATATCGTATAAGTCTCATGTTGGTTCATCTCCTTTAGGTTGACTGGTGAATGGTTTTCCACCTTCCAATCATCAGGAAACATGCCAAGCTTCGCTATATTCATAACCTATTGCGCAGTAACGTAATATCGAAAAATTGACCTTTCGTATATGCGCCAATATGGCGCATTTAATCGAGCTTTCGGGCTGCGGACTGAATGCGCCATATTGACGCATAAAGCCCGGCCAATACTCCCATCGCTTACGAGAGTACTAATTCTATTTTGCCTTTAATTCCACCAGCGTCGCGCCCCAACCGCCCGTCGTCTCATTGCCCAAGCGGTACGACACCACGTGCGGCGAACGTTTCAGCCGGGCGTGGACCAACTCCCGCAGCGTGCCAGTTCCCTTGCCATGGACAATTCGAATTTCTCGCCAGCCGCGCGCGTGACTTTCCTCAACAAAGGCGTCCACGGCATCCCCGGTTTCCCGCGGGTGGAAGGTGTGTAGATCGAGCGTGCCCTCGATTGGCAGGTGATGCGGTTTTCGATCGTCAGCGTGCATGCTGACAAGAATAACCGGTAGAATACCCAAACGCCAAGTGGCAAAGCCGGAATCGGCAAATTACGCCACGCGCTCGACCACGAGTACTGGCGGGGTCGGGCGCTTGGGGGCGAGGCGGTAGGCCGAGCGCAGGTACTCCAGCGCCGCCTCGAGCTTGGACTCGTCGTTGTAATGAATCATCATCAGCGGTTCGCCTTGCTTGACCTGGGTGCCGACTTTCTTGATTTCCGAAACTCCGACCGCGGGATCGGGCTTGCCCTTCTTCGTGGCTGCGAGCACTTGCACGCCCCGGGCAATCATGCCGGCGTTGATCGTGTGGACGTAGCCGCGCTTGGGGGCGGGAAGCTTGCGAATATATTTGGCTGGCGTGAATTTGGAGGGATCGTCAATGAAGGCGGTGTTGCCTCCCTGCGCGGCGACCATTTCCTTGAACTTGGCAAGCGCCGACCCGTCGGCGAGACGGTTTTCAACCGTCTGCTTGGCGGATAGCGTGGACCCGGCGACGCCCGCGAGGCGGACGATTTCCATGCCCATCTTGAGCACAAGTTCCTTCAAATCCTCGGGGCCTTCGCCTTTGAGAAGCTTGATGGCTTCCGCGACTTCAAGCGCCGTGCCAACGGTGTCGCCTAGCGGCTGGTTCATGTCGGTGACAAGGGCCACGCAGCGGCGTTTCATGCCGCGGGCGACGCGGGTGATGGAGCGCGCCAGTTGTTTGGCCTGTTCCAAATCCTTGATGAAGGAGCCATTGCCCCATTTGACGTCAACCGCGAGGCCTTCGGCGCCTTCCGCGAGTTTCTTGGAAAGCACGCTGGCGGTGATAAGCTGGAGGCTCGGAATGGTGCCGGTTTGCTCGCGGAGTTTGTAAAGAGTGGAGTCTACGGTCGCGATGTCCGGGTTGGGCGCGTAAATGGCGCAACCGACTTTCAAAAGCTGCTCGACGAATTGTTTGATGGGCAGGTCGGCGCGGAAGCCGGGAATGGCTTCGAGCTTCTCCACTGCGGTGATGACAAAATCTTCGTCCACGCCGTTGACACAGGGCATGACCACGCCGCAGGCGGCCGCCAGCGGAGGCAGCACGAGCGCAGTCTTGTCACCCACACCACCCGTTGAATATTTGGCGATCTTGGGGCGGGAAATGCGGGCCAGATCCACGACTTCTCCAGAGAGCATCATCTCCTCGGCGAGGGTCGCCGTTTCCTGGGCGGACATGCCCTTGAAGTAAATGGCCATGGCCAGCGCGGATAGCTGGTAGTCCGGCAGTTCCTCGTCGAGGATGGAATCCACGATGAAACGAATCTCGTCATCAGAAAATTCACCGCCGTCGCGCTTCTTCTCGATGAGATAAGAAAACGACGGTTTGATGAACTTGCGGTTACCGGACCCCGAAGAGGAATTGAAATCGGAACTCATGGGTGGAGCAGGATGGCGGGGGTAGAACACGGCAGACGCCGGGGACTATGCCCGTAAACCTTTACGGGTTAGCGCATTAGGCAACGGGTTGTCAAACCTATAATTTGGGCGGGGCTATCAGGTGCCGAAATTAGCTGGAAGCGGGGAGGTTAAGTTTACGGTTTACGGTTTGCGGTTTACCGTTTTACGGGGAGTCGAGAACTCTTGGGTTGGGGACTTCGCAGCCTATGGTTGACGAACACGGGGGGACGGTTAGAGTATCACGATGACAACGTTGACCGCAACGAAGGCCCGCAGCCGCCTTTCCTACTGGTTGAAACGCGCGGCTGCCGGCGATAACATTGGCATCGCATGTGGCACCGGGGTCATCGCATTGCGGCCTTTGAACGAAATAGGCCGCGGCAGGGATTATGCACAAAACGAATATGGTGTGACCGCCCGCGAATTGGCGGATTTTGCCCGGCGGGTCAAAGCGGAGGCGGCTCGTGAACGGAGCGCAGGGCGGATGAAACGTTACCTGGGCGATTTTCATGCCGCCATTAGCGATTGATTTCTCTCCCCGCTTCCGGGCTTCCGCCAGAGCATTGTCGCCGACTCAACAGCAAGAAGTGGCGGTGGTCGTGGCGTGTCTCAAGGAAGTTTTTGGCAGCCGCACAGGCACAGCGGGCTGGGAATCCGTCGCTTGGGTGGTTCGGCGTTTGAGTGTCGGGTAGGGCGGGATTTGCGGGAAGTTTTCGAGCTATCGGGAGGCAGCGCGAATTTGATTCTGGTCGGCAGCCACAACGATGTTCGCCGTTATATCAAAAATCGCTGAGGTATTTCATCGCGCTGCACCTGATGGTGGGCTGTCTCGTCGCAACGGAATACGAATTCAACCAGGCATTTCAGGTTGCCCCGCGTGGATTGACAACGGGGGCGGCTTGGTATGCGATTACGTGATGCGTAATCCGGCTTCCCGTTTGCTGCGGTGCGCGGCATGTTTCTTGGGTGCCCTGGTACTCGCGGGCTGCACCAAGACCGTGAAGGAGGTGGTTGCGATCAAGCTCGGGCCGGTTACAGTGCAATTGCTGCAGGCGGAGCCTGACGGCGGTTCGGCCCAAGAGGGGACGGCGCTAGTGGCCTATGCGGGAAGTCATGCCTTTGCCTATTTGCCCGGCGATGAATGGCTCGTAGTGGACTCAGGCTGGTATGAACAGGTCAAAGCCGGCGATTTGGTGGTGTTCGCGCAGGACCTCGTGTTTGTCAACGGCCGACGCCAGATGCCGCAGGTCAGGCCCGCGAAATATGTCAACTTCATGGATAACGGCGGCAGCGAGGAACTGGGGCCAGTCACCTTCAAACCCGCCGGCGGAAATCATCGGACCAATTCGCTGGTGAGTTTTGCGAAGGCGTCAAGTGCGCTTTATTCTAATGGTCTGCAAGCAGTCGAAATCCGGGACGGCCATCTCTATGTATACGGCCTGAATTTTGGCCCGTTTGGCGATGCCGACCATGCGACAATTACCCCGGATTCCGTGGCGGTTAATGGAAAGGCCAGGACGCCGCAGCCGGAGGTGGCTCCCGCCAATCCCGCCGACAATGATCTGAGTGTGGGGCCAATTAAGGTAAAATTTCTCGAGGCCGTAAAGTCCTTTGGAGGCGGCAGTGGGGGAGGGGGATCATCCCAATACTGGACTACCGATTTGAAAGACCATGTTTTTGGCTATGAAGTCACCAGCGCGGGCGGCAGTGATCTTTTTGTGGACTCCTGGTGGTACGGCCCGGTCATTGCAACTGATGAAATTGTTTTCGGCCGGAACCTGGTATTTGTCAACGGGGTCCGGCGGGCGCCGGGGCAAGTGCCGGCGGCATTTACAAACTTTATTGTCCAACCGGGTATTTCCCCCCTGGGAAGAGGGTCGTCCAGCCTGATTACCTTTAGTAACGTTAGTGGCATCGGCAGCGGCAGCAGCGGATTTGATCCGGCCACGGGCAGTTTTAATCCCACAACAGGAGCCTCGGCACAGGCCGGATTCCTGTCGGTTCGAATCAATGGCGGCTTCATCTACGATTATGGACTGAACTTTGGACCCTTCGGCGTAACCGACAAAGCCGAGGTTTCGCCGGAAGGCGTCGCGGTCAACGGCATCCAGCGGTCACCGCAGCCAGAGCCGCCGTCGGGTGCGGGTGGGGTAGTTGGTGCCACCGGATCCGCCACATCTTCCGCCAAGCCTTGATTTTCGATCCGGGAAGATGCTTCGGCCTTGGAGTATAAGTGAAGGCGAGATACGGAGAAAGGGCGCAGCAAGTCTGCGCCCCTACCTCCGCCACGGAAACTTGGACGCCCCGGTCAAATCCGTTTCCTCACCTTTGGCAAAGACGCGCACCGATGACCAGATCAGAAGGCCAGTCAAAACGCTGAGGAAAATGATGCCGGTCCACGGATTGAAGAACATGTGGTCGCGGCCGAGCAGCGCGCCGCGCAGCAAATCCACCACGTAGGCCATAGGGTCGAGATGGGCAACCTTCTGCATCCAAACGGGCGCGGGTCCCAGGGGATACAACGCGCCCGACAGGAAATACATCGGAATGATGATGGTATTTATGACGATGGGAAATACCGTGGTCGAAGTGAAGCGACAGGCAAGGGCAACCCCCAACGCGGAAAAGACTACGGACGCCATGACCAGCGCGAGCAACGCCAAAACGATCTCGATTACGCCGAGATGCAGGCCGACCAGGGGCGTGAGAAAAAGCAGTACAATGCCCTGGATGAAGGCCTGGATGGCTCCGGCCGCAACTTTGCCGAAAGCAATCGCCGGACGGGAAACCGGCGCCACCAGGACCGCCTTGAAGAACCCAATTTGCCGGTCGAAGACAATCGTGATGCCCGCAAAAGTGGCCGCATAGAGCAGCGCGAGGGAAATGATTCCCGGGAAAATAAAACTGCGGTAGGTGCCCGACGCCGGCAGCCGCCCCATGCTCGCCCCCAATCCGGAACCGAGCACAAACAAATACAGGAGCGGTTGAATCAATCCTGGAATCAACCGCATCGGTTCCTGGAAAAACCGTTTCATGTCCAACGCAATGATGGCGGATATTCCCTTCATGGCTTGCCTCCCCATTTGTTGCCGCCCGCAGGCGCTTTGGCGGTTTCATCGGCCAGCGCACGACCCGTCAGCTTGAGAAAAACATCCTCGAGGCTCGGGGCGCTGATTTCAACGCGCTCCACCGCCACCGGGAGTTCCCGCAATATGACTGGTACAATGGCGGCCGGATCCTTGTGCTCAAACATAATAGGTTGGACCCCCGGGGCGGGCTGGTAGCCGCGTTGCACGAGCCAGTCGCGCGCTTGGGCATTGTCGGCAGTTTGCAAGTGAATGACGCCGCCACCAAGCTGCGACTTGAGATTGCGCGGGGTGTCCAGGGCCACGATTCGGCCGTCCGACATCATGCCGATGCGGTCGGCGACTTCAGCCTCCTCCATATAGTGCGTGGCGAAAACGATGGTGCGGCCGGATTGGGTCAGCCCACGCACTTGCTTCCAAAAACTGCGCCGCGCTTCGACGTCCAAGCCAAGGGTGGCCTCGTCCAGAAAGAGCACGCGGGGGTCGGTCACCAGTGAGCGGGCGAGTTCGACGCGGCGACGCTGGCCGCCGGAAAGCTTTTGCGCCTGGCGGTCGGCCACGTCGGTCAGCTGCAATTGCTCGAGCAATTCATCAGTGCGTTTACGCACGGCCGCCTTGTCGAGGCCGTACAACTGGCCCATGAGGCGGAGATTGTCGCGCACGGACAGGGTGCGCTCGATGGCCGGCTCCTGAAAGACGATGCCGATGTCGCGCCGGGTGGCGTCCCGCTCGACGACGACATCGCGGCCCAGCACGCGGGCGGTACCGGTGGTGGGCGTGCGCAGCGTGCAAAGAATCGAGAAAAGGGAGGTCTTGCCGGCGCCGTTGGGACCAAGGAGCGCAAACATCTCACCGGTACCCACAGTCAAATCAATGCCCCGCAAAGCTTCGACCTTGCCGTAATTCTTCGTGAGGCCGGAAACCTCGACAGCGGGGGCTGGTGAAACGGGCGGAATCATTTTGGAAACACAGAGAACACGGAGAAAGTTCCTAAAGTGCAAGCGGTAAAAATCCCCGCCGTGTCCTCCGTGCTTAATCTTCCAAACCAAAGACTACTCCGGCAACGGCTTCCCCTTGGTTTCCGGTGCGAACCAGATGACCACCATGCCGAGGAGGTAGATCAAAGAAATGACTTCGCCAGCTTGGGCGTAGTCGCCCTGAAAGTATTTCATCAGCGCACCCATTTGCAACGCACCGCCTGCGGCCAGCACTCGGCCGGCGTTGTAGCACAGCCCTTGAGCGGTCGCCCGGGCGCGGGTGGGGAAGAGCTCCGGCAAGTACAGTGGGATCAGCCCATAAAATGATGCCGTGAGGCCGCCGACGAGAAACGTGTAACTCAGAAAGACCGCGCCGTAATGATTCTCAAAACTGAAAAATGCCAGACAAGTGCCCAGCGAGCTGGCGCACAAGAGAAAATAGGCCCACCGCCGCCCGCAGATTTCCGCCAGCCACGCGCCAAAGACGCAGCCAACCATCGCGCCAAGAGCTGACCAGAATTGGGTCCAGGCCTTCGCAGTTTGAACTGCCCCCTTGGTCAGGCTGTCCGCCCACGACGGCAGCCATTGCACAAGTCCCCACGTCACGAGCAGCGTGATGCCACAGAGCATGGTGGCGACGACGGTTCGCCGCCACAGTGTGGCCGAGAATATTTCCCGCAGCGGCTGCGCCGGGGCGCCTGCGGTCGCATGTTGCCAGGAGGGAGATTCCGGCACGCAGAGGCGTATGAAGAAAGTCAGCAACGCGGGTGCCGCGCCGACCAGGGCAACCCACCGCCAGGAGGTTATCGTGACGGAAGCCGTCAACCCTACTAGCGAACTTAGCAGGAAACCCGCGTTGCCCGCGGCGCCGATGACGCCGGCGAGGACGGGGCGGCTCGCGCCCGTCCAGATTTCCATGACGAGCGCGACGCCGAGCGCCCATTCCCCGCCCATGCCCAGCGCGGCGATGAAGCGCAGCGCGCCGAGTTGCGCCGGGGTCTGCACAAAATAAACGAGCCCCGTGCACAGGGAGTAGGTCAGGATGCTTGCGCTCAACGATTTGACGCGTCCGATGCGGTCGCCCAGCCAGCCAAACACCACGCCACCCGCCGCCGCGCCGAGCAGAAATAGCGCCGTGATGATGCCCATCCAGTGGCCCACGAAAATTTCATCCGGCATGCTGCCTTGCATTTGCTGCAGCGCCGGGCGGGCGATGAGTGGAAAAATCCCCATCTCCAAGCCATCAAACATCCAGCCCAGAATCGCAGCCAGAAGTACCAGTTGGCGCTGGCGGGCGGTAATAGGCGGGTAGGGCATGGACGGGTTATTTCAATTCCACCGTGGCGGTGGCCGGGTGGGCATAGCCCTGCCAGCAGGCTTCCAGAAATTTTGCATCCGGCAGGCCGTCTTGGACTATGAAGCGGTAGCGCATTTGAAAAGGTTTGTCCTTGGCAATCGTAAACGGCCCGCTGATGACTGCTGCATACATAAAGAATGGTTGGTCGGGATTCATCCGCACCGGTTGGGGTGCGCGATAGTTGGAAGGATGGTCGAGTACCGCGATGCCCGCGGGGGCATCATCAATTTTTCCGCCCATAAAAAACCAGCGCGCGGGCTTGGCATCCGCCTGCGCGCGGTCGGCAATGCCTTCGGAGGTCAGGATTGTCAGGTTGGATTTGTCGAGCCACTGGATGTGCCCGCGAACGCCCAAGCCGCCATAGCGGTACTGCAGCAAGATGAGCGGATCATCCGTGGCGGTGGTCTGAGTCACGTCGAGGTCGAATATTCGTGCCGGTACGCCCCCGGCGCCATACAGCGTCACCGCCCAGCTTTCGTTGAGGGCCGCGATGGGAGGAGTGGCCGTGCGGTCAATGTAACGGTGGCGCGATTGAAAGCCCCCGTTCACAGTGCCGTTCCAGGAATTGTCGAGTCCCGCAAATTCCACGGTGCCGCCATTGGGGAGATGCGGGTTCCAGAAATCGGGGGTGCGCCCTTGGAATTGGGTGTCCGTCCACGCCGTCCAGATGCCATGGTCATGCGGATGATCCACGGGATAGGTGTCCGACATTTGCACGCCTTGCGGGGTGAATAGGGGATACAGAAAAGCGCCGCGCAAAATCTTGTCCGCAATGCCGTCGCGCGGCGGTTTGGCCAAATCCATCTGATAATATAAGGCTGGTTTGCCTTCGACCGTCAAGGCGAGGCGGCCGTCTTCGTGGACGACCTGAACGGTGTTCTCTGTGGGGCTTGGCGCCAGCGGCGCCGTGGTAAACACCAGCGTTTCGCCGGCTTTCTGCATGGCCACGAAGAAAACCGCGCGGTTGCCCGGTTCGATTTGCAGGGGAACCAGATTGTTGCCGGCGTCGCGCAGGTAGCCGACTGGCATAGCAGAATTGGGCAGGCTAAAACGAATGACTTGCGCCGCGCGATCCACATCCGCCGCGCCCAACGTCACGATGAACTGCCGGGCCGCTGGCGCATGGCCCCGGTCTGCCGCCGCCGGTTCGGTGGCGTGCGGGGTGGCGCAGCCCGCCACCAGCAGGCAGCAACCCCACCATCCGGCATGCAGCGCGGCTTTCATTCAGGCGTGCTTCTTCTTGTAGCGCAGCACCCGGGCTGGCGGCAAATTCCAGAAAATATACTTCGTCGAATCGAAATCAAACGGCTCGGAGCCGTTAATTTTGCGCTTGTATGTATGGTAGGTAAATTGCACCCAGCAGCCGCCCGGTTTGAGTACCTCGTGGATCTTCCGGGTCACCAATTCCTCCAAAGCGCGGGGAAAGGACCGCAACGGCAGACTCGATACCACCGCGCCAGCGTGGCGCACGCCTGTCTGCTCGAACAAGATTTCATCCATCTGCCCAGCGTCCCCCTCCACCACGCGAATCGCGGGAAAACGCTGCCGCAGCAGCGCTGCCAGGCGGGGGGACTTTTCAATGGCCAACAGCCGGTCCGGCGGCAATCCCCGTTTCAACAAGGCCTCCGTTACCGGTCCGGAGCCGGGCCCGAGTTCAATGACGAACTCACCCGGGTCGGCTGGGAGCCAATGGGCCATGGCGCGCGAAAGGCCTTGGGAACTGGGCACAACGGCGCCCATTTGCTTGGGCTTGCGCAAGCACTCTTGGATGAAAAGTGCCACGCCGCCAGGTTTTCCGGAGTTGGGTTGGGTCACAGGGTGCGGGGTAAACGCCGATAAAAGCGGTCTCCCGTCCCAAGCGCAAGCCTGCGCCGGTGACGATTTGACGAATTTCGGTCCCGTCACCCCAAAGAAATTAGTTCGCCAAACGGGTTAAAAACTGCGTGACTGGCCGTCCTTTTAGCCATCCGCTCCGTTAATGATGGCAAATCCACCTCTTGCCATGACTTCCCCTATTTCATATCATCGGAAATATTTTGCGGTCCTGGCCGCGTTGCTCGCGGCTGGCGTTTTTGCGAGCCCCGCTCACCTCGGAGCGGCAGACGCCCCGGCCGCATCCGCCGCTTCCCCCGCCCAACCGGCCGACGGCGTCGAGAAATCCGTCGTCAAGATTTTCGCCACGATGCGCTATCCCGACGTTTTTAAGCCCTGGACGAAGGGCGCGCCGCGGGAAATCTCCGGTAGTGGCGTCATCATTGACGGCAATCGCGTTCTCACCAACGCCCACATGGTGCTGTATGCGAGCCAGATTCAACTGCAAGCCAATGGCTCGGGCGAAAAAGTTTCCGCCACCGTGATCGCGGTTGCGCCGGGCATTGACCTGGCCTTGCTCAAGGTGGATGACCCGACGTTTTTTGACAATCATCCCCCGTTAGCGCGCGCCTCCAAACTGCCCGACAACAAGGACTCGGTGTTGGTTTACGGCTATCCCACTGGCGGCAACAACCTCTCCATCACCAAGGGCATTGTTTCGCGCATTGAATTCACCAATTACAATGGCTTTACGGCGGGCCTGCGCATCCAAGTGGACGCACCCATCAACCCCGGCAATAGCGGCGGCCCGGCCGTCGCCAACAACCAGATGATTGGTCTGGCCTTCAGCCGCCTCGGCGGCGCGGACAATATCGGGTACATCATCCCCAACGAGGAAATTGACCTGTTTTTGAACAGCAGTGCCAGCGGCGATTACAAAGGCAAGCCCGGCATGTATGACGATTTGCAGACCCTGGAGAATCCCGCTCTGCGTCCCTACCTGAAAATTGACAAAAACGTCCATGGCATCATCCTGAACCAGCCCTTCAGCAAGGACCCGGACTACCCGCTGAAGAAATGGGACATTGTTACCAAAATTGGCGACACCCCCGTGGATGACGAAGGCATGATTACCGTGGGCAGCGACTTGCGCCTGGCGTTTGAATATTATGTTCAGAAAATCGCCAAGGACGGCAAGGTGCCGCTGACCGTCGTGCGCGACGGCAAGGAACTGGCGGTACAAGTGCCGGTCTCGCCCGAGCACCCGGCGCTGATTCCCGGCCTCAACGGCAAAAATCCCTCGTATTACATTTTTGGCCCCATGGTGTTTTCCGCCGCCACCGAGGAATTTATGGACAGTCTTGGCAGCTCCGGCACGATGAGCTATTTGAGCTATATCGGCAGCCCGCTGGTCACTCGCCGTGGCGATCAACCGGCCTTCCCGGGCGAACAACTGGTGGTTATTGCCTCGCCCTTCTTTTCGCACAAGTTGGACCTCGGCTATGAGAAGCAGCCGGTCGCCTGGGTCGTGAAGAGCGTCAATGGCGTGACGATCAAAAACTTGGCTCACCTGGTCCAAGTCCTCAATGACTCGAAGGACGAATATCTGAAATTTGAATTCGCCGGCACCGGCCTCGAAACTTTCGTCTTCCCGCGCCAGGCCATGAAAGACTCGACGGACGAAATTCTTACCGACAACGATATCCGCTCCCAAGCTTCGCCGGACGTCCTCGCCACCCTGAATAAAACGGCAAAGTGACCTGGGCCCGGCTCTTTCACTCCCCGCCCGCATATGCAAGCCCTCCTCCGAAATCTTCATGGCTCACCCGGGTCGCACAGGTTGGGCTGGCTGGCCGGAGCCTTGTTTTGCGGGAACCTCCTTCAAGCGGCAACGCCACCGGCCGACGACGCAAACCCCACCGTCCCGTCCGCCACCTCGACCGCCACCGTGCCTGCGGCCGCTGCCTCGAGCGCCGTGGAAAACTCAGTGGTGAAAATTTTCTCCACTGTTCGCAACCCCGATTTTGGGCGGCCTTGGACCAAAGCCACGCCAACGCAAATCAGCGGCAGCGGGGTGGTCATTGATGGCAAACGTATTCTGACCAATGCCCATGTGGTGCACTATGCCAGCCAAATTCAAGTGCAGGCGGCCCATTCGGGCGAAAAGGTTTCGGCGAAGGTTGAGATCCTGGCCACTGGCATTGACCTCGCCATTCTGACCCTGGATGACCCGGCCTTCTTTGACACCCATCCGCCGCTCCCGCGGGCGACCAAGATTCCCGACCCCAAGGATTCCGTTATCGTTTACGGCTTTCCGACGGGCGGGACCAGCTTGTCCGTCACCAAGGGCATTATTTCCCGCATCGAATTTGCCAGCTACAACGAAGGCGTCGCCGGTTTGCGCATTCAAATTGACGCCGCCATCAATCCGGGCAACAGCGGCGGGCCTGCCGTGGTCAATGACCAGATGGTCGGCCTGGCCTTCAGCAAGCTCAGCGCGGCGGATAACATCGGCTACATCATTCCCGGTGAGGAAATTGAACTGTTTCTCAAGGACATCGCTGACGGGCATTACGACGGCAAATGGGCCATGTACGACGAAACCCAAAAGCTGGAAAACAGCGCCATGCGCCAATACCTCAAGCTTGGCCCGGCCCAGCATGGCGTCATGGTCGCCGGCCCCTTCAACGACAATCCCGACTATCCGCTTAAGAAATGGGACGTGATATCCAAGATAGGGGACCGGCCCATTGATGACGAGGGCATGATCAACCTTGGCAACGATGTCCGGGTTAGCTACCGGTTCTTTGTGCAAAAAATTGCCCAGGACGCCAAAGTGCCCCTGACCATTATCCGCGACGGCAAGGAACAAAACATCCAACTGCCGGTGGGGAAATTCCGCCCCATGCTCATTCCTTTCCTTGGCGACAACTATCCTTCCTATTACGTCTTCGGCCCAATGGTATTTACCAAGGCCACGCAGGAATTTGTCGGCCGTCTGGGCGCAACGTCCGCGCAGAACGCGCTCAACTTCCAAACTTTGCTCAGCACCATTGGCAGCCCGCTGGCGTTGCGTCGGGGCGACAAACCGGCATTCGCCGGTGAGGAACTGGTCGTCGTCACCGCGCCGTTCTTCCCGCACAAGCTCGATGTCGGTTACATCCAGAGCCCGGTTTCGTGGGTGGTGAAGAGCGTGAACGGTATCGCAATCAAGAATCTGGCGCACCTCGTGCAGGTGCTGAATGATTCCAAGGACGAGTATCTGCGATTTGAATTTGCGGGCCGGGACGTCGAGCTGTTCATTTTCCCGCGCCAGGCCATGAAAGATTCGACTGAGGGCGTTCTGACCGACAATGACATCCGCGCCCAGGGTTCGGCGGACGTGTTGCCGACGGCGGCCAAAGCCGCCAATTAAGCTGCGTCCGCCCATATTCGTGGCATGAGCACCGACCCAACCAGGCGATTCAGCACCCGCGTCGCCGATTATGTCCGGTTTCGCCCGCGCTACCCTGCGGCGGTGATTGACTTGCTGCGGTCGGAAATGGGCTTGCAGCCCACCCATGTCATTGTGGATGTCGGTTCGGGCACGGGTTTTTTGAGCGAACTCTTTCTCGACCAGGGGTACCGCGTGTTCGGAGTCGAACCCAATGCGGAAATGCGCGCGGCGGGCGAACAGTTGCTGGCTGCCCGGCCCGACTTCACCAGTGTAGCTGGCACCGCGGAGGCGACCACCCTCGATCCGCAAACAGCGGACTTCGTCGTGGCTGGCCAGGCCTTCCACTGGTTTAAGCCGGCGGAGGCGCGGCGGGAGTTTCAACGCCTGCTCCGGCCATCCGGCTGGGTGGTGCTAGTCTGGAACGACCGCAAGGACCATGCCTCCGGAGTCTATGGAGCCTACGAGCAAATCATTCTCGATTTCCGCACGGATGCCGCTGCGGATAAGCGAATGCTTTTTTCCAAAGATTCGGCGGAACTCGCCGCTTTCTTTGCGCCCCAGCCGGTTATTCACCGTGTCGTCCCGGGCGTCACCCAGGAATTCGATTTTTCCGGTCTCCTTGGCCGGATGCTGTCGTCGTCTTACGCACCGCAACCCGGGCATCCCCGGCATGAGCCGATGGTCGCGGCGCTGCGACGCTTGTTCGACGAGCATCAGCAGGATGGCAAGGTGCGCTTTGAGCATGTGACGGAAATTTATTTCGGCCGGTTGGGAAACTGACGATGCCCGCCATGTCGAAAACCCATTGCATTGCCAATTTGGTACAATCGCCAGCGCATTCATTCAATCGCGGCGCCATTCCCGTTTAAATTGCCCACTGGCCACGCCCTCGCCAGATCCAACCCCATCTTCTCCCGCGCGAACTCCACCAAATCCGCCGGCGGCGGTGCCATAAACTCTCCCAGCCCTTCCTCCAGAAATCGTAGTCGGCTGGCATGCAGCGCCTGGCGCCGCATGGGGAGCGCGGCCGCGTGCCGCGCGGTCCACCCTTGCTTGGCAAATTCGAGATACAGCGTTTCGTCCGGCCCATATAGCTTGTCACCCACAATCGCATGTCCGAGGTGCGCGGCATGCACGCGGATTTGATGCGTCCGACCGGTCAACGGAAATACGCGGGCCAGCGTTAATCCACGCGTTGCGATGATCGGCTCAAACCGGGTCTGCGCGGATTCCGCCCCGGGTTCCCCGGCTAATGCCACCCGCCGCTTGACCGCGATCGCATTGCCGGCATCGCGCACAAGCGGCGCTTCCACCACCTTTTCTTCGTGCAATTCATCATTCAAAAAGGCCAGGTACGTTTTTTCCACCCGCCGGTTTTGCATGGCCATCTGGTATCGCCGTGCCGCCAGCGGATGGAGCGCCACCACCACCACGCCGCTGGTTTCCCGGTCCAGCCGCGTGACAATGTGCAATGTGCCGCGTGCAGATGCTCGCGTAATGCTCCAACCAGGGAGGACCAGGGCCCGTTCTTCGACGGATGGCAGACCACCCACCCGGGTTTATTCAGCACCACGACATCGTCATCCTGGTGCAAAATCCAGCGCGGCAATTCCACCGGGTCAATCAGTGGCGCCTGATCTCCGGCGGTTGTCGAGTCGGTGGTATTCACCGGAATCAGTTGGTCACCGGCGGCAGCGAGGCCGGGGCAGGAGCGGTTTTGGACACCATGAGGATGGTTTTCTTTTCCGGACGAAAGAGAATCCACAGGAGCAGGCCGGCCGGCCAGAAAGCCACCGCCACCAGCATCGCCGCCGCCCAGCCGGGCTTGCCCCGCGCCTTGGCGTCTCGCCATGCCCACGCAATTGAGCCGCAGAAGATGCAGGTGATCAGCAAAAAGAACGCCGTGCCAAAGAAAAGCCCGAGAGTGTGGAAGACCAGTGTCGCCGCCAGACCCACGATGACCACGGAGCCGCCGAAAAAGGCGAGCGCCGCCAGCGCGAAAATAACCATCATGCCCATGTCCTCAGGCTAGGCGGGGTCGGTTAAGTGTCAAAGGCAATCCGAGTTGGCAGCCACAGCTGGGCGTCGCGGGTGGAGTAGCAACGATCCCGCAAATGCGGGACCGCCCTTCCGGATCTACCATACTTCTGAAGGCGGCCTGAAGCTCCGCGCTCCGATATTGCTCGGGCAATTTGTTGGCATTTTGCCCAATTTCCTTGGCAAACAGCCTCGTGGAGCCTTAATAGAACCATCACTTGCGTCTCCATGGATGAGATTGATTCAATATTTGCCCGCAACGAGAATGTCGTAATCGCTGAAAATGCGCCGGCAGGGTTTCGACCATCGGCATCGGCATGGGTGATTTCCCGGCGGGTGGTTGAGGATGAATTTCAAGCCCATGCCGTGGGTTTCCCCGTTAATTCAGTTCTTTTCCTGATCGAATTCGCAGATGGCAGTGCCGCGGAAATGCCAGCGGCATTTTTGCGGCATCGCTGACAAGCTTGGTCGCCGGATTTCGTTTAACACCTGGAGTAACTCCATCTTTCGCGTCATGTCTGACAAAGACCTTAAATTTAACTATGGTGATGCGGTTCGGATCACCGGCGACGCCCAGGCAAAATTCCATCCCCGGGAACCGGGATCGATTTGTGGATACCGTACAATTGAAACCGAGGACCAGGCATTGACATCCGGGTTCTCCATCCAGACCGTGCTTTTTTTGGTTGAATTTGGCAGCGGGTTCACAATTGAGATTCCGGAGGTATTTCTCGAGCGATTGGGCAACGAATGAATCCAATTCGATTTTCGTCGTAGCGCCGGCTTAAGCACCGCGCTACTTACTTGAATCCTTCCGCAACTGTTCCAGCACGTCGAAGAAATCGGGGAAGGTTTTTCCGCAGCATTCGGGGTTTTCGATTTGGAGCCAGGGTTTGCCTGTTCCCAGGAGGTCGTGGGAGCCAAGAATGCCGAAGCTCATCGCCACGCGGTGATCCTCGTAGGTTTCGATGCTCAGCAGTTTTTTCACCTTCACCGCCTTGGCGGCGAGGACTTTCAGCTTTTTAAGATTGGGCGTGATCGCCAATCCATCCTCAAATTCCTCGACGCCCTGGCCGAGCTTTTTCAACTCGGTCGCCATGGCGCGGATGCGGTCGGTTTCCTGTTTGCGCGTATGCGCGATGCCGAAGATGCGCGTCGGCCCATCCAATAGCGGCGCAATCGCGGCCAGCGTGAGGAACGTGTCCGAGAAAGGATTGAAATTCTGTGTCACGCCATGCCGGGTTGACCCGGCGGAGATCTCTGTGTGGTAAGCTTTCTTTGCGACGTGAAGTCCGACGGCCTGGGCCACCGTCAGGAAACCGATGTCGCCCTGCAGGTCAGTATTTTCGCCGAGGCCCATGATTTGGTAGCCCGGTGCCGCGCCGGGAGCCGCGAGCGGGAGCGCCACGAAATAGCTCGCCGCGGTGGCGTCCGGCTCGACGTGGTAGAACTCGTTGAATCCCGGGGCATCTATGTCCGGCACGAAACCCCGATTGAAGCGCGGGATCATCTTGGCCGTCATCAGGACGAAGGGTTCGGAGACCAATTGCCCCATGCGGTGCAGCTCGAGATGCCCTTTGGCCCACGCTGCCGCAATCATCATGGCCGACAATATTTGCGAGGAGGCCGAGGCATCCACCTCCACCCCGCCGCCCGGCAGCCCGTGAGTGCGCAAAATAAAAGGATAGTGGTCCGGCTGCCCTTTGAATTCGATGTCGGCACCGAGCCGCCGGAGGGCGTCGAGCAGGCCTTTCATCGGGCGGCGGTTCATGGCTTCGTCGCCTGTCAGCGTAAATTCCCCGCGTTTCTTCAAACACAACACTGCCGGCAGAAAGCGCGCCGCCGTGCCCGCGTTGCCGACGTCAAGGGACGCCTTCGCCTCGGGGATCATGCCCCCGTGGCCTTCGATGCGGATCGTCTTCGCCTTCGTGCTCGTCGCAATTTTAAATCCCAGCGACCGCAGGGCCTTGACCATGATTTCCGTGTCGCGGGAAAAAAGGGCGCCGCGCAACGTCACCGGGTCGCGGCACAGCGCCGCCAAAATCAGCGCGCGATTTGTAATGCTCTTGGATCCGGGTAACTCCACCGAGCCACGGACCGGTTGGGTGAAGGGCGTGATGGGAAGGGGGTCTTTCACAACTGAAGAGGGAAGGGTAAAGGGTGAAGAGTGAAACGCGTAATTTTGAATTATGAATTACGAATTTTGAAATCCGGAACGGACTGAGGGGCGGTAGGGACGAAAGATGAGGTTTGAAACAAATAAGTCGGAAATTTCAGAAGTAAAATTTAGATTGAGATGGCTTCATCCTTCATCCCTCATCCTTCATCCTTTCGCTCTCATCCCTTGTCTCCCAGCGGTCTCAGCTTTACGCGGTAGTCGCGGCCGCGTTCGAGGATGTGCTGGAGGGCGAACGGTTGGGCGTTGTGCAGCGCGGCCCGCAGATGGTCCAGTTCCTTTTGAAAACCATCCAGGGCGCGGGAAATTTCCTCCCGATTCTCGATGGCAATGGCTTTCCAGAGGGTCGGGTCGCCCGCCGCCACCCGGGTGGTGTCGCGCAAACCTGGTCCGGCAAATTGAATCCACTTGGGGTTGCGCGTGCCGAGGTAGGCGCAAAACGCCGAAGCCAGCAAATGGGGGAGGTGGCTGAGATGGGCAACAATCTCATCGTGTTCCTCGGGCGTGGTCTCCGCCACTTCCATGCCGAGCGCCTTCCAAAAGCGCGTCGCCCGGTCCACGTCCTTTGCCGGCGTATCCACCAGCGGGGTGACAAAACAGGCCCGGCCGTGAAACAGCGCGGCGTCCGCGTGCTCAAGGCCGCCCTTTTCCGAGCCGGCCATCGGGTGCGAACCCACGAAACCGATCTTCTTGGGTAGCGCCGCGCGCCCGTGGCGGCAAATCAGGCTTTTGGTGGAGCCGACATCGGTCACTAGCGTGCCGGGTTTGAGTTTTTTCGCGATTTGCTCGAGCAAGGGCACAATCGTGTCCACCGGCGTGCACACGACGACCAAGTCGGCCTTCGCCACGGCCTTGCCGGCATCGGCAAAGACTTCATCACACCAGGTTTTGCCTTCGCACTTCGCCCGCGTTTCTGCCCGGCGCGACCATGCGGCGGTGCGTTCGCACAAGCCGAGCTGCTTCGCGGCTTTCAGCAGCGAAGCACCCAGGAGTCCAGGGCCGAGGATGGTGATTTGCTTGAACATGGGTTAACTGCCCGGTTTCGCAACCGGCAGCGCGGCCAGCGCCGGCGGCAACTTGTCGGCTTCGTAAGTCGGAAAACTCATCTCCAACAGGGACACATGGGGTACGGCGAAATGCGCCTGACCCTCGCTGCGGTCCACGAGCACCAGCACGGCAGCCGTGACGGCACCCGCGCCGGCAATGAGGTCGAGGCATTCTTGCACGCGCCCGCCGCGGGTGATGACATCTTCGACCACCAGCACGCGCTCACCGGGGGCAAACTTGAAATTGCGGCGCAGCGCGAGCTTGTCATTCACCTTTTCGGCAAAGACAAAGCGCTTGTTCGTCTGCCGGGCGATTTCCTGCCCGAGGACCAATCCGCCCATCGCTGGCGCAAGGACCGTGGCAAAGTCGCGCGCGGTGAATTTCGCCAGCAGCATCTGGCAAAGGCGCGTCACCGCTTCCATGTTCTGGCACACCTGCGCGCACTGGAAATAATGCCCGCTGTGCAGCCCAGAGCGGAGGACGAAATGCCCCTCGAGCAGCGCGCCGGTCTTCTTGAAAATGCTCAACACCTCATTGGCGGATGAATCCATGGGAAAACCGTAAGGGATTGAGGTTCAAAGGCAAGAAGGTTGCAGCGAGAAGCGAGAAGTTAGGAGCTAGAATCTAGAAGCCAAACCCAAACAATTCTGGCTTGAGCTGAAATATTCCGCTCCCTGCTCCCCGCTCCCTGCTCCCCGCTCCCCGCTTCTAGCTTCTAACTCCTAGCTTCTAACTCCTAGCTTCCCCCCGCTTCATTCTTGACCCCACCGCCTCTTTCCGGCAATTTCTTCCCTTTCCGTCAGGGCGAATTAGCTCAGTTGGTAGAGCAGAGGACTGAAAATCCTTGTGTCCCCGGTTCAAATCCGGGATTCGCCACCACCTTTAAGTCATTGTTTTTCAATGGAAAGCACCACGTTGGCCTGATTGGCGCTCGAAGGCTGAATATATTTCTTGGGCACTACTTGGCCACTTGTGGGGTCCTAAAAGTTACAGCTGCAAATTTAGTCTGCCGGGTACGGATACTGGAAGGATAAAGGTTGAGGGATGAAAGATGAATACGGACTTCCTGGTTTTACCATTCCGTTCGCTTTTGCGCTGCGGGCACTACACCCCATATCTCCTTTACAGTGCTGGGTGTAACCTTGGGACAGCTGATTTCAGCATGTCCGATGAACTTCGCTGTCCACTTCCATCCCAGCAAGTTGCCCGGTCATTTTCTGACAGTGCCGCCGCCCGCAACCTTGGAGGCAAGACTTCGACGGCACCCTTTGCTTCCCGGTCGCGCGTGGCTGGCGTTGCTGTTGGCGATAATCATGGGCCTCGCGTCGGGCCCGCGCGCTGAGGCGCAGACGATGGTATGGTTGGGCTATAATCCCTCTTGGGCGACTTACAGCAATTGGTCCCCGGATGCGGTTCCGAATTCAACAGCGGCCGAAGCGCTGATCGACAGTAGTAAATCTCTATCAGGCCCAACTTATGGGGATAGCGCCACTTTGGCGATTAACATCGTTTTGAACAATCTGACCTTCGATTCCCTGAATGCGTATACAAATACCGCCCCCCTCAATTTTGTGCTAACCAGCATTCCGCCCTATAACACGTTGACCTTTGCCGGCAGTTCTCCGTCGTTGACCATGACTGCGGCGTACAACGGCACTGCCACGATTAATTCCCCGATCATTCTGGGCAGTTCACTCCTCATCTCGAACAATGGCACGAGCGCCGGGCCACAACTCATCCTGGAAGACACGGTTGATCTTGCGGGCAATAACGTGACCTTTTCCGGCACGAGCAACACGTCGGTTTCCGGCAGTATCACGGATTCTGTTGGTGCAGGCAACCTCACCCTAAGCTCGGGCGTGCTCATTCTCAACGGCGTCAATACTTACACCGGATTGACCACGGTGAGTGCGGGCACGCTCTTGCTCAGCGGCGCGGGCACGCTGGGCGCTGCCACCGCCGCCCTGACAGTAAACGGCGGCAACTTGGACCTCGGCGGCACCACGCCGAATAATATCGGCACGGTTACGATTAGTGGCGGGAACATTCAAAACGGCACGCTGACCAGCACCGCCGACTACGCCGGGCAAAGCGGCACGGTGAGTGCGATTCTGGGTGGGACGGTTGGGCTGAATAAGACGGCCGGCGGCACGCTGATCTTGAGTGGCGCCAATACCTACACGGGGGCCACAAGCGTGTCGGCGGGCACGCTGGAATTGAATGGGCCCAATGGCGCCCCAAGTGTCAGTAACACCAACACACTGACCATCAACAATGGCGGCACGCTTCTGACTGACACCAGCGGGCAGCTCAATGCGGGAGTCAAGCTGGTGCTCAACGGTGGCACCTGGGCCACCAATGCGCTAAACTCCACCAGTGCCTCGGCCCAAGCCGCCTTCACCGCCAACCTGAACACGCTGACCCTGACTGCCACGTCGAACCTCACCCTCGGGAACGGCAGCGGCAGCGCCACCAACACCATCAACTTCGCGGCCAGCCAATCGGTGAGCTGGACTCCCGGACAGATACTCTATATCAACCATTGGACAGGAGAAGCCTCGAACGACGCGATTGCCGGCGGCGGCGGCCAGGACGAAATTATCTTCGGCAACTCGCCGGCCGGCCTGAGCGGCGGGCAGCTGGGCGAAATCATCTTTGTCAACCCGCAGGACGCAGCCAACGGGATGACGGGCGCCAGCGGCAACTTCTCAGCCGTTATCCTGCCCACGGGTGAAGTAGTGCCCTATGTCGTCGCGCCGGAGCCGGGCACGGTGCCGGCGGGCGCGGCCCTGGCGGCCCTGGCCCTCCTGCGCGAATGGCGCCGACGCAAGAGTGCACAATGGCTAATGGAAGCTGGAAGTTGGAATCGGGAATTGGGGAGTTGGAATTTGGGAGTCAGGATACAGGAGGGTAACAAACCCATCATTGCATTGGCGACGATGGCGTAGTGTGAATGCGCAATCGGAAAGGCGTTGAAGCAACCGGGCGTCGGAAGTTAGAAGTTAGGAGCTGGAAGTTGGAATAGGGGAGACTGGGGAATGCCGGACGGGGTCTGGATGCCGGATGGGGTCCGGCTGTTCAAGTTAACCTGAAGTGGGACTATGAGCTGAACGATGGCCAGTTAAAGCGTCGCGACGCGACGCGCTGTTCTGGTGCCGGCTTGGTTCCGTGGATTGAAATCCACGGTTATTTTCGGCCCTCGCTACGCGAGGCGTTGTCGTCCGGGACGGAAGTTTTTTTCCTGTCTACGGTCTCCCCGCTCCCTGCTTCTACGCGGTTACAGCAGGTTTATTTTCGACCCGCGACCGGTAAACGACGTCCACGACATTGCGGATGAATTGCTCATCGGTGATGCCTTCGGTGGCTTCGGCAGGGAAGGTGACTTTGGCGCGGAAGTGGCCAGCCAGTTCCGCGAAGAGTTCCACGCGGGAGACGGCATCGAAGGTGTCGCGCCGCAGAACAGCCTGGAGGGCAATGGCGGCTTCGCCGGGCGCGACGAGTTGGCGCAGGCGGGCGGCAAGGTGCGGGTAGGCGCGCAACGAATTGAATTTCCCAGCGAGCAGTTGGTCAAGATTGGGTTCCGCCAGTTCGGGTTGGTGAATGACCAGGGTGTTGCCGGCGATGTCGCCCAAGCGCTGGCATTTGGGCGTGAACCAGCAGACCAGCCCGCCCAGGAAATAGAACAGCGGCAGCCCGTCCACGGCCCGCAGCAGATTACGCAGGACGATTTGGCTGAAGTGCAGCCGCAGGCCCTCGGCATCCACCACCCGCAACCGGTAGAGCCGCTTGCCAACGGTCTGCCCGCGCCAATACCATTCGCAGGCAATGCCGTAGCCGATGCTGATGACAAAAAAGCCCAACACCTGCAGCGCAGTCGAAAGGTTGTCGCTGAAAATGCTCAGCAACCGCAAGACAAGGGTGAGGACATAGAGAATCGCGTAGACGCAAACCGCATCCAGCATCCAGGCCAGAAAACGGGTAACCGGCCCCGCAATCTCCTGCGAGAAGACAATGCCTTCCGGCGTGCGAATTTGCAGCGTCGAAGTAGTCATGGCGACGGCGCGGTGGCGGCGGCTTTGGGCGTGCGGCCGGATTTGGCGAGAAAGAAGATGAGCAGGGCGAGCTCGACCACGCCAAAGGCAATCTTCACCGCGTACGGGATGACCGGCTCGTGGTACTGCGACAAAAACGACTCCACAAACCCGGCCCAGGTCAGCAGCAGGCCGACGCCAAAAATCAGGGTCACGAGGCTGCGCGAAACCTCGCGCAAGCGGGCCCGGAGGGGAATGCGCCGACCCCAGCCAATGAGCGCTCCGGCCAGCACCAGACCGGCCTGGCCAGCAATCAAGATGGCGGGGATTTCAATGACCCCGTGCGGCAGCAGCCAGCCAAAGAGAAACAGCGCCTGCCCGGCGTGGAGATAATCGGCGGCCACCGCGCCGAGCGTAACCCCGTTGTAGAAAAGCAATACGATGGTGCCGAATCCATAAGTCATCCCGAGGGCCATGGTATTTATGGAAATCCGCGTATTGTGGGTCATCAATTCGGCGGAGAACGTCGCCTTGTGCCCGGCCAGCTTGTCATCCTGCGCATTTTCCTCGTCGGCCACGCGTTTGGCCGGGTCCTGCTGGAGGTGCTCGAAGGGCATCAGGACAGCCTTGGACGAAGGATCGAGCAGGATGGCCAGGCCCCCAAAGGCACAACCGGCCAGGGTGATGCCGAGCGACAACCAAAAGGCCCGCACATGCTTCCGAAACGTCCGTGGCAGTTCCTGCGTAAACCATTGCTTCAGGGAAAAGCGCTGTTGACGCTGGCGGGTCTCGTGGATTTCGCCGTAGGCCCGCGCCACCAGGTTTTCAAGGTAGCGGCGGGTCTGCGGCTCGGAGGAGAAGGTGGTGATTTTCGCGAGGTCAGCGGCGGTGCGCTCATACAGTTCGTGGAAATGCCGGAGCTGCGCCAGGGACAGTTTCCGGCCCGGGTCCGCCTCCAACCGGTCGAGCAGGTTTTCCAGCTCGGTCCAGCAGGTGCGTTCGGTCGCGAGAAATCTTTCGAGGTCAATAATCACAGCAATTGCCTTTGTTTGACGCGGAGATATTGCGAAATGAGGTCGGCACTAAACCGCTCGTCCCCGAGTAAATTGAACTGCACGCCGCGCCGCTGGAGCACCTTGCCCAATTCCCGCAAATTTTGCCAGAAGAGATGCCCGCCCAGCCGCTCATACAAGTCGTCCGTGGTCTGCGCATCCGGGCGGGAAAACAGCGGGGCCACGCCCGGCGGTTGCAGCATGTTCACCAGCACGAGATGCTGGCGGCGGATTAAATCCACGTTCTTGACGAAACTGGCGGACAATTCGGGATTGTCGAGCGCAGTCAGAAAAATCAGCAGGGTGCGGCGGCGCAGGCGCAGGCGGATGTAGGTGCAAACTTCATCGTAATCCGGCGACACAATTTGGGGCTGGACGGTGTAGAGCACGTCGCGGCAGGCATTGTAATGCGCCTGGCCGTTTTTTGCCCGCACGAACGAATTGACCTTGTCGCTAAAGACCAGCAAGCCAAACAGGTCGCCTTGCTGCTCCGCCGCCAACCCCAGCGCCAACGCCGCAGTCAAATAGAGTTCCAGGCTTGGCGCGGGTTGCGCATCACCCGGGCGCTGGACGGGCCGGGCCGAGAGGCGGGAGACGTCGAGCACGACATAGACTTCCTGAGTGCGTTCGATTTGAAAAACCTTGGTGATGGGCCGACCCCGCTTGGCCGTCGTCTTCCAATGGATGTCGTCCATGCTGTCGCCGGAGACGTATTCGCGGAGTTTTTCAAACTCATGGCCCTTGCCGATTTGGCGCTGCGCGTGGGTCCCGAAGGTCCCACGGTGTAGAAACAGTGCCGCCATCTTCTTGCGTTCGGCAACCAAATTGGGATAGACCCGGATTTCCGCTTTCGCGGGCAGCGCGCGGCGGGCATTCCAAAAGCCCAGCGGCGAACTCGCTTCCAGGTAAACCTTGTCGAGTTGATACCGTCCCCGCCGACGGGGAATTATGGGCCACGCGACCTGGGACCAGACTGACGCGGCACCGAGGGCCACGGTAAGATCTTCCTGGGACGATTCGATTTCGCGGGGCAGCGCCAGCCCAAGGCGCAACTGCCGCGCCTGTTGCGAATCGTTGCGCACGCGCAATTCCAATTTTGCATCCCGGTCCTTGGACATCCGTGCAATCGCGGGGAGTTCGACCCCCAAACCATGCAAATTGCGCCGCGCGGCGAAGCCATCAACGGCCACGACAATCCCGAGTGCCGCCACCGCGAGTAGGGCGGTGCCCGCGGCCGCCGGCCCGGTGGCGCCCAGCAGCGCAAAGGGCAGCACGATCAGCGCCACCCAGAGGAGCAATCGGTTCCGGGGGACAATCATCGCGGCACGGCAATTTGTTGCAGAATTTGGTGAATGACCTCGACCATGCCCAGACCTTCAATTTCAAATTCGGGGCGGAGGATGAGGCGGTGCTCCAACACGGGAACCGCCATCACCTTGATGTCGTCGGGCGTCACAAAGTCGCGCCCCGAAATGGCGGCGTAGGCGCGCGCCCCCATGATGAGCGATTGCGTGGCGCGGGGGCCGGCGCCGACCAACACGCTTTCATGCGCCCGGGTGGCCCGCACGAGGTCCACCAAGTAGGCCAGCAATTCGTCCCGCAACGTGATCGTGCCCAGGAGAGTGCGCAGTTCGACCAGTTCTTCACGGGTGACCACCTGCTTGACCTCGCCTTGGGCCAGCACCGCTTCCGGCGCGTCCCTGGTCATGGTCCGTTGCGCAAGCGTCAATTCGTCGGCCCGGTCCGGTGCCCCCATGGTGATTTTGAGCATGAAGCGGTCCTTCTGGGCCTCCGGCAGTGGGTAGGTGCCTTCGTACTCGATGGGGTTCTGCGTGGCAAAGACGGTGAAGTCCGGGGGAAGCGTATAGGTGTCGCGGTCAATGGTCACCGTGCGCTCCTGCATGGCCTGAAGCAGCGCGGACTGGGTTTTGGCCGGGGCGCGGTTGATTTCGTCAGCCAGCAGGAACGACGTGAACACGGGCCCCTTGGCGACACTGAACTCATTGCGCTGCAAATTATAGATGCTTGTGCCGGTGATGTCGGCGGGCATCAAGTCAGGTGTGAACTGGATGCGGGCGAAGTCGCAGCCCAGCACTTTGCCCAGGGTGCGCACGAGCAGTGTTTTGGCCACGCCGGGGACGCCCTCGATGAGGGCGTGATTGCCGGTGAAGATGACAATGAGCGCCTTTTCGATGACGTCATGCTGGCCAATGATGACCTTGGCGGTTTCATGGCGGGCTTGGGCGAGAACTTCCTTGAGTCGTTCGGTATTCATGAGGGGAGAATCGGAGGTTGGGCGGCGGGTGGCGCCGCGGAGAAGGTGGGTTTCGAAAGTATTTCCGCCATGCGCCGGTAGGCGGCCACGGCGTTGCGTTTGCGGGCGGGGAGCGCTTTTTCCGCATCCATCACGGCTTGGACCTCCGCCAATTTTGGCCCGGGCCGCGCCGCCGCAGGCGATTTCCGCCACTCTTCGAAACAGGCATTGAGAATGTTTGCATCGGTAACATTGCGCCGGAGCAGATTGACGAATCCGGCGGCGGCATCTTTGCCCGCGACAAAACCCGCCATTTTTTCCTCCGGCGGCGGGGGCACGAGGCTCGGTGAATTTTTCCAAATGAACAATCCGGCGAGTAATACCAGCCCGGCGGCCAGCCCGGCGAGATGGTATTGGCGTACCAGCAGGGCAATGCCCGGCGTTTCCGCCACCCCAAGGTGGGCTTCATCAAAAACCACCTGGCGACCGGACCCAACCAGCCAGGCGAGAAAATCCGCATGCCGGTCTCCGCGCAATGCCTCATTGCTCAGCAGATATGAATCCGACACCAGCACGACGGAACCCGGCCCAAACATCCGCTCGATGACCACGGGATCGGAATCGCGCTGGTAAATCACGTTCCACGCCTGGTCCAGTTTCGTAAAGATCAAACCACTGTGCCATTGCAGCGACGGTGGGAGGGGGAGGGGGGACGCCTTGTGCACCGGCACCGGAGAGATGACGCTGTCCAGTACGTCCAGCGGATTGGAATCTATGGTCACCCCCCATTTTTCGAGCAAATTGACATCGGGATTCTCCTCCGTGGTTTTACCGGGATCAGATTTTCCCGGGGCGGGCTTCTTCTTGGGCGTCGCGGAATCCGCCGGGGGCGATTTTTTTCCGTCGGGCTTGTCCGCCAGCGGCGTTTTGTCGGCCGTTTTATCCTTCACGTCGCCCAGCATATTGGCCATGGCGGAATATTTATAGGTGATTACGAGGCGCCCGCCGCGGGCAAGAAAACCATTCACTTCGGAATATAGGCTCGGCGAGATTTCGTCCATTTCCGACGAGTCGGCCGCGAGATGAAGGTAAACCGTATGGGGCTCGGCGGGTAGTCGGTCGTCCACGCTATAGTCGCGCAGCAGCGTCAAATTCGGCATTCGCTCCAAGCTCTCATAAAAGGCCATGGTGCCGAGGGGGTCGGTGCGCAATGAGGAATAGGGCGGGTAATCCACGCCGCTCTCCAGCCGCATTTGCATGAGCCAGAACAGGCCGGCGGCAAACGCCAGCCCGCCCGCCACCAGCGCCATAATCAGGACCCGTTTGCTCACGGCGTACCTTTCAGTTTGTTCATTTGCTCGGCAATCCGCCCGACTTGGTCGGCATTGGCCGGATGCAGCCCGTACCAGACGCGCTCGAACATCAGCACCATTTCCGCAAAGGTTGGTGGCAGTTGCGGAAAGGCGTGCCCGCGGCGGTTCAATTCGCGTTCATAATCCCGGTTGGATTTGAATTTGGCCAGACTTACGAGGTGGCGGCCCGCCAGGTGGGCCAGCCCGGCGAGATAAAAGGCCCGCAGCGCCAGCCGATATTCCCCGCGCGCCAGCATTTCATTGGCCAGCTTCGTCCAGCCGTCCTCGGGCAATTGCTCCGCCCCGACGTTCTCATCGCTCAAGTCGGGGAGCGCCGGGGCCATCGGGACGGCCGGCGTCGGGGCGCCCGCCCGCTGCCGGTTTTTCCAGGCGCGATAGAGGAAGATGCCGAGCACCGCCACGACCACGCCGATCAAGATGAAAATCAGGGTTTGCGAAAAAGTCATGCCGAGCAGGAAGGAGGAGGAACTGTCCGTCGAATTGCGCTGCGCGGGGTCACTCGACGGAAACAATTTCTCCCACAGATCCCTTAGCCAGGTGCCAATCTTATTGATCCAATGCAGCAACGTCCGCCGAACTTCGGCGAAGAACCGGCCGATGACGCCCAAATCCTTGTCGTCGTCCAATTTCTCCGCTTGGGGATTGCGCCAGGCGTACTTGTCCTGGTTGATGACCTCGCTGATGTTTTGGTCCAGTTGCCGCGCATTCGGTTCGCCAGGGATTGCCGCCGGCTTCGGGGTGGAGGCCGTGGTGTCCGGGGGGGACGCCGCCGGTGCCGCGCCCGGCGCAACCTCCGCCGCCGCCACCTGCCCGCCGAGGAGACAAATGCCCGCCAACAGTATAACCGCCGCCGCCCTTGCTTCCACCGACCAACGCTTCAACCGGACCTTTAGATCGTCGCCGGAATCGAGGGATTCGGCATAAAAGCACCGCAACGTGTAGTAAACTTTCACCAGGGGATCAACGCTGAGATAGGCCAGCCCAATCATGGCGGCAAAAAACGTCGAATTCATCAAGCCGCGTATTCCAATCCGCGTATAGGCGGATTCAATCCCGAGAAACGTTTTACCCATCTGCGGCAGCAAAATGCAAAAGATATACCAGTTGAACAGGACGACGAAGGCGAACCCCAGCAAGGTAACCAACACCCGCAAGTTTTGCTTCCGCCACAAACCGGCAAATTTCCCGGCCTGCTTCACCACGGCGCCCAGGGATGGCGGTTCCCCGTTTCCGACCACGGTGATGTTTTGAAAGAAGGCAATGGCGGGGGAAAAAAGCGCCAACGCGAAGGCCACCATTCCGGGCACAAGGATAAATCCCAGCACCGGCACCGTAAACAACATGCCGAGGAAAAAACTCCCGATCGCCTGCATCGCCATCACCGGCGCCACACCCAGCAGCAGGCTGAACGGTTGCAATGTGGATTGGGTCAAAAAAATGCGCCACCCGCGGCGCCAGTCCAGGGTGGGTGGTGGTTCCGCCGCGACCGCGGCCCGGATATGACGCGTGAACCCCGTCTGCCAGAATTTCATCCATAAAAACAGCAGGGTCAGCGCCAGCGAGGCCTCCGCCACGTGGTTGCGGGCAAACGCGCTGCGGCTCATGTCCGCCCAGAAGTAGAGAAACCCCAATACCATGGGCAGCGACCCCAAATAATAGCTGGCCCATGCTTGGATCGGCGCGCCGCGCAGCACGTGCGTCGCTTCCTCAACGAGGTCCAGCGCCCGGGGGGCGGTCTCCTTGCGTGCGGAAGATTTCATGGGTTTTCTTCGTCCTTGGCCTGGCTGGAGTGCCAGGCGGTGCTGTCATGAAACGATGTGGGGATCGTGAGCAGCGCGGTGCCCAGCAGATAAAAAAAGAACCAGGCCATCAAGAAACCCGCACCCAGGGCCGCCACCCGCCCCAGGCTGGCCAGGGACCGTTTGCGGCGCGGCGCGGCGCGTTTAATCTTTATGAGGCAGGACGCGCAGATCACCTTGTCGTCGTGCTCGGTGATGCACTCGCGGCAATAGAATTGGCCACAGGACGGGCACCGGGCGACCGCTTCCCGTTCGCCATGGTTCAGGCAGCGTTGGTGGACAAGGCTGGGCATCGGCTAGTTCAAGGATTGAGCGGAGGTGGGGCCGCCGGCGGGACGGACGGCAGATGGAGGGGAGCCGCCTGATAAAGCTCCGGCAATTTCTCGGCGATTTCCCCGGGCACGAGTTCCCCCTGGGCGGCGGCGATGAGCGGCCGCAATTTCGCCATGGCCTTGCGCGCGCGCCGGATCGTGTTTAACGACGGCAGTTCCTCGATTTGTACCGCCGTCCGCAAGTAGGTGGTGACAGTTGTTCCCAAGTAAAGGTTGAATCCCAGCATCAGGCCTATCATCAGCGCGATAAATCCGCAGAAAATGTTGGCGAAGGTGTCATCCGCAAAAACGGCCACGGCCAGAAAGAACAGCAGTGGCAGGCAGGCCAAGATGTTCCGGACCAGCCCGCGCCAATTCTTCTTAACGATAATTGCCTGAATGTCACTGTAGTAAAAACGCTTGTATTCCTCCGCTACGCCGCTGACATCAATACACAGCATATGGTCCGGGCCCAGCCACAAACTGGAATATCCGGCCGACACCGAAAACAAGCCTCCGCCCACCAGGCGGCGGTGGGCGCGGGTCAGCCGGGTATATTGCGAGTCAGACATTGCTGGAATGGTTGTTCACCAGGGTGAAAATGAGCAGCACCCAACCGGCAATTTGCAGCAGGGCCATGATGATCGCGAAAACAAAACGAATCCGCGTGCGATGGATGATGCTGCGCGGCGAGTTCCAATGGCGGATCGCAATGAACAACGCCACTGGCGCACTGAATACGGTCAACGGCCAGCAAAGCAATGGCCAAAAGGCGAGGCCGAGGGCCAGACTGTCATACAGCATCCGGCGGTTTTCGAGGCTCTTGATCTTCCCTTTCTTTTTGCCCACTTCCAGGCAGGCCGGGCAATAGTGGGCCCCCAGTAATTCGCAATCGCACAGTGCGCACATGAACCGGCCGCAACCGTCACAGGGCCGCACGGCCTTTTTGGCCGGGTGATAAAAGCAGGTCGCCTCGCCGTCCACCACGACCAGGTCACCGCTGCGCCCCGCCGCCACCCGCCGGAACAGCGCGGGATATACTTCCACCTGCAATGGCGTTTGGCAATTGGGGCAGGGGAGCAATTCCGGCTGATTGAGCGAGCCGCCGTCCAGGGGCGCCTGGCACTTGGGACATTTCACGGGGGCCGGGCTCATGGGTGCACGCGATTATTTATAGATCACGCGGGTATCGCACATACGATCGTGCAATCCGCGCTTTTCGGCGTCAAATCCAACCATGATATACCCGATGCAGAGAATCATTGCGCTCACGATCTTGCTGGCCCAGCGACCCAACGCCCGCAGGTACGAGACGGGTCCGCCGTCGGCAGTGACGACTTTGATCCGGCACGCCATCTTGCCGAGGGTGGCGCCATACTTTCCGATGAAAAAGACTTCATAGGCGATTCCAATCACCAGCCCGAGCACGCCAGCAGTGATTTTCTGGCCCGCCGACTCACTCGCCATGCTTTCCTGGGTCTGGATGGCACTCAGGCCAAGCGCCAGCCGAAAAAGGATCGAGAATATATTCATTACGATTGCATCCAAAAACCAGGCCAGAATGCGTATCCAAAACCCAGCGTAACGAAACGCCAGGGGATCAATGCGCGCGCCCTCGGCCAGCTTCTGCATGAAAATAGGTTTGCAACCGGCGCAGACGTAACTGTCGCCATGTTTGATCATCTCATCGGCGGCAAAGAGTTTGCCGCATTCCACGCATACTCGCGTCGCGCCACCGCCCGCTGTTCCTAACGGCGGCGGAACGGGGTTTGGCTCGGGATTCGAATTCCAGTCGCTCATGGGGGTTCCTGGGTTGGGGGTTCGACCTTCTTTTAGCTAATAAATAACGATTGACTGCAAGCTTAATCAATACCCCCCATGGAAAATCAGCCCATTCCGGCAATTTATCCGGGCCGGGTGTCCGGGGCCCGGGGGGCTATTTGTAAATCACGCGGGTGTTGCACAAGAAATCCTGCGCCGCCCGCTTTTCCTTGTCAAACGCCGCGGGGAGAAAGGCCGCCAGTTCCAGATAAATGTTGGCCCGGGCAATGTTCTTGCAAAACGCACGGCTCAATGCGCGCCGGTACGACACGCTTTCGTTTTGGCCCGTTACCACCCGGATCTTGCACGCCATTTTGCCCAAAGTGGCGCCATATTTGCCAATCATCAGGGTCTCATAGACGGTCATGATGATCGTCCGGGCCACCAACACCCAAATAGACGCCATGAAAAAAACGCTCGGCAATACATTAGCTGACGGCCGGGAGGCGGTGGCCAAAAGCACCAGCACCAGTACCACGCCGATGGGAATGCCGACAACGATTCCGTCCACCAGTAGCGCTCCAAATCGCACCCAAAATCCGGCATAACGCATTTCCGCCGGGTCAATCCGCGCGCCTTCCGCCAGCTTTTGCATGAAAATCGGTTTGCAACTGGCGCAAACGTATGCCTCCCCGTGCTTGATCATTTCTTCCACGGCAAATACCTGGCCGCATTCAACGCACGCGTGCGTCGCGCTTCCCGCTGGCCCCATGGGCGGCGGTACAGAACTTTGTCCAGGGTTTGCCTGCCAATCACTCATGAGCGGGCCGGGTTGGTTTTCGCCTTCCCTTTAGCCCATAATTGCGGTGTCGCCGCAAGCCTAATCACCTGAAGATTCCGATGGCACGCCCGCAAGGCAGATCCGGCCCCCTTGGCCGTGGTAATATCACTAGGTTTAAAACTGCAAGTAGCCATGCGACTTTTTTAACGCCAACTTTACCGGGAAATCCCCCAGGAACCCGCCGCGGCACATAACTTGTCCGCCACCGGGCGGAATTCGCCGGCATGAAATCCCGGTTCAGCGCGCGCAAACGATTGACCAACTGCCTGTCGTGTGAAAAGTTGGACCTCTACCGGAAATGCAAAACATCATTGTCACCGAGCCCTACGTGCCTGTGCCGCCCAAGCATGGCAACTTTTGGCCCGCCCTGTGCGGTCGCATTTTGCCGTGGTTCTTGCGGAAATCCTATGGCGTTGTGCAGTTCGATCTCCGGAACCTCGAGCGCCTGCGGGAATCCCTGCGCGCCGGTCATGGCATTGTCCTCATGCCCAATCATTGCCGGGACGAGGACGGCTTTGTGGTCGGCCAAATCTCCGTAAAACTCCGTTCCTGGTTTTACTACATGTCCAGCTGGCATGTGTTCAAGATGGGTTGGCTCCAAGGGTTCATGCTGCCGCGCATCGGCCTTTACAGCGTCAATCGCGAAGGCGCGGATCGTTCCTCGGTGAAAACGTCGGTGGACATCCTCGCCCATGCGCGCCGGCCGATCGTCATCTTCCCGGAAGGCTATTTGGGGCGCAGCAACGACCGGCTGAATGCGATGATGGACGGCCCCGCCCTTATTGCGCGCGCGGCCGCCAGGAAGCGCGCCCAAATCAACCCGACGGGAAAAATTGTCGTGCATCCCATCGCCCTGCGCTATCACGTGCTCGGTCCCCTCGCACCGGGCGTCGCGGGCGTTTTGACGGAAATTGAACAACGCCTTGCGCTGCCTCAGGGCGCGAAACTCCCCTTGCGGGAGCGGGTGGATAAAATTGGCGAAGCACTGCAAGCCAAACGGGAAATCGAACACCTCGGCCAGGCCCAAACCGGTCCGCTCGCGCCTCGCCTCGCCCACCTTATCCAGGTGCTTCTCCAACCGCTCGAAGATGAATGGATTGGGGCGCGCTATCACAGCGAGCCCGTGCAGTCGCGGGTGCGCCGCCTCCGCGTGGCCATTGTTCCTGGTTTGGTGAAAAAAGATCTCCCCGAGGCCGAGGTCAAACGCCGCTGGAAGCACCTGGCCGACATTTATCTTGCCCAGCAATTGGACGCCTATCCGCCAGATTACCTGGCCGGCGATCCTCCTCCCGAGCGCCTGCTCGAGACCATCGAGCGCTACCAGGAGGATTTGACCGACAAATTGCAACCTTATGTCCCGCTTGCCGTAACTATTACGATCGGTGAAGCCATCGAAGTCAACGCCGGCAGAGCGCCCCATGGGGCGGACGACCCGTTGTTGCAAGCCGTGGAGGAACAATTGCGGTCCATGCTGGGGCTGAAATAGTTTACGGTTTGCGGTTTACCGTTTACAGTTGGGACATTAAGGCATCAATTCTGACCCCGAACTACCTTTAGCTTGCATCGTTTTGCGAACCGAAAACTGTAAACCGTAAACTGCTCCCTTCCTATTACCCTCCCAACGGCAGCGCACTTGGCACCGCCCGCGCACCATTCCTGGCTGGCGCCCGGCCCACTGGCCGGCGCTGGGAAAAGGTGTCGCCCAATTTCAATTTTAGTGCTTCATCGGCCGTTTTTCCGGCCACATCCAATCGTTGGAATTGGATGATATTATTCTCGGAGTTTTGCAAAACGAACAGGTAACCCTGATAGTGGAACGGCGCCAGACCCGGGGTGATGCTCGCGACCGATTCAGGGATGGCTGCGCCTGAATAATCCTGCCGACCGACCGCATCCAAATCCACCGCAAACGTTTGGACGCCGATTACTTTATAACGCCCGGCCGGCCCGGGCTGCTGCCCAATCAGGACCAGGGTTCCCTTGAGACCCTTGAAATTTAACTTGGTTTCCCGGTTAATCAAAATCACTTTGGGTGACCGCAGTCCCGGCCCGCGGGGGTTCGGCGCTGCCGCCACCACCGCCTCAAGGGTGATTTTTATCGCAATATCGGATTCCGTGGTGGCCAGGGCATCCCTGGGTTGGTCGGCCGCGGGTTTCCAGCCCCGCACATACTCGCGGTCGGCCACAGTAAGGGATTGCACATCTAGACTGTAGGCCTTCCCATCCGCGCGCTTGACCACGACTTCGCCGTTTTTGACCAAGACCACCTCGGCCGGATAAGTCTGGCCACCGGCCTCCGTAAACGCGTGCATCTCCGGCTGGCTGGCCGCAACCAGCAAAAGGGCGCCGCCCAAGGCCACGCTACGCCGCACCCACGCCGGCCAGTTTGGCGCGCCTGCGGAAAAAACAGGAAAAAAGCCGGGCTTGAGCAAAACCTGGCGATTTGGGGTGGGGTGGTGCATGACCTGTGGCTCGGAATCAGCGATTAACGGCTCAAAAAAGCCGCCCCGGCGCAAAATTCGCAGTTCACAGTCGAACCGATATGGGTATTATCGACCTTATCTGCGCCCCATTAAAGCTTTTTTTGGAACGATTATCATTGCCTGTCTGACCAACTTTTTGCCGTGAATCTGCTGCACCGCTACATCTTTAAGGAAATCGTCGCCGCCACGGCGATGGCGGTTGGCCTGTTCGTCTTTGTGCTCGTGCTCGGCAACGTCATGCGCGAAGTGCTCGACCGCCTGGCCAGCGGCCAGATAGACTTGCCGATGTTCGGCTACTTGCTGGTCAATTACATCCCCGGCGTAATTCCCTACGCCCTGCCGCTGGGCCTGCTTACCGCCGTGCTCCTGGTCGTGGGCCGGATGTGCGCCCAGCGCGAATTCACCGCCATGCGCGCCGCTGGCTTGAGCCTGTGGTCCCTCGCGGCCCCGATTATGCTCGTCGCCTGTTTGGGCACGTTGCTCTGCCTGTTCATCAATATTGACTATGCGCCAGCGGCCGACCATGCGGTCAAAGTCGCCTTGGCCAACCTGGTGCGCCAGGACCCGTCACGCCTTTTCATTCCCGGCAGTTATGTGCGCGAATTCAAGGGCTACATCATTCGTTCGGGCGGGCGCGAAGGGCCCAAGCTTCTCGACATTTGGATTTGGAAGGTGGACGACCAGGGTCGGGCCGTGGCCAGAGTCCATGGCTCCCGCGGCCACTTGGACTATAATTCAGCCAGCGATGTCCTCACCCTCATCCTGGAGGACGGCGCCGAAGAAAGTTACAATCCCACCGACCCCGATTACCTGGCCAGTGTCAAAAATGCCGGCCCCCAATTCAAAGGCGGCGGTTATCCCTTGAACATGGGTGACCTGATTCCGTTTTCCGCGGGCTTCACCAAACTCTCCCTGTTGACGGTGGATGAACTCTTGCGGCGCCGCGATGAAAAACCGCCCAATTTAGCCAATCCGAAGCCTGCGGAAACCGCCGTCTGGCGCATGGAAGTGCAAATGCAAATCCAGCGCGACTTCGCCGGGGCGTTCTCCGTCCTGGCCCTGGCCTTGCTCGGCCTGCCGCTGTCCCTGCGGGTCGGCCGGGCGGAGAATTTTGTCAATCTCGCCCTCGCTCTCGGTTTGGCGCTGATCTATTATTTCCTGCTCTTTTCGATCAATCTCCTCCACAAACATCCGGAACTTCGCCCGGATTTGCTGCTCTGGGCGCCGAATTTCATCTTTGAGGCCCTGGGCATTTGGCTGCTCTACCGGGCGGCAAAAAGGTGATGGATAAGTTTCGCGTTTCGGGTTTTGCGTTTCAGGTTGGTCCACCAATTCAGCGCCCGGGTCGGCGGCAAGTGTTCCGCCCGCGACGCTCAGCGCGCCCGGGTTGGTTTCATTTCGGCAAACTCGAAACTCAAAACCCAAAACTCGAAACCAAAACTTTACTTGCTCCACGTCTTCGTCACCGCGCCGTCCTTGAACTCGACTGACGTGGCCTGATCCACGTGGGTGGACGTGTCCGATGAATACAGAAATATGAAGCCGGAGGCTTTGTTCGAGTTTTCCGTATAATCCCATTCCCAGACTTCCAGGCCGGACCCAAGGTCCGTCCGCTTGGACGGCACCCCCAGCAGATCAATGACACTCTCTTTGGTCGTGCCGGGCTTTACCTGGGCCAATTGCTCAGTCGTGATTTTCTTGCCGGTCACCCGGTTCGATGAGCTGTTCGTGATAATGCAGCCGGCGAGACTTACGCCCAGCAGCCCGATGGCGAGAACCCGAATGGTGTAACGGCGAACGAAGTTTTTCATGAGGTGGGAAATGCAGATTGTGGAATTTTGACACCAGTACCAGGAACCTATTCCACGCCCATTGAACCGGCCCCATTTCACCAAGGCAATCCTAACTTATGGCGATCAATTTTTGTCCGGTGCGCTACAGAAATTGCCAGCACCCGGTCATTGCAATCAGGAGCCCCGTCAGGGGCGAAAGAAAAGCGCACCCTTTACAATTCCACGCCGCATGGGAGAAACTCATTTCTCTGCTCCCACAGCGCCCTTCAACTTTTGCCGCAATGCGGCGCGTTGGACTTCGCTGAGATTTGCGGTTTGGGCGGCGGACGCTGCGGCGGTGGGGTTGTTCGCTGACCAGGTGGTGAGGACCGTTTCAATTTGCGCGGCGCGCAAGTCGGCGTTGGCGATGGTGTTGGCCCAGGTAAAGGCGGCGACGGGGTCCTTGGCCGCTTGCGCAGAGACCATTTCTTTGACGGCAGCGTCGCGCAGGTCGCCGGGCATGAGAGTATTGATCCAGAGGGAAAGAGCTTGGGGGTCTTCTTGGACCCACGTTGCGGCCATGGACTCAGTGGCAGTGACTTGTGCCGGTCCGGCGGGAATTTCGTCGAGCAATGAAACGGCCTGGTCGGGACTTCTTTGAATATCGGCCACGACCAAATTCGTCATGGCGTCGTCGTGGACGGTTCCCGCTGGCAAACTCTGCACAAAGGCCAGCGCGGCGGGAAAATCCTTTCGGGCCAACCCGTCCGTCAAAATCGGCGCGGCGGCGGCGAATAAGTTGGGGTCCCCCGCGCTTTGCAGGTAGGCCGTCGCGGCAGCCGGATCCTCGCCCGCCCATTGGGTGATGATGTTCGTAACGGTGTCATTGCGCGAAACCCCATTGGTCTCGGTCAAAGTCACCGCCCAGGCCAGGGCGCCTTTGGGATCAGATTCGCCCCAGCGGTCGGCGATTTCGTTGATTGCGATTGGCAGGGCTCGTGGGTCGGCGACTTTATCCAGCAACGCGATGGCGGCAGCCGGATTGGCGTCGCCGAACATCGAAAAGATGGCGGGAATACTCGCCAGGTAACTGGGGCCGGAAACCGATTGGTTGAGCCATTCGAGCGCTTGCGTCGAGCCCGCCACTGTGACAACCCCGTCCTGATCCTGGGTCCAAGCAGCGAATATATTCATGAGGATTAGTCTTCGTTCGTTGGCATTGCCGACTTTGTTCACGTAGTCGGCAGCCAGCTTTGGATTTGAAGTCGCCAGCCCAACAAGGATTTCGTCCAAAATTCCGGAATCAGGCGGGGACAAGGACGTCGCCCAATCCAGGGCCGCTTGCGGTTCGGCGCCGGGCGGATAAGGAGGATTGGAAAAAACGTCCCTCCATCGTAGAGCCACTAAATTCAGTGCCTCTTCGCGCGCCGCGCTTGGGGGAATGCATGTAACCAGCGCAGCCGCCCCGGCTGGGTCCGTTTCAGCAATGCGCTCCAAGGCAAACCCCACAACATCTCTCAGTTCCAGCAGATCTCCGCCGGATAGTTTTCCCAACAGCAGCAAGGCGTCCTTCGGATGATCTTGCGATAATTCTTCGAGGGCTGAGCCCATGATCTCCTTGCGCTTGGCGAAATCGGTCAAGTCGGCGCTCAGAGTCCAGGCCAGGAGGGGATTCTGCGGCGCCAGAAACTGGAGCAACCGAAACTTGATATCATCCCGCTCCGCGCTCGCGGCCCAACCGCCAAGCAGCTTGAAGAGCGTGCCCAAATCCTGCGGTCGGACGTGGAAGAACACCTCATCCAAATCCTCTTCCTGTTGTTCCTGGTTGCCGGTGTAATCGTCATGGGCCATGGCCGTCAACCGTTCCAGGGCCTCCTGGATGGTGAGATATTTTCTGCGGGGGAGAAATTCCTCCGTGGCGTTTTCCGCGGTGGTGAGCGCCGGGAACATGCTCTGCCGCAATGCCGCCGGGACTTCGCCAGCCCATTGGGCCACCGGCCCCGGCGCCCGGCCCAACAGATAAGCGCCTCCCATCGCGGCCCCCAGGAGGCCGACGCGAAGGATGACCATGCGGCGTGGCAATTTCAAAAAATAAAGAATGACGGCCGGGAATGAAAATTCAGGCTACGGCGCCAGGTTGTATTGCCGGGCGCTTTTCGCATTCAACGCCGTCAGGAGTTTATCCCTCGTGCTGGCGCGGACCTTCGGGTCGCTGATGGTCATGGCCCAGTACAGCGCGTCCTCGACGTCGGTCGGAGCCTGGTGCTGAATCACCTGCAAGAGCAGGGCGTCGCGCTGGCTGCCGTTGGGCAGGGTCGTCAATTGCATGGTGAGCTGCACCAACTCCACCTGCGCTGCTTTGGTTTGGGGATCGCTGATACTGTTGGCCAACTCGAGGGCGGAATTTGGGTTGGAGGCGGATTGCGCGCTGATCAACTGCACCGTGGCGGCGTCCCGCAGGTCTCCCGCCGGCTGGTTGGCCAGCCAGCCGGCCAGGGCTTTGGGATTCTGCTGCGCCCAGGCGGCGGCAAACGTGTTGGTGGCCTCAATTTGCGCCGGACCGGCGGGTATTTGGGAAATAATTCCGGCCGCCGCCGCCGGGTCGTTCATGCTTTCCGTGATGACCAGTCCGTTCAACGTGGCGTCACGTTTGGGGTCCGCCGGCAAATTGAGCGCATAATTCCAGGCGGTGGAAAAATCAAATTGGGCAATTTGATATAAGGCGCTCGACAGCGCCATATCCTTGTTCGAGCCGTCGGGAAGGTTTTGGACGAACTCCAATGCCGCCTTGGGACTGTCAGCAACCAGGTAGTTGGCAATGTTGGACGCGGCGGCCAGGAAAAGCGACTGATCCGGCAGGTTTTGCACGTACGCCGCGGCGGCCGCCGGCTCGTTGCTCCACCACCGCGAGAGAATTAACGCCGCGGCCGAATCCCCGGCAGCCCGATCGGCATCGGGCAGCGATTGGGCCCAGGCAATTCCGGCTTCCCTTCCGCCGGTCCAATCGCTCGCTATTCCATTGATCATTTGCGCGCGCAAATCGAGCCCGGTGACCTTTTCCAACAAGGCGGGCGCATCCTCCATCCCGCTCACATGTCTGAAAATGTCTTGCACGGCATGGTCATAGGTCGTTCCGGTGGCGACCTCGTTAAGCCAATCCAAAGCCATCGGCGCTGCGGTCTTTCTTATCTCCCACGGCGTCATATTCGAGTTGTCGCCGAGGTCATCGCCCCAATGGGCGGTGACGTACTCAATCGTCTCATTGCGGGCTTTTACATCCTGAATGTTTTCCACAAAGGATGCCGCCAATTGGGGAACCTTGGGCACGGCATCTTTGATGGCGTCCGTGAGAATGGACGGGTTCTCCGGCAATAGGGCACTGGCAAAACGCAGGGCATCCTCGTAATCTGAGCTTAGGGCGACCCCGCGCAGCGCCCCGCTCCGTGCCTCTCCCGGGGGCAGGGCGAGCGCGGCCGCAGCGACTTCGGAAAAATGTTCAGGCTGGGAAGCCCAAACCTGGTAAACCCGGCAATAGGGGCCTGCCGCCCCAAGGTCAGGCGGGAGTTTGTCCAATTCCGCGAATGCGAGGGCGAGGTCTTTTTCCGCCAGGGCCTCGAGGGCATTGTTGAATTGTTCGGTGCGTTGATCGGGGTCGGAAATTTTGCCGGAAAGAGCCAGGGCCGCCGCGGGGTCTACCGCCCGAAGTTTCTTAAACAAGCTTTCAAAAATATGGCGATAATCCTTCTCTTCGCCCAAGAGCGAGCAAACTTGTTCAATCAGGAATGGCAAATCAAGGGGATTAACTCGCTCAACAATATGATCGAGGCCCATGGGGTATTTACCCTGCAGGAACAATTGCAATTCCTGCAAAGCTTGCGCGCGGGTCAGGACTGCGGGCTCCTGCTTTGCCAACGCGGCTTTGTGTATGGCTTGTTCCCTGGCGGCCGCCTGGGTTTCCTCTTTTTCAATCCGCTGCGACACCCCGGCCATATAGGCCATGGCGACTGCGGCGAGGACAAAAGCCGTGCGAACGATCAACCTGGGGATGCGGGCTTTCATCAGGGGATATCATTGCAAGGCTGGGAAAGGCAGGCAAGACGGAATTGACTTGGTGCCCTGGCGCTTGGTGCTTGGGCTTATTCGCCCACGGTGTTATTTCGTTATTGTAACCGCAAACCGTCACCTTCTCCCCATCTCTTACTCCCCGCGCGAACTCGTCATTTTCCAGTCCGTGTCATACAACACTGGCGATACAAAACCCGGATATGAAATGCCCGGCAGTCGCAACTTTAAGCTGCGCATGTGGGCCGCAGTTTCATTGGCCAATTGCGCCCGGAACAACGTCAGGTCGAGATTGGCGGGGTTGAAGCCGGGATGGCGCTGGCTCAAGATGGCGTCGGCCGCTTTGTCGCCGGGATAGAAGGCGTGAAATTCCAAAATGGTCTGCGTGTCGTACATTCCACCGTCGTTCGGGTCGCTGCCGGCCAAGGTGGCCCCGCGGTCGGCCGTGGCGGGCGCGCCGATGAGAAAATTCCGCCAGTGCGGATGGCCCCACAGGTTGTTCCCCCGGCGCGCAAGCACCACCATCGCCAGAATTTGGAACTGCAGATTTCCCGCCTTGGCGCCTTCGGCGGTCGGTTGGCCTTTGGCGTCCAGTCCCCAGTCGAGGAAACTTTGCGCCAGTTCGGCGTCGGCGGCATAGCCTTCGGCGTCGAATCCCGGCAAGCCTTCGATTGCGGCGAGCGCGAGGAGGTGACTTAATCCATTGCCGGCGGTGGTGCGGCGGCCATAGGTCGCTTTGGCAATAACGCGGCGCATGGTGTCAAGCTGGTCGGGCGTCATCCATTTGCCGGCAAAGTCCAGCGCCAGGCCGAGGTCGAGATGCGCTGCCACTTCATCCACGCCTTTCCAGCCGGTCGCGGAAAACCCCGCCAGCGACGGCGTAAAGGCGAATTCGTTTGCCGACGTGGCCAGAATCTCCGTCAGGTGCGGCTCAAGCGCCTGGTAATAATTGCAAATCGCCGTGGCCGCCTGCCGGCCGTGGTCGGCATCGTCCGCGAGCAGGCAAAACAGCGCCATGGAGACGAGGCTGTTGGTCGGGTAGTTGACGTTCGCGGAATAGATGCCCTCGCTCTTGACGTCGGCGGCGTAGTCGGCCGCGCCGCCGTTGACGAGTTTTTGAAAATACTGCCCGTCGGCCGTCCCCGGATTCCACCAGGTGTTTTTGAACATGGCCTCCATCTCGGCCATGGACATCTGCATGACAATGCTTTCCTTGATGCGCGCCTGTACGTTGGGCAAATCGTCCGGACTGAACAACAACCGCGGATAAACGCCGGGCGCCGGAACCTTGGTGCCCAGCAGCTTTTGCTCGAAACCGCTCAAATTGTAGGCCGAACGCGGGACGGTCGGCGGCTTGGGCGGCGCCACCGGGGCCGGCAGTTGACCAAGGTATTTTTGTGCGACTTTTGCACTGGCATATTCTTCCGGCATGTCGAACGCGGACACCACGTTGTCGTGCAGGTTTAATTCATGCGTGGTAAACGAAAAATCCTCCTTGTGCCCGGCGCAATACAAACCGCTATCGTCATGGAAAAAAGTCAGCCCCAAGGCGGAACTGGCGTCGGCGAAATTCACATACGTCTTACCCTTCACCTGTATCGTGCGCACAGTCGCCGGCCAGGTTTGGGCCGGTCGGGGAGTGGCATAGACCCATCGTTCCCGCAAATAGTCGGGCGCGGCTGCAGCAGGGGTGACGGCCGTCAGGCCCAGGCTGGCCGCAAAGGAGCCGGGGACGTAAACCTCGCCGTTTTGCAGGACCGGGAATGCATGCAGAGGATCCTCGTCATCCAGCGCCACCCGATAGCCGAGGATGTAGCCATAGCGGCTGCCGGTAAACACCGCAAACTGATCCCTGATTTTGTCCACCCCCGCGGGCCAGCCCGTGCGGGTGTACGCCCAGCCGCTATTCTGCCGCAACAGCGCCGGAACGCCGCCCGTCACGGTTTGGGCCATGCTGGGCAGGGACAAACCATAACCCAGGGCCAAAACGGCCAGTTTCCCACGAATAGAGCGCATAATGGTCATGCCTGGGAAAATAATGACTCGCTGCGGCGTGACAATCCCCAATCCCGGTTATGCGCCCGGCGATATATTGCGCTTGGCAAAATTTGTCCCGGCAACTAATTTGCTTCCCGGGCATCCGCAACTCCGCTCCCAGCCAATCTTTCCCCACCTTTTTCGTAAAAACCACCCGATGGGTCACCGCATCTTAATTTTGGACGACGACGTGGACTTTAACAGTCTGCTCACCGACATCTTCAGCCAGGCAGGTTACGATGTGACGCCGGAACTCGATCCGCAGAAGGCGCTCTCCCTCATTCGGGAATTCCAATTTGACCTTGTCGTGACCGACCAGCGCATGCCGGGCATCAGTGGCAAGGACTTTTTGCGCGAGTTGAAAAAGGTGCAGCCCCGCACGCCCATTATCATGGTTTCCGGCTTCCTCGACAACGAGACCATCCGCGAGCTCATTCGCGAAGGGGTCGGCGGCGTCTTTCTCAAGCCCCTCAATGTCTTTTCGCTGCTCAAGCGCACCGCCAAATTACTGGAGCAGAGCAATGGCGGCCTGCCCCGCCCGGGCGAGCCCGAATCCGAAGCCGTTGGCCAGCCGGAGTTTCACCATACCCTGCCGTTTGCCTTTTCCTCGTTTCCCTGCCGCGACGCCAAATCCGGGGAATTCGCCAACAAACTTTACGCCCTGCGGAATTTTAAAAGCTACCTGACGCTCTCCGGGCCCCGCGGCGCCCATTTTGCCGCCGTGTGCAGGGATTTTGAGGCCCTCCGCGAAAAGCCGGACGAACGCTTTCTCTTTTTGACCAACACCATGGTCGAGGCCGCCACCTTGTTGCGTCTGTTGCGGGAAAACGAGGAGCGCGAACGGGTGACCCTCTGTTTCCTTGAAGCCGATACCCTCGACCTCGAGCGCCAGCGCCTGCTGCCGCAGATCGCGCGCAAAAGCGGCCCGTTTGCGGGCCTCAAACTGATCACGCGGTTCATCTTCTGCCTGTCCGAGAGCCTCGACACCCTCTACGACAACGGCCTGATTGATGAGAATTTGTACCTTCTTACCAGCTCGTCCGAATTGGTCGTGCCAGGTCTCGAGGACGTGCGCGACGACATCCCGCTGCTGGCGCAGCAAATTTTGGTGCGTGAAGCGGCGGCGCAACATTTGAGTCAGGTGCCCAAGTTGGACGTTTCGGCCAGGGCCTATTTGCGCGACCGCGCCTGGCCCGGCAATTACAACGAATTACAGCAAGTCATCTTGGGCGCCTTGGGCCAGTCCCGCAAAGGCACGCTGACTCGCGACAGCCTCGAAAAATCCAGCCTCCCCGGCACCTCCCCTGCGGTTGAATTACGCGAGCATCTTGCCCGCCTGCGCGACGAATACGCCCAGGCGGCAAACATCTTGTGTGGGGGCAACCGCGCCGCCCTCGGCCAAACCCTCGGCGTTAGCGAGGCCGTTGCCGGGTTGCTGGCGGAACCGAAGGGGTAGGGGCTTTGCTCGTTTTATTCACCGGCAATCCATCGGCCTGCGGGACATAATACATCAGCAGCACCCAGCCGAGAAAAACCGGAAACAACCCCACGGTGACTACTGCCGCGCCGACGATGCCAATAACCACTCCCAGCCACACCGACAGCAGGTTCATCACCACCAGGATGCATACCGGCAGCACCACCAGCAAAAACGACACCACATAGCCAATGGACGTGGTGCTGAACGTGAACCCGTCCTCCCCGCCATGCGCCAGGCCGCATTGGGGGCAGGTGCGATGCAATTGAAACCAGTTGCGCAACTGGCCGCGGGCATCGCAATTTGGGCAGTGCAGGAGCAGGCAGCGCTTGGCGATTTCTCCGCGGGGAACAATCATGGCTTCTGGAATTCGCTACTGAAGGGGCACGAACTCCTGCTGGCCGTTGCCTTCGGTGACAATTACCCCGATCGGCTTCCCATTGGAATCATACACGATTTTGCCCGACTTCGTGGACGACATGGGCACGGAACTTGTCGAGGGTTGCGCGGGCGTCGGCGCGGTTGGCGCTGCCGGAGTCGGCGCGGGCGCCGGGCTCGTCACCACGATCGTGGGTGGCGGTGAAATCAACGTGGGCATAATGATTTGCTGTTGCGGGGGCACCACCACACATTCCCCCAATACCACGCCTTGCGGCGAGGTTTGATAGGCGATGAACGCGCCGGGCGGCACCCGCCGGGAAAGTACGACCTCGCCCGCCGGACCGTATGTGACCAACGCGACATTTTGCGGCAATGATTCAGCCACAAAATACCCAGGCGGCAGCGTCGAATAGATGGGAACGCCTGCTTGCACGGCATAGACCGGCGTATTCACCGGCAAGCCCAGCATATTGGCCAGCTCGACGGTTGCAATGTCCCCAATGCCCCAGACCAGGGACGCCGCGAGCGGCCGAAGCAGCAAATCACGCAAGGTGTCCCGCGAATCAATAAACCGCGGGCCCGGCGCCGGGCGCACAAAGCGGAATTCCTCGCGATTCGGTCCCACCAGAAAGCGGGGGCCCGCATGCGGATCCTCGATGGAGACGCGGACATCCGGCCGGCCCATGGGCGGCCCGCCGCGGCCCATTTCCGGTCCCCGGTTTTGCGCCAGGGCCGTGGTCGGGAGCGTCATCGTGAACATCGCCAGGGCGAAGACGCCCACGGCGACGGCTTGGGAAGTGCGCCCGGGCAGGCCCAGGCAGGAGGAGGGGAGCAATTTCATAGTCATGATGGGTTCACCGATTGGGACAGGGGGTCGGGCGCGCGAGTTCCGTCACGGGCGGCGCCGGAGCTTAAGTCATTTCAAACGAGCGTTTTAAAATAGATTATTTAACGGTTAGTTTGCACAACTAAAGGTTGCGCTGCGAGGAAATTCCGCCAGCTTTCAACGGCATGATCCTCCGCCGCCTCCATGCCCAAAACTTCCGCAACCTCGCCCTCGTCCGGCTGGAATTTCACGGCGGGCGGACATTTTTTGCCGGCCCCAATGGACAAGGAAAGACCAACGTGCTGGAAGCCGCCGGGTTGCTTGGCGCGCTGCGCTCGTTTCGCGGCGCGGAGCCGCGCGATTTAATTCAGCACGGCGCCACCGCGGCGCGCGTGTGGTGCGAACTGGAGCATGAGCGCGAGGGTGCAGTCGAAGTGGAGATTGGGATCCGGCCCAGGCAGCGCGAAGTGGCCATCAACGGCGGCAAGTGCGCGCGCCTCGCGGAATTTCTCGGTCGCTTTCCCGTGGTGGCGCTCTCCTCTCACGACTTGCAGTTGTTGCGCGGCGCGCCGCCGTTGCGGCGGCGCGCCCTGGATCTCGCGATTTCCTCCCTGGATGAAAGTTACTTCACGGCCCTGCGCCGCTATCTCGCCGCGCTGGATCAACGCAATGCCCTGTTGCGCGGTTCGCGATCTCCCGCCGTCGCGGAATTGGCCGCGTTTGAAGCCCAAATGGCGCCCGACGCCGAAACCCTCGTCTCCTTGCGCTCGGCGGCGTGTGCGGATTTGGGTGCGCATCTCACCACCGCCTACGATCGGCTGACGGGCGGGGCGCCGGAGTCGCCCGGGTTGGCGTACCTGCCCGATTCAACGGCGCAGGCCGTCGCAGATTGGCGCGCGTTATGGGAGGAATCCCGCCCGCGCGACAGGGTGATGCGCACCACCTTGCACGGGCCCCACCGGGATGATTTCGCCTTCAAACTGGAAAGCCGGGGCGCGAAGAGCTTCGGTTCCGAGGGCCAACAGCGTGGATTGGTGGTGTCATGGCGCCTCGCCCAAGCTGCGTGGCTGCGGGCCCGGACGGGCATTGCGCCCATTATTCTGGCCGATGACGTGCTCGGCGAGCTGGATCCCGCGCGCCGCGCTGGCTTCTGGCGCGCGGCGGCAGATGCCGCGCAAGTCCTCGCCTCGGGCACCACCGTCCCCGCAGGGAATGGGGCGGGATGGGAGGTGTGGAACGTAAACAAGGGGGAGTTTTCCCGCCAATTTTGAAACAAGGAGGAGACGGAGAACGCGGAGAGGAAGAGTTTACAGTTTACGGTTTACCGTTTACAGTTTCCACCGTGTACTCGGTGTCCTCCGTGTTTCAAAACTTTTTTTATGTCCCGTTCCCGTCGTGCATTATGGACCGCCAAGGTGCTGGGCAAATTGTCGCCCCGGCCGGGCGCAACCGACGACGAGCTGGCGGAAGCGCAATTTGGGCGGGTGGGGCAGCGGGCCTTTCTCGGCGTGGTGCTCGGGATTGACCCCAGTCTGCGCGGTACCGGCCTCGCCCTGGTGGAATTTTTGCCGGAGGGCGCGAAATTGCGGTACAGCCGCACCGTGACGATGCCCGCGACGGCGCCGTTCGCTTCCTGCCTCGCGGAAATCTTTCGGGCGGTGCAGGAGACCATGGCGCGCGGCCACGTGAAGCACGTCGCAATTGAAGAGACGATTTTTGTGCAAAACCGCAAGGCGGTGCACATTCTCGGCGCGGCGCGCGGCGCGGCAATTGCCGCAGCCGCGGTCACCGGAGTCGGGGTTTTTGAATACGCGCCCCTCAGGATCAAACAGGCCGTGGTGGGCTTTGGCCGGGCCAGCAAACCGCAGGTTGGCGGAATGGTGATCCAGCACTTGCAATTAAAAACGGCGCTCCCCGCCGATGAATCCGATGCCGCCGCCACTGCGCTCTGTCATGCGTTTACGTGGCGGGGATGAGGTGACATCGGGGTGGGCACGGGGTTGGGCGGAATACCATGGCTGGTGCCTGCGAAGCGGATGGCTTGGAGGAATTGCGCGAGGCCCGCGGGGCGGAATTACCTTGCCCGTCGGCGGCCCAACCGTGGAAGATTGCGCCATCTCCACCCGGGCCAGATCTTCCTCGCCCGCCTTACTGGAAGAATTGACAACTAACCCCGTTTTCGGGCCCGCCAAACCCGTTCACGGTTCTGACCTGCGCGCCCTGATCGAGCGCGCCTGGGTGCGGAAGGCGCCGTTGTACGGCACGCAACCGCAATCGTCGGCGGAGGCCGGTTGATTTTTTGCGGGGCTCACGCGAAGCCGCGAAGTGGCGAAGATTAAAATCGCCCACGAACCAACCCGAATGACCTTGGCCAATCAAGAACCCCAATTCATACGCTTTCGTGCTCAAAATCCTTCGCGTTTTCGCGCCTTCGCGTGCGCCCTCCGGTTCGGTGTCCGGGCCAGAATGATCAAAGCGTAAAAAGTGCTCGGGAAGGGACTTGAACCCATCTGCCACCGCGAAGCTAAGTTGCTCATTAACGCGGACTTAGTTGATTGTGAATGGATTAGAACTGGAAGCAAGATACACCTAGTTGCAAGAAAGATAAACAAAATTCATTGATTCTGGCAACCTCTTGGCAACCTCTATTCGAAAATTGGAAACGCTCGAATTGGAATATCTAAATCAGTATAACAAGGGCTGGACGAGACCGGGGTAGGTATTCAAGCTAATCGAGCATGCAAGAGAAGTCTAATCGAGCACCTAGAAGCGGGGTTGCCCATTTTCTTCAAGAATGGGGTGCGCTTATCTGAGGGAGTGAAGTATATAGTTCCCCAAATTACCGAACTAAGTAGCCTTATGCCAAACGACGCGACAACTCCAGCAACCGGGGAGCCGAAAATGACTGCGCCTCCCGCTCCGCAATGCCCTCCGGCAACGGAAATAGCTTTGGCTTTTCCAATTAACAAGAAGCGATTTGCTATCGCGTGCATTATTTTTGCCAATTTATTTGTTGCAGCTATGGCAGTTGCTATCGGCATGGGTGTATGGGGCGGAGAAGGATATTGGCATGATATTGTGCGTCGCGCATGGCACAGCATGCAAGAGTTTGGAGATGCCGCTGGATTGCCGAGGACTGTCATGAGTATTTTTCTATACTTTGCCCTGAATATACTCCTCGTCCATTTGATTAGAGGGAGAAGTTCCGCGCGCGAAAAACTTTTAGATACTTTTGTTGGGCTTATAACTTCCATTTCCTTTTTAGCCGTGGTATTCTTGGTCATTATTATTTTCATCGCTCCGTCTGAGATGTACAAAGAAAGCCGAATAGAGAAAGCAACGCTATTGACCGAAAACTTACATACAAAGGCCGACCTATTAATTGTTACAAATGATAACGGAAATTTGACGGCTGAAAATAAAACCATCAACGACAGGCTAAGCACCGTCGCATTAGCTTCCGGCATTAATCCGAATGGTGGTCTTAGTGAAAAGATAGATGTTTTTATTGCAGATTTTCAACAAACAATAAAAGACCTCCAACAAAACAAGCAAGCCGTTCTCGGGCTACAGGATGAATTAAAAAAATCCGAGATTCCAATTGGCGCACAGTCAATTGCGGCAATAACAGTAACTTGCGAAATATCGTATGTTTCAACGGAAGCAAAGAATGCAAATTATTCTCTTTTTACAGGATTGATGTGTTTCGGGCGAGGGGACATCGGGTTAATTATGGCCAAAGCCACGTCCATATCTTCCACAAGCGACGGCAAGGGCCATATAATTATAAGGGCTACTGGGGCTATGGCCGACGATGATAGTTTTTCAGGTAATCCGATTTCCAGCCTTGCGAGCAGCGAATACATTGAGATTATATTTGATAAGGCGATTTTGGCGGAGAATACCCCTATATTGGGCGGCCATATAACATGGGTCGTAAATAAGGAGCATGTTTTCAGGTTCGATATCCCGGCGCAAGTCGCAAGCAAATCCGCGATTCCAGATGCTGTATTTGTTAAAATAAAAAACCTGTCCGATGGGTTTAAATCATTAAATCAAAAGTAGGGCAACGCACCTAAAACACGCCAAAGAAAACAACAATTTCGCGGAATTTATTGAACTTTGCAAGAAAACCCATCCTCACGCCATCCAGCGGCACTTTCATGCCGTGGTTAATTTGTTACTGGCTCGTTATCGTTGGTCGCTTAACGGACATTGAAGTTTCCGGGCAAAATGCTTGAAATGGGACGACCGCCTCCGCCCCCTCCTTATGGGCTCGTACAGGATTGCCACAATGAACACAAGTAAACGGGGTCTTAAAATCCTTTCCTTTGTATTGGCTACGAATTTCGAGAGCATTGGCAATGCCGATACGTTCGCCTTGGTAGATAACTCCGCCCATAGATCTTATTTAACTCCTCGCCACCATCGCGCCCTACCCACCCAGCTTGCCCGGAGCGCTCGCAACTGCGCTGGTACCTCACTGCCTGGCCAGATGCGTGACGGCCGGGCTCCGGGGGTGACTTGGCGGATCATTACCAGCGTAGCGGGTGGGACATAGCATTTTGGGAGTATCCCTATTGCGCGCAGTCCATTTTTACTTTGTCAGGTAGAGATATTTCTGGTAACGGATTCACGACGAAAATGGATCAGGAACCCCCACGTTGAAATTTTTTGCCCCATCTGATGCTCGGATGTCGCCTGTTTTTTTGCCAGCGACAATGCGGTGCTTTGTGGTTTTTCTGGTTTTGCTGATGGGGATTGGTTTTCAAAATACTGGACGCGGCGCAACCTTTGACGGCAACGGGTTCCTGCAAATTCCCGACAGCACCGGTTCGCTGAGTTGGAATGGGACCAATAATGCGCTCACCGTTATGTGTTGGGTAAAACTTTCCTTCCCGTCCAACATTACCCTTACCAGCAGCGACCGCATGGTAGTGATCGTGAATCGCCAGACCGGCAGCGCTACGAGCAATACGTATGCTTTTCTAATCCAGTTTAACGCTTCGACCGGGAACTTGGAATTTCAAACCCGGGGCAGTACTGCAACCTCGACGCCGCTTACCCTCGTCACTCGTCCTTTCCTGGATCGGTGGTATCATGTGGCCATTGTGCGGGCGGGAAATGTCATTCAGGCCTATGTAGACGGCGAGCCGGTTTCCCCGACAGTTGACGCATCATCATTGGGGAACCCCTCGAACACGGACGGTGTTTCGGTTGGCGGCTGGACCGGTAGCCGAAACCTAGTGGGCGAAGTGGAAGAAGTGCGCATTTTTCAAACTGCATTGAATCAAGGCGATATTCAGCAAGTCATGTTTGAGGATTTGGTTCCTTCCGATTGGCCGCCCCTCACCGGGTATTTCAAGTTTGGCCCGGCCACTGCTCAAAGCGATAGCCTAAAAAACTATGCCCTAGCTCCGGCGGCCGGGACCGATAGCGCATCCATTTCCGGTTCGGGAGTTACCTTCCCCCAAGTGGATCAGGCAGGCGAACAATCGCTCTTTGACTCCCACCGGAATGGCGGGCGCGACGCCGTCGCTCCTTTGTCGGGCGCTTTTACCTGGCAACACACTCTTTTTTCCCGCCCAACCAAAGGGGTGGGGTTTGATTTTACCATTGGCTATTCCAGCGCGCTTTCTTTCAACGATGCCAATCCATTCCTCGTCACTCCACTCGGCCATGGTTGGCGGCACAGCTTGGAGGCGCGTGTCATCCTGCCGGATTTAATCCAGGGCTTTAGCACGCTCATTTTGAGCACGTGGGACGGCGATTTGATCGTTTGGGACCTGGATGAGACCAATCTAAATTCCACCAGCTATTTGGCGCGCGACGGCCAGTATCATGGGGAACTGCAATTCGAGGGCAGTAACCCCGGTGCCTCCAGCGCCATTCTGGACTGGATAACCCCCGATCGCCAGATTTACCGTTTTCACACTCCTTTTGCCGGCTCTCCAACCACGCTGCGCGGTCGATTGCTCAACATTGGAGATTATGCCGGAAACAAGATCACCATCAGCCGCTTTACCACTGGAACCTTGTCCGGCGAAATTAACACCGTGACCGACTCGGCTGGCAGCACCTACCAATTCACCTACAATGCCAGCTCGCAATTGACCAAAATCGCCCTCAATGGCACATCCTGGGCATGGACTTTTACCTACGGCCTTTTCAATTCCGGCTCGCCAGCCGACAATCTGCTTACCAGCGTCGCGACCACTGGGCCGTCATCCGTCTCGCCAGTGGCGACCACTTGGAGTTTTGACTACCAAGCGGAGAATAATGCCTGGTTGATCAAAACCATTCAAGATCCTCTCGGAGCGAGTAACAACCGTCCGGCAAAACTCATCAACGTTACCTACGATACATATGGCCGGAAAACCACGGTTGACGACGCCCTCAATCGGCAAACAGCCTTTCAGTATAACCTGCCAGCGACCCGCCAGGTGACGACAACCGATGCGCGAGCCAATACCTGGATCACTACCTATGACCGCCGACTCAATGTCACCGCTGCCGCTGATCCCTACGGCAACACCACTGCTTACGTTTATGATGGGGCCGGCAATCCTACTCAAATAACAGATCCCCTTGGGAACATCACGCATCACACCTATGACGCCCGGAGTAATGTCTTGTCCACGACCGATGCTCTCAATTTCACGAACTTCGCCACCTATCCCGACAATTTGCCTGCCAATGCGCCTTTCCTGAATAGTCCCTTGACCACCACCGACGCCACTAGTTGGGTGCAAACCTATGTTTACGATTCTGCAAATGGTAAACTCCTTCGACAGTTTGATGGCTTGGGCAATTTAGCCATTTACACCTACACGACCACCGGTTTGGTGCAAAACGTGACGGATGCCAATGGCAACGTAACCTCGTTTGCCTACTCTCCGGAGGGCTTTCTCGCTTCTCGGCTCGACCCGGGCCAATCTACGGCCGCGACTTTCACCCATACAGATTTCGGCTGGCTGGCCACGACCACCAACCCGCTGGGTGAAGTTACCCAGAGTTTTTACGATGTAAATGGCAACTCGGTGAGCGTGATTGATGCCCTGCAACGCAACCACGTCCGCGTCTTTGACCTCAACAGCAACCTCATCGAAGACGACGACTTCAAGAGCCAACGCACCACTTATACCTATGACGATGCCAATGAGCGAATAGGCATGGTCACTCGCGACGGGCAGCACTGGTCATACCAATACAGCCCCACGGGCAAACTCGCTCAAACCACCGTGCCCTCCACTTCGCCAGACACGCCGGACATCATCAATACCTATGACAATGCCGACCGCCTCGTAAAAGTCGCGCAGACCACTAGTTCCACTGAATACAGTGTGCAAACCGTTTACGACGCCGCCGGCAATCCGACGACGACCATTGACCGAAACGGCCAGGAATGGGTTAAGACTTACGATGCCCTAAATCGGGTCCGCACGGAAAAAGATCCCCAGGGGAACCAAGTGACTCGAACTTACGACGCCAACGGGCGCATCGCCGATATCATCTCCCCCACGGGCAACACCCAGCACCACCTTTACGATAACCGTGGCCGGTTGCACACCTGGCAGGATGGCGAGGGTGGCGTTTGGACCTATGCCTACGACGGCAACGGCAATATCTTACTCATCACTGATGCGCTCAAAGGCAATTACACCATGACCTACGGGCCGCGCAACGAACGCCTTACCGAGACGAATCAGGACAACAAAACTTGGACGTACACGTATGACGCCCTCCTCCGTCCATATAATGAAACTGATCCGAATGGCCGCACGAATGCCAATACTTATAATTCGGGCGGCCAACTGATTTCGGTGGCATATTCCACCGGGCGCGCGGATGCCATTAGTTACGATGCGAACAACAATGTGCACATGCTGACGCGCACCGATTCCGGTGGGGCCACAACCGCCACTACGCTGGAATATGACGCGATGGACCGCATCATCGGCAACTACTTAGACGCCCATTTCACGGCCGGATTTGAATATGACCCTTTGGGCCGGCGCAAAACGCTTAATTATCCTGACGGCAAGCCACTTTCGTATTCATATGACGCGCTTGGGCGCCTGACCAAACAAACCGACTGGGCCAACCGCCAGCTTAACTACTCCTACGACAGTGCTGGCCGTCTCCAGACCCGCACCTATCCCAACGGCGTGAGCCAGATCAATGGTTATGACAACGCAGGCCGGTTGACTCTGCTACGCTATTCCTCCACTGCCTCCAACACAACGCTACTCGAATACGAATACACTTACGACCCCAATAACAACCTTTCTTCGTCGGATGAAGTGGGCACGCTCGATTGGACACCGCCCGCGCATCTGCCCAACGAAACCTCCGCCTTTACCGCTGCTGGCCGCCTCGTCACCCGCCAGGATGCGGCTGATACTTCAGGAAAGCACAATTGGTCTTATTCCTACGACGACGCCGGGAACATGAACAACGCCACGCGCAATGACGGCGCGAAGTATCAGCTCACCTACGACGAGCAGAACCGTACCACCCGCATCCAGTGGACGCCTGGCCAGGCGGGGCTATCAGGTGCAGCCTCCGCCGCAGACATTACCAACCATTACGATGCCTTGGGTCGCCGCGTTTCACGCACCCTAAATGGCACGGAAACGCGCTACGCGCTCGACCTCGGCGGCTCCATGGAGCGCGTCCTGTGCGACACGGATGCCACCGGGAAGATTACCGCTTGGTATGTCCATGGACCCGACCTGTGCTATAAAATTACCCTTGACGGAAACGATCAGGAAGTCCTCACGGACTACCATGCCGACACAGCGGGCAACGTCGTCATGCTCACCGGTGCCAACGCCACCATAGCGGAAAAATATGCCTTTACGCCCTATGGCCGCCTCCTCGGCGAACAAGCCACGAGCGGCACCCTCTCCGGCAACCCCTACCGCTTTGCGGGTTCACAAGGCGTCATAGAGGAACTCCCTGGCCTCTCCTTCATGCGCGCCCGCTACTACCTCGCTGAAGAGGGCGTGTTTTTAAGCACAGACCCGGTGAAACATGCCGGTCCTGAGTGGGGATCAAAAACGTATGTTTACACAAATGGGAACCCTGTTGGTTTTATTGACGCAGATGGAAATGGTCCCATTGAGGCAATACTTGGTGCTGCGGTTGGAATGGTCGCTGGTTTTACTTCGGAGGTGGTCAATCAAAGCATCAATAAGTTTTTAGAGCACCGTCAATTTGATTGGAATGAAGTTGTAACCTCAACTGCGGCTGATGGATTGGGCGGACTTGCCGGTGGACTTGCAGATGATCCTGCCGAAGGAGGAGCTGTCGCAGAAGATTACCGTGGTTATATTAGAGCAACTTCCAATGGCGAGGTATACACTTCGCAACAGTTTCTAGCCGACTCAATTAAGGGCGCTGCTACGGCTCAAATCCTAGATCAAATGTACAGTTCAAGTTTTGGAAACGTTCCCGGTGTTAAACCATCTACCATTAGCGGTGCGTTTCAAGGGGCACACTTTGTAGACACAGTTGCGCGAAATTCTAGTGCCGCTCTTGAAGAAGTGATTCAAGCCACCACTGCATCACATCAAGCATCCTCCTTGAACTCATTTCAGTCTACGAAGGCTATCGCGCCTTCCGTCAATTCCGGGACTTCTAGCTCTGGCGGTGGGAGTTCTATCACCATCCCGAAGGGCGCAACGCTGTCGGGCATTGCCGCGCAGAATAACACTACCGTTTCAAATCTCCTTAAGCTCAATCCCCAGATCACGAATGCGAACAAAATCCAGGCTAATGCAAAGCTGAAAGTGAAATAACGCTTCCGTCACCTTAAATTCGACTCCAATGACCCCGGCCAGTTCCATCAAGCAGCCCATTTACAGCATGACAAAGTTCATGCTGCTGGGGCTGTTTGTGGCCAAGTCTGTCCATGCCCAAATTGCCCTGGATAACTCAATCCCGGTTGGCATCCAGACTGGCTCTTCCGAAACTCTGGCCTACACGGTGTCAGGTTCAGATACATTTTTGATCGTGGGAATATCGGTTCAGGGAGGAGCCACCTGCACAGGCGTTTTCTACAGCGGAATTCCCATGACTCAAGCAGGAGCACCCGTTTTATATTCTGCCATTAACGAATACGAGTATACTTATATACTGCTTGGGCCTTCGTCGGGCACACATAATATTTTGGCTACTTTTAGCGGGTCTGCGGTCAATGCAATTACTGCTGCTTCCTACACGGGCGTCGCGGCTGTTGATACTACAAACATCACGTCGTCCACTTCCGCCAGAGACTGGTCAGGCACCATTACTACTGCGGTAGATGGCGAGTGGATTGTTGGATACGCCAGAGCGTCCGGGCCCATGACGGCAAGGGACAATACCATCATCAGGCAAGACCCAGTCAGTGAAAACATTATTGATTCAAACGGGGCGGTCTTTAGTTTGGGATCTAATTCTATTGGAGTACATCAAGGTTCAATTGATTTCATGTATATTGGGGCTGTAGCGCTCAAGCCGGGTGTCCAATCGGGTGGCCAATCTGGGTGGAATTATGGGGATGGCCGGCACGGCTCCTATACGTTAACCACCAGCATGACCATCGAGCAGCTTTACCAAGCCGTGCGCCTTCCCACTGATCCGGCGCAGTACAACCCGTCAGATCCGGGCGCAGTTCCCAATTTTGCGAATTTCACCGTGGCCAACAATTCCACGCTCTCGGCGTCCGCTTGGAATGGCACCGTCGGTGGTACAATCGTTTTTAAAACCCAATTTACGCTGCAAGTGGTGGCGGGGGCTTCGATTTCGGTCAATGGCCTTGGGTATGGCGGGGGAGCCACCTTTCAGGCAGGTGATGCACCACCGGGAAGTGGTGGCGGCGGAAGCGGGGGCGTGGTGGTAAAAAATGGCCGTTTCACGAATTATACCCCCGGCGGCGGAGGAGGTGGGTATGGATCACCGGGCGGCAACGGGATTTACGTGCTTTTTAACGGTGGACCTACCGGTGGCTGGGGTGGGAACGCTTATGGCAACGAAGTCTTGGATGCCTTACTCTTGGGTAGCGGTGGTGGCGGCGGGGCCAGTGGTGATCCTGTGTTGCGTCCGGAAGATGGCGGCAGTGGGGGTGGCGCCATAGCGCTAAGTGCCGCCCGAATTATCCTCAATGGTACAATCCAAGCCAATGGGGGTGGAGGTGGGTATACCTCCAATTCCCTCTTTCAATCTAATGGAGGTGCGGGCGGTGGAGGCGGGAGTGGCGGATCGGTGTTGATACGCACGAATTCTGCGGCTTTGGGTGTAAACAATCTTTCCGCCAGCGGTGGCGTCGGCGGGTATTTGGGTGGCACCGGCGGCGATGGCAGAATCAGAATCAATTTCTCCGCCAGCACTACTGGAACCACCTCGCCAGCAGCGTCCTTCTTTAACGACAACACCAACGATGTGGATGGCGATGGTGTTCCAGACGCGGTCGAATGGGGGCCGGATTTGGATCATCCCAAGGACACCGATCATGATGGCATTCCCGATTTCATGGACTCCGACAGCGACAATAACGGCATTCCGGATTCGGTGCAATTGGGCCCGGATGGCCTGGATCGCACCCAGGACACTGATGGCGATGGCATTCCGAATTATTGGGAGACGTTCTACGGATTAGATCCAAATAATCCAGCAGACGCGGCCACGCACCCGCCGGGCGAGCAGCTAACCTACCTGCAGAAATTTCAGCATAAGCTGAATCCTCTGACGACCGACACCAACGGTGACGGCCTCAGCGATTACGACGCAATTTTTACCTATGGAACCAACCCGTTGCTGACCGATACCGATGGCGACGGGATTTCTGACAAGTGGGCAGTCGATCACGGCTTTAATCCGCTGGTTAATAATGCTTCAGGCGATCCTGACAATGACGGGCTCACCAATTTGCAAGAATTTCAAAACAACACCAATCCCCTGCAATGGAGCACCGCCGTCAATGGGCATTCCGATCTGTTCAATGTCTCGGGCAAGCGGCGCACTGTTTACCACTATGACAAGGACAACCGCTTGGTCTCGGTTGAATACGACAACGGATTGACCCTGAATTACAGCCACGATGCCAACAGCAATCTCATTGGCCAGTCCTTCAGCATGGCCACCCAGGCACCATCTTTCATTACTAATCCCCAGGGCCAAAGCATGTTTACTGGCCAAAGTGTGGCCTATACGGCCTTCGCGACCGGAATTCCGGTTCCCACCTACCAATGGCAAAGATTGTCAGCAGGGGCCACTTCCTGGAGCAATATCACAAGTGCTGGAGGTTTTTCGGGGGCCACCACCCAGACGTTAACGATTGCCAGCGTCAACACGGCCATGTCAGGCGATCAATTCCGCAGTGTGGCCACAAATGGCGCCAATCCTGACGCCATTTCCGCGGTGGCGACGTTGTCCGTGGCAGTGCCCAATTATGCTGATTGGGCTGGTAGTCTTGGGTTGGCGGGGGCCAATGCCGGGTTCGGAGCAAAGTCACTCCCGCAAAGCGACCTGCCCAACCTCGCTCGATACTCCATGGGGCTTGGGCCTTCCCCCGGGGCCACTCAGATACCTTCAACCTATATCACCGTGGTCAACGGGCAAAAATATTTGAATTACGAATTTCGCCAACGCAAGAATTTGAACGGCGTACAAGTCGTGGTCCAGTCCTCAACCGACGCCATGGCCTGGCAATCGGACGTCAATATCACTATTGTCCGACTGGCGGATGACGACTCCGACACGGCCCGTTACCAGGCCAGCGTGCCAATTCCCTCGAACAGTCTGATCTTTTTGCGGGTAAGGACCATTCCTCCTCCGTAGTCTTCTATTTGCCCGAAAGCTTCAGAGTATGGGCCTGCGGTGAAACCAAAGACGAGCGATGATTAGAGATTTCAAATTCCTGCGTGGAATTTTAGAAGTTATCTCTGCTGCCGGGATATGAGATTGAGGAGACCAGCGCTCTTACTCTCCCGACGACAATTAGAACCCAGCGTTGACGACAATTGAAAACCGCCATTGA
>CAZLPS010000010.1:0-73072 GCA_964561455.1 uncultured Opitutales bacterium
ATGCGTTGATTATCGGGGCGGACAAAATGTCCTCGGTGCTCGACTGGCAGGACCGCAAGACCTGCGTGCTCTTTGGGGATGGCGCGGGCGCGGCAGTGTTGACCCGGAGCAACGAGCAAAACGTGGGCGTGTTGGGGTCCGTGCTGCGCACCGACGGCGGCAGCGTGGGGATGCTCCTGCAGCCGGGAGGGGGCTCGGCCTGCCCGCCCACGCCGGAGAGCCTCGGCGAGCGCAAACATTATTTGAAGATGAACGGCAAGGAAGTTTTCAAGGTGGCGGTGCGGGAGATGGAGCAGGTCATCCGCGATTTGCTGGTGCAGGAAAACCTCACGGCGGGGCAAATCGCCTGGGTGGTCCCGCACCAGGCCAACATTCGAATTTTGGAAGCTCTGGCCACGCGGCTGGAGATTCCCCTCGAGCGGTTTGTCATCAATATTGACCGCTTCGGCAACACGTCGGCCGCCTCGATTCCGCTCGCCCTGGACGAGGCGCACACCGCCGGCCGCATCCGCCCGGGTGATTTAGTTCTGCTGGTGGCCTTTGGAGCGGGATTGACCTGGGGCGCAACGCTCATTAAATGGCATGCACGATGAATCACTTTTGGCATAGCACAGTTCGCCGCGGCGCGGCCTTTTTGGGCCTGCTTTTGGCGGCCCTGTGGTTGGGCGCGCCGGCGGCGCGGGCCGACCTGGTCTGGACACCGGATGGAGGCTGGAAGACCGAGGGCGGCATACTGGGGCCGTTATTTGGAGACATGAGCGCGTCTAAAAGCGCGCTGGAGGCCATGAACAAGGCCAAGACGGCGCAAGAAGGAGGGCATTATTGGAGCGCGCTGTCGCAATATGACCAGGTGCTCAGCGATTTTCCGGGCTCGGTCTTTGCGCCTGAGGCATTATTTCAGGAGGGTGTTATCTACCTCAACCGGCGCCAATTCGAAAAGGCCTTCGATTGTTTTGACGCCATCGTTAAACGTTACCCCGACTACCCGAGTTTTAACAGCGTCATCCGTCAGGAAATGTCGGTGGCGGACCGGCTTTCGACGGACCGGCCGTTTCTCTGGGGCTGGCTGCCTTGGTTCAAAAATCCGGAGAAGGCGGTGGATTACTACAACTTGATTGCCAAAAACGCGCCGTCCACCCAGTACGAATTTGCTTCGATGTCCTTGATGAAAATTGCGCTGGTGGCCCTCAATCAATCCACCATTCTCGACTCCGGCGAATCGGCGGCGACCGCGATTGAGGCACTCAAGCGACTGGTCAATGAGCATCCCGAAAGTATCCTGCGGTCCGACGCCTACCTGATGCTGGCGGATGTCTATTCGAACTTGGTCGTGGGCCCGGCGTACGACCAGGGCTCGACCCGCCAGGCGGTGCGGTATTTGGACGATTATTTGTTTTTCTACCGGGAGAGCGCCAAGGCCCAGGACGCGGAAACGAAGCGCGACAACCTGCTGGACGTGCAGGCCCGGTCCAAGCTGGTGCTCGGTGATTTCTTCTATTATTACCGCAACAGCAACCGGGCGGCGCTCATTTTTTACAACCAAGCCATCACGCTGGCGCCGAAATCGCCCGCGGCGACGGAAGCCCGCGCCCAGATTGACAAAATCAACCGCGGGGTGCCGGCGCCGATGACCCCCTACGACCTGCTGTTTGGCCGTTACAATGACCACGCCCTCAGCCCGGCCGCCGAGCAGGGCAAGCGGATTGACCAATTGGCCGCCACGGCGTTCGCGAAGCGCCCTGCCGGCGAATTTCAGGAAAAGGTGGGTGAGGAGGTGGTGGAAACCATCAGCTACAACGGCCAGGCCCTTCCGGAATCCGGCATCGCGCCCTTGCAAACGGCCCCGGGCGCGGAATCAACGCCGTTGCCGAACAGCGTCAACCAAATGATTCCGGTGGTGACGCCGCCGGTCAATTCGACGCCGGCGGACCACGCGCTGATCCGCTAACCGGTAAACTCTGTTTTTGCCATTTCATGCCCTCCCTCAAACTCAAATCCGGTTGGTTTCTTTGGTTGGCGGCGGCCGGTTTGGCGGTGCTGGGCGGGTGTGCGCATTACTCGCTCGGGTCGACCGGGAAACTCGTTTTCCAGTCCCTCTACATCGCGCCCGTCACGAGCCGGGGGGCGATTGTGCCCCAGGCGGTGGAGCCGCTGACCAATCAGTTGCGCGAAACGCTGCTGCAGGAGGGGGTGCGCCTGGCGGGCGGGCAGGCCGATGCGGACGCGACACTCGAAGTCGAAATCTCCAATTACCAACGCGGCATTGCCGCCACCCAGCAGGGCAATTCCCTGAACGCGCAATCGTATTCGCTGACCCTGACGGCACGATGCAAGCTGGTGGACAACCGGAACGGCAAAGTCTATTTTCAGGATCGCCAGATTTTGGTGACACAGGAGGCGTTTGTGCAAAGCGGGGTGAGTTTCAATGAATCCGAATACCAAAGCGTGCCGAAGCTGGCGCGTGACCTGGCGGTCAAAATCAAGGATGCCGTGGTTACCATCTGGTGAGCGCGGCGATGTGCATTGAACGTGAATTATCCGGCCATGCCCCTCAGTCCCAATTCGTTGATTGTCGCGCCTTCCTTGTTGGCGTCCAATCATGGCCGACTGGCTGAGGCTTCTCTGGCGGTGGCTGGCGCCGGTTTGACGTGGCTGCACTTGGACATCATGGACGGGCATTTCGTGCCGAATCTTTCCTTTGGGCCGCAAGTGCTGGCGGACTTGCGCCCGTTGAGCCAACTCTTTTTTGACACCCACCTGATGCTGGACAACCCGCACGAATACATCGAGGCCTTCGCCCGGGCCGGGGCGCAGCAAATTACCATTCATGCTGAGCCGGATTATCCGGTGGGTCCGACGCTGGCCGGGATCCGGGCTTTGGGACTGAAATGCGGCATCGCCCTCAAGCCGGGTACGCCGGCGCCGATGGTGGAAGCGTGGCTGGCCCAGGTGGATCTGGTCCTGGTGATGACGGTCGAGCCGGGTTTTGGCGGGCAAAAATTCCGGCCCGAAGTGCTGCCCAAAATCGCGCAATTATCGCAGTGGCGGGCGGAGCGCAAACTGTCGTTCCGCATCGAAGTGGATGGGGGTGTGGACGTGGCAACAGGCCGTTTGTGCCGGATGGAGGGAGCCGACACGTTTGTCTGTGGCACGGCTTTTTTTCACGCGCCCGATCGCCAGGCATTCGTGGCCCAACTGACTGCTTGACGGTCCGGGTTAAACCGCAATGCCTTTTTCGGCGATCAAACTTTTGAGCTTGCGGGCGACGCCATGGCCGTGGATTTCGCGCAGCTTCTTCAAGCGAAAGGCTATCGCCAGTTTAAACGCGCGGTCTTCGCCATATTTGTTAATCGAAAAGGACGTGCATTTCTGCACGCCCGGTTCGGGGCGCCAGGTCACCGCGTAGGATTCGCTCACCACGCCGGCGGGAGTGCGTTTGACACTGCGCGAAACGCCGAGCACGCCAGTGGTGTTGCGCGAGTCGCGAAACACAATGCGGCGGCCGCGGGGCTTCGCAGGGATTTTTTCGAGCCGGTCAAGGAGCGCGACGTGATGCTGACGGGCAGCGGCGAGGGCGGATTCCGAGCCTTTCCATTTGCCGTCACTGTAGAGCTTGGAGTAGGTTTTGCCGTTCTTGTAGGCGCGCACGAACCAGCCGTGGGTGGAGCCGGAGTCAATCCGGCTGATACCCTTCATATCGGGAGTAGTGGTAGTCACGTTAAACATGAGCTAGTTGGGGGTGGATGGGTGGGTTGGCGATTAACTACCGGCGATAGTCAACGTCATTACCCTCACTATTCGGCGGTTATGCGCGAAAATTAAGCAGGAATTTCACAGAAATTTAATAATTAAAGCGCCGTACCAATTTGCAAGAATGGCGGATCTGCAGGTAGATGGGATGGATTTATATTAACCCATTCATATTCAACAAGTTTCAAGTAGGTTGATTGCAAACAGCAAACGGTCAGTGGCTGGAGGTTGACGACCGTTCCCGGTTGGCTTGCGCCGTGCCCACCCTGCAAAATCTGCGCCCACCATACGACCAACCGGGTATTTTGGCCATTAAGATTCACGTCGGAGAAAGCTCCGGGAAAGGGCTTGGTTACCGCTCGAATCAAGTTGAAGACGTCGTGCGCCGGCTTGTTCCAGTCAATGCGGCCATCATCAGGCGCGCGCTTGCCAAAGTACGTGGCCAGGGAGTGGTCTTGCGGCGTTCGCGGCGCCGTTCCGGCGAGCAGCGCAGCCAATTGCCGCTCGAGCACCCGCACGGCGGCCTCGCGCACGCGGGGTAGCACCGTGGTCACGCGTTCCTCCGGCCCAATGGCGACTTTTTCCTGATCCACCAAATCGCCGGCGTCAGCCTCTTTGACCATCACATGGAGCGACACGCCGGTGTGATCTTCGCCGTGGATGATGGCCCAATTCAACGGTGCCCGCCCGCGATAGCGCGGCAGATATGAACCGTGCAGGTTAAAGGCCCCGAGCGGGGCGAGTTGGAGCAGCCGCGTTGGAATCATGTTGCGATAGTACATCGAAAGAATGAGGTCCGGCTGCAGCGCGCGGATTTTTTCCTCCCAGACGGGATCCTTCAGGGAATCCGGGGTAAACACGAGCAGGCCGTGGGCGGCGGCGAGTTTGGGCACCGAGCGGAACCATTGCGTCTCGTGCCCGTCGTCCGTGTGGGTGAACACGCCCGCCACCGTCACGCCGCGCGCCAGCAGGAGTTCGAGGGTCGCATATCCGACTTCACTATAACCAAAAAACAGGACACGCGGGGTGGGCATGGGGACGGTAAATGGACGATGGAAAATGAAAGGTGGGCAAGCGGCTCCTCTGTGAAATCCGTGTCCTCCGTGGTTAAACAAGCGCTCAATCCAATTTCTCCAGCACTTCGCGCACAACGTAGCGCGGGCGTTGTTGCACGCATTGATAGGAGCGGCCCACGTATTCGCCAATCAGCCCGATGCCGAGCATGCACACGCTGATGAGAAAGATGACGATGGCCAGCAGCGTGAACACGCCAAACGTTTCCCGGTCCAGATTGAGCATGAAGCGGCGGTACAGCAGCACCACCACGAGAAAAAAACTGCCGCCCGAACAGGCCATGGAAAACAGCGTAAACAGTTGCAGCGGCACGAGGGTGAAGCCGGTGATGAGGTCAAAATTCAGGCGGATGAGCTTGTAATAGCTGTATTTCGACTCGCCAGCGGCGCGCGCGGCATGGGCGACTTCGACCTCGCCGTTTTTGCTCGCGAATTTGTAAGCCAGTGCGGGGATGAAGGTGGCGCGTTCACCGCTGCGCACGATGGCGTCCACCACCCGGCGGCGGTAGGCGCGCAGCATGCAGCCCTGGTCGGTCATGCGGATGTCCGTCGTGCGTTCGCGCACCAGATTAATCAGCCGGGAGAGGTATTTGCGGGCCAGGCTGTCTTCGCGCTGGGCGCGCACGCCGCCGACGGCATCGCAGCCTTCGTCAATTTTCGCGAGGAGTTTGGGAATTTCCTCGGGCGGATTTTGCAGATCGGCATCGAGGGTGACGATGATTTCGCCCCGGGCGCGCTCAAACGCGGCGATGATGGCGGTGTGCTGGCCGTAGTTGCCGTTGAAATCAATGACGCGCACCTGGGTGGGCCGCTGCCGGTGAAAGGCCTTGAGCATTTCCAGCGAGCGGTCGCGGCTGCCGTCGTTGGTGAAAAGGATTTCCCAGGTGCGGCCGAGCCGGTCGAGGGTCTGCGTCAGGCGCGCAAACAGCGGTTCGAGGTTTCCTTCCTCGTTGTAAACCGGCACAACCACTGAAATCTCCGGGGTGGGCATAGGCGAATTGTGTACCGCAAAGGAGCGGGAAGCGCAAAGATTTTTATCCACGAAAGAACACGAATGAAAAGGGGCTCCCCTGCCTTCCATTCGTGTTCGTTCGTGGATAAAATCGTCAGCCCATAATTTCCCGCACGGCGTGAATCACGCGGTTTTGGTCGCGGGCGGTGAGGAGGGGGAACAGCGGGAGGCTGAGGATGCCGTCGGAAATGCGTTCGGCCTCGGGGAAGTCGCCCCGTTTCCAGCCAAAAGTTTTTTGGTAATACGAATGGAGGTGGCAGGCCGTGTAGTGCAGACCCGTGCCGATGAGACGATTTTTCAATTCCACCATGAGAGTGTCCCGCGAAACCCGGGCGCTGGGTTCCACGACCGGTGCAAAAAGGTGCCAGGCGTGGGTGTGCGCGTAGCGGGGCGGGGTGGGGAGAGTGAGGCCCGGGATTCCCCGCAGCTTTTGAAAATAGTGGCCGGCCAGTTCACGGCGCTTCTTATTGAAGCCATCGAGCGCTGGCAATTGGTGGATGCCCAGGGCCGCCTGCAGGTCCATGAAATTAGACTTAAGCCCCGGTTCGACGACGTCGTAGTGGCCAAGCCCTGGCAGCTTACTGTAGCGGGTCCAGCCGGCGCGGTCGATACCGTGGAAGCGCAGGATCTCGATGCGTTTGGCGATCTTATCATCGCGGGTGACGACACAACCGCCTTCCCCGGTTGTCATGTTTTTGTTGGGGTGAAACGAAAAAACTTTGATGTCGCCAAAGCTGCCGAGGCGCCGGCTTTTGTAGGCCGCGCCCATGGCATGAGCGCAATCCTCAATGACGCGCAGCCGGTGTTTTTTGGCCAGGGCGTAGATGGGATCAAGGTCGCAGGGGCAGCCGGCAAAATGCACGGGCATGATCGCGCGGGTCTTTTTGGTGATGGCACGGGCGATCTTTTTAACGTCGATGTTATAGGTGCCCGGTTCGACATCCACCAGCACCGGCTGGCCACCGGCGAGCACGATGGTGTTCAAAGTCGCGACAAAGGTCATGGGCGATGTGATAACTTCATCGCCGGGCTTCAGGTCAATCGCTTCGAGGGCCATCCAGAGGCCCATGGTGGCGGAGATGCAGGCCTGCGCGTGGGTCGCAGTGAAATATTCGCGGAGCATCCCTTCGAATTTGGCGGTGCGCGGGCCGGTCGCCAGCCAGCCGGATTTGAGGCAGTCGGTGACTTCCTGGATGGCCGCGCGCGAAATGGTCGGGCGCGAGAAGGGGATGAATTTTTCGGTGGGCATGAGTGAGAACTTAGAAATATTCCCGACGGGCCGCGAGGGCGCTACGCAGGGTGTCGGCGTCGGCATAGGTCAGGCCGCTGCCGCTGGGCAGGCCAAAGCCGATGCGGGAAACGGCGAGTTTGCGCCCGGCCAGGAACGTTTCCTGGAGGTAGTGGCACGTCGCTTCGCCTTCAATGTCGTTGGAAAGCGCGAGGACGACTTCGGTGACGGTGTCGGCATCGAGGCGTGCGGCGAGCGTGGCGAGGTTGAGATTTTCCGGGCCCACCTTGTGCAACGGCGATAGTTTGCCGTGCAGGACATGGTATACACCGCGGTAGGCACCGGCGCGTTCCATGGCCAGCAGATCAATGACCGTCTCCACGAAGCAAAGCTGCTCCGCTTTGCGGGTGGGGTCGCGGCAAATTTCGCATAGCGCCGGGGCGTTGGGATCGCCAATTTCGGTCATGTTCCCGCATTGGGCGCAGCGGCGCAGCCGGGCGGCGGCGTCCTGCAAGGCCTGGAGGAGGGGTGCGAGCTTCTCCGGTTGTTCGACCAGCAAATGCAACGCCAGGCGCTCGGCCGACCGGAAGCCGAGGCCGGGCAACTGGCGCAGGAGCTTTTGGGCGTGGTCGAAGGAGGAGGGCATGGGGATGAAGGATGAAGGATGAAGGATGAGGGATGAAGCCAAAAATGCTGAGCGCTGAATTCTGTTTGCTGAATTTCACCGGGGAGCCCGGGTTTCAGCATCCAGAATTCAGAAATTGGACAGGCGGCATTCCTTCCTAAAACAGCCCCGGCATTTGGAATTGGGCCGTCACCTTGTTCATTTCCTCTTCGCTGAGGGCTTTGGCTTGGGCGTCGGCTTGCTTGACGGCATCAAGGATGGTTTGGGCGACGATGGCGGAATCTTCCTTGAGGAATTCGGGATCGAGCGTAAGTGAGCGGAAATCGCCGGCACCGCTGATTTTCACCTTTACGGCGCCGCCGCCGGCGGAGATTTCGAGCTCGCGCGCGGCAAGCTGCTGTTGCACGAGTTCAACCTGCTTCTGCGCCTTTTGCGCCGTTTTGAGAAATTTGCCAAGGCCGGCCATGGGGTAGTAGTTTCGAGTTTCGAGTTTGGCGTTTCGGGTTGGGGGCCGATCGCCCTGGGCTGGAGCGAGGTTGGTAGGCACACAATGTGTCCAAATCGCCGGTGGTTTCCAACTCGAAACGCAAAACCCGAAACGCGAAACAAACACGTTATCTTTGAATGTTTACAGCGGCTCCAGCCAGATATGGCGAAAATCCACCGGGTAGCCTTCCATTTGCAGGCCAATGGCGCCGCTGGTGGCGGAGACCTTTTCGACGCGGTTCTGGCGCACGCCATTGACGAAGACCTCGATGGTGTCGTCCCGGCAGTATATCTCGTAGGAATTCCATTCGCCGAAGGGCTTTTCAGAGGATGCCTCCAGCCGGGGGGCGCGGGGTTTGTTGTTACTGACGGGGGCGCCGGGTAGGTCGATCTTGGTGCCCACGAGCTGGCCGGCGTTGCCGGCCTCCAACTGGCATTCAACGCCCTGCGGCCAAATGCCATCCGGGCCGCTGACATCCACGAATACGCCGCTATTGCTCCGGGCGGCGGCCCCGACCGGCCAGCGCCATTCGACATGGAGGTGGTAGTCTGAATATGTTTTGTCGGTACGGAGGTAGCCGTTGGGCTTGCCGACCAAATGCAGCACGCCATCGTGCGCGCTCCACATCGTGGCTTGGTCAATTTTTGGGTCGCTCAGATGCATTTTCCAGCCGACGAGGTCGCGGTCGTTCCAGAGGACAACTTTCGCGCTTGGCGGCGAGCTGGCGCAGCCCCCGGGCAGGAGCAGGGACAGCGCAAGCAGCAGGTGCGGGGTTTTTATCATAAGCAGGCGGGGCAAACGTTGGGGCACGCTAAAAATATGAAGGAAAAAATGCGTTTTGGAATCAGTTGTTTTCCGATTCGGGGAAATAAAAGGAATCATGGTCGACGAGTTTTATGGCATAGGTGAATTTGAGAAAAATTCACCACACCCGCGCCCACAGCGCCTTCAAATACCGGCTTTCCGGGCAATTGGACATGACGGGATGATCCGGCCCGGCGCCGGTGCGGGCGAGGAATTGGAGTTTTCTGCCCCGGTGGTGGGCGGCGGCGATGACGATTTCGGTAAATTCCTCCTCGGAGATTTGGCCCGAGCAGGAGCAGGTCAAAAACAATGCGCCGGGGTTGGCAAGTTGGATGGCGAGGCCGTTCAAGTCGCGGTATTTAAGGCGACCTTCCACGTCGTCCTTGTCGAACACGAATTTGGGCGGGTCGAGGACGATGACATCCCATCGCGATTTATTGAGGAGCATCTGGCGAATCCACATGAAGGCATCCGTGTGCACCCAGTTGATGCGGGCCTGATTGAGGTTGGCGTTCCGTTTGGCCTGCTCAATGGACTTTTCGTCGAGATCCACGCCGGTGACATCCTCCGCGCCGCCAAGCATTTTTGCGGCCAGCGAGAATCCGCCGGTGTAGCAGCACAAGTCCGCCACGCGGGCCTTGGGGCCGATTTGCTTGACCCACTCGCCGAGCATTTTGCGGTTTTCACGCTGGTCGCAGAAAAAGCCGGTTTTATGGCCGGAGGCGAAGTCCACCTCCAAGCGCACACCATGTTCGCGGATTTTTACGGCCGGCGGGGCGTCACCCGATTCGGCAGGGCCCACAATGCGTTCAATGCGGGCGATTTCCGGGTCCACGCGGACGGTGGCGCGTTTGGTGCCGAGGCGGGCATGGAGGCGCGGCAACCATTTGGCGATGCGCTTGTGGACGCCGAGGCTGTGGATTTCAACACATAAAGTGTCGCCATACCGGTCCACAATCAGGCCGGAAAGGGAATCGGCATCGGAACTAATGACGCGGTAGGCGTCGGTCAGGGCGGGGTCGGCCAGACCGGGGATTTTCGTGCGCAAATCACAGGCGCGGTCGAGCAGGCCTTCGAGAAAGGTTTCGTCCACCGCGTCCTGCCCGTGGTGCAGGACGCGCAGGGGCACCTTGGCGGCAGGGTTGAAAAAACCCGCGCCGAAGCGCTGGCCGTTTTTGTCATAAACGGCCACCAAATCGCCCGGGCGGGCGTCTTCCGAGGCACTCCCAATCATGCGGGAGTAGACCTGCGGGTGGTAGGAAAAGTAATCCAATTGCACCCAGGGGCGCACGCGAGCGGCGAGGGAGGGTGGAGGCGTGGGAAGCGGCATGCGGGCAAGCTACGCCGTGACGGCACCCAGGGCAAGGCTGCGGGCTGAAAAAATGTCGCGACAGGATTGACGCCAACGGGCAATGGGTTATAACTCGCGGGCGCGCGCGCTGTTCACTTTAGACGGCACGCGTTTTGCTACCGCCATCCGCCCATGCCCGAGAACCGCAAAATCCTCGTTGCCAATCGTAGTGAAATCGCCGTCCGTGTCTTCCGCAGTGCCACGGAACTAGGCTACCGTACGGTGGCCATTTACGCGCACGAAGACCGCTTCGGCATGCACCGATTCAAGGCCGACGAGGCTTACCTCATCGGCGAGGGCAAGGGGCCCGTGGCGGCTTATCTCGATATTGACGGCATTGTATCCCTGGCCAAGGCCAAGGGAGTCTGGGGCGTGCATCCTGGGTATGGCTTTTTGAGCGAAAACGCCCGTTTTTCCAAGGCGTGTGCGGAGGCGGGTCTGGTCTTTATCGGCCCCACCCCGGAAATTTTGCAGAAGATGGGCGACAAGACGGCGGCGCGCGAGATTGCCGAAAAAGCCGGTGTCCCCACGCTTCCCGGCACCCCGCATCCCGTCAAGGACCCGAAGGATGCGACGGCTTGGGCCAAGAAAATCGGTTTTCCGCTCATCATTAAAGCAGCCCATGGCGGCGGCGGTCGTGGGATGCGCGTTGTGCACGAACCCAAGGACTTGGCGGCGCGCCTGACTGAGGCCCAGGGCGAGGCGGAGCGCGCGTTCGGCAACGATGAAGTTTTTCTCGAGCGGTATATCAAACACGCCAAGCACATTGAGGTGCAAATATTGGCGGACAAGCACGGCAATGTCCTGCACCTGCACGAACGCGACTGTTCGGTGCAGCGCCGCCACCAAAAGGTGGTCGAAATCGCGCCGTCGGTCGGGCTGGACCTGGCAATCGTGGGGGATTTGTGCGCGGCGGCGGTGCGCATTGCCCGGTCGGTGAATTATCAAAACGCGGGCACCTGCGAATTTCTGTACGACATGGAATCGAAGGAGTGGTTCTTCATTGAGATGAACCCTCGCATCCAGGTCGAACACACGGTTACGGAAGTCATCACCGACATTGACCTGGTGCGCGCCCAAATTCAAGTGGCAGAAAATCGTTCGCTGCATGACGCAGTCATGGCGTTGCCGCCGCAGGACCAAATTCCGCGCATGGGTTGGGCGCTGCAATGTCGCATCACGACCGAGGACCCGGAGAAGAACTTTACGCCCGACTACGGCAAAATCGTCAACTACCGCAGCGCGGCCGGGTTCGGCATCCGCTTGGATGGCGCCATGGGTGACACGGGCGCCGTGATCACGCCGTTTTACGATTCGCTGCTGGTGAAGGTGACGGCGTCTGCCTCGACCTTCGATATCGCCTGCGGGCGCATGGACCGGGCGCTGCGCGAAATGCGCATTCGCGGCGTGAAGACGAATCTTCCGTTCCTCGAAAACGTCATCAACCACCCGACATTTCGGAGCGGTCAGGCGACGACCGGCATGATCGAGCATACGCCGGAACTTTTCCGCTTCTCGCGTCGGCAGGACCGCGCGACCAAGCTCCTGAACTTTTTGGGCGATGTCATTGTAAACGGTAACGAGCAGGTCAAGGGCCGCCCCCGGCCGAAGATGACTCTGCCGCTTATCCTGCCCAAATATGACCGGACGCAGGCGCCACCGCCGGGTTCGCGGGACAAGTTGCGCGAACTTGGACCGGACAAATTTGCGGAATGGGTGTTGAAGGAAAAGCGCCTGCTGATCACCGACACGACCTTTCGCGATGCCCACCAATCGCTGCTCGCCGCGCGGGTGCGCACGGCCGACATGGCGGCGTGCGCGGACGCGATGGCGCGCCGGGCGCCCCAGCTGTTTTCGATGGAAATGTGGGGCGGCGCCACGTTTGACACTTGTCTGCGGTTTCTGCGGGAAGACCCCTTCCACCGGCTGCGGGTCTTGCGGGAGAAGATACCGAACATTCTTTTCCAAATGCTGCTGCGCGGCGCCAATGGCGTCGGCTATTCGAATTATCCGGACAAGGTCATCCAGGGTTTTATCAAACACTGCGCCGAGGCGGGGATGGATATTTTCCGGGTGTTCGATTCGCTTAATTATTTGCCAAACTTGGAGGCGCCGATGGACGCCATTCGCAATCACACGAATTCAATTTGCGAAGCGGCGATTTGCTATACGGGTGATATTATTGATCCAGCCCGCGATAAATACACGCTCAAGTATTACGTCAAATTGGCCAGGGAGTTGGAAAAACGCGGGGCGCACATGCTGGCCATCAAGGACATGGCTGGCTTGTGCCACCCGCTGGCCGTGTCGAAACTGGTCAAGGCGCTCAAGGAGGAACTTGGCATACCCCTGCATTTCCACACTCACGATTCAAGCGGCATTGCGTCGGCCTCCGTCCTGTCGGCCAGTGAGGCGGGCGTGGACATTGCGGATCTCGCGGTTTCGTCCATGTCGGGCCTGACGAGCCAGCCGAATTTGAATTCCGTGGCGCACGCCTTGCGTTTCTCCCCCCGGGCGACGGGGTTGGATGTGGATTTCTTCAACGAACTGTCAATTTATTGGGAGGCGGTGCGCCAGGCGTACGAGCCATTCGACACCAGCCCGCGATTTGGCAGCGCCGAGGTTTACAAACATGAGATGCCCGGTGGCCAATATACCAATTTGCGCGAGCAGGCGACGGCGCTCGGCCTCGGCGCGCGTTGGCCGGAAGTGGTGCGCTATTACGAGGAAGTGAACGCCCTCCTCGGCGACATCGTCAAGGTTACGCCCAGCAGCAAAGTCGTCGGCGACCTGGCGATTTTCCTGCTAACGCGCGGCATCGAGCCAGCCAACCTGGTCAACCTACCGCCCGGCACTGCCTTCCCGGAGTCGGTGGTGGACATGTTGGCGGGTGGGCTGGGGCAGCCCCTGGGTGGCTGGCCCAAAGCCGTGCAACAGGTGGTGCTCGGAAACCGGAAACCGGCCACGGGTCGGCCCAAGGCGCCGCCGGTGGACGTCGAAGCCGCCCGGGCGCACATTCTCAAGCTGCGCGGCCGCGCCGGTGATGACGACGATCTTTATAATTATCTGATGTATCCGAAAGTCTACGAGGAACTGGTCAAGTTCGCGGAGACTTACGACAATGTCGGCGTCATCCCAACCACGGTCTTTTTCTACGGACTCAAGCAGAACGAGGAGGTCGCGATTGACATCGAGGAAGGCAAGCGCCTTTACGTGAAACTCTTATCAGTCGGCGACGCGGACGCCGAAGGGGTGCGCACGTTGACCTTTGAATTGAACGGCCGCGCCCGCGAGGCCCAAGTGCGCGACCGCGCCGTCCAGCCTCGCGGCAAACCCCGCCGCAAAGCCGATCCCGCCAATGCGAAACAAATTGGGGCACCCATTCCCGCGATGGTTAGCAGTCTTTCCGTGTCCGTCGGTCAAAAAGTGGCGAATGGCGACAAGCTCTGCGTCCTCGAAGCGATGAAGATGCAAACCACGCTTTACGCGCAGGTGGACGGCGTGGTCGAGGAAATCGCCGCGCAAGTGGGCGACCGGGTGGAACCAAAAGACTTGATTTTGACGCTGCGGTAGAAGCCACACTTGGGTTAACTGCACTCAGGGAGGTGTCGGATTGGCGAATAACGCCATGTCTGGGGTAAAAGCGCGGATGGTTTTGCCCTTAAGCACACCGGAGGAGTCCACCAACTTTATTTGGTTTTGGGCAATTGTTCCCACCCCGCCGAACAGGATCAACGTGCCATCGGAACAAAGCCCCGCCAAGGGCCAAGCGTAGTTATCGTGTGATCCGCCCGCAATGGCCACAATCTTATTATCTGGCGATAACTCATTGGTGGAATCCACGAATTGAGGAGAAAGGTTGTAGGTTTTGCCGTTTACTGAAAAACTTTTGCCCAACGTGACAAAAGGGCCGCCGGGCGCCGGTGCCCCGTAAAAGTTTGCCCATTGCAAAACAGCCAAAGTTTTCCATGGCCAAATGGCCAATGTGCCATCCGCAAAAAGCGTCATGACCTCGTGTGAACCTTGGGCAATGGCGGTAATGGCTTTGCTCTTCAGCGAGCCGTCGAGGTGGAGGGCAATGGGGTCCCGGCCATGGTTATACTCCACTTCACCTTTAGGGATGAGGCCGGTGTCGTAGCTTCCCCAAAAAACGAGTGTGCCATCGGAACAAAGCGCCAGCTTGTGCTGATCGCCTCCGGAAATGGCGGTGATTGTTTTGCCTTTTAACGCGCCGGTCCCATCCTTTTTCACCAGCACATAGAGGTTATTGGGCGTCCATTCGTAGGAATAGAGCGAACCGTCGGAGCAGAGGAACATGGGTTCGCCACCTCCAGTCATGGCGATGACTTTTTGCGTCTTCATGCTTCCCGTGTTTACCAATCGTGGAGAAAAGCTCCAACCAGAAGGGCGTGAGTGTCCGGGATTTGCCCCCCAAGAGCAAACTGTGCCGTCCGAGCAAAGAACCATAAAGGACGTCGTCGATTCGCCCGCCGAAATCGCCGTAATGGTTTTTCCCTTCAGTGCTCCAGATCGATCCACCAACACGGGTACGTTGCTCGATTTGAGGTCATCCTTACCCGTGCCCAACTGACCGACGGTGTTATCGCCCCAAGTGACGAGGGTGTTATCGGAGCAAAGTGCCAGTTTGGCCCGCTCTCCGGACGCAATCGCGATAACGGTTTTGCCCTTTAGCGCCCCAGATTCTTTCACCAAGACCGGTGGATTGGACGGGGCCGCGTTCGCGCCGGTTTTTTCGATATTTCCGTCGCCTAGTTGACCGATATAGTTTCGTCCCCAAGTGGCAATGCCGGTTGTCGGCGCCATCTGCAAGCTGCTTTTCGGCTTGGGCGAGGGCTCCGACTTCTGGGACGGGGTGGACCCGTCTTGAGCGGTGGTTGTGGTCGAATCGGAAGGAGCGTCCGACTGTGTCACCTGCTGTATAAGCTGCGCCGGCGTGGAGGAATCGGCACTGTTTCCGGTTTGCACCGCACTGTCCACAATTTGAACAGCGACGGGCGCGGTGGCAATCGGTGCCGCCGCCAAGGTGGTGGCGCCAAGATCCACCGTGGAATTGGTCATTGCCATCGGTGTCGGGGAGGAGATTGCGACACTTGGTTTGACCACCGCAGCCACAGTTTTTTGGGGCGGCGGGGGAGCGCTGGATTCGGAACGGAGGTACAGCACTGCCGCCGCGGCGGTCGTGGCCAAAACGGTGGCACCAACCAGGATGGCTTTCATTTTCGAGGCAAGAGTCCCTGCAATTTTCCCGCCGGCAACTTTCGTTCCCACGGCCCAGGCCAGGGATTTGCCGACCACAGCGGCGGTAAGACCTGCGGGAGCGGGGGCGCTCGCAGCCTGGGTGCCAAGGGTCGTGGTCAGCAGTGCGGTGGTCGTGGTCACACCATGGCGCACAAAATAGGCCCGTAGTTTTTCGACGGCCCGGTCCACGCGCATGCGGGCGGCGTTTTCTGTCAGCCCCAGCGCCTCGCCGACTTCGCGATGACTTTTATCTTCAAAAAAGCGCAAGAGGACGGCGTCCCGGTCATGTGCCTGGAGTTCGCCAACGGCTTCGTCAATGAACGGGCGCAATTGCGTCCAAGTGGTGGCATCGTCGGCTTGGAGCAAGTCAATCATGGCACTGGCCTTTTGTTCGAAAGTAAGACGTCGCTGTTCGTTGCGGACGGCGCTGGAGGCGGCAAACCGCACGCTGGTATGCAGCCACCCGGCGACGGAAGCATGGAGGGTCAAAGTTGCGGCCTTGCGGGCCAGGTCGGTAAAAACGCTTTGGGTCACATCCTGTGCCAAGGTGGCGTTGCCCTGGAGCAGGCGCACCGCCGAAGCATGGACAAGGTTCACATGGCGATGAACGATTTCGGCGAAGGCGGCCTCATCGCCTTGCTCGGAATACCGTCGAAGTAAATCACTATCGGTCGTCATGGGCAGGGGTGGCTTTATCCTTATAACATCCCGTCCGGGATAAAACCGCACAAAAATCGTCCGGCCAGGAGTGAATGTCTCCATCCCTGCCGGCCTTACTCCTGCCCCTGACCTGCCCCCTTCGGTGAGTGGCTCAGTCACCGTTTCAATTTTTTCGCGTCATAGGTAATTTCCCATACCTGCAAGAGCCTCGCAAACGTGCTTCGGGAAAGTTTTTTCATGGTGACGATTTGCGTGGTGGAAAGCGTCCACGAAAGTGAACTTTCAAAATTGCAATTTTCCAGCAGGACGGGAACGATGCGCTCTTTGTAGCGCGACTTGGTCAAGGCATAATTCAATTCACGTTTGACCCACAACGAGGAAACTGAGGCCCGGCTCAAAAGCACGACAAACCAAGTGCATTGGTTTAATGCCAGGCCGATTTCATCCTGCCATTGCTGCGCCCCTAATATTCTTTTTGGGCTATACCATACATTCAACGAATGGGCCTTCAATACAATACCCTGACAATGCGGTCAGCTTTGGCACGGTCGATGCTGGAATGCGACAGAAATATCTTCCGGGCAGGCATGAGGGCAAAGGGAGCGCACGGGGGTTCATCTCGCCGCTGCCACAGATGCAGAGGATTCGGAGGCAGGTCCCAATCGCTGGGCAATTATTTTCAATTTCGCCGCCAACTCAGCGGGACGCACGGTTTGCGTTGTGCCCATGAAAATCCAGGGGACCAGCGATTTGGTGACGGCCATGGATTCATGACTTGCAACAATTAACGGGAAAACCTTCTGACGGTAATTGGGCGCGCCCAAGGCATAAATCATGTCGTAATTCGTCATTTGCGCGTCGTCCTTGTCCGGCGTGAGCAACACAACCATCGCGTCGCAGGAATTCAAGGCCTCACCAATCAGGGTTGCATAATTGTCACCCGGCATGACTTGTTCTTCAGCCAACCAGACTTCCAACCCTTGTTCACGCAGCACGCCAGCCGCCTTGCGCGCAAGGCCAGCGGCTTTGGCTGAATGACTAAGGAAGACTTTCACAGGGCATACTCTCCAATATTTTCGGCCTTTTGGCAAGTATTGTATGGCGGGGTCTTATCGGCCAGTTAAGCGGGAAATTCTCCGCAAGGGTGCATATCGCGATTTGGTGTCCCATAAATGCGCGTAGTGTCCTTGACGCCAGTGGCCCAGGCGGGGTAGATTGACTGGTTTCCCTTGCCGTCCATGAGTGCAACCGACCTCGAGCATCCGGCGCCGCCTTTCGACAACGTCGAGGCGGCCATTGCTGATATTGCGGCTGGCCGGGTCGTTATCGTCACGGACGACGAGGGGCGCGAAAACGAGGGCGACTTGATCATGGCGGCCTCAAAGGCCACGCCCGAGACCGTAAACATGATGATTCGGTATGGTAGCGGCATTGTGTGCGTGCCGACGGTGGAGCCGCAACTCAAGCGCCTCGGGCTTGGTCCCATGGTGGCGCAGAATCGGGAGGCGCATCGGACCGATTTCATGGTTAGCGTGGACGCTGCGGACGGCATTACCACCGGAGTAAGTGCCTACGACCGGGCCAAAACCATCGGGATACTGGCCGACCCTTATTCGACTTCTGACAAGCTGGTGCAGCCAGGCCATGTCTTCCCGCTGCGGGCCAAGGCTGGCGGCGTGCTGCAACGGGCGGGCCATACTGAAGCTGCAGTGGATCTGGCCATCCTTGCCGGTCTGCACCCCAGCGGAGTGCTCTGCGAAATTGTCAATGAAGACGGCACCCTGGCCCGATTGCCCCAATTAATTGAGTTCAAGCAACGTTTTAGCCTGAAGCTAATATCCATCGCCCAACTCATCTATTACCGCCACCGCCGGGAAAAGTTAGTGAAACGGGTGACATCCCTTCCCTTCGATTCCGAATTTGGACATTTCGATTTATTTATTTACCGCACGCCGCTCGACGGGCGCACCCATTACGCGTTGACCCGTGGGGCACTCGACGGCACGCCCACGTTGGTGCGCGTGCAGAGCGAGAACCTGCTGGCCGATGTTTTTCGCTCCCGCCAGTTTGGCGGATTTCACTCTCTGGCCAAATCGCTGGAGCGCATCGCCCGGGAAAACCGCGGCGCGCTGGTTTACATTGAACAAACTGCCGGCGGATTGAATCTCGAGCCGCAGGCGGGCGCCCAGGGGCAGCTGGCCCCGGCGGCTTCGCGCATGGACTTTCGGGACTATGGCGTGGGCGCGCAAATCCTGGCCGATCTTGGCCTTAAGCAAATCCGCCTGCTGACCGGCTCGCCCCAGCGCAAAGTTGTCGGGCTGGATGGTTATGGCCTTGAGATCATTGAAACGGTGGCCCTCTAGGGCTTGTTATCGAGCATGGAGCCGCCCATATTCAGCTGTTGTTCCATTTCTTAATTTTTAATTCTAAATTCATAATTTTGCGATGAGTGACAATCCCCCTGAGGCTGCGGCCATTGACGGATCCGATTTTTTTATCGGCATCGTGGCCGCGCGTTATAATGGCGAACTGGTGGATGCCCTGCTGGAGAGGGTCGTGGCGGTATTAAAGCAATCGGGCGTGCGCCAGCGGAACATTGAGGTTTTACGCGTACCCGGCTCGAACGAAATTCCCTATGCCGCGCACATGCTGGCTTCCACCGGTCAATTTGACTGTCTAATCGCCCTGGGCGTCGTGCTGGCCGGGGAAACCTCGCATCACGAGGTCATCAGCTACGGCACCGCCTATTCGCTGCATTCCATCGGGATGCAGTCGGAGATCCCGGTCATCAACGGCATCCTGACCGTGGGGTCGCTGGAGCAGGCGCGCGAACGCGTCCTCGCGCCGCGGGACCGGGGGGCGGAATTCGCCCGTGCGGCCTTGCAAATGGCCTGGCACAAGCTCAAGCTCGTGGACCGGCTGGACGTGCTCGAAGCACAAAAGGAGGACGACGAAAAGAAAGAGGACGATGAGGATGAAGGCTTCGACCCGAAACAGGTCTTTAAAAACAACTAAACGAGATATTTAATGACTACTGAAAAAACCGGCGGCTCCGCCGCGGCTCCGCCGGCCACCGGCAAAGCCAGCCGCCGGCGCGACTGTCGTGCGGTCGCCATGCAATTTCTCTACATGTGGGATGCCAACACCGGCGTGGATTTGAACGCGACCGTGCAGGAGTTTTTTGCCACGCAAGAACATCCGCGGGAATATTATGCCTTTGCCGAGGAGCTGATCCAGGGCGCGCTTCAGCACCAGGCCGCCATTGATGAACTTATTAAGAAAAACGCGCACAATTGGGCCTTCAACCGCATCGCCCGAGTGGATTTGGCCATTTTGCGTCTGGGAATTTATGAATTGCTGCACCGCCGGGATATTCCGCCGGTGGTGACGATCAATGAGGCCATTGAATTGGGCAAGGCTTTCTCCAATCCGGATTCGCGGCGTTTCCTCAATGGCATCCTTGATAAAGTGAAGGATTCCCTCGACCGGCCTTCGCGAACGGCGGCGGAAGATTAGATTGAGCCGGTTAAGGTGTTGAGACTTGAATACGGAACAGGCCTGGGTTGGTGCTGAAAGGCACAACGGCCTGCATTAACGTATAGGTGCCCTGGTCGCTGACCGGAGAGGCCGACACGTGAGTATCTGTCCAATTCACCAAGTCCGGCGATTGCTGGATGAAGTAGCTGACACCGCTGGTGTTTTTAGCGAGCCGGAATGTGAGCAAAAAGTTTCCATTGCCATCCACGCCGCAACTCATGGCGGCAGCGGCGGCATCGGGCGAATTTGGATTTGTGCCGAATAAATATTCGAGAAGGTTGGGCAGCCCGTCCCCATCGGGGTCCGCAGTGGGGCTGATGATGGCAGGATCGGATTGCCCGGGGAAACTGGCGGCAACCCATTGCGCAAAGGTTTGGGCCGGGGTAACGCTTGCCGTGGCTGATTGATTGCTCAACCCCGCGGCGTTTTTCGCCACAATGAGGTAATCGTAAGTCATGCCGTTGGCCGCCGTGTTGTCAGTGAAGGTTGTGCCGCTGAGGTTGCTGGCAATGGCTGCAAATCCGCTCCCGTTGGCAGTTGAGCGCTCGACGATATAACTGGCCGCTCCCGGGGAGCTGTCCCAAGTGAGCGTAACGTTGCCGTTGCCGGGGGTGGTGGTAAGATTTCCTGGGGCCGGGGGCGGGCCGAAGACAGTCACCGTAATTACGCCGGCGCCGGCAGTGTCAAATGTTGCAGCCTGGTTGGCGCCGGCTGGGGCTGCATAACTAAACAATGGACTGCCGGAAAGGCTGCCGCCGTAGCTCAGCAAGGCATAGTTTCCGTTGGGCAGACCCATTGCGCCAATGACAACCACGTTGCCGTTCAGGGCCACGTTCCCGGCAATGGTGAGGCTGCCGGTGTTACCGAGTATCAGCCCGCCTCCGGGCTGAACGAACAAATTTCCGGCAATGTCCCCCGTGCCACCGAGCAAGCCGCCATTCGCCACGGTCACGGCTCCAGTGCCCGTACCGCTACCGATGGAGTTATTGACCAGTAGGGTTCCCGCGCTGACGGTGCTGCCCCCGCTGTAGGTATTTGCGCCGGTAAGGGTCAAGGTGCCGGTGCCAATCTTTATGACCGCAGTGACGCCGGCATCCGCGATGACCCCGGCGTAAGTGCTGGTCGTATTTTTCGCCCCAATGCGCCAAGTGGGATTGGCGGCCGAGTTGCTGCCCGCGCCCATCAACGCGCCGCTGGCGCCGCCGAGTTCGCCCAGGTCAATCGTCTGGTTGTTGGTGTTGATGTTATAGAAATTTACCCCGCTGTTCAGGTAAACCGACGCGTTGGCATAGCCAAAGGCGTTATTAATCCGAAAATCGCCGCTACTGGTGCGCGCGCTGACAATGATTTGTCCGGTGAACGCCGACCAGTTGCCCGTAAAATAATCGCGAACGTAATCCACCACGACATTCAAGATGCCGCCGCCGGTCAGAGAACTGGTGAAGGGGGTGCTGTAACCAAACCGCGGCGGCAGGCGAAGGGTGCCGGACTGTCCAACTGGAACAATGAACGGATTGGCGCATCCGCCCCAATCGGTGCTGCCACTTCCACCATAGCCGGAAAACTGGAGGGTGCCACCCTGGAACGTAATGGCACCCGTTCCCCACGTGCCATTATTGGCCAAAGCGCTTCCGGCGAGGGCCGCGCTGTTTGGCTCGACCATGACTCCACCGCTGAACGAATTGGTGCCGCCGAAAGTCACATTACCATTTACGATGATGCCATTGGCCGCGCCGGAAATATCGCCCGAAAGATTGAAGGCATGCGTGGAATTGTTGGTGATGTTCAACCCGCCATTTACGGTAATGGGCGCGGATATCGTGTCGCCGGAGCTGGCCGGCAATTCGCTTAATGCCGCGTGGCCCGGGTAATTGTCCAACGTTAGCGAGCCACTGTTGCCTGTAATGGTAAAAGCAGCGTTGGCGACCCCGATACTCAGTGAACCGACCGTGATGGGCTGGCTCAGGTTAATAGTCTGATTGGCAGTGATGCTGGAATTGACGATGGCGGTGGCTTGCGTCCCGTTGGGAAAGGCAACGCCGTTGCTCCAGTTATTGTTAAGGTCCCAATCTTGCGGGGCCGCGGTTATGGAATTGATCCAAAAAACGCCCCCGCCCGGAGTGAAGGGCGTGGCGCTGGCTTCGGGAGAGTTGGCGCTGGTGCCACTGGGGCTGACGGCGGCCACCACGTAAAAGTAAGTTGCGCCATTAGTCAGCCCGGTGTCGAGATAGTTCGTGCTGGTGATCCCGCTGGCGACCGTGGTCGTCTCATTGCCACTGCTGGTTCCCCGCCGCACGACGTAGCTGGAGGCTCCGCTGGACGCACTCCAACCCAGTGTTACGGTGGTGTTGCCGGGAATGGCGCCTAAACTGGTGGGCGCAGGCGGCGGAGTGGTGGTGGTCACCGGAGTTGAATTGCTTCCGCCCCCGGCGAGATTCGTCGCCTGAACGGTGTAATAATAGGTTGTGACGGGAGCTGCCGTCGAGTCGGTAAAGCTAGCGATATTATCGGTGGTGGTGAGCGTGGTGTAATTGCCGTTCGCGCTGGTCGCACGCCTGACCGTATAACTCGTGGCGCCGACGGCTGGCGTCCAAGTCAGAGTCAGATTGCCGCCTCCCGCAAGTGCCTGTAAGTTGACGGGAGGTGCCGGCAGCACGGGCATGGGGCGGGCGCTGGCTTCGGCCGAGTTTGGGCTGGCGCCGTTCGCGTTTGCCGCCGAAACCACGTAGTAGTAAGTCACGGCATTATCCAGACCGATATCGGAGTAGGTTGTGCCGGTGACCGGACCACTGATGTTTAAATAGGGACCGCCGCTGGAGGTGGAGCGGCCGATGGTATAATACGCGGCGCCTGCGGAGGCATTCCAATGCAGGGTAACTTGGGTGCTGCCTACAATGACAGATACTCCTGAAGGCGCACTTGGCGCGGGAGCCGAGGATGCGGAGGGCGTGGCACTTGCCACGGTCGAATTGGCGCTGGCGCCTCCAGGGTTCACCGATTGCACCACGTAGAAATAAGTCGTGCCGTTGACGGCTGTTGCGTCGGTGTAAATGGCCGAGTCAGCCGTGCTGCCGGCCACAGGCCCGGTAATATTGCTGGCCAGGGTGGTGAAGCCGCTGCCACTGGTCGTTGAACGGAGAATATTGTAACTTGTGGCGCCCGGTGCGGCTGGCCAATACAACGCCACCAAATCATTGCCACCGAGCGCCGTTAGATTAGCCGGGGCGGGAGGGATGTAACCGGTCAATTCCAAGCGCACGTAATCATACATGGCGCTATTGGAGAAGTATCCACCCTTTCGCATGTTGAAATCAATTTCGTTCAATCCGGCGTGCAGATTGCTGCCGGCGAAGGTAATGCGGAGATCGCAAAAGATGCCGTGCGAGCTCATCCGGATCATGGGATCACTGCTGTAACCGGGAAAGGCGCCAGTGGTGGGGAAGGAAGTGTTGCCGCCATTTACCAGGCAATTGACTGTGACAATAATCGGCCCTGCGTAATCGCCCGCGATCCCCATATATATGGACGCTTGGGCGCCGGACACTGGTGTCGCCGGCAGGTTGAAGAATACCTTCCAGGTGTTGCCGTTCAAGTTGCCGGTAACAGGGTCCAGGATGGTGGGCTGGGCATAATACCAGCCATTCGCCCAATGGCTTTGGCCAACGTTGTAAGTCAATCCATTCGGAAAATCCGTGGGAAAATCCTGAAAGGGAGCCCAATTCTCCGCCGGAGCGGTTGCGGTGCCTTGATCCCCATGCCAGGCGTCGGGGCCATGGAAGAATTCCAGCGTGTCGCGGTCAGGCTGGCCGATCTCCCAAACGGTTGCACCCACGCGGGTGGGGGTCCAAGTAATGTTGCCCAAACCGGTGGTGTTGCCGCCAGCGACCGTGACGGCAAACGGTGCCGCCGGGTAGTTAATGGAAATGGGCGGTGCGGTGCCAGTGAGCGGTTGGGACTCGAACAGGCCAATCGCTCCCGGACCAAATGCGAAGAGGGTGTAGTTGGCGCCCGCGACCACATGGGGGATGGCGAAGTTGCCGTTGGCGTCTGCTTTGACCCAATACTGGTAGGTTTTTCCCCAAGCCTGAAAATCGGTGACGCCGGTCGTGGACGGTGGTTGTTGAATAACGCCGACCCACATCCCGGCGCTGGAAGCAAAGGGATTGCCGCTGTCATTGATGACGAGGTGACCCGTCACCGTACCACGGCCAGCGGCCTGCACATAGGCGGCGTTGGAGAACCACGAATACGGCCACGCACCTTGTTCGGCGAGCGCTTGGGCCTGGGCGTCATTAAACAGCGCGACTTGGGGGTCAGCGGTGTTGGCGGGAACACTATTCATGTAAATCAGGTAGGGTCCGTAAACCTTGGTCCAGGTTTCGCCGGCGGCGAAATTCAAGTCGGCGCTGAAACCAAAATGGCCGCCGTTAAAGGGCTGATTGATCAATTGAATTTGGGAAAGCAATTCCGGATGCCGGGGTCCTCCGTTGTAATATTCGTGAGACGGGAAAATCAACCAGATGCCGGTGTTGGCGTTCGTATTAATCCAGCCGGAGGCGTTGATGGTGCCCAAGTCGCCGGCATAGTTGTATTTGCAATCGAACTGTCCGGCATAGGTGCCCGTGGTCAAGAGCGTGACTTCCTTTGGGGCGAAATTCACCCCGGAAAGACCGTCGGCCAGATCGGTGGTGGAATACATGGCGCGATTCGGGCCGGGGTCCTCGGCCAGCCAGTTCCATTGGCTGTTAAGCTTCAATGTGTGGCTGTAGGGATTGGCAATACCGGCCGGGTACGCGGCCGAACGGGAGATGACTTCGGTCACGTAGATGCCCGTGGATCCACGGAAGAGCGAAAATCGGAAGTCCGAATCCACCGGGTCGTTGGTGGTGGCGCCGCTGTTGGGGTAGGTTTGCTTGAGACTGATTTCGCAGTAATTCCCGCCGTTGCCGGCGGGGTCGGTCACCAGCGAATAGGTGCAATTCGACGGTATTTCCTCGTTGCCGTTTTGATCGCTGCCCTGCCAATAAAACGCGCTGTTGCTGGCGGTACCTCCGTCGGACGCCTGTACCCCGTTAAAAGTCATCGTCAGAATTTGGGCCGTAGCTTTGGCAATCACCACGGTCACGAGGCCGTTGGACAGCGTGATGTTGGCGCTGGTGGTGCTTACGGTGACATTGGCCCCGGTGCCAGCGCCGCCACCCGGCCCGTTGGCGCGGGCCAACAGGGCAGAAAGAAAAAAGCCAGCGACGGTGAGTAATCGCCGGGCCGCAAGATTGGGCGAAAATGCACGTCGCCCGCTGGCAACAACAATCGGGGGCACAAGGTTGGACGATTTTAAAATCTAGATGAAATGGCGCTTTGAGTCAACGTTGGGAAGTGGATTGGCCGGAACGACCAACGGCATTTCTTCCCGCTGGGAAACCCGCGTTCATCCGCATATAAGTTTACACTTGGCCGATTTGAGTTTAACGTTTCTGGTTCACTGCAGGCACTCCGGGTTGCCGGTCTGTCCGTGGCCCACCATGCGCGCGCTCCTTAAAAAATTCACCGACGGTCTTAAACGCACTACGCCGACATTTTACAAGGCTTTTGGCAAGGTGGGAGGTCTGTTTACCAGGGCACTGGACGCCAGCAGTGTGGAGCAGCTCGAGGAAGCCCTTTATGGGGCGGACTTGGGGGTCGAAACGGCCAATGAGATCTTGGACGAAATCAAAACCGCCTGGAAGAAGCATCCAGCCCTGCGCGGGCAGGAGGCCGCCAAACTCGGCGCAACCGTGCTCAAACGGGTGTTGGCCGGGGCGGAACAGCCACCGGTGCTCAAGGCGGAACCGGGCAAGCCGGAGGTGATTTGCCTGGTGGGCGTCAATGGTTCTGGGAAGACCACGACCGCGGCGAAACTGGCGTCTTTCTATCAGGACAAGAAACACCGCGTGGTGTTGGGTGCCTGCGATACCTTCCGGGCGGCCGCCAACGAGCAACTCCGCACTTGGGCGACGCGGTTGAATGTGGAAATCGTAGCCAGCCAGACCGGAGCCGATTCCGCTGCCGTGGCGTTCGACGCCTGGCAGGCGGCGGCGAAGCGCGGACATGATCTGGTGGTGCTCGACACGGCCGGCCGGCTGCACACCAAACATAACTTGATGGAGGAGTTGAAAAAGATCCGGCGGGTCTTGCAGAAGCACGATCCGGCGGCCCCGCGGCACCGTTGGCTGGTGTTGGACGGGTCGCTGGGATCGAATTCCATCGAACAGGCAAGAGTGTTCCACCAGGCCTTTGATTTGACCGGCCTCGTGATTACCAAGCTCGATGGCACCAGCCGGGGCGGTGCCCTCGTCGGTATTTACCGCGAATTAAAACTTCCGATCCACTTTGTTGGCCTCGGCGAACAGGCGGGCGACTTGCAGCCGTTCTCAGTGGATGATTTCGCGGACGCCCTGTTTGGAGTGGAGGAGTGACGGTCAAGGTTTCCCGGGGCGCCGGAGTCGCTTCCATTCTATCAATTCCAGTCTATACGCCGCATATCGCGCTTGAATATCGGGGGGCATGCGGTCGATGATCTTGTTCAGGGCCCGGCGTAAACTGCCTGCAATGTATTGGGAACGAAAATAGTAGGGGTGGGCCTCCAGATAGGCGATGGCATTGGCCGCCGCCTTCACGTCGGCGGTCTTGAGTAATTCGAATTCGCGGGTTAAACCGTTGGGAAAGGCCAATCCGTCGTACCGCCCTTGAAATTCGGCCAGGGCGTCGAGATAAGCCTGATGCTGGGCGGCGGACTGTTCGCGAACCCGGTGAGTTTCATGCAGCCGCTTGTGTAATCGGCGGATTTCCGTCGCATTTTTCTGTAGAATCAACTTCATGTGCCGGGCCAAAATTGTTGCCGCGGCCTTTGCCGCCGCCACTTTTCTTACCGCGCCAGATCATTTTGGGTCAATACCGTGATTTGATTGCGTTTGAGCACCTCCGCCGCCAGTTCGGCGTCCTCCAGCCGGAGCACCAAGCCGGTCTTGCCATTGGGCCGCATCAAAAAGGGGTAAATATAATGGATGTTGATCTCGGCCTGCACGAGGGCGGCGGTGACAAACCGGAGGCGCGCTTCCGTGTCAATTTCAACGGCGAGCACTTCCGCGAGGCTGTGCGAAAACCCATGCTCCGCCAGCAGCGGGGCTGCGGCCTCGGGATAGTCCACGACGAGGCGGATGATGGTGCTGTCCGTGGTGTCCACCAGGCAGAGCGCCAGGACATGCACATCTTTGCCGGCCAACAGCGAAACGACATCGTGTAACCGACCGACTTTGTTCTCGGCGAAAACCGAGAATTGTTTCACGACGCCGCTGTGGCTGCTTTTTCTGGTCAGAGTCTGGGCCATGCAGAAGTTTGGAAGGGCCGCCGCTGCGGGCGACCGAAGGGCTGCGCTTGGTGGAAATGGGAGTCTAGCCCATCGGAGGGGCTTTGGCACGTTCAATTTCGGGGTAGGCTCAATGGGGTGATTGCAGTTGCCTCGGAGGTGTTTTTTCGGGCATAAAAAGCAGCTTTCCATCCATGCCGCACACGCCCAGCCCAAATCGCTACGAAAAAACCCCCTATGCCCGTTGTGGTCGCAGTGGGTTGCAACTTCCCCGAGTGTCCCTCGGCTTGTGGCATAACTTCGGTGACCAAGACAGCCTGGCTGAAGCACGGGAATTGATCCTGGGCGCGTTTGACAATGGCATTACCCACTTCGATCTGGCCAACAACTACGGGCCGCCGCCTGGCTCGGCGGAAGTTAATTTTGGCAAAATCTTCCATCAAAATCTGGCCCGGCACCGCAACGAGTTGGTTATTTCGACCAAGGCCGGCTACCTCATGTGGCCGGGTCCCTATGGCGACTGGGGCTCGCGCAAGTATCTGCTCTCCAGCCTCGAGGAGAGCCTGCACCGGCTTAAGCTCGATTACGTGGACATTTTTTATTCCCACCGGCCGGACCCAAACACCCCGCTGGAGGAGACGATGGGGGCGCTGGCCCATGCGGTGCGCACTGGCCGCGCGCTGTATGTGGGCCTGTCCAACTATGGGGCGGAGCAGACTACGGCGGCGGCGAAACTGCTGCGCGAGATGGGCGCGCCCTGCCTCATCCACCAACCGCGCTACAACCTGATTGACCGCAAGCCCGAGCAGGGTTTGTTTGCCGTGCTCGAACGCGAGGGCATTGGGTGCATTCCGTTCAGCCCGCTGGCACAGGGAATTCTGAGCGAACGCTATTTGCAGGGCGTGCCGGACGGTTCCCGGGCCACGCGAAACATTTTCCTGAAAGCGGAAACGGTCGAGCGGCATCGGCCGATGATTGGCAAATTACAGGTGATCGCCCTCGCGCGCGGGCAGACGCTGGCCCAAATGGCGCTGGCCTGGGTGTTGCGCCAGCCGGCCGTGACCAGTGTGCTGCCGGGCGCCAGTTCCGTGAAACAGATCGAAAACAACCTCGCCGCACTGCAAAACACGAAATTTTCCCCGGCGGAGCTGGCGGCCATAGATGCGGCAGTGGCCGGGGTGGATGCGGCAAAAGCCGGGCCGCCGATCTAATCCCGCAGGATCAATATTTCTCCAAATCCTCCACCTGGATCAATCCGTCTTTTACCATCACTTTAAAGTGAAAGCGCTGGCCGGCATTGAAATCGCCGCCCACTTTGTCCGGCACCAGGACGCTCAGATGCTCGCCGGTGCTCACCGTCTTGACTTTGAGCAGGCGCCCAAAGCCCTCATCCCAGCGCAATTGGGCTTCAATCTGGGCATCGAGGTTGTAATGGTTGCCCTGCAGTTCATTCGGAGAGCGCTGGTAAGTGGCAACATTGAAAGGTTCCAACGATTCATGCAGATGGTTGCGCACAAGCATAAACACCGCCGCGGTTATGATCACAATCAGCGGTATGAGGAAGGCGATTAAAACCGGATTGATTTTGCCTGATTGATGACGGTTCATTATGAGGGCAAGCGGGGTGGCCAACGGTTTGATGATAATGGCGCAACGTAATTTCAGGCAACTGCAAAATTTGCAACCCGAATGGAATTCGCGGTGATAAATTAACCATGGCATTTTATCCCGCCGCCCTGCATACCTGAGTCGCCGGCGGTTCGGTGCCTGCCCCTGAATCCGCCTGCTTCAACCAACGCCCCTGCACCATGGAGAACCCAACTGTGAAAGTCGTGCTGGTCACCATGTTTAACCCCGGCCAAAGGCGCCCGGGGGAATTGGAACGATTCCGGACTGGCTTGGGCTTGCGCCCATGGCCGGTTGCTGGATTTCCAAAGGGTATGCTCTGGCGGAATGGGGAGGGCGTTGTGGCGCTGGTGGCAGGAGTTGGTCCGGTGAATACTGCGGTCAATGTTTTAACGCTGGGATTGCGGGGCCCGGCGAATTTGCGAAAGGCGTATTGGGTGGTTGCCGGCATTGCCGGCGGCAATCCTGCGGTGTGTTCCTTGGGCAGCCCCGTGGTGGCCAATTGGGTGGTGGACGGCGACCTGGCCTATGATTTGCATCCGGCGGACCTTCCCCTCCACTGGAACACTGGAATTTTGCCTCTGGGTGCCCGGCTTCCGTTTGGTGCGGTGGATGACTCGGCGGGCCTGTTCGGCAAGCCGGCGCAGGTCTTTCACCTCCATGCACCACTAGCCGTTTGGGCGCGGCGGATCATGCGCCGGGTGGAGTTATTCGATTCGGCGGAGCTTGCGGCGGTTCGGCAAAACTATGCCGCTTTTGCCGCAGGCGCCCGGCCGCCAAAGGTGCAAGGCGGCGACGTATTGTCGGCGGCCCGGTTCTGGCACGGAACCCGCCATCACGCATGGGCGGAACAATGGATGAAATATTGGACCAAGGGGTGCGGCCGGCTGGCAACGTCGGCGATGGAAGATTCCGGCACCCTGGGTGCGTTGCGACAATTAGATCGGCTGGCGCTGGCTGATTGGAAACGCGTGCTGGTGCTGCGCAGTGTCAGCAACTACACCGTTCCCCCGACCGGCCGGTCAGCGCTCGCCCATCTGACCGGCGAGTCCGGCCAGGAGGCGAACGTGAATTTTCCGGCCCTGGACGCGGCCCTGGAGAACCTTTGGCGTGGCGGGGGCGCCGTAATTCGCGCCGTGCTAGCCAGGTCGTTGCGGTGAAGCGGCCAGCGGCCAACAAAAAAGGCCGCCCTTGCCGGGCGGCCTTTTGCATTCGCGGTGCCGAATGAATTAATACTTGATGTTCGCAGAAACGGTGATGACGTTAATGTTGTAGGTGGCGTTCGGCGCACTCGAGCTGTTCATGAAGTAAGTGTATCCAGCCGAGAGCGTCAGCCAATCCCACGACGGCGTCCAGGTTACGGTGATGCCGCTGGTGTAGGTGTTGTCATTCCGGGAAGGAATGTTTTGCAGATATTGGGAATAAGTGTAGCTCAGGAGATTCGCCACAAACTTGAGGCTGGGCGAATAATTGAAGGTGGAACCGAGCGACAGGGAGGTGGTCTCAATGTTTTGGCCCTGGGTGCCGGTATTGAAGCCCCGATTGCCGTCCAGGGAGAACATGACTTTTTCGCTGTAAGCGTAATCAAGACTCAAGCCATAGCTTACCGTGTCTGTGGTGAGCGCCGGGGAACCCGCGATGCCTTGAATGCGGTTTTCGGTCACACCCACATTGGCGGAACCGGACAGTTTCTGCCATTCCGTCAATTTGGCATTCAAGCTGACGGTATGACTGTCACGTTCGCGGCCCTGGGCAAACGGCGCCGTGGAGTTCTTCGGATCCGATTGGGCGTAAGTGTAGCCGACGCCCACGCTCAGCGCCGGGCTGAAAACGTAAAAAGCATTCACCGGCAGGGTGTAATTGTCGGTGTCTTGGAACCCCTGGCCGACGGAGTAAAGGTAGTGATTTTGGGAGAAACCAACGCCCCCGCCAAAATTCAGCACTTGGGAGTAATTCCACGTGAAATTGCCGTTCAATGCAATCGTGTCATAACGAATAATGGACGAGAGCGTGGGGCTGACGGCACTGGGAGTATTGTTGTAATTCTGGACATAAGACGCACCAGCCGTCAAGTCCACTTCTCCCTGCTTGCGACTGTAGTTCAGGCCCACGTTGGAAAGCTCCTCGTTCAGGCTCGGACGGCGGTAATAGCGCAGGAAAGTTTCCGTGTAGGTCATGGAAACGTCATTATCGGTGTTTGTGCCGTATTCCAGTTTGATGCCCGGATTGATGGTCATGATGAAATCATCAAATTTCGTCGAGCCGCCAGGCGAGGAAAGCACGTTGGAGTTGTAGTCAAACTTGGCCCCGACACTGGCGACGAGGAAATCTTTGCCCAAGTCGTCAAACGGCGCCGGCAACGGCGCTGCCGACAAATGGATGAAGGGACTTGCAACCGCCAGCATGGCGCTCGCGGTGAACAGGGATTTGGACAACAATTTCATGTGGTTTATCTGGTTGAGTTGGAAGGGGTAGGTTGAATGCCTTAAAGGGAAGCGGAAAAGCTTCTCTTGGTCAAATACCTTTTTTCCTCCGAAAGCAAGCTGCTTTTTATATTAAATAACCGCGTCATAATGAGGCGTGGGTTCCCGTCGCCTTCCGGCCAACCGCGCCGCCAGGCCGGTGCCGGGGAAATTCATGAACCCCAAGCCTCCATCCATCGGCTGTTGCCAAGCGGCGGCTTTCCCTCCATCATGGACGATGGTCTTTTTCGGTGTGGGAGGATGGGGAACAAATCCCGGTCGTTCTCGTACCTAATTGTCACCCATCTTTCGACATGGCGCAGGAATCCTCATTGACCAATCCCAAGGCCGAGATCGTTACCTCAATCTGGTTTGGGCTGGCCGCCATCCGCCGGCATCCGGGCGGACGGCGCCGGTTGCGCTTGCGCTGGCTGCGTTTGCTGGGCACGGTCGTGGGTTTGGGCCTCGTCGGCTGGATGATGGCGGCATTGGGCCTGTATTTTTGGTGGAAGCTCGGCCGCGGCTACATGGACGAGCGATTTTCTGACGTGCTCTTCCTGATGGTGCCCGCCAACCTGCAAAAGCATGATCGGGCCATGGGCGAATACTTCATCCGTCTCGCCGACGATCATTTGCAGCACCACCGCTTTGACGCGGCCATGACGGCGTACCGCCTCGGCGTGATGAAAGTGCCGGAGAATTTGCACGCCCGCGAGTTGCTCTCGGAATTCTTTTATGTCTATTACAAGGACACCCTGGAGAACTCGCTGAAAGTCATGGAAGACGGCCTGCCGTACGCGATTGTGGCCGATGCGGAAAAGGATCCCGCCACGTTTAAGGACCATTACCGCTACATCAATGAATACCTGAGCAAATTGCAACAGGCGCACTTGCCCAAGAAAATTGTGGAAATTTGCCGGCAATACCTGGCGTTGAATCCCGCCAACCAGCAAATCCGCGAATTGTTCGCGCTCAATCTCGTCTTGGTCTATATTGATGACGGCAATTTTGACGGCGCCGAAGACACCCTCCGGGACTACCGGCTGGAATCCACCCTGGATGGCGTGATGTTGACGAGCCGCCTGCTGTGGGAGCGCGGCCGGATGTATGAAGCCCCCATTTACCTGGAAAAAGCACTGCCGCGGTTTAACGGCCCGCCGGCCAACTTGGAAATCTACAGCTTGCTCTCCCGCTACTATCGAGACTTGGGCAACCTCGACAAGTCGGAATATTACGTCCAGTTGCGGGTCGTGAACGATTCATCCAACCCCCTGCCCCAAATTGAACTCCTTTACATTAAAGCCAAATCTGGCGACAAGGCCGGGGTGATGATGAGCGTGCAGCGACTCCGGGAACAGTTTCACAACAATGCCTCCGCCATTATCATGCTCGCCAGTTTTGCCACCGACCAGGGGGATGAGAAATTGGCGGCGGATATTTTCCATCAGGCCGAAGTCGAAAATCAACGGGATGTCAAAACCAGGGGCACTTCCGATTTTTATCTCCCGTCCTTTGCCCTGCTCGTTTGCGAAGCCTACCTGACCAACAATCATTATCAGGAGGCGTTGCAGTATCTTGATTCCCTCAATGACGAAAAGCCGGATTGGCTGGCGCCGAACATTCTGTTGTTTGACAGCATGCGCGCCATCGCCGATTACGGCATTCGCGACCTCGTGGATGCCGACGTCAATCTGACGAAACTCATCAAATCCGACAAGACCCGGCCGGACACCCTGATGACCATCGCCAACCGCTTCCTCAGTCACGGCGCGCTGGACCAGGCGCAACGTCTCCTTGAAGCCGCCCACCATTTGGATCCCCACAATCAAGGCGTCCTCGCCCAGCTCATCAGCGCCAATCTCCAACTGGGGAATTCCGCGGAAATGAGCCAGAACCTGCGCGACTTGCTGAAAACCCGCCGCCCGCCGCTCGAGCTGTTGTATGATGCCTACCACGAATTGGGCAGCGACCGCTTCATTTTCGTCCCCGACCGCGAAACTTTGCTCGATCAGGTTGACCAAATCATTCGCGATGCCATTCACCTGCGTTCCGCGGCAGAAGGTCCCTAAATCCCCTGCCGGTCCATCGGGCGGTCAACCATCTTTTTTGCGCCCAAAATTATTCCGTCATGCACCGCGCCCCCTCATGTCCGCTCCACTTTCGCCGGCCCGTGTTGGTTTGCGGGCTTTTGTTCGTGGGCGTGTCGCCGGTCTGGGCCCAATCGGCCGCCGCGCCCGCGGCGGATGCCGCTGCGCTCGCCCGGGCCAACAATGCCTTTGCCTTTGATCTCTATCGGAAATTGGCCCCCACGCCGGGAGAAAACGTGTTCCTTTCCCCCTATAGCATCGAGACCGCGCTGGCCATGACCGGTGCCGGAGCCCGCGGCGACACCGCCGCGCAAATGGCCAAAGTGCTGCATTTGGACGGCCTCCCGCCCGCCTCGACTTCCGCCGCCTTTGGCGCGTTGCAAAAGTCCCTCAATGATGCTGGGACCAAAGCCGGCGTGCGGCTCCTGGTGGCCAATTCTCTTTGGCCGCAATCGGATCGCCCCATTTTGCCGGGTTACCTGTCCACGATTCAAAAAGATTTTGCCTCGGCGGTTTTTGCGGTGGATTTCAAAACCCAGGCCGAGGCCGCGCGTTTGCGGGTCAATGCCTGGGTCGGCGACAAAACCGAGCAGCGCATCAAAGACCTCCTGCATCCCGGTGACGTGTCCCGCGACACCCGTCTCATCCTGGTCAATGCCATCTATTTCAAAGGCCATTGGGCGGAGCCCTTCGACGCCCGGGCCACGGCGCCCGGGCCCTTCACTCTGGCCGACGGCAAAACCAAATCCGTCCCATTGATGCACCGGAAAATGTCCGGCGCCCGGTTCGCGGACTTATCCGACGCGCCGGTGCCGCTGCAAATTCTGGCGTTGCCCTACCAGGGCCATGCGCTGGAATTTGTCGCGCTGCTGCCCAAATCGCCGGCGGCGCTGCCGGAACTCGAAAAAAGCCTCGCCGCCGGCCAGCTCACGGCCTGGCTGGGAAAACTTTCCGCCCCGCCCGAGGTCGAAGTCTATTTGCCCAAATTTAAGCTGGAGACCCACTATGGTCTGGGCGCCCCGCTGGCCGCGCTGGGCATGCCGGACGCCTTTACGCCCCAGGCGGACTTTTCCGGCATGGATGGCGCGCGCGACCTCTTTATTGGCGCCGTGGTGCATCAGGCTTTCGCCGAGATCAACGAAGAGGGCACCGAAGCCGCCGCGGCGACCGGCGTGGTGATGACCCTCGCCCTCGCGGTGCAAGGCCCGCCCGTGTTTCGCGCCAATCATCCATTCTTGTTTCTCATTCGCGATCCGGCCAGCGGCTGCATTTTGTTCCTGGGTCGTTACGCCACGCCCGCAGATTAGATCTTCTCCCCTTGCGGCCAGGGTTCCGGCTGCGGGCGGGCCACTTGCTCCCGGTAAAGTTTAGCGATGCGGGGTTGCGATTTTTCAATTCCCAATGATTTGCTTCCGTCGCCCGCGGGACTGGACTGGATCGTCACGCCTAAATCTATTTGCCTTCGGAAAAATTGCGTAGCCATCGTTGACCCATTTTCGGCCCATCCGCCCCATGGCAAATCGCCCTGGCCGATCACGTCAAGGGGCACACCCAAGCCGGCAATCGTGGGCTGGGCCAACTATGGCACATGGGCAGTGCCAATGCCGCCAGTCCTTACGTTTGGTCCATGCGCAAACGTCCCCGGGGCAAGCCAACCCTTCCTCGACCAGCTTTTTACCCGAATCGAAACCTGACCCTGTTTTCTGCCTGACCCTGTTTTCTGCCTCATGTTACCATGCAACGCCTGACCCCTTACTCCCCCGCCACGTGGGGTGGCGCTTGCGCGCCACCACCATCCGCTGCTCCAGCGCCGCCGCGGTGCGCTGCGGGCAGTGGTGCGGCCGGCAGCTGCGTTCGTCCAGCCCCCTCACGCCGTGCGCCGCATACCGGCGCAGGTATTTGTAAGCGGTCTTGCGGCTCACGCCGAAGTCTGCGCTCAGTTCGGTTATCGTGAACTGGCCACTCGCCGCCAGGTTCACGAAACGTAGTTTCTCTTCCATAGGATTTACAGCTTTCCAGGGCATAGCCCAAAACTGTAACCTATCTCCCTGGATTAAGTGTTACCTATCTCGCCGGTTCATACCTGGCGGCCAGCGGCGAGAAATGGGAGGAATGGGACAATTTGCCCGATGGCGTGGAGATTTGTCCATGGGACGAAAACGATTTGGCCGGCACGGGTGATTTCGGTCGGAATAGATCCGGGCCTATGCTGACGGTCAGGAAACCAAAACGGAAAGCAGCCAGGCGATGAAGCGTTATGAAATTCATTGGTGCCGTCTGAATCCGGTGGAGGGGGCGGAAATGGGCAAAGCGAGGCCCGTGGTCATCGTCAGCAAGGACGTGCTAAACGAGAAATTGGCGACGGTGACGGTTTGCCCGATAACGTCGCAACGGCACCACGGATGGCGTACGCGCCTGGCGGTAATTTGCGCTGGACGCCCCGCGGAAATTGCCGTGGATCACATTCGGACTGTCAGCAAATTACGGCTGGGGCCGAGAATCGGTGCCTTGAGCGACATCGAAGCCGAGCGGTTGCGGCAAATCATCGCCGAAATGTATGCGGAGGTTTGAAACTGGATCGGACTGAAACTGGAAGGAAATTGCTTTTTCGGGTTTGCCTTGGTTTGGGGGAGGGGGTTAACTACCATATGGAAAATAATTTTCACAGGTTGTTATTTGCGCAACCATGGGGATTTATGCGGTTTCTCAATGATGGCTACGTTGGTTGGGCGCATTCTGTTTTTCGAATCATATGGATAGTATTTTGGATTACAAATGGGTGTCTCTTTGCTTTTCTCTTAAATTCGTTATTTGGTTTAACCTTATGGCTAGGGGTGCCAATTGGAATCACTGGAATTTTGATTTTTCTTTGGCTAGCGTTGTTGGGTCGAATCCGACTTTTTTTCCCTTTTCCTGTCTGTCGTCGAGGACATTGCCATACCATCGACGACTATGACTGGCCAGTTGGAATGATGTTTGGACGATGGAAGTGGCGGAAATATTGCTATCGATGTCGATGTAAGGATTATTACATAAGATCTGGAAAAAGATTTATGCAAGTTCAGCCAGATGGCTCGGGTTGTCCCTATAAAAAACTCGTAGGATTTCGCAGATGGTCTGACGATTTAGAATTGCCGCCAGCGACAAGATTCCCGCCACCGCCTTAATACCCAAACGACAAAGATTGGCTGGAAGGTATTTCACGAGAACCTGATCAGTTGGAAGCCCCGCCAGTTCATATTTGTGCACCTCCCCAAATGTGCGGGTACGAGGTAAGCGTCACGCGGAGCACCGTAAGCGACTCGCGAAGTACCTTCTACCGTAAATACGGTATCTCTATGGTAGAATGGCTGGATGACTACGACAAGTGAATCGGCGCCGGGGTTTTTGCGGCAAGACTGTCTTGGACGGGTGAGAACGCCGCGTGAGCGGCGCGAAAAGCTGCTGGACGAGTATGAGCGCAGCGGGATGCGCTGGCCAGCGTTTGCGGCCTTTGCGGGGATCAAATACACGACGTTGGCCAGCTGGAGTCAGGAGCGCAGGCGCCAGCAGGCGGCGGCGGACGCGACGGGAACCCCGCGTCCGCAGTGGGTGGAGGCGGTAGTGGGGCAGCCGCAGTCGACCCGGTCTGCGGGTCTGGTGGTGCGGGTGAGTGCGGGGGTGTGGATGGAAGTGGCCGATGCCTCGGGCGCGAGACTGGCGGCGGAGGTACTGCGCCAGCTCGGGGGGGCGGCCCAATGTTAAGTTTTACCGGGGGTTGAGAGTATTCGTGGCGCTGGAGGCCTGCGACATGCGCAAGGGCCACCAGGGGCTGGCGGGGCTGGTGGAGACGCGGCTGCGGGAGAACCTGCAAAGCGGGGCGCTGTTTGTGTTTGGCAACCGGCGGCGCACGCGGTTGAAGATCCTCTACTTTGACGGCACGGGGCTGTGGCTGCTGAGCAAGCGGTTGAAGCAGGGGAGCTTTTCGTGGCCGCAGGCGGTGGAGGGAGAGACGAAGTTGCGGCTGCGGCCGGAGGCGCTGGCGATGCTCACCGACGGGGTGGACCTGCGTGGCGGGCGCCTGCGTCCGTGGTATGACCGAAAAACATAAACTAATATTGTTGCATGGCGTTTGCTTTACACAAAGGCAACCACCATGCCGACCGTCGAACAACTTTTGGCCACCGTCGCCCAGCTCACCGCCAAAGACGCGGCCCAGCAAAAAGAAATCGCGGCTTTGCGGGCAAAGGACGTGGCCCGGCAGGCAAAGGATGCAGCCCAGTGCGCGCATATCGCCCGGTTGGAACAGGAGCTGTCCCTGGTGCGCCAGCGGATGGATTTATTGCTGCGGCGGATGTTCGGGCGCTCCAGCGAGCAACTCACTCCCGGCCAGTTGGATTTGTTTTTGCTTAATCCGGAGAACGAGCCGGGAAACGTCAGCGCCGTCGCCCTCCCGGAGACCGACGGCCGCGCTGGCCGGCGGACTTGCCGGTGGTCGAGCAGATCATCGAACCGCCGGAAGTGGCCGCAGCCCCGCACCAGTGGCGCTTCATCGGCGCGGAGGTCAGCGAGCAGTTGGATTACGAACCGGCGCGTTTCTTCCGCCGCCTGCTGGTGCGCCGCAAATACGTCCAACGCGAAGACCCCCTGCGCCCGCCGGTGATCGCGCCGCTGCCGCCAGTCTTGCAGGAACGCGGCCTGCCTGCGCCAGGGCTGTTGGCCGCCATCATCGTGGGCAAATACTGCGATCATCTTCCGCTCTACCGCCAGGAGGCCGTGTTCGCCAGCCGCCACCGCGTCGAACTGCCGCGGGCCACGCTGGCGCGCTGGATGGGGCTGGCCGCCGACTGGCTGCAACCCATTTACCAATCCATCCGCGCCGGCGTAATGGCCAAGGGCTACGTCCAGGTGGACGAAACCCCGATCCGCTATCTCTCCCCCGGCCACGGTTAAACCAAACTCGGCTATCTGTGGACGGCGCTCTCGCCGGGAGGCGACGCGTTCTATCACTGGGAAATCAGCCGCGCGGCCGAGTGCCTGCAGCGGGTCATTCCGGCCAGTTTCGAAGGCACCTGCCAATGCGATGCTTATGCCGCCTATGCCAGCTATGCCAAAAACGAGGACCGGATTACCCTGGCTGGCTGCTGGGCTCACGCCCGGCGCAACTTTTACGAGGCCCGCGAGCAAACGCCCCTGCGCGCCCAATGGCTGCTGCGCCAGATCAGCCTGCTCTACGGCATTGAGGAAGACCTGCGCGAGGCCGAGGCCGGACCGCGCCTGTGCGCCGCGATCCGCGCCAGCCAGAGCGCCCCGATCTGCGCACGGATCCACCGCGCCTTGCAGCGCTGCAAAATGTCCGGGCGTTACCTGCCGCGCAGCAACTTTGGCCAGGCCCTCGACTATGCCCTCTCCCAATGGTCCTTGCTGGGCGGTTACCTCCACGACGGTCGCCTCGAGATTGACAACAACCTGGTCGAAAACGCCATCCGGCCCACCGCCTTGGGCAAAAAGAACTGGTTGTTCATCGGCGCCGCCCACGCCGGCGAGCGCAGCGCCATCCTCTACACCATCGTCGAAAGCTGCCGTCGCCGCGGTATCGATCCGCTCGCCTACCTGCGCGACGTGCTCGCCCGGTTGCCCTACGCCACCAACCGCACCGTCGACCAGCTCACCCCGCAAAACTGGGGCAAAGCCCAAAAGCAACTATCGCAGGCCGCGTAAGTGACAATACTCGGGTCATAGATATGATACCTACGGTATCTACGATAACTACGGCTGCTCTTTGTCAAGAAGGTGCTTCGCGTGACGCTTACCATGAAAAACTACTTTCCAAACAAGAGAACATCTACGATAGAAGGTGCTCCGCGTGACGCTTACGGTGTATTACAAAATATTATACTAGAAATGGATCCATTTTCAGGTTGGCACCACACGTTATCGACCAACTAACATGGTTCTCATCAACCATTATTTTTTGAGACTCGGGTTGATCCGAAGTGCCAAAGCAGAATCAGCATCCGCCGCGACCTGATCGCCCTTATTTGCCTCCGCGACACTACGGTTTACATAAGCTTGTGCCATTTTCGGATCGATTTCAATTGCGCGGGTATAATCCAAAATGGCCGCGTCTAATTCGCCCATCTTGCTTTTTGCAAAGCCGCGATTATTAAAAGCCATTGCAAAACTTGGAATTAGCTCGACTGCGCGACTAAAGTCCTCGATTGCACCATTAAGGTTGCCTGTGTGAAATAACGTCTCTCCGCGATTTTCATATGCCGGGGCTAAAGTTGGATCAAGCTCTATGGCATGAGTACAATCGGCAATTGCACCAACCATATCACGCAAATCCTTTTTGGCAGCACCACGATCGCTATATGCAATGGCAAGTTTAGGATTGATGCTAATAGCTTGATTAAAGTCCGCAATCGCTCCTTCTGCGTCGCTTATTTTGTATTTGACTTGACCACGGTTCTCATAAGCAGGTGCAAATTTAGGATCAAGTTTGAGAGCATTTGTAAAATCACTAATCGCTCCATTCAGATCGCCATCGCTGGCCTTAATCAAGCCCGCCCGATTGTATTCTGTTGCCATTAAAGAGGGCCGATCCTTAGAAGGGATTTCATAAATGGCTATAACGATCAAACCGCAAACAGTCGCGACTAGAGATAGTTTTTTAATATAGCTATTTTTTAATTTGATACCGTAATAGAGCCCCAAGAATGAAGAGCCAATGATCATAACCCCTAGATAAATGTCTAATGAATTGGTCATTTTCTCAATTTTTGTGCAAAAGTCCGGGTGAAGCTAAAAACATACCATGCCTTTCGTCAAGAAAAACAGAGGCCCTTTAAGTTATGTCAGTTTAAGTTTCCACACCAGCGGTGAACGAAAGTTTTTTCTTTAATTGAGGCAAAAAATGGGTCAGGTTAAACCTTTCGACCAAGGTCTATCGAGGAAAACCTTGGGTTGAGGGTGGCAAAGGGCATTGGTGGCCGGTGTGCTGACATCGCGGGGCTAGTCGAGTCAAATTGCCCGGCCCAATTCATGGTCGAAAGGTTTAACCTGACCCATTTTCGGCCCTCGGGGGAGAGGCTCTGGTGGGGGCTTACGCGGCTAACAGCATTAGCGCCGGCCAAACTGTAGTCTTAAGTGGCGGCTTGAATGCCTCTCTCAGCGCGGCGGGCAATGCTGTGACGCAGCTGGGCATGTCGGGGAAAGTCGATCCGAACCAACTCGCGGCTTCGGCAGTTCTCGGCTTTGCCTTTGGAAGCGGTTCAGGTGTAATCGGAGTTCTGGGAACGGATGCCAACCAGGCACTAAGTCAAGTAGCTTTTAATAACTCGGTAGGCAGGTTCCTGAATATGACCGATGCGGAAATCGCAGCTACTGATGCAGCCGCGCCAGCCGCGTGGAATGCCGCAACTCAAGCAGCCGCATTAACAGGGGCAGACCAGCTTGGTTCGCCTGAGGCACAACCGACCATTGAAACGTGGTTAGACAAGATGTTTGGGCTTGATTCTGATGACAACGGCGACAATGGTAACGGCTGCGAATAATGAGATGCCTGGCTAAACCACATACCGTCCCGATCATATGAGGCCGAATCTCAGTCCAAACTATCCCTCAACGGGAGTTGTGATTCTGGTACTCATTGCATCTTTGTTTTAATTAACGCTTGGTATTTACAGTAGCCATATTCTACATGATGAGCTGACAACGGGGAAAGTATATAGAGTGTCGGTGGTTTTTGGCGATGGCACAAAGGTTAGCAGAAGCAGCTCTCCTATGGAGTATTGGATCACGATGTTGCCCCAGGGCATAGGTTGGGTTTGTTCGATTGGTCTTGGTATCTGGGTGCCCATCTCAACGGTCATGGATTACCGAAAGAAACTTGCGCGGCAGAGGAAAGAGCGTGGCAAGCAATGAGAAGGCAATCCGTAATCGCCTCCAAAATAAACTCACGCGCCAACCCTCGCAAAGCACCTTCTCGCACCCTCATGAAAAACCTTCCTCTAAAACCCTACGCCAACGGGAGCGCGAACACGGTGCGGCGCACGGGGATGACGTATCCGAGCGGGAAGATTATTTATTACACTTACGGTTTCTGGGTCGAGACGAACGACCGGCTGAGCCGGGTGGACTTGTTGACGGGGAACGATGAGATTGATGCCTTTGAGTCCTACACCTACGTGGGCTTGAATCGCATCGCGCAGGTTTACTCGACGGAGGCCAATATCAAGCTTACTTACATCCAACTGGACAGCAGCAACCCGCGGGTGGGGACGGGGGCAAGCGATGCGGAAACCGATTTAAACTGAATGATAAGCAACTCGCTCTTGAGATTACAATATTGACCGGGAAGTAACAAAATCATATCGATTTCGCTCATCCTGGCATAAAGCCGCCCCGTCTACTTTAGGTGCTTCGCGTGACGCTTACCCTTTCCGGACGTCATCCCCGAAAAGGATCACAAGATGCTACTGGCCCATTTGGGCTGCCCGGACACCACCGCTCCGCGTGAAGCTTGCCATCATCCGTCTACCCAACATTGCACAAAAAAATCAAAATCGAAAACCCGGACATTGACGCAATAAGGAAAACCGTTGCCGCATTATATCGTTTCTTGCCGGAACGTGTGAGGAATCTCTTCGGGGGAATTCTGTTACCAAATAAAAAACTCGAATTGCAAAGTTCATCCAACATTGAAACGTTGATGTAATATGTAATCGTACTTATACAATAAATGAAGCTAAAAAAGACGGCGGCACTAAACCACCCCAACATAGTTTCAAGCCATAGGCCGAAACTAGTGTCCTGAAGGATAATACTTGCATAGAGTAAATGATAAATAACTATGGTTGAGTATCCCACAAGCGAGCTGTAAAAGAAAATCGAAGCATATTTGAATTTGGCTTCTCCGGCCTTTGTTAGGAGTTCCTTTGGAGGTATTGAGTACTTGCGGATAAGTTCTTCGTTTTTATTAAATCTAACCTTATCGATATCTAAATGGCGACGTATTGTGCTTAAACAAAAAGACAAGCCAAAAACAGCAATTAAGGTGAATGACACAAGCAGATGGCTGATCGTCGAATCTATCGCAGTGGCATTCATTTACAAGTGGGTATAAGGTGTCAGCGCAATTGTCAATCGCAGTCGCCGCTTCCAAAATTGCCTGCAGGCGAAATTGAGGTTGAAGGCGGTGGGTTGGTATTGGGGTCCACTAATGGTCGTGGATACTTTGGGCCATCAGTTAGCGCTCCTTCGTTTGGTTTAGGTGCTGATTCTTTTTCAGCACCGCCTGTAATCTGGTCCACCAGTCCTTCTATTTTCCTATTTCCATGCCAATCTTGTTTTACGTTCGCTATAACAGCTGCTGGCGCGGGCGTTTCAATTTTTAGTTTTTCATCACCAAATCCGCCGCCGATGAAAAAATTTAGGCCTATTGGAACTACTGCGGAATTAAGGTCGACGCTCACTCCAAGCGCCAGAACATCTGCCGTCATTGTGCCAAGGCTATAGGCTGGCTTATCATTCGATGAAATTGGAATCGGAATATTACCTTGGACTCCGGCATAGGCAATTCGACCGTCGCCTAAGAATAAGTCCGATTCAACAGCCGTTCCATTTTTATCCGCACTTAATGTATTACTCAAGCCTACGCCACCGACACTATCGGAAGGCGAAGGGGTCATGCCTTGCATGTTGACATGAGATCGTCCGAGGCAAATTCAGGTTGTATTAGCGACCTGCGCGGGCTATTTTCCCCTTCCCAGCCCAGCCAACCTTTCAAACGCAGCAAATTGAACGGTGGTGTCCGGAATTTTTCGCCCATTTGGTCTGGGGGCCCTGAAAGATTCCGCTTTGCCTCTTCACGTCGTCCATCGCCAGCCACAAGCCCCATATCATTTGGACCTTCTTACTGCGGCGGCCAGACAAAATTATTGAGCGGGCCGGAGTAGCGCTTGCCACTGCCGTCGGCGATGCTGTTGGGCGGGTCGCTGTTGACTTGAATGGTCAGGAACTGCACCTGGGTCACATTTATTTTTACTGGACCTTTGGACGCTACCAACTTGCTCTTGCCTTGGGCCAGCGGGCCCGAGTAAAGCACCTTGAGGTCGGAAGTCTGCCGGACTTCCAAATTGGCGATGTTGCCGCTGGCGGCGAAGGTAAATTGCAGCATTCCGGGTACGGGCGGGACCACTGGCGTTGTGCTGATGGGCGGCGCGGTGGTGGTGGCTGCGGGCGGTGGCACCGTGGTGTTGACGGTGGTCGGCGTACCCGACGTTTTGGAGATGTCAGCGGTGGAATCACTGTTGAGCAGACGGTTCAATCCCATGATGAGCAGCACCACGATCACCGCGGCAAGGCCGAGAAAAATGCCGAGGCGGACGAAGCCCGCCTGATTTTGCGCGCGGGCGGCCACATAGTCTGCCGGGGCATCACGACCCGCGGAGCCGTGGGCGGAAGCCAACCCGCCCGGCACATCCAAGCCGCCCAAGTTCGGCCGGTCCCCGGCGGCTTTGCCGCCAAATTGGGCGAGATAATCCGAGGCCAGTTTATCGGCATCGAGTTTGAGGTAGCGCGCGTAAATTTTCAGGAAACCGACCTTGTAAATCTCCGGGAGGGAAAAGTCGAACAACCCGGTTTCCATGGACTGGAGGTAATCGGTGCGGATCTTAGTCGCTTCAGAGGCTTCGCGCAGGGCAACGCCCAGACGTTTGCGCGCTTCAGCCAGGCGGTCGCCAATGTTTTGCATACTCACTCTAGGGTGTTATAAAAAACCCCTGCGCGTGGCAACTCCTTTTCGTGGAATATCTTGCAGCCGGGGGGCGATTGGGTACCGCCACCCGTCGGCCGCCTGGTTGCTCAGGGTCCGCCTTCGAGGAGGCGCACCCGGCGGTGTTTGGCGGGGAATTGCAGGGTGACGGTGGTGCCCTTGCCCACGGAGCTTTCAAGCGCTATTTGCCCGCCGTGCGCCCGGAGGATGCGTTGCACAATCATCATCCCGAGACCGTGCCCGCCACGCTTGGTGGAAAAATACGGTTGAAAGATCCTGGGCAAATCCGCCTGGGCGATGCCCACGCCATTGTCGGCAAAAGCCAGGTAGACCCAGGCGTCATCCGCCCGCGCGGCGATGCGCAAGCGCCCGCCGCGTTCCATGGCCTCCATCGCATTTTTCAGCAAGTTGAAAAACACCTGCTTGATTTGGTTGCGGTCGCCGAGGACGGGCGGCGGCGGTTGGACCACTTCAATCTCGACGCGCACGCCGAGGTTTTCCAGTTCCTGCTGTTGCAGCGCCAGGACTTCCGTCAGGAGCGCCAGCAAATCCACTTCCGCCAGATTGGGCGGCTGCGGGCGGATGGCTTCGAGGAAATGGCGGATGATGCCGTCGAGCCGTTCGATTTCGGAGACGCAAATGTCAGCCGACGTCTTGATTTTCTTCGTGGCGGCCGTCTCTTTGAGCTTGGCGAGGTGGCGTTCGATGAGCTGCAGGTGAATGTTCATCGAATTGAGCGGATTGCCCAGTTCGTGGGCCACGCCCGCCGCGAGCATGAGCACGGAGTCGAGCCGCTCGCTTTCGATGAGGTCGCGCGTCGAGCGCTGTTCCTCGGTGATGTCGGTCAGCACGACGGCAAACTGGCCTTCCGCGCCGCGTTTGCGGTCGCTTGCCAGGGGGACCACATAGAGGCGCACGTGCCGGCGCTCGGGGTAGGTAATTTCAATCTCGCGGGTGAGCGCCCGGGCCGGGGCAATGTCACCGGTGGCGCGGGGCGTCAAGTCCAGCGCGCGCGCCAAATCCGGCATGACCTTCCCGAGGCGCGCGGAACCGACATCTTTTTCCGGCAAGGCAATCAGGGCCCGGGCGGCGGCGTTGGCGTATTGGATGACGCCGCTGGGGTCCACCACGAGAATGCCATCTTTGATGGTGTTAAAGACGGTCTCAAGCGTCTCGCGCTCCCGGGCCAGGCGCTGGGCGAGAATGGCGAGGTTGCCGGGATCGAGGTCATCAATCCGGCCCAAAATACGTTCCAAGGGGTTGCCGCGGCGGGACATGGGAATGGCGCGGTTAGGGCCGAGGATGATGCACGATGGGTTGGCGAGGCAAGTGCCAGCAGCCGCCTGCCCGGCGCTCGCGCTGCCAGCGTTCAATGGCCTCGACCCGCTGCTCCCAGCCAACGCCCGGCGCGACCCGCGACTGGCTGCGCTGGCTGGCGAGGAATTTTTCGAGAGGCCATTTCTTTTCCATAAAATTTAATTCTTTTCCGGTAAAAACTGGCGGGAGAAATTCCGCCAGGCATCAACCAAGTGGTGACGCGCCAACAATTCCTGAAACTTGCCGCGGTCCAGCGCATCCGCCTCGCAAAACAAAGCCAGCCGGACTTTATCCTTGGGACGACCGACTTGCAACATAATCGCCGCCAGATGCTCCGCCGTCAATACCCGGGTGGAAGTTTGGCCAAAATTCGCCGTTCGGGCCTGGGCCAGCGCCTCTTCGGTCAGGGGATTGTGGGTGGGGAGAAATTGCACCAACCAGCCTTCGATCTCAAAGCACGCCTCATGAGCGGCATGGCCATGCTCCCGCAAATAATCGAGCAACTGGCGCACATCTACCAGTCCCAACTTATCCACCTGGATGGGAATGAAGACATCCAGATCCAAGGTGGCGGTCGGCGCAATATAATAGGAGGCCGCAATGGCACCGCCAATGGCATAGGATCCAATCACGCCACTGGACACCATTTCATTAAGAGCCTGGAGGGTTTTTTCCATGACTAAAAACAAATCATAGCCGCGAAATAATTCCGCAGGCGAGTGATAAGTTGCTTGGCGATCCCTGCCTTTGGAGCGAGGCCAAGTTTTAACCAGGTGCCGTCGCGACCGATGAGCGTCACTTTATTATGGTCGGATCCAAAACCCGCACCCGCCCGGCCCACGCGATTGGCGACGATGAAATCCAGATTTTTCTCTTTGAGCTTGCGGCGGGCATAAGCTTCGAGGTTTTTGGTTTCGGCGGCGAAGCCGACAACGAGCTGGCCGGATTTTTTGCGCGCCGCCATTTTCTTAAGAATGTCCACAGTGGGTTCGAATTTGACGACCAGGGGGGCGTTGCCCTTTTTAACTTTGTGGGAAATAACCTTTTTGGGGCGGAAGTCGCTGACGGCCGCGCACATGATCAGCACGTCGCAGCGGGGAAACCGTTTTTCCACCGCCGCCAGCATATCGGCGGCGGATACCACCTGAAACACTTTTACCCCGGCGGGAGGCGGTAGTGAGACCGGGCCGCTGATTAAATCCACCTTCCAGCCGGCCGCCACCGCGGCCGCGGCGAGGGCGTAGCCCATCTTGCCGCTCGAAGGATTGCTGAGAAAGCGCACGGGGTCGAGGTGTTCGCGCGTCGGCCCGGCGGTCACCAAACAGCGAATGGGTCGGGGCTTCATGGGCGTTGGATTCCGAAAAATCTACTGCTTTTTAAATCGTTTTTCGGCGGCAACGCAATCGCGCGCAATTTGTTTCTTTAGGGCCTTCAGGGAGGGAAATTTTCTTTCCGGGCGCAGGAATTCCAGCCACTCGACGCGCACTTTGGCGCGGGGGCCGGGCGCCGGACCGCGGCCAAGCAAATGGGTTTCGAGCAGGGGCTTGACGGGACCGCGGCGCTCCACGGTGGGACGATGCCCGTAATTGGCGACGCCCCGCCGCCACCGGCCATGGGAGGTGCGCAAGCGCACGGCATAGACGCCGAGGGCGGGCTGGGCTTCCGGTTCCCAGGCCAGGTTAAGGGTGGGAAAACCAATTTTCCGGCCCAGTTTCCGACCGGGTTGGACGATACCTTCGCAGTAGTATGTGTAGCCAAGCAGGCGGCTGGCCTCATCAATGGCGCCGCGGGCCAGCAATTCGCGAATGCGGGTGCTGGAAACCGGCCGGCCATTGTGCCGCAGGCGCGCGATGCTGACGACGGTCAGGCCGAGGTCGCGTCCGGAATGCACGAGCAAATCGACGTCGCCGGCGCGCTTGTGGCCGAAGCGAAAGTTTTCACCGACGTAAACCGCGGCCAGTGAGGGCAAATGCTTTTTGAGGTAAGCGAGAAAATGCCCGGCGGGCAGGCGCGCAAATTTCCGGGTAAACGGTTGGGCGATGATCAAATCGACTCCGAATTCACGCAGGAACCGGGCCTTTTGTTCCGGAGGCATGAGGAGCAGGGTGGGCGATTGGGGATGAAACAGGCGGCTGGGATGCGGGTGGAACGTCAGCACGGCGGTCACCCCGCCGCTCTGTTTGGCGGAATGCAGGGCGGCCTCGATCACGGCCTGGTGGCCCAGATGCACGCCATCGAACATTCCGATGGCCAGGTGCAGTGGGCCGGGTGCGGGCCGAACCTGGGCAAGCGAAGTGGCGCGGTGTTGGGCGCTCATGAGGGGGAAAAGCAAGGCGGGCGCAGCGAATCAACCAGGGCGCAGCAAGTCTGCGCCCCTACAGGACGTGGCTCGGGACGGCTTGGTAGACCGGGATGAGGCGGCGGCGGATGTCGGCCAAACTCATGGTGTCAAATTGGTCGAGTGGGGCGCCGTCGGAGAGCCGGAATTGGCCCGAGCCGGTACGGCGCAGCACAGTCAAGGTCGCGCCACAGCCCAGTTTTTTTCCGAGATCATGCGCGATGGTGCGGACGTAAGTGCCCTTTGAACTCTTCAGGCGGAACTGGGCGAGTGGGGGGGTGTAATCGAGCAGTTCAAAGGAATCCACATGGATGAAGCGCGGCTCCCGTTCGACTTCCTGGCCCTTCCGCGCGAGCTTGTAGAGCGGCACGCCCTTGATTTTTTTGGCGGAAAACATTGGCGGCGTTTGAAACTGGTCGCCCACGAAAGTCTGCATCACGGTGCGGAGCGCGTCGGCGTCCATGGACGGAACGGGGTGGGTTTCGGTGACTTCGCCGTCAGCGTCGTGGGAGTCGGTGATTTTGCCGAGTTCAAAGGTGCCCTCGTATTCCTTGTCGAGGCTCGTCAGGTATTGGGAGACTTTCGTGGCGCGGCCGATGAGCATGACGAGGAGGCCGGTGGCCAGGGGGTCGAGCGTGCCGGCGTGGCCGATCTGGCGCATTTGCAGGCGGTGGCGCAGGCGCGCGACCACGTCGTGCGAAGTCATACCCGTGGGTTTGTCCACGAGGAGGATGCCTTCCAGTTGATGGGGATCGGGGGACATGGGGGGAATTAGGAATTAAGAATTAAGAATTAAGAAACCAGAGCTGCGAAACAAGACGTGGTCTTTCGCCATTGAAACCAATTTGGGCCGGCTGGCAAAGAAGGGTCAAAATTCTTAATTCAAAATTTGGATTTTACTTCGTGTTGGCCAGTTGTTCGCCCAGGGCGGCGAGAAATTTCGGGTAAAACTGGTCAAAGGTTTCGTTGACGTTGAAGCCGGCCGCGCAGGCGTGGCCGCCGCCGCCGAAACGCTGCGCCAGCTTGTGCATCGCAAAATGCGGGTCCTTGGCACGCAGGCTGCCTTTGACAAGCTGGTCGCGCTCCTCGATTAACACCCCCACGTCCACGCCCTCGATGGCGCGGGCATAATCCACCAGGCCCTCGGTGTCCTCACGGCGCGCGCTGGTCGCGGCAAAATCGGCATCGCGCAGAATGCCGATGCACGCGCGGCCGTTTAATTCGAGGCGGAGGGAATTGAGAAACGCCTGGAGGAGCCGGGTTTTACCCAGGCTTTCGCGTTCAAAAAGCAGCCGGGCAGCGGTGCCGGGGTCGGCGCCGCGGGTGGTCAGTTGCGCGCAAAGCTGAAAGACCTGCGGGGTGGTGGAGGGGAAGCGAAACTGCCCGGTGTCCGTCGCAATGCCCAGGTACAGCGCCTGGGCGGTGACGGCATCCAGGGGCAGGGCGGCATCGAAGAAAAAGCCCGCGAGGACTTCGGCGGTGGCGGCGGTTTCCGGCAGCACAAAGTTGTGCTCCGCATAACTGTCGTTGGAAACGTGGTGGTCCACCATCAGATACGTCCGGGGGAAGATCTCGCGTAATTTCAGGCCGACGCGCAGGGCGTCGGCACAATCCACGCACACGGCGACCGTGCCCGGCTCGGGCTGATATTCGGTGACGCGCCGCCACGGGGTGTCGCCGACAAATTCCTTGAGCAGCCGCGGCACGGGGTCCTGGTTGACGGCGACAACTACCGCCCCGAGGGCGCGCAGCACGCGGGTCAGCGCCACCTGCGAGCCAATGCAATCGCCATCCGGCCGCATGTGGCCGAGGACGGCGACGGGGCGGCCGCGCAGGCCTTCGAGCAGGGTGCGGAAGCGGGCGGAATGTTGGGGGAAATACATCGGGCAAAATTTTGAAATTCGAAATTCGAATTACGAAACGAAACGGCGACGGGCGGAAGGGATGGGTGGGTCTTCGGCGGCGTTCCATTCGCTATTCGTCATTCGTCATTTCCCCCTCTTTTTCGTTCTTGAATTCGCCCCGGGCTTCGAGTTCGTCGAGGATGGCGAGCGTGCGGTTGCCGCGCACATGGGAATCATCAAAGTGGAAACTAAGCGCCGGCGTGTATTTGAGGGTCACGACTTTGAACACCCGGGTGCGCAATTCGCCCTTGATTTCCTCAAGCAGTTGTTCGGCCTCGTGCTTGGCCATGGCGCCGCCGATGACGGAAAAATAAACCCGGGCAGCCCGCAAGTCGGGCGTCGTATCCACTTCCGTGATGGTGATGCCCACGGTGCGTTCGCGAAAACGGGTGTGCAACAAATCGCTGACTTCGCGCTGGATCAATTCGTTAATGCGGACGACGCGGGACATGGCGGAGAAAATTTAAGATTGGCAGGGAGGGCGCGGCGGATCCGTGTCCCGGCGTGGGAGTGAATGGTGCGGACGGTGGGGGAGCAGGGCTTGGATGGAACAAGCGGGTGGGTGGCGGCGGCAGGCGCCCGGCCGGCCGATTACAGCGCGGCTTTGATTTGCAGAATCTCAAAACATTCAACGACGTCGCCCGGCTGGTAGTCCTCGTAGCCATCCAAGTGGAGGCCGCATTCGAAACCGGCCCGCACTTCGCTGGCGTCGTCCTTGAAGCGTTTGAGCGTGTCAATGCGCCCGGTAAAGAGTTTGACGTCTTTGCGCAGGATGCGCGCGTGGGCGGAGCGGGCGATGCGGCCTTCGGTGACCATGCAGCCGGCGACAAAGCCCTTGGCCAGCGGGAAGACCTGGCGAACTTCGGCGGCGCCGATTTTGTTTTCGCGGAGTTCGGGGTCGAGCATGTCCGCCATGGCGTCACGCACCTGGTTGAGCAACTCGTAAATGATGTCGTGCTGGATGATGCGCACGCCCTTGTGCTTGGCCGTGGAGGCCACGCCGTTTTCCATTTTCACGTTGAAGCCGACGACTGCGGCGTCGGAAGCGCCAGCCATGATGACGTCGTTCTGGCTGATGGGCCCCACTTCGGCGCTGACGACTTCGAGTTTGACCTTGTCGCTCTTGATGTCTTGGAGGCAGACCGCCAACGCCTCGACCGTGCCGTGCACATCGCCTTTGACGATGCAGCGGAAAACCTTTTGCTTGGTCTCTTTGATGGCCTTGAGCAGGGCGTCCAAATCGGCCACGCGCTCGACCGTGTTCTCCGTGTGGGCGACTTTGCGCAATTCACTTTCAGCGGCTTCCGCCTCGGCTTTCGCGGCGCGGTCGTTCTTGGCGGAATGGAAATGCGCGCCGGCTTCCGGAGCGCCGGACCACCCGAGGAGGCGGGCGGGCGTGCCCGGGGGCACGGACTTCAGCGGCTCTCCAAGGGCGTCCACCATGGCGCGAACTTTGCAATGATGGGGCCCGCACACGAGCGAGGCGCCCGGCTTGAGCGTGCCCTTTTCGACAATGATCGTGGCAGTCGCGCCGCGGCCGATTTCAACTTGGGAATCTATCACCACGCCCTCCGCCGGGCATTGTGGATTGGCTTTGAGTTCGAGAATTTCGGCCTGAAGCAGAATCGCGTCGAGCAATTTTTCGACGTTGGTGCCTTTAAGCGCGGAAATGGGTTCGCACAGAGTTTCACCACCCCAGTCTTCCGACGTGATGCCATGCTGTTGCATGGCCTGCTTGACGCGTTCGACGTTCGCGCCTTTCGCGTCCATTTTATTGATGGCGACAATGATGGGCACGCCGGCCGTTTGGGCGAAGGTAAGCGCTTCTTCCGTTTGCGGCATGAAACCGTCGTCGGCGGCCACCACCAAGACGGCAATGTCGGTGAGGTTGGCGCCGCGTTCGCGCATTTTGGTGAAGGCCGCGTGGCCGGGCGTGTCGAGAAAGGTGATCTTATGTTTGTTGTGCTCGATCTGGTAGGCGCCGGTGTGCTGGGTGATGCCGCCAGCCTCGCCGGCCACGACATTGGTCTTGCGGATGGCGTCGAGCAGCGTGGTCTTGCCGTGGTTGACGTGGCCGAGAACGCACACGATGGGTGCGCGCGGCTCGAGAAACTTGGATTCGTCCACCGGCGGGGGCTCGACCTTTTTGGCGGGGGTGGGGCCGCCGGCGCCGGGCTGATCGCCGCGGTGTTTGATTTCGAGTGTGCAGCCATGGCGTTTCGCCAACCGCATGGCGACCTCTTCGTCCACCGCCTGATTCATTGAGGCAAAAATGTTCATCTCCATCATTTCGGAGATGAGGCGGAAGGGTTTGACGCCCAGCAGAGTCGCAAAATCGCGGACGATGATCGGCGGTTTGACTTGAATGACTCGGCCGGGGCCGGCCGGCTCCGGCGCGGTGGCGACGCTGGCGGCAATCGTCGGCGGCTTGGAGCCCGCGCCGCCCGTGGCGGGTGTGGGCGCTGCAACCGGTAGTGGGGCGCTTTTGGCCGGGGGCGGCAAACTGGGCGTCTTGACCGACGGAGCCGGCAAACTGGGTGGCCGGGTGGACGGTGAGGCAATTTTTCCTGTGGCCGGCCCCGAAACCGTCGAACTGGTGGGGCCCGTGTTTGAACGTGGCGCGCCCGAGCCTCCACCCATGCCTGGATAACGCACGGCCGGCCCCGAAGATTGCGGCGTCGGAGCAAAAGACGTGGGCTTGGCCGGGAGGGTCGGCGCGGGCAGGCGCGGCGGCAATTTTGGTGCGGCCAGCGGCGTGGTGGGCGAGGCAATGCCGACGGGATTGCGCGTGGCGGCGGCGGCGGCTTTGGCGGCGGCCTCGGCGGCTTCACGCTCCCGGCGTTCACGGCTCAGGTCCTCGGCGGTTTTGACGACGCCAGCAGGCGGGGTGGCCGGTTTGGCCGGCTCGACCGGGGCCGGGGCCGGCTCCGCGACCGGGGTCATCCGGTCCTTGTACTTTTCGACCACCGCTTCGGCGGTAATATTATCTACAGTGGAAGAGGGGCTTTTAACATCGTAACCGAATTGCGCCTTGAGGATGTCCATCAGCTCCTTGTTCTCCATGTTGAGCTGCTTGGAGAGATTGTGGACACGTACGCTCATATTTGGAGGATGGGAGGCAGCAAGACGGCAGTCAGGGGGTCAGGCGAAAAGTTGGATAATGGAGATGGGGTGGATTCAAAACAACACTGGAAATTAGCCGCCTTCTTTACCGGCGGACGAGGTTTCCTTGGCCGAGGCGAGCAGCGTGATGACGGCCTGGGCTTCCTCTTCCGTGAAGCCGGCGCCCACGAGGTCTTCCGCGGCGACGCCTTCGGCGGCCTCGACGGAATTGATGCCCATGGCCACGAGCTTGCTGGCCTGCTCCTCGGTGATGCCGGTGACGGGGCCAAAGCCCGCGATGGCCTTTTGCTTGCGCTCCTCGAAGCCCAGGGCCTCGTGTTTTTCGCGCGAGATGTCGAGCTTCCAGCCGATGAGGCGGGAGGTGAGCTTGGCATTCTGCCCCCCGCGCCCGATGGCGATGGCGAGATCCTTTTCGGCCACCTCAAAATAAATGCGGCGGTTCCGCTCGTCCACGCGGACGTTTTTGGGAATGGCGGGCTTGATGGCTTCCTCGAGCATCCGGTGCGGGTCGGGGTAGAAGCGGATAATGTCGATCTTCTCGCCGCCCAATTCCCGGACAATGCTCTTCACGCGCGCGCCGCGGGCGCCCACACATGCGCCGACCGGATCAACCTTCTGGTCGGTGGTGTTGACGGAAATCTTGGTGCGGTAGCCGGGTTCCCGCGCCATCGCCTCGATGCTGACAGTGCCGTCGGAGATTTCGGCCACTTCCAATTCAAACAGGCGGCGCACAAATTTGGCGCTCGCGCGGGACAGGATGATTTCCGGGCCGCGGGCGGTGTTCTCGATGTTGAGCAACAGGCAACGGATGCGTTCGCCGGGGGCATAGTTTTCGCCGGGGATGCATTCGCGCGGCGGCAGGGTGGCCTCGGCCTTGCCCAATTCGATCATCAGGTCGCCGCGTTCGCGGCGGCGAACGGTGCCGGTGACGATGTCGCCGACCATGTCCTTGTAGTCTTCGTAAATCTTGTCTTTCTCGAACTGGCGCACGCGCTGCATGATGGCCTGGCGGGCGGTCTGTGCCGCGATGCGACCGAGGAGCGAGGGGTCAATTTCCTTGGTGATTATGTCGCCGAGCTTGGGCGCGGCGGAGTAAAGGTGCGCTTTTTCGACATGAATTTCCGTGGACGGATCGGCGACGGAGTCCACCACCTTGAAGTTGGCCCAGGCCTTGAGCGCTCCCGTCTTGGGGTTGATTTCGACCCGCAAGTCCTGGCCGAAGCCGATGCCTTTGGCTGCGGCGCCGCGAATGGCCTGGGTGATCGCCGCGATCATGTCATCGCGGCTGATGCCCTTTTCCTTTTCCATATGTTCCAAAACAGAGAGGATTTCTTTGCTCATGGCGGCGGAGGGGTCGGTAAAATGGGATAAAAAAAAGCGGGTGCGTAACACCCACTTCTTTTCGGAGAAGTGTTGTAGAATCCTGACGTTTACCAGCCCAACGAGTGCATGTCAAGGATTGGTGGGAGGGGGTGGCGGGGGGGCAGTGCCTTTGGGAAAGCATGCAGCTGCGGGTGGTCGCGGCAAAATTGCCCTCGATTTATCGGTGAACGCATCGTAGGCTTTCATTTCAGGCAAGTGGCGTTCATCCAATCACCCTGGTCTTCGCGATTGGTCGAAAATGCGATTTTTCCGTTTCAAACTTTTCGCCTTCGGCGGCCTGCTGGCACTCGCCGGCGGCGGTGGAATGATGACCATTCAGGCCCAATCGGCAACGGGAGTGGACGTTGATTTTGCCGACAAAGCCGGACAAGCGCTGGACCAAGGTGATGCGATTCGGGCAATGTTTTGGGCGGCGACTGCCCTGCAAGGCGACGGACAGAATACCCTGCTGCGCTACCAAGCCGGAAATTTAATCCGGCAGGTTCCACGGGTGCGGCAGGTCCTGCGCCATGACGGAGCCGTCAACAGCATTAAATTCAGTCCTGATGGCAAATCAGTCGTCACGGCCAGCCAGGATCATACTGCGCGAGTGTGGGACGTCGCGACCGGGCGCGCTTTGACGAAACCGCTCGCGCACGCCGATGCGGTTTATAGCGCGGTGTTCAGTCCGGACGGCAAATGGGTTGTGACGGCGAGTGCAGACCAAACGGCGCGAGTGTGGGACGCAACCACCGGAGATCCGGTCACGCCACCTTTAAAACATGATGGGGTGGTGGAGGACGCAGCGTTCAGTCCAAATGGGAGGATTGTGGTGACAGCGAGTGCGGACAAGACGGCGCGGGTGTGGGATTCCGCGACCGGCCGACCGTTGTTTCCACCTTTGGCGCATGGCGGGGCGGTATTGCGCGCGCGTTTCAGCCCGGATGGAAGATTGCTACTTACGGCGAGTGATGACAACACGGCGCGGCTGTGGGACGCCGCGACGGGCCAGCCCCGGGCAACGCCGCTCATGCATGCGGATGCAGTGGTGGATGCCGAGTTTAGCCCGGATGGAAAAAAGGTGATCACCGCAAGTGACGATGAAACGGCCCGTCTCTGGGACGCCGCGACCGGCAAGCCGCTTGCCCCGCCGATGAAGCAGGCGGGCGCGGTGACTCATGCGGCGTTCAACCCCGAAGGTGACATGGTGGTCACAACGAGCGCGGATCAAACGGCCCGGCTCTGGAATGCCACGACGGGCGAAGAAACGACGGCCCCGCTGCGGCATGCGGGTAAGGTGCTGTTTGCGGCTTTTAGTGCCGACGGTCTTTCGGTTTTGACGACGAGCGCAGACAAGACCGTCCGCGTCTGGAGTCCTTCGACGGGGCTGCCGCGGCGGGCGCCGATGACTGAATCGGACGCGGTGGTGTGCGCCGAATTTAGCCCAGACGGCAAACTCATTGCCACGGCCGGCGCCGATGGGGGCGTGCGCATTTGGGACATAGATCCGGACCGCAGCGCATTGCCAGTTTTTCACCACGACAATTCGGTCGAGATGGCGACCTTCAGCACGGACGGAAAGAAAATTCTGACCGCCAGTTGGGACAAATCCGCGCGGGTGTGGGATGCCGCAAACGGGCAGGCGATCACCCCGCCGATGACTTATTCGAACACGGTGCAATTTGCGGCGTTCAGTCCAGATGGGAAAAGTGTGGTGGCAGCCTGCTACAGTGATCCCGCACGCGTTTGGGATGCGGCCACCGGTGTGGCGCGGCCGGCGGTTTTTGCACAGAATGGCGTTCGCCATGCGGCCTTCAGCCCGGACGGCCGCAAGCTGGTCACCGCCAGCAATGACCAAACGGCGCGAATTTGGGATGCAATGACTGGCAAAAGCCTGGCGCCTCCTTTGGCGCACACGGGTTCCGTGGTGGACTGTTCCTTTAGTCCGGATGGAAAAATTATTTTGACGGCGAGTTCGGATCACACGGCACAATTATGGGATGCGGACACGGGAAAAGCGCTCACACCCCCATTGCAACATGGCGATTGGGTGAACAGCGCCGAATTCAGCCCGGACGGCCAATGGGTGGTCACGGCGAGCCAGGACGGAACTGCGCGCGTGTGGGACGCGCACACCGGGCGGTCGCGTACGCCGGCGCTCAAGCACGGTGACGCGGTGTTTTTTGCGGCGTTCAGTCCTGACGGCAAAAAAATTGTGACGGCGAGCAATGATTGGACGGCGCGAATTTGGGACGCCACCACTGGCAATCCATTGACGCCGCCATTGCCGCATGCGGATGCGGTGGTCCATGCGGCGTTCAGCCCGGACGGTCGAATGGTGGCCACGGCCTCCGACGATTACACGGTGCGGCTCTGGGACGCGGCCACCGGGCGGCCTTTGGCGCAACCGTTCGTGCATACTTTCAATGCGCGCCATGTGATGTTCAGCCCGGACGGGGGCCGATTGTTAACGGCCAGTTGGGACAAGACGGCACGGATCTGGGATGTCTCGCCGAGTGCCTGGCTCAGGGAGGATATTTTGGAATTTGCCGAATTGGAAAGCTCGAGCAAGTTGAATGAACGCGGGCAACCCCAAGCACTCTCCCTGAACGAAATCGCAGCGCGGTTGGAGCATTTGCGCAGAAATCATCCGGAGGTCTATGGGCGGCCTTAAGCGGGCCCCCAAGCACAAGGTTTCGGTCAAAATTTGAAACTTGGCATATAGTGCCCGGTAAACGGTGGAGTCATTCGAGAATTCGAGGCTGATTTTTCCTTGCCTAACAGGCTGGCAACAGTCTATTAAGTGCTGTTGTAGTTTCCCTTAAACCTATGCCTAGCCCAGGTACACCCCACCTGAACGCCAGGGAACGGTCCCGCAAAACTCCGCGGTCCTTCCTCCGAGTCAGCTTTGCCTTGACGATTGCCACCGCCGCGCTGGTGGTGAGTTTTGGCGCCAAAATGTCAGGAGCGGCCACGCCGGCTGCGGCGAATCCGGTCTCTGCTCCGGCGACGCCCGCGAAGGCGGCGGTGTTAAATTTTGCGGATTTCCAGAAGAACGTGCAGCCCTTTTTGGCGGCGCATTGCTACAAGTGCCATGGCCCCGACGATATCGAGGGGGAAGTTCGCCTGGATCAGTTCACGGATGACGCCGCACTGGTGAAGGGCATGCCGACGCTGGAGAAGGCGTTAAAGATGCTCAGCGCGCGCAAGATGCCGCCCAAAGATGAGACCCGTCCCGGCGAAGAGGAATACAGCCCGGTGGTGGCGTGGATAGATTCGTACACCAACAAGTTCTACATGGATGGGCCGATCAATCCCGGGCGCGTGACGCTGCACCGGCTCAATCGCACGGAGTATAACAATACGATTCGCGATTTGCTCGGCATTGATTTCCGGCCGGCGGATGCCTTTCCGGTGGACGACGCCGGCTACGGCTTTGACAACAACGGCGACGTGCTTTCCATCGCACCCATGTTGATGGCGAAATATCTCGATGCGGCTTCATTGTCCCTTGAGAAAGTGCTTTTTGCCGATCCGATTGTGCCGGCGCCGTTGAAACGCTGGGACGCTTTGACCGAGGTCCAAACGGATTTGCCCGACACCGGCCGGGGATCGCGCTCCGGGGCCGTGGCGGTGGTGACGCGGGGGCGCGGAACGGCCGTTGGAAGGATTTTCCCGCGCTACGGCAATCTGTGGGTGGACTACGACTTTCCCAAGGATGGGGATTACGTTTTCAGTTTCCGTGGATATAATGCCGGTCAGGGCCGGTCCGATGTGCAGTTTTTTCTGGATACGACCACGGTCAATGCGCGGGCCTTGAGTGTGAATGAAGCCAACGCCGATGCGAAGCTGTTTTCCACGGCTCCGGCAACCTTCCATGTCACAGCGGGCAAGCATCGCCTCTACCTGTCTTTCCGTAATGGTGCCACAAAGGAAGAATATGACGCCGCAGTTGCCGCGTTCAATGCAGCACCCCCGGCGCCGGTGGCGGATAATGCGGCTCCTGCGGACCAAGTCGCGGCTGTTGACCCTGCCGACGTGGATCCGGCCATTGCCGCGGCGAATCCGCCCGCTGCGGCCCGGCTTCGCGGTGGTCCGCCGGCAGCCGCCGGGCCGTCGGTGCCGGGCCGTCCGAATCTCGCGGTGGTGTTCATGCAAGTGGAAGGCCCGATGGCGATTACGCCGGAGCGCATGCCGGAAAGCTATCGCAAGTTGATGATTGCCATGCCGTCCGCGACGATGCCCAAACCGGTGGCCGCGGAAAAGATTATTCATAATTTTGCCAACCGGGCGTTTCGCCGCCCCGCGACGGATGCGGAAGTGAAATCGTTGCTGGGCTTGTGGACGAAGGCCGACGGTGACGGGCGCACATTTGAGCAGAGCATTGACGTGGCGCTGCAGGCCGTGCTGGTTTCGCCGAGTTTCCTTTTCCGCGTGGAACAAGACCCGCAGCCGGGTGAGGCGGATAACGTTCACACGCTGAACGATTACGAACTGGCTTCGCGTCTGTCTTATTTCCTGTGGAGTTCCATGCCGGACGACGAACTGTACAATCTCGCCGCCAAGGGCACGTTGCGGGCCAATCTCGACCAGCAGGTGACGCGCATGCTCAAGGACCCCAAGGCGGAGGCGCTCGTGGATAATTTTGCCGGCCAATGGTTGCAATTGCGGCAGATGGACAATGTCAATCCCGACACCGCCCAGTTTCCGGCCTTCGACGCCGGTCTGCGCTCATCCGTCTTGAAGGAGACGCAGATGTTTTTCATGAGCATTGTGCGGGAAGACCGGAGCGTGATGGACTTCATCAATGCGAACTATTCGTTTGTGGACGAGCGCCTGGCAAAGCTCTATGGGTTGCCCGACATCAAAGGCGATGACTTTCAGCGCGTGACCTTCCCGAAGGATTCGCAACGGGGCGGGTTGTTGACCCAGGCCAGTTTCCTCACCATTACCTCTTATCCCGGCCGCACCTCGCCGGTCCTGCGCGGCAAATGGGTGCTGGAGAATCTGCTCGATTCCGCGCCACCCCCGCCCCCGCCGAATGTGCCCGCCCTGGCCGAAGGCGAAAAAGCGGACCTCAACGGCACGCTCAAACACCGCATGGAGCAACATCGCGCCGACCCGAAGTGCGCCGTCTGCCACGAGCGCATGGACGCCATCGGCTTCAGCCTGGAGAATTTTAACGCCATCGGCGCCTGGCGCACCGAGGACACGAACAAACAGGCCATTGACGCCTCGGGCGCGCTGCCCGACGGAACCAGCATCAAGGGCGTGGCGGATTTGCGCCGCGTGCTCGCCTCCCAGGAACAACAGTTTTGCCACACGCTGGCGGACCGGCTGCTCACCTACGCCCTCGGGCGCGGAACCGAACCCGCCGACCGCCGCACGGTGACGAACATCGTCGCGGATCTGCAAAAGAATGGCGACAAGTTTACCGCGCTGGTGAAAGCCATTGTGCATAGCGACCCTTTCCAAAAACAACTCGGCAAACAACCAGGAGATAAATCATGAGCACTCCCCACACCCTGTCCCGGCGAATGGTTTTACGCGGATTGGGCACCGCCATGGCGCTGCCCTTCCTTGAATCAGCGTTTCCGACCCGCGTATTTGGCGCGACCGCTTCGACCAAGCTGGCGCAGGCGGCAGCCGGCCCGCGGCGCCTGGCGTGGCTCTACGTCCCCAACGGCATTGACATGCAGAATTGGACGCCCGCGACTTACGGCGCCGACTACGAAATGACCCCGACGCTCAGCACTCTGGCCGCGTATCGCGACCGGATGCTCGTGGTCAGCAACCTCGTTTGCGAAAAGGCCAATCCCAATGGCGACGGCCCGGGCGACCACGCCCGCGCGCAGGCCGCGTACTTGACGGGGGTCCAACCGCAAAAAACCGAGGGCGCAAACCTGCATGCCGGCATTTCTGCCGACCAGGCCGCCGCGGAAAAAATTGGCCACTTGACCAAATTTGGTTCGATCGAGCTGGGCATGGAAGAAGGTCAGCAAGTCGGTCGTTGCGACAGCGGTTACAGTTGCGCCTACATCCACAACCTCTCCTGGCGTAACGACAAAACGCCGATGGTGAAGGATTGCGATCCGCAATCCGTCTTTGACCGGCTCTTCTCCAATGGTGACCCGCGCGAGAGTGAGGAGTCCAAGGCCCGCCGCCAGAATGACCGCAAGAGCATCCTGGACTTTGTCATCGGCGACGCCAGCTCCCTTCAAAAGAACCGCCTCGCGACGACGGATAAGCAAAAGCTGGATGAGTATTTGACGGCGGTGCGCGACATCGAAGTGCGCATTCAGCGCATGGCCACGGACGCACCAGTGAAGATTCCCGATGGCGCCGTCCGCCCGGAATCGTTTGACCGCAGCAGCGTGCACAACGTAGGTGTGTCCACCTCGAGTAGCGTGTACCCGGAACATATCAAGCTGATGCTCGATATGATGGTGCTGGCCTTTCAAGCCGACCTCACCCGCGTGATCACGATGCCCTTTGCGGACGAGCAAAGCAACCAGAGCTATCCCTGGGCGGGCGCGGGCAATGCCGCGCACCACGGCACCTCCCACCATATGGGCGACCCGGCAAAAATGGCGATTCTGGCGAAGATCAATGTCTTCCACTTGCAACAGGTAAACTATCTCCTGGGCAAGTTGGACGCCATCAAGGAGGGCAACGGTTCCATCCTCGATAATTCGCTCATCGCTTATGGCAGTGGCAACAGCGACGGCAACCGTCACAATCATGACAACCTGCCGACGATTCTCCTGGGCAAAGGTGGCGGCACCATCAACACAGGTCGCCATATTGACGCCAAGAGCGTGCCGCTCAACAATCTCTGGCTCTCCATGCTCGACCATGCCGGCGTTCAGGATGACAAGCTCGGTGACAGCACTGGCAAGTTGTCGTTGACCTAAATCCAGGCGGTGTCGGGTCCAGTGGCGCGGCGCTTTAGCCTGAGTTCGCCAGTATGGACCTCCATGAAATTTCCTCCTTTTGACCTTCAATAATTTGTGGATTTCAGGGGGGCTTTCACTCCATTTTGGTTTATTGGCTGGATTTCGGCTGTGACCTTACCTTTGGTTTTCGGGCCGACCAGATGAAGCCCATCGCCCAACCCAGGGAGGCGAGGGTAGAGAAAAGGATTCCGGCCTTAAGCGAGGACGGGGCGTATTCGACGACAAGATGATGGTGGCCGGCGGCGAGGGGGATGGCCCGGACAAAATAGTCTGCAGGCAATATATCATAGTGAGGTTGGGTGCTGCCGGGTAACGGACGGGCGCGCCAATCGCGGCTATATAAATCGGTAATGAGCAACAGGGATGGCGCGGGCGTGTCTGCTTCGACAGTGAGCGAATCGCTGGATGAGTCTGACACTTTTACGGCGCCATTGGCGGCAATAGCCTGGGGTGCAGGTGAAGGCTCGGTTTCAAGGTAAACAATTTTTTCCGGATCAAAGTCAGGTTTGAATAATGCGGGGAGGATGGCGTCGCGGCCGGGCAGCACTTTATAATTTGCAACCAGCAGGGCATGCGGCAGGGGGTGGAGGTTGGTTTGAATTTGAAAGGTTCCCGGGGCCGCGGGATTCGGGTCAATCACGGCGCCAAAACGCACCAAACCGAAGGCTTGGGTCACATGGCGAATGGGGGCGTATTGGTTGGCCAGGTCGGGGTTACCGCCTTGGGAATAAGCGATGAATTCTGCATACCGTTTTAACACGTTCGGATTGTTGCCCCACATATTGGCGGCGCCAAGAAAATAGCTGTCGTCGGGTCGTTCAGGAGTGAGCACCCGGTAATCCCCGGGATGGGTGGCGATATATTCGCGCACGGGTTGGGGTGCGAGGTTGGCAATGCGGGTGCTCGCGAAATTGGATTGGGCGAATGCCACCATTTCCATCGCCAGCAGCGCCAAGGGTACCCAGCGCCAAAAGCGGCTCGTCCGTGCACGCCACAGGGCGAGACCGGTGGTGGCTAACAGGGCCCCCCCGATTGCCAGGGAATGTCCAGCGTGCCGACCTGCGTCGCGGACAAACTGTTCATCATTCATATTAATCGCGGGCAGGTAACCATCGGGGTCGTGTTGCAGGCTGGCCATCAGCCCGGCAATGCTTCCAGGGTGAAGCCATAGTAAAACTCCGGCCCCGATTGCGAGCGCGCCCGCCAACGCCAGCAAAATGGGGTAAAACCTCGGACATTGGCGCCCGCGAATCAGGGCGTCAGCACCGAATGCGAGGGCCGGTGTGGCGAAGAGGGTCAGGGGAAAAGTGAATTTCGCCAGGCAGCGCAAGCGGTCGAAACCAGGGGCATAGTAGTAGAGTACGCGCAGCAGCGGTGTGTGATCGCCCAACGCCAGCACCAGGAGCAACGCAGCTACCAGCAAGTCGCACCCTGCCCGCCGTCCTTGCTCGCGGGTCAGCGCGGCGAATCCCGCGAGCGCCAGACCGGTTGCACCGATGAACGGGACGACTTCCCACAAATAGCAGCGACCCCAATAGCTGTTGGAGGCCAAGTCACCGAAAAAGCCCGGCGCCAGGAACGTTAAAAGATTTTCGGGCGGAAACGAGAATGACCGCACAAAACTATAATCGAGCCGGCCCTGCCGCACGCTCTCTGCCAAGGCGGCGAGGCCCGGCAGCAACTGTATGGCAGCCAGCGCGGCCCCGCCCGCGTAGGCGGCCACCACCAGCGGCAGGGCGCGCCGACGCACGGCTGGGTCAAAAACCGATTGCACGACGGCGTGCAGGCAGGTGGCGATGGCCACATAGAATACGTACTGGAGCTGGCCCGCAAAAATTTGCAGGGAGACCATGGCCATGGCCAGCAGCAATGGTCGCAGGATGGGCCCGCGCCACGCCGCTTCCAACGCCAGCAGCATCCAGGGCGTCCACGCCATCGTGCAAAGATTGGGCAGATGGCCCGAATATAAACGCGGAAACACCGGCCCGCTCAGGGCGAGGACCAGGCCCGCCAGCACGGCGGCAAGGGGATGGCAGCCGCGGCGCGACGCCCACAATCCGGCACCCCAGCCTAAAATCGACAGATGAAGAAGAAACGACAAGTTAACTGCGCGTGCTATAGGCAAAAAAAAGACCACATTGGGCGGATACAACAGAGCGGATTGGAAATTCCCCAGAAACGGCTGTCCGGAATAGACCAAGGGGTTCCATAGGGGGAAATGGCCGGCCCGGAGGTTGTCCGCGGCAAAGGCCCGGGCCGACGCAAATTGCTCCAAATCCCCGGTGGGCGAGGACAGAAAGAGGTCGGCGGGCAGCAGCAGTGCGGCCATGAGGGCCGCGGCGACGCTCGCCAGCACCCACAGCCAAAGACGGTGATGCTTAAAGCGACAACCGGTCATGGGGTATCGTGACCCATGCAAGGAAACACCAATCATCCGTTTGCGCAATATTTAACTGGGAGAGAGTTCGCCGCCTCCGTCTCTTTTGCGGGAAGCGCAGCCATCTGCAACCCATGACCGGCCACCTGCCCCCATCCCTCAATTCCGGTCCACCCAGCGCTGGCGCAGCAATTGCAGGGCCTGTCCGTGAATTTGGCAGACGCGCGCCTCCGTCACTTTGAACGCTTCGGCAATTTCCGCCAACCGTCGGCCATGAAAGTAATAGAGCATGATCACTTGGCGGTGGCGTTCCGACAAAAGTTCCAGCGTCCGCGCCAGGGCATGGAGGGACTCCTCATGCTCCATGCGGGTATGCGTCGGCGGGGTGTTCTCGTCCGCGATGCATTCGTGGAGGTTCAACATGACGCCGGCGCCGTTGTCGCGCTCCACCGGCCGGTCCAGCGGAAGAAAACGAATGGGGCGCACGCGCTCCTGCAGTTTGTCAAAATCTGTTTGATTGAGACCGAGCTGCTCCCGCGTTTCGTCGGCGGTGGGGACACGGCCCAAGTTCTGCTCCAGATCATCCACGACTTTGCGCAATTCGCGGGCGCGGTGCCGGGCAGCGCGGGGCATCCAGTCGAGGCGGCGCAATTCGTCGAGGATGGCGCCGCGAATGCGCATGGCGGCATAAGCCTCAAAGGTCTTGGCTTGGGAAGGATTGAAGCGCCGGACGGCGGCAATGAGTCCCGTCAGCCCAACGCTGTGTAATTCATCGAGGTCGGCGCAAGTGGGCAGATTGCTGCGCATCTGCGAAACCACGGCGCGCACCTGTGGATAATGCTTTTCCACCATTTGGCATTGCTGCGGCGTGAGGGGACGGGTCGCAAGCGCCGTTGGGTGGGGGGTGCCGAGGGAATCGGAGGGCTGGTCGAGATAGCTCATGGGGAAAAAACTTTGAATTTCTGCTTAAGTTGTAATCATGTCTCGTGCCAACTGCGTTAGGTCTAAATTAAAGTATTGAATACAATAATCTTACGGAGTTTTTAACTATTTCTTTAAAACGAGATCGGCAAGCTGCGTAATTAAATTGAAATATATATGCAATGCAAAAACGATGCATAATTGAAAGAGATGGGGAGAAGTCTTGGAAGAAAATGGGAGATCGGCGAGGGGCAAAGCGGGGAGCTTGGAGCAGGGAGCGAGGAGACAGGAGGCAGAATTCCAAACGCAAAACATCAAACATTGAACATCGAACATTGAATTCCACATGCCCCGCTCCCTGCTCCCCGCTACGCCGGGTGCGGTCCTGAAATTGCCGTCAATTCACACGGTCGTCACGAAATTGTAACATGGTTCCCCTAAGATTGCCCTGCTTGCGATTCACCTTCGCGGCATACCTATCGCTCAATTCATCCCTACCATTAAAAAAATGAAAAAATTCCTTCTCGTTGGCCTTCTGGGCCTCGCCTCACTCTCGGCGAAAGCCGCGGATGCTCCTGCGGTGATCACGCTCACGGGTTCAGGCTCTTCGTTTGTCAAACCCATCATGGATAAGTGGGCCGACGCGTATGGCAAGGTCGACAATTCCGTATTGGTCAATTATGCAGGTGGCGGCTCGGGCAAGGGGCAGACGGACATTCTCGCGCCGGCGGTGGACTTCGCCGGAACCGACGGGCCGATGACTGATGCCCAGCTCGCAAGCGCGAAAGGTAAAATTCTGCATCTTCCCGCAGTCGCTGGAGCCGTGGTTATTGTTTACAATCTTCCCGGTGTGACCGGCTTGAAACTCGACGGTCCGACACTGGCAGGAATCTACCTTGGCAAAATCACCAAGTGGAACGACAAAGCCATCGCCGATCTGAACCCGGGATTGAAATTGCCCTCCGAAAATATCACGACAATGCATCGCTCCGACAAAAGCGGCACGACCTACATCTTCACGGATTATCTCGCAAATGTCAGCCCGGATTGGAAAAAGAATGTCGGCACAGCGACAGGGGTGGAATGGCCGGGCACGGGCCAGGGCCAGAATGGCAGCGCGGGTGTGGCCGGGCAGGTGGAAAAGACGGTGGGCTCGATTGGCTATGTGGAATTGATTTACGCCCTCTCGAACAAGATCTCGTTTGCCGACATGAAGAACGCCAACGGCAAATACATTACCGCTTCGCTGGATGCGGTGAGCGCGGCACTGGCCACGGCCACGATTCCGGCGGATTACCGTTTCTCGTTTGTCAATGCCCCCGGCGACAAATCCTACCCGATCTCGGGTGTGACCTGGCTCATGGTCTATCAGGAATCCAAGGACGCCGCCAAGGGGAAGAAGCTGGTTTCGTTCCTCAAGTGGATTTATACGGACGCTGCCGCCAAGAAGATGGCCGCGGACTTGTTCTATGCGCCGATTCCCGACGTGGTGACCAAGCGCGTTCTGGCGACGATTGACACCATCAAGTAACAATAAACTTCTGGCACTTTTGGTGCCGATAAGCCATTAACGAAGCCGGGCGGAAAGTCCCAACCTTTCCGCCCGGTTTTTTATCCGACCATGAACGACACCACGATTGAAGCAACTCCCGCGAACGCCGCGGCGCCGGCCGAGCCGAAGCGGTGGGGCAACCAGATATTTGAAGGTTTGACCCTGTTGTCGGCCCTGATGGTCGGAGCGCTGTTCTTGTTGGTGGCTTATGTGCTGCTGTCGCGTTCCTCGCTGGCGATGAAGACATATGGCTGGGGATTCTTGACGAACGTGCATTGGAATCCGGTGACGGAGAACTATGGCGCGCTGACTTTCATCTTCGGGACGGTGGTGACGTCGGCGATTGCCCTGATCATCGCGGTGCCGCTAAGCATTGGCACCGCCATATTTTTGACGGATTTGGCCCCCTTGTGGCTGCGCCAGCCATTGACTTCGGTGGTGGAAATGCTGGCGGCGGTGCCGAGTGTCATCTGGGGTTTGTGGGGCCTGTTTGTGCTGGCACCCTGGCTCAATGACAATGTCTACGTTTGGCTAAATACGCATTTTAGCGCCGTGCCGTTATTTGGCGGCCCCGTTTCGGCTTCTTGTATATTGTCGGCGGGCATCATCGTGGCGATCATGATCCTGCCCATTGTAACCTCTGTTTCCCGGGAAATTCTCCGCTCGGTGCCTGATTTGCAGCGGGAGGCGGCGTATGGCTTGGGCGCGACGCGCTGGGAGGTTACCCGCATCGCGGTCCTCAGTTACGCGCGCCGCGGGCTGATGGGCGCGGCCGTGCTCGGGCTTGGCCGGGCCTTGGGCGAAACCATGGCCGTGACCATGGTGATTGGCAACAGCCCGAAAATCCAGGCGTCGCTGTTGCAGCCCGGCTGGACGCTGGCGAGCGCCATTGCCAGCAGTTTCGGCGAAGCCTCGAGCGACTTGAGCAAGAGCGCCCTCTTTGAACTGGGCCTCGTGCTGGTGGGCGTGACGATTCTCGTAAACATCGGCGCGCTGCTGCTGATTCGCTCCATCGAAACCCCCGGTTCGCGCCGGGCCTGATAAAAATTGCCGTCATGCTTTCCCGATACGACACGTACCGCAAATTCAAAAGCTCGTGCATGAGCGGGTTGGCCATTTTGTGCGCGATCCTGGTGGTCACGCCGCTGGCGCTGGTATTCATCTATCTGCTGAAGATGGGCTTTTCGTCACTCAATTGGGATTTCGTTACCAAGTTGCCCAAACCCGCTGGTGAAACTGGCGGGGGCATGGCCAACGCCATCCTGGGGACGCTGGAATTGATGGGACTGGCTTTGGTCATGGGTGTGCCCATCGGGCTTATGGGCGGGATTTATCTTTCGGAATATGGTTCGCCCAAGTTGAATGGCTGGATTCGCTTTGGCGCGGACGTGCTGAACGGGGTGCCGTCCATTGTGTGGGGCTTGGTGGGCTTTGTTTTGGCGGTGGCGCCCATGGGCGGGTATTCGGCGTTTGCCGGTGGAATGGCTTTGGCCTTTATCATGATTCCGCTGGTCTTGCGCACCACCGAAGAAGTGCTGCTCTTGGTGCCGACCTCCTATCGCGAGGCCGGCCTGGCCCTGGGTATTCCGCGTTGGAAAATCACGGTTAATATTGTACTGCGCACGGCGATGAAGGGCATCATCACCGGGGTGCTGTTGGCGCTGGGCCGCATTGCCGGCGAGACGGCTCCCCTGATATTTACCGCCCTGGGCAGTCCCTTGTGGAACCACAGCCTTAAGGAGCCCATTGCCGCGCTGCCGATCCAGATTTATTTCTATGCGATTTCGCCATTTGAAGACCAGAACCGCCAGGCTTGGGCTGGCGCGTTGGTGCTCATCGTCCTGGTCTTCCTGCTTAGTGCTTCCGTGCGCGTCCTTTCAGCCCGGCGCAAGAAATAATCTCACGATTGCAGCTCGCCTTTCCACCATGAATCCCGTTATTACTCATAAGCCTTTTTCCATGAGCGACCCAGTCAAATCGGATCCGGTCACGCCTCTGACCACGCAGCCCGTGGCCGCCCCCCCTGCGGCGTCGGCACCGGCCGCTCCCGTGGAAATCGCCTTCGACATCCAGGATTTATGCATTTATTACGGCACCCATCAGGCCATCAAGAATGTTACCATCCAAATCCCCGCCGGCAGCGTGACGGCCATCATTGGCCCCAGCGGCTGTGGCAAGTCCACCGCCCTGCGGTCGCTCAATCGGATGCACGAATTGACCCCCGGCGCCCGCCACACCGGAAAAATTCTGATGAAGGGGCAGGACCTCTATGGCCCAGGCGTGGATGCGACGCTGGTGCGGCGACGCGTTGGCATGATTTTCCAAAAATCCAATCCGTTTCCGACGCTGTCCATTGCGGAGAATGTGCTCGTCGGCCTGCGCCTGAACGGCATTCGCGACAAGTCATTCCTTAATCAGCGCCTGGAGGAATCACTCCGGATGGCGGCGCTGTGGGATGAGGTCAAGGACTTCCTTAACCGGCCCGGCACCGGCCTCTCCGGCGGCCAGCAGCAACGCCTGTGCATTGCCCGCGCCCTCGCCGTGCGGCCGGAAATCATCCTGATGGATGAGCCGTGTTCTGCGCTCGACCCGATTGCCACGGCCAAGGTCGAGGAGCTGATCCACTCGCTCAAGGCGCAATACACCGTGGTCATCGTCACCCATAACATGCAACAGGCCGCGCGGGTTTCCGAGCGCACCGCCTTCTTCTACATGGGCAAGCTTATCGAATATGGCCCCACCGAACAGATTTTCATGAACCCGAAAGATCCACAAACGGAGGCGTATGTCTCGGGGAGATTCGGCTGATTTTCCTTGGAGAAGCTAGAAGCTGGAAGTTAGAAGTTAGAATGAACACCACCAACATCTGCTCAGATCGCACCAATTTCCCTTAAGATTTTTCTACGTATATCTCCCATCTTCTAGCTCCTAGCTTCTAGATTCCAACTTCTCCAAAACATGACCCGCTATTTCCATCACGAACTGGATGACCTGCGCAAGCACCTCATCCTCATGGGCGAACGCTCGATTGACGCCGTCCGCCTGGCCATGCAAGCCCTCCTCGCGGACGATGTTTCCATGGCCGGCCAGGTCATCGCCCTTGACGATGAAATTGACCGCCTGGAGGTCTTAATTGACGCCGAGTGCGTGCGTTACATCACCCTGCGGCAGCCCATGGCCCATGACGTGCGCCTGATGACGGTTGCGATGAAGGTCAATCACGAGCTGGAGCGGACGGGCGATGAAGCGACCTCCATTGCCAAGCGCGCCCGCCGGCTTGCGCAATTTGGCAAGGTGGACGAATTCTTCAATATTCCCCGCATGGGCGATCTCGCCCTTGAACAAATGCGCAACGCGATGGATTCCTTTATCGCGGAAGATTATCAGAAGGCTCTGCTCATCCCGCCTGGCGACAAGGAGGTGGACAATCTGAACCGTGACAACTACGACAAGTTTACCGATAAAATTTCCGGTCATCCGGAAACCTCGCATGCCATCATCGAATTGATCTTCATTTCCAAGTCGCTCGAGCGCGTCGCCGACCACGCCACCAACATCGCCGAGGAAGTGGTTTTTCTCCTCAAGGGAGAAGATGTGCGTCACACCCATGAGATGAAGCGCTCGGCGATGTAAGGGCGTGTGATGTCGCCAGGAGGCTGGCCGGCTCAAAACTCCCCGCGTTTGGCGAGGAGGACACTCAATCCGGCGACGAGGGCGGTTTCCGTGCGCAATACACGGGGGCCGAGGTGTGCGAGTTGAAAGCCCGATTCGCGCAGAATTAACCGTTCGTCGGCGGACCAGCCGCGTTCGGCACCGAGGGCCAGAATCACCGGGCCTTCCTTGGGTGTAAAGTGGGAGAGAGGAGCCCCGCCTTCGTAAACGTCGAGGGCAATGCGGACGGCGTTTGGTGGCGCGGCTTCGGCCATCTTTCCCATGGCGACACGCAATGATTCATGGCGCGCGACCTCCGGTACCGAGGTGGCAAAGGCCTGGGCGGCGCCTTCGCGCAGGCGCTGCTGCCATTCGTCGGTCTGCCAGAGCGTGCTGTCGGCGTAGGAAGGTTCACCTTTTTCGGCGTTGAAAAAATGGAGGGCCGTTACCCCAAAAGTGGCGCCTTCGCGCAGCACATCGCGGGCGGTCTGCGGGCGCGGTATTCCCACCAGCACCCAAAATGGCCGTGGCGGATCAATCTTATCCTCCCATTTCACGGCGAGCCCCATCCCGTCCGCGTTGTCCGACTGAATGACGGCCTGCCCGCGCGGGCCATTAACCATCCCCACGAACAACTTGTCGCCCGGTTTCATTCGCAATACCTCACGGATATGCCGCGCGCGGGAGTCGCCGGGCGCGAGTCGCCCCGCATCGGCGGCGGTTTCAAAAAGGACGAGGTTCATGGGGGAAATGCAAAAGGAGAAATGCACAAGGCGAAATTAACGGCGCTCATCAGGCTACTTGCCAACGGGTGCAATTGAGCCTATTCTATGAGGAATCCTTCCAGAAAGTCGAAACAACTCCCTGGCCTCCGGGTCTATATTACATCCATGAAAACTTTTTTGAAACGAATTTCGATTTTGGCCGCACTGGTTGGACTGGCTGGTTGCCGCAATTTGGGCTTTAACAGCCCGTCAACGGATACCTCCCTGACACCGGGCGTATCGTCGCAAACGATTGATCGAACCTATGACCAACGGGGCAACCCGAGCGTAACCCCGCCGGTTCCTGGGGCGGACGACCCGAACAGTCCGAATTTCCGCGGTTCCAAATAGGGTAGGCAGTTATCCTGGACGGTTTAGTTTGCCGCCTTGGCCGGAGCCGGGTCGGCCTTGGAGACGCCGGGTTCGGCGTTATCCAGTTTCAGGGCGTCGCGCTCCGGGAACTCGGACCAGCCGCCGCCCAGGGCTTTAAACAGCGCAACGAGGTCCGTGGCCACGGCGGCATCGCTTTGTTCGAGCTGATTCTTGGACGACGAAAGCGAGAGTTCCGCACTAAGGACATTGATGAATTCAGCCTGGCCCCGGGTGTAAAGTTCCAGGGAAAGGTCGTAAGACTGTTGATTATCATCCACCACGTTGCGCAGAGCCGCGCGGCGTTCCTGATCCTTGCTGAAAGTGAACTGCGCGGATTCCACTTCGTTCAGCGCGGTGAGCACCACATTGCGGTAGGCAAACATGTCACCCTGCAGGGTGGCTTTGGCCTGTTCGACTTGGGCGGCGATTTTGCCGCCGGCAAAGATGGGCCAGTTGATGCTTGGCCCCCACGACCAGGATTGGGAGGCCCATTGGGTGAGTTGGCCGATGGCCACGCCATTGAATCCGAAGGAGCCATTTACCGAGAACTGGGGGAAGTACTGGGAGATGGCCGCGCCGATGTTGGCGGTGTCGGCGTGGACTTGCGCCTCGGCGGCGCGGATGTCGGCCCGGCGGCGCAGCAAGTCGGCGGGCAGGCCTACGGGTATCTGGGCAGGCGTCTTGGGAAGGGGGCCGGCGGCATCTAATTCAGAGAGGAGGGCGCCGGGTTCCCGGCCGAGGAGCAGGCTCAGCGCGTAAATGTTATTCCTTATGGAGAGTTCGAAGGACGGAATTTGCGTACTGGTGGAATCGGCGGCAGATTTGGCGTTTTCATAGTCGAGTTTGCTGGCCAAACCCGCTTTCCAGCGTTCTTCGGTAATTTTGAGCGTGTGCAATTCGTCGTTTAGATTGTTGTGCGCGAGCAGCAGAAGTTGCTGGGCTGACCGCAGGGCAATGTAGTCCACGCCGACTTCGGCGGCCAGGGTTACAAGGGTGTCACGGCGGTTTTCGATGGTTACTTGGAGGCTGGCCGAGGCGGCTTCGGTGGAACGGCGGAGGCCGCCAAAAATATCCATCTCCCATACCGCATCGAGGCCCGCCCGTAGTGAGGTCCGTGGCTGCCCTTCCCGGGGCTCGTCGCCCACATAAGTCGGCGAAGCGCCGTAACTGTAGGAGCCGGTTCCTGTGACGGAAGGCAGGAGGCCGGCGTTAACCGAGGTCAGACTTGCCCGGGAGGCACGGATGCGGGCCTCGGCCTGGAGCACGGTCAGATTTTGCGCGGCGGCGTCACGCACCAATTCGTTCAACTTCGAGTCGCCAAAAACGGTCCACCAATCCACGGTGGTCAATGGATCAGGAGCCAACTTGCTTTCGGCGGTGGTACTGGCGGCCTTGTCGGCATCCACCCAAGTGGCGGGGGTCTTTACCTCGGGCGGATGGAAATCCGGGCCGACCGTCATGCAGCCAGCCAGCACCAGAAACCCGGCAAGGGCCAGTAGATGCCTGCCGCGTGAAAACGATAAAAGGGTGGGGTGCGGTTTCATTCGTAACGCAATGCTTCAATGGGATCGAGGCGCGAGGCTTTCCACGCGGGATAAAAACCGAAAACAATGCCGACAGCCGCCGAGACCGCCAGGGCCACCACCGCCGCGCCCCAGGAGGCCTTCGTGGGCCAGTGCATTAACGCCGTCACCATGATGGAACTGAGCCGGCCAAAAAACAGCCCGATGATGCCGCCAATGAGGCACAGCACGATGGCTTCGATCAGAAACTGTTTTAGGATGTCGCGCGATTTCGCGCCGACCGCCATGCGTAGGCCGATCTCGCGGGTGCGCTCCGTCACGGAGACCATCATGATGTTCATGATGCCAACGCCGCCGACGACGAGAGAAATCATCGCCACCACCAGCAGCAATTGGGTCATCATCCGGCTGGTGGAGGTAAGGGCATCGGTCATTTCCGTCATGTTGCGGATTTGAAAATCGTCCAGCTCGCCGGCGCGAATGTGATGGCGTTCGTGGAGCACGGCGGTAATTTGGTCAATGGCGGCGGGGATGTCCTGCACGGAGTTGGCGCCGGCCATAATTTGGTTAATGTTGGCAAACTTGGTCATTTGCGGGTTGTCCAAGGTCTCGGTGGCGGAGGCCGCGGGATAGAGGGGCTGGGTCGAATCGGGATAAACTTGATGGGAAATGGGGGTCGAACTGGAATTGGAGCCGCTGCCGGAGCCGGAACCGCCGCCGCTGCCGCTGTTGATGCGGTATTTCACGGTGGTCCAGGGGATGACGATGATGTCATCCTGGTCCTGGCCCATCATATTGGCGCCTTTTTTACTGAGCACGCCAATGACCTTGAGGCCGACGTTTTGCAGGC
>CAZLPS010000011.1:0-69653 GCA_964561455.1 uncultured Opitutales bacterium
ACACCAGGTTTTCATCCTGGCGACTGGGGTTCGAATCCCCAAGGGGACGCCATTTACAGAAAGCCCGCATCCTCAATAGGTTGCGGGTTTTCTTTTTGACACTTTCATCGAGTCAAACCCGCCGAAAAAAATCGTCCGCCCAGACGAATATTGGGGCGGGCGAGATTTTGTCGTCCAAGGAATTCCGGGCGATTAAGCTTGGATGCCAGCCCCGGCCTTGTTGGCCTTCGCCAACGTGCGTTTGCGGCGCAATCCAAGCAGGAGCATTGTGCCACCAGCCAGGAGGCCCCACGTCGAGGGTTCCGGGACCACCACAAACTCGAGTGACTGGCTGAGGCCACCGGTGTTGACGATTAAGAAGCGGCTCTGGCCAAAGTTGCTACCCGCGCCACCCGCCCAGACATCCAACGCCTTGAATTGACTCAGCGACAACTGGCCCAAATTTATGCCTTGCGCGGCCGTCATCAGGGTGTAGGTCGTTGGATGGGTGCCGTCGAAGAAGCCCGTATCCTGGAAGTCGAAGTCCACTTCCGAGCCGGAGCCGACATAAGTAATATTGCCTTGCACCACAACCCGGTCAGACGTGGCCGTCGAGTTGGCGCTGTTCAAGTGGAAGATGTTGATCGTGTTGTCCGGATTCCAGATGAGGTTGCCCGCAATCGTAAGCGTATCGAGCGCGGAAGCGGTGCCGATGCTGCGACCGGTGGAGCCAAAGTTGGCGTAGGTCATGGTCTCGTTGATGCCCGGGGCCGTCGTGCCGTCATCAATAACATCGGCATTAATGTTGCCATGGCCGCCGAGATAGGTGCCAAAGCCGACGTTGACCACCGAGGCCACCTTGCCATTGACCACCAAGCCACCGTTGATGAGGTTAAGGGTGCCGGTGTTGGTGCTGTTCCCCGAGAGCACCACGATGCCACCCGTGACAGTCACGCCGTCCGAAGTGCTGAAGTTGGTGTAAATGTTCTTGTACGTCGAGGTGTCGGTCAGAATCGAAACTGTCGCGCTGAACACGTTGGTGGAGCCAGTACCGCTGATGACATTGCTGTAAGTGGTGACGCCCTGCGAGAAGGCCTGGTTGATGTTCAGGGTGCCATTGTTGGCGATATTGCCCGGAATGGTGGGCGCATTGTTCAGATCACCGAAAGTAACCGTGCCATTGGCGCCAATATTCGTTCCACCGGCGTAGGTGTTATTGGTCCCATACAGATTCAAGGTGCCGGCGTTGACCGTGGTGGCCCCGGTGTAGGCCGCGTTGCCACTTAAGGTCATCGTGCTGTTGCCCACCTTAATCAGCGAGCCCAGGCCACTTAGGTTGCCCGAGAAGGACGTGTCACTGGCGTCGCCTTCCGTCAGGGCCACACCCGCCACGGTGCCGTTGGTATTGCTCAACGCGAGGTCCTTCGAGCCGTTCAACTCGGCAAACGTCACGCTGGTGACGGTCGGGCCAAAGGCGAGGTTGCCGTCCCCGATGTTATAGTTCACGGCGCTGTTCTGCAGGGCGAGAATGTTGTTCACCATTAGCGTGCCGCCGGTGATGTTGGTTTGGCCGACAAAGGTGTTATTCCCGCCCAGGGTGAAGGTACCCGTGCCCGCCTTCACCAAATTGCCGTTGCCGGACAGGATGCCGGTGTATGTCGTCGAGGTGTTGTTGTTGCCGACCGTCAATCCGTTGGTCACGACCGCAGGAACAATCGAGGGCACCGCAAGGACCCCCATCGTCACGTTTCCGGCGCCAGCCAGGGAGCCGACGGTGCCGTTGAGGCCGCCGAGGTCCAGCGTTGCATTCGCCGCCACCGTGACGGCGGTGTTGCCCGGGAGGACATTGGCCGACATTTGCAGAAGCTTGCCGCCATTAATGTTCGTCGCGCTGGTGTAGGTCGTAATGGTGCCGTTCAAGGCCAGAGTGCCGTTGCCATTCAGATTCACCGGCTCAGTGGCATTGGTGGACGCCAAGGTGGTCTGGTTGCCCAAAATGAGGGTATCATTGGTGTCAACCAGCAGGCTGGTATTCGTGCCATTGATCGTTATGGTCCGGTTGGCCATCGTGACGTTGCCCGCGACTTCCAAGGTGGCCGCTGACGTGGAGTTGCCGAGGATCAAAGCGCCATTGGGCGCACCGATGTTATTGTCCACCGCAATGCGCAAGGTGCCACCGGTAATCCGGGTTCCACCGAAGTAGGTATTGTTGCCGCTCAACACCAGCGTATTGGTGCCGCTCTTGGTTAGGGCGAGCTCATTGAGCGTGCTGACGGTCAGGTTGCCATTGCCAGCGCCCAAGAGACCGCTGAAGGTGTGGGTGCTGTTGGTGGTGGCGTTGGTGTAGATAAGGGTGGAAATCGCGCCGCTGCCACCCACGATGGCGTTGTTGGCGCCAGTGCCGAGTACGTTGAAGTTACCCACCGTCAGATTCGAAATGCCCGAGACGTTGCCCAGCACGACCAAGCCACTGCCAGTGCCGCCATCACCCAGATTCAAAGTCGAGCCCAGCGGCAAACGGCTGCTGCCGCCGGCCAGGACGAGGGTACCGCCGCTAACATCCGTAGTCGTCAAGTTGGTGCCGGACGCCGTCAGGGTCAGCGTGCCGTTGCCAGTCTTCGTCAAGGTGGACAACCCACCGGTGCTGTCGAGCAGGCTGCCCGTAAGGACCAGGCTGCCGTTCGCCACATTGAGCGTCAGGCTGTGGGCCATCGTCGTGTTCCCGGTGCCGAACGTGAGATTGTTTGTGCCCAGGAAGGTGAAGTTGCCATTCCACGCATAGGTATTTGCTCCCACCAGGGTCTTGGCGGCACCGCTCGTGTTGTCAATAGTTCCGCCGTTAATCACCACGGCGCTGGTGCCGAAGGCCGTGGCGTTATTGATGTCGAGGGTGGCGGGTGAGTTCAGCGTGAGGGTGCCGTTCGTGGTATTGTTACCGGCCAGCACCAGCGTACCCTGATTAATGACCGTCGGCCCATTATAGGAATTATTTCCGGTGAGGATCATCGTGCCATTGCCCACCAGCGTGATACCCTTGTCACTGGTGCCGGACACATTTCCGCTGATCGTAAAGGTCGAACTCGCGGCGATGTTCGCGGAGAGCGTGCTGTTGGTCGTAATGACCACCGGCGCGCTGATGGTGTCATTGCCTTGGGCGACGATGAGACTGGCGATATTGCCGCTGCCGTTATCAATGGTCAGGCTCCCACCCGTGCCTTGGGCAATATTGAAGGGGTTGGAGCTAAAGTAAGTCAGGCTGCCCACGATCCGGCTGCCATCCAAAGTAATGGTGCTGGCGCTCGACGTAATGCCGTCGCCGAAGGTTATCGCGAACGCCGGGCCGGTGCCGCTCGGGGGCAGTGTGGTCTCGCTCGAGCTCGGGGTCACAAAGCTCCAGAAGGTGGCATTGCCCCAAGATCCGCCCTGGGTGCGAATCCACTGGTTCGGCGCGAGGGTGCTGCCAATTTGCACCGTCACATTATTGCCACTGACCGCGAAGTTGTAACTGAAGTTGCCAAACGCCGGCTTGTTGTCCCAGACGAAGTTGGAGACATTGGCCACCCCGTCCAGCGAAGTAATAATCGTATAGGTGTTGGAACTGAATACCGGATTGCCGTTGGACTGGAACAAGTCCACCTTCACAGCGCTGCCGCCAAAGTCATTGGACGCGGTACTGGTGAGGTGGATCTGGGCGGGGTTAAAGCCAGTATCCAGGACGACCGGCAGGAACGCGCCACTGGCCATGCTCAGCGAGCCATTGATGGTCATGTTGGATACCGAGGAGCCGGTGAAGATGCCGGGTTGCAGGGTGCCACCGGTGAGGACGTTGACGTCGGCATTAATTATGGTCGTTCCGTTGCCCTGAAGGGTGCCGCCCGTGTTCACCGTGATGTTCACGCCGCCAATCTGCGAACTAACTTCAGTGATCAACTTGGCGCCATTGTTGACCACAATGTTGCGGTTAAGGTTATTGCTGAAGGTGTCCAAGGTGCCATTGGTGACGGAGATCGTCCCGCCCGTGAACGTGGAATTCGGATTTTGCTGGCTGCCCAAAACCACCGTGGTGTTGGAAATGGAGGTATTGCCCTTGAATGAGTTGATGACTGTCTTGCTGTCAGTCCCAATGGCAATCTGACCACCGCCACTGTAGGACACCCCGCCGTCCGCCGCGCCACCAAGGCCCGCGTCCGTGGAAAGGTTTTCCGTAATGGTGATGTTGTGGCCACCGGTGTTGATGGCCAGTCCGCCCGCTGAAATATTTGCATTCGTGACATTGCCGAAGAAGTTCGTGCTGTCGCCGGCGGCGATGAGCACGCCACCATTGGCGAAGAAGGTGCCCGTGCCCGCACCACTGCTGCCGATGTTGCCGGTGACCAGCGTCGCGCTGCCAGCCGTGCCGTTGCCGAGGACGTAGGTGCCCGCACCCGCGCCGGTGCCAACCAGGGACAACGCCAGGCTGCCATTGACGCCGGCAAGATTCATCGTGCCGCCGGTTTGGGTCACATTGCCATTCGTGCCACCGGAATTCATCCGCAGGTCATTGGCCGTGATGTTGGCGTTGCCCGAGAGATTCAAAATGCCGTTGCCAGCCGTGCCGACCACTAATTCGCCGTTGGTGATCACGACACTGTTGCCGCCCAGATTCAGGTTGCCGCCAGCACCGACCGTGATGGCCGGAGTCGTGACGGTGGCGACGTTAGCCGTGATGGTGGCATCGTTCACGAAAGTCACCAGGCTGTTGACATTCAAGCGGGCCGTGGTAGCCGCCACGTTATCCATGGTGAAGGTGCTGCCGCCAAAGAGCAGGCGGCCTGCGCCGGCCGTGGCAAGGGTAAAGCCACCGGCGTTAAAGTTGCCGTCCAGCTCAAGATTGCTGGTAACATTTGCCTGGGTGACAATTGAATTCGCCGCCAGAGTAACCGTCCCGGTGCCAAAATTAAGCGACTTCGTGCCGCCGAAGGTAAAGCCACCGTTCAGCGTGATCGGGTTATTGCCGGCCAGTGTCATCGAATTGCCACTGTTGTTGATCAGCGTTCCGGCGGAGAGGGTTCCGTTCACCACTGTTCCATTGACGACGACGGCCGTCAAAACTGTGCCGTTGGCCAAGCCCGTGGCCGTACCATTGGGCAGGTTTCCGTTGACAACCGTGCCATTGACCAAAACGCCATTAAGGCCAAGCGTGCCGGTGCTGAGTACCGACGGATTATTGAGGTTCACCGTGCCGTTATTGAGTATGAATCCACCCGTGAAGGTATTATTCGCGCTGTTCAAGGTCAGGGTTGAATTGGAGTTGTTCTTGGTCAACGAGGCCGTACCAACAATGTTGGCAGAAAGCGTAACATTGCTGGTGCCGTTGACCAAAATGGAGGTGGGCGAGAAGTTGCCGCTACCGGTCACGTTGACATTGGTGCCGTTAAAGTCCGCCGCGCCCGTGCTGGAGTTGCCGGCACCGACGGTGATAACACTGTTGCCCGTGCCAATCAGGCCTGCGGCCAGATTGCCATTCAAATTCAAGGAACCATTCGACACCACCAAATTGCCCGTAAAGGTGCTCGTGCCATTGAGAGCCAGGGTGCCCGGCCCCGTAACCGTCAGGGTGGACACATTGCCGGCCCCAATGGCGCCGCCGAGGGTGAGGTTGCCGTGCGCCACATTGATGGTCAAGGCGGTGGTATTCAGCGTCACCGCGCCGGAGCCAAGATTCAGATCATTGCTGCCGACGAAGGTGAAGTTGGAATTCAGGAACAAGGGGTTGTTCGTGCCAATCGTCACCGCGCTGCCGCTGGTGTTGTCCAAATTGCCACCGTTCAAGGTGAAGACACTGGAACTGGTGCCCAACGGCGAGGCCGTGCCATTGCCGCCGGCGTTGATGTTCAAGTTGCCACCCTGGAGGACGAAGCCACCCGAGAAGGAGTTGTTGCCGGAGAGCGCCAGCGTGCCACCACCATTGGTTTCCGTGACGGTCGCCGCGGCGCTTTGGGCGATATTGCCGCTCATGGTCAGCGTCGTGTTAACTGGGATGGTGATGCTCAAGCCGCCGGCATCAATTTGCGAATTCGCTCCAATGGTGACGTTGCCCTTGTTAAGGGTGATCGTGCTGGCGTTGCCCCCGTTACTGAAGTTGATGAAGTTGCCCGAGGTGCCGATGATGTTGTAGGGGTTGGGGCTGGTAAACGTCAGACCGGCGAGCTGCGGCGTGACATCCAGGGTCACGTTGGCCAGAGCCGGGTTAAAGGCCGGGAAGGTGGCAATCACGCCCGTGTTCCCCGCGCCAACACCCGCCTCGCCCGAGAACCAATTGTTCACGTTGCTCCACAGGCCGTCGTTCGTGATGAACCAGCTGAAGGCCGGCGGCACCACCGCAATGTTGACATAGAGATAATCCGAGGCGCCGGCATTTGTCACCCCGAAGAAGTAGACATCGCCCTGCACCGCGTTCGTGACGTTGGCGCTGGACAACTGGGTGAGATCGGCGCCAATTGTGCCGGCCAAGTTGCCGGAGAATTGGAACAGGTTGTAGTGGCCCGTGGTGTTCCAAGGCGCATTCAAGTTGGTGGCGACGTTGGCCGAACCGTTGAAGGTGTAGAAGTTGAAGGTCAGGTTGGAACCCAGGGTGAGGGCGTTCGGGTTCGAAACCACAATGCCGTTATACATGTCCGTGGTGCCAAGGGCGATATTCCCCGGGACCGGGTTAAACGTATAGCTCAGCAGGCTGTTGGAGATATTGAGGCCGCCGACCGTGAGATTGCTGGCCACATAATTGCCACCGACGTTGGCGGGGCCGCCAATGATGGTCGTGCCGCCGGCGCCGTCAGACACCACATTGAAGCCCGGTGAAATGCCGCCTTGCGCCATCGTTACCGTGCCGCCAATGCTGCCACTGCCATAGATTGCCGAGGCCGGGCTGATCAAGGTTACGGCCGTGTTGCCCAAGCTGCCCGTAACCGCCAACTTGCCGTTGGCCACCGTGGTGTTGCCCGTGTAGGTGTTCGTTCCGGCCATTACCCATGCCGTGCTGCCGTCCTTGACGACATTGGTGGAAGTCTGGGCGTTATCGCCAACGGAAGGCGTCAGGGTGTTCACCCCGCTATGGGCGCCCGTCAACGTTAACGTTGGGGAGACGGCGGAGTTGGTCACCACCAAGGCCCCTACCCCCGTGAAGTTGATGTCGCCCGTGGTTTCGGCGTCAATGATGGCGCCCCCGTCGCTGGTGCTGTTGCCGAGTTGGAAGAGGCGGTTTGAATTAAAGCCGCTACCATTGAAGGTGACAGTGGCACCATTGAGCACGAAGTTGCTGGCGTTATTGTTGCTGGCACCGATGGCGCTGTTGTTGCCGCCGTTGGCGAGGCCGCTGAGCAGAATCGCGCCGCCATCAACTTCGGTGTATCCGGTATACGTGTTGGCGTTTTGGTTCAAGACGAGCGTCGTGGACGTAATCAAATCCTGCACGCTGCCATTGCCGGCGATATTGGTGACCGGGGTTGCCGCCGCGATTTGGGCGACATTGCCGCCACTCAGCATGGCGGTCTCATTGATGGCCGCAATCGGATTGACGTCGAAGCGCAACAGGCCATTGTCCACCATAAAGCCGGCCGTCGTATGGATGCCCAGCGGCGCATTGGTGACCACGCCGTCGCCCACTTGCAGAACTGCGCCAGGGTTGATCTGCGTGATGTTCGAATAGCTGTGAGCGCTGCCCGTTTCAATAAAGGTGCCGTTGGCAACGAGCAAGCCGATTGCCCCGCCACCCGTGATGTTACCGCCAAACGTCGACGTGAGACCTGGCAGTCCGACGACGTACAAGTAATTGCCGGCCGTCGTGGTCGCGGCGTTCAAGGAGGTGCCTGCCGGACCATTCAACGAACCCAGGTTGAGGTTGCCTTGAGCATCGCGCGGTTGAACCGTAACGCCGGGGCCGAGATTGACAATGGCGTTGGCAAACCCGTTTTGGTTGCCACCAGGACCGGCCGGGTCGAAGCGCAGGGAAAGAGGCAAATTGACGGTGCCATTGAACGGCGTCAGATTGCCGAGGATTTCGACAACCCCGCTCGTGAGGTTCATGGTCAAATTGCCATTGCCGGTCAACTGGAAGCCGCCGAAGCTGGAGATGGTGCCGCTGCCCGCGAAGAAGGTGGCGTTGGCACCGGCATCAATCTGCAGTTTCTGATTATTATTTGAGAATCCGCCGAAAGCGCCGCCGGTATCCAAGGTGGAAGTGCCCTTCATCTCGATGGTACCCGGACCAAACATGAGGCCGGAACCACCCGACCCGGTGATATGCACGCGAGAGTTGTCAATCAAGATGCCGCCACTATAGGTGTTAGACTGGGTGTTGGCCAGATTGTACGTGCCGCCACCGGTTATGATCAATTGGCCGGTGCTGCTGCCAGCATTGGCAATCTTGCCACCGAAGGTGAGAGTCGTCCCGGTGAGAATGTTAAATGTCGCGGTGGACGCGCCAGCGGTTCCGTTGCCAATTTGAATGCCGCGATTCGCATTCAGAGTCATATTAGCGCCAATGAGAAGCGCGCCACTGTTTATCGTGAGGGAGGTCGGATTGGCCTGGGCCGGAATCGAGCCCAATTGCAGATCGCTGGTGATGGCCACGCCGCTGGTGATCGTATTGGTGGTGCCGCCGTTGATGATAAGATTGCCGGTAATGTTGCCCGCATTGCTGCCGGCGCTGAGCGTCAGCACGCCATTGCCAATCTTGGTGAGATTCCCTTTGCCGCCGCGGCCAATCGGGTTCGCCAGAGTGACATTATTGCCATTCGTGTCGAAGGTGGCATTCCCGTCCAAGAAGATGTTGAACTGCGAAAGGTCCGTCGGCGCACCCGGATTCCACTGCACGCCGCCGCCATTGATGTGAATGTCGCCCAAGCCCCAGTTGGTCAGGAAGGAGAATTGGATAAAGCCCTGATTGATGATGGTGTTGCCCACAAAACCGGTGGCCGCGCTGGCGTTCAAGCCCGTCAGCGAGAGATTGCCGCCGCCCGTCTTGGTGACATTGGCGGTGCTGCCGGCGCCAATGTTGCCGCCCAGCGTGACCGTCAAACCCGTGGGGACGTTAAAGGTGGCATTCCCGCCGACAATGGAGATATTGCGCGTGTTGCCATTGAACAGGGAGACGTCGCCCGTTGAGTTTGGAGCCCATTGCAGAGTGCCGCCAGCAAGGACGATTTTGCCGCCCGCGCCCAAGCTGTTCGCGTTATTGATGACCGTGGTGCCGGCGTTCAAGCTGGTCGTGCCCGTGTAAGTATTGTTGCCGAACAAGTCCACGATTCCGGCACCGACGACCGTAACATTGCCGTGCACGGAACCCGAGGCGTCGGAGATATTTCCACCCAAGGTGGTGGTGAAGGAATTCGTCACATTGATGTTCAGGCCGACGTTCTGCGCCAGGATCATCGGCGCGGAAATGGTGTGGTTACCGCCCTGGTCAAACACAATGGCCGCATTCCCGCTGTTGTTCATCGTCAGCGCGCCCGGCCCGGCGATGGTATAAGCATTGGGGCCGGAGAAGGTGATGTTGCCCACGGTAAAGCCCGAGCCATCCACCGATACCGTGACGTTGCCATTGGCGGCCTGAATGGCGGGGAAGATGGCCAGCGCGCCGGGGCTATTCGGCACCACGCCGGTATTATTATCCCAAAGCAAATTGTTGCTCCAGTTGCCGGTAAGGCTCGTATTGCCCGTCCAATAGCCCTGTAATGGCGTGAAGGCGATCGTGACGGCGATGATATTTGTATTCGAAGCCAGCGGGGCAAAGCTATAGCCAAACCCGACTTGCGAGCCTGCGGCATTGAGGGCCCCGAAAGTTCCGGTGATGTTCGTGGGTTGGTCCATCTGGAACAGTGCATAAGTGCCGGTCGCGGTATACGGGGTCGTCGTGCCCAGCGAAACCAGGTTAAACAAACCGCCGGCGCTCGAGGTGTTCAGATTATTCAGAATGTGCAGAATGTCGGTGTTGAGGGTCGTGCCGACATAGGTGTGGTTCGAGCCGGTGTTGGGGTCCACTTCCACGTTGAAGATGCCGCCGTTGCCGAAGGTGAAGTTGCCGACGGACATCGTGCCAATCACCCCATTGCCCGGGTTGATGGTGCCGCCGTTGGCCACAGTCACCGTCTTGGCCGCAAAGCCGTTGTTTTGGATGTTGCTGAGGATACCGCTGCCGGTAACCAAAATATTCGAGTTAACCAACGTCCCGTTAACCTGGAACGTGCCATTGGAAACGGTGGTCAAGCCGGAATACTGCTGAACGCCTTCCAACGTCCAGGTGCCGGTCCCTGTCTTCGAGAGCGAAGTTTGGCCCGCACCGTCGTCCACAAAGATGGATTGCATGTCGGCGACGCCATTGCCCGTCAGCGTCAGATTCTCGGGCACATGCTGGCCGCTCACACCGACGTTGCCAGGATTGGACATGATGAGGGCGCCGGTGCCAGAGGCGTCAAAGAAGCCGCCGTTCGGCGTGAGGGTGAACAAGCGGTCGCTGCTGCCGCCAGCGCCGATATATTGCAGGGTGCCGCCGTTGAAGAGGAGCGCAGAAGCGAGAGTCGAGGCGCCACCGATGCTGCTGGGCTGGTAGGCATTACCGATAAAGTTGGTCTGCACTGTGCCCGTAGTCATGATTGTGGCGCCGGTATAGGTATTGCTGCCATTAAGGGTCAGGATGCCCGAGCCGCGTTGCTCGACGGAACCGGTGCCGGTGATGAGATTGATGACGTTGTAATTGTCACTGCGGTTGAACGCCAGGTTGGAAATGACATTGACCACGGTGGAATTGCCGGTGACAGGGTTAAAGCCCAACTGGCCGGTTTGGCCGCCGTTGCCAATTTGCAAGGTGCCCTGTGCGACGGTCGTATTGCCCGTCCACGTGTTGGCATTGGTCAGCGTCCAAGTGCCATTGCCCGCCTTGGTGATGCGAATAGTTGTGTCATCCACAATGACGCCGTTGTAGGTGCTGTTGAGGCCAAGGGTGCCGATGATGGCTGTATCCGTGGTGTTGCCGGCGCCAAAGAGTGTGCTGGAGGTGCCCCCGCGCACGTCGCCGAAGTAGAAATTGCCACCGATGCCGAAATTGTACGTCAAGGAGCCGCCATAAGTGGTGGCATTGCCGAAGTCGTAGATGGCATTCGGGCTGGCGAAGCTCGACAGCACGGTCGGCAGGGAGAGGGTGCCATTGGCGTTGGCAATCAAACCGGTGTTATTCGAGGGGCCGATTCCGCCGACGTACGTAGTGGCGCTGCCGTTATTGCGGATACTCGGATCCACCGCTGAGCCCACCGGGCTCGTGTAGGTAATCGTGCCATTGAATCCCGCCCAATTGCCACTGACCGAGTAGACTGGACTGCCCGTGGTGCCATACTGATTGCGGAAGATTACGTTGCTGCTCGTGCTGGACACGTTGCCGCCGAACGCGTTGTTCGACTGGCCGTTGCGGTCGGGAATAAGGATGCTCGTGTTATTGCTGCTCGTCGTGCTCGGCTGGATGATAAGATTCACCACATAAGCGCCGGACTGGGTACCGTTGAGGTAGATGCCCGCGCCATTTCCTTGCAGGATGACGGATCCGGTACCGAACCCGGTGAAGCCGCCGAGATTCGCCGCGACGAGGAAACCTTGCTGAACAATCCAGTTGCCCGAATACGGTGAGGACCCCGCATTGCCCGTCAGATTGCCCAAGCCCGTCTTGATAATGAGACCGCTGCCCTGGAAGGTGAAGGCTGTCAAATTGTTCCCGGAAGCCACATTGATGGTGGAAGTACCGCCCAAGTTGTTGATGCTCATGTTGGAGCCCAAGGTTGGGCTGCCACCCGTGTCAAACAACGTCGAGCCGCTAACCAAGTTGATGTAACTATTGAGCGCTGTGGGATTGCGGCCCAGGGCGTTGGTGGAATTGAAGGCGAGCGTGGCACCGTTGCCGACGAAGTAGTTCCCCGTGTAATTGCTCGTGGCATTGCCGCCGGCGCTATTGCCCGTCAAAGCCAGGGTGCCGTTGCCGGAAACCGCCATGTTGCCGGTGCCAACCATGCTGCCACCAATGGTCAGCGTGTTCTGGGTGACATTAACGTCAAAATCCGTATTGCCCACGGTAAACACACCGCCACCGAGGTTCAAGTTGCCCGAGCCGAGGAAGTTGATGTACAAATTGCCGAAGGTGACCGGGACGGAGTTCATCACGGTGGTGCCCGCCACGGTGTCCAGGTTGCCTGCATTGATGACAAACGCGCCCGTACCCAATGCACTGCTGCTGCCGATGCCCAACGTGCCGCCGTTCATGATGGTGCCACCGGTATAATTGCTGGCCCCGGTAAAGGTTTGTTCGCCCGGCCCATTAAACACAATGCCACCGTTGCCCGTCAGCGAACCGCTATAAACGTTGTTGACGTTTGCCGGAGGCGCCAAGGTCAGATTTACCGGTTTGGGCACGGCGTTGGTATTAACGAGGTTCATGGCGCCGCCACCAATCAAACCGCCGATGGTCGCGCTCAGAATGTTGGTGTCGAACAGGAAGTTGCCACCCTGGCCGCTGACCGCCAGCGTCGCATCCAACTCCGCCAGGGTCGCCGCACCGCCGCCCGCCGCGCTAAGGATGACGTTGCCGCCGGAAGCATAGAAGGTGCCGGAGATGGTATTGATGCCGGTGAGAGTCAGGTTGGCAGTTCCGGATTTGGTAATGTTCGTGGCCACGACATTATCGATGAGGTTCGCGCTGAGAATCAGCGGGGAATAGGTGATAATGTTCAACTCGCCGCCGGGGTTGCCAGACGTCAAGGAGCCGTTGCCCTGTATGGTCGTCAGCGAACCACCCGACCCCGCCACGTTCGCGCTCACCAACAGGCCATTGACGGCCAGGTTGCCGTTCAAATTCATAATTGCGCCCGCTCCGGTGTTGGGCTGGTTAAAGCGCAGCGAATTAAGCTGGTAGCTGCCTGTAACCGTGATGGCGTTCGCCGATGCCGGAATATCCGTGTTGGCGCCCGCCAGACCCAAATTGCCGCCCAAGACAACCGAACTCTGAGCGGTGCCATTGCCGAAGTAACCGTCGCCAAAATAGGTTGCAAGCGTGCTATAGGGCACAATATTGAGGGCGCCCGCGCCGTCCGAGGTAACCGCCGCGAAATCCGTCACCGTGCTGCCATTCACCGGGAAAGTGACCACTTCGAATTGGGCGCCGGTGTTCGGGTCGGTCAACTGATTGCCCGGGGTACCCGTGATGGTTTTAACCACGACGCCAGGCGAAAACACGCTGGTCAGCGATGCCGGCACGCCGGTCGCGCCACCCGTCAGTGCGGTCGCCCCATGGGCCGTGACGGCGCCACTGCCAACATTACTTACGGTGACCAATGCCGCGACCGTCGCGTTGTTAATGACGGCGTTCGCGACTTGCGCGGCGGTGGCGTTCACGATGCCGGTCCCGTTCGTGCCCAAGGTAATGGTAATGGCGTTGGACGTGACCGACGCTGTCGTGGGGGTGCCGTTACCCGAGCCATTGACATACTGAACCGTAAGGTTGTTGCCATTGGTACCGGTGGCGGTCGCGGTGAAGACCAAGTTGTCAACAATGCTCGCCGAAATGAGGTTGAGGGCGCCGCCCGGGGTGCGGGTGATGCTGCCCAGATTGGCCGTCAACAGGCCCGTGCCGGGAGTAAGGCTGATGTTCGAACCGCCAGTAATCGGGTTGGTCGTCACATTCTGCGTATTGGTGCCCTGCAGGACGTTGCCGCTGGTGTTGCCTTGAATGGCAAAGGTGGAACCGCCGCCCAGGGACAGAATCGAGGTATTGCTCAGGATCTGGCCGGAAGGCGCGCCGGGCTGCGAGAAGTCGAGCAGCAAGGTGCCGCCATTGACCGAGGTCGTGCCGTTGTAAATGGTCGTGCCATTGAAGGTGGTGGTATTGCCCAGCACCAACGTGCCGTTGCCAATCTTGGTGATGCCCACCCCGACACCGGCGATGATGCCGTCAATCGTCAGCGTGTTGTTGACGACATTAATCGTGGGGGTGGTCAGCAACGTGACCGCGCCGGAGCCCAAGTTCAGGCCCGACGAGCCGCCGAGGTAGGTCAGGTTCCCATTGAACACGAGCGGGATATTGTTGGCCAAGGTGGCATTCGCGCCCAAATTGGTGGAGAGCGAAGCCGAGGTGCTGGTCGTACCGTTGCCACCGGCCAAGAACAGCGGCGCCGCCATGTCGGAGACGTAACCGTTGCCGTTGTTGTTGACGTTGCTCGAGGCCGTCACCAAATTCCCCGCTGCGGTGCCGTTGGTAATGCTGGCGTTGCCGATGGCACTCAAAATGTCCGCCGCCTTGGTGATCACGCTGCCATTGGCGTTGGTCGCCAACTTCACCGTAATTGTGTTGCCGGTCACGGACAAACTCAGCGGCTGGTTTGCGCCCTGGTTGACATATTGCACGCTGATGGTGTTGCCGGCCGCCGCGTTGGCGCCGGTGATGCTGGCATTGGAGGCGTTCGCGGCGTAAATGATGCTGCTGTTGGCGCCAATGGTATTGTCGAAGTTACCGCCCACGAAGGTCAGCGGGCCGGTGCCCAACGCCTTGGTGTTGCCCACAAACAGATTTCCGGAATTAATAACTACGCCGCCCGCAAAGGTGCTGGCGCCATTGAGCGTGAGCGAGCCCGTGCCGGAGAGATTCAGGCCGCCGCCGCCGCCGCCCGCGAGATTCGTCGCCGCCAGCGTGCCGACCACGCCCGTGCCGTTGTTCGACGGCGCATTGGCCACACTCACCAGCGCCTTGACGGAGGCATTCCCATTAATGGCGGTTATTACGTTGGCAGCCGTGGCATTGACCACCCCCGTGCCGTTGGTGCCGAGCGTGACCGTGATCGCATTGCCAGTGACCGACGCCGTCGTGGCCACATTGTTGCCGACTCCGGGGATATATTGCACGGTGATCGAGTTGCCGGCCGCCGTGAAGATTCCCGCCAGGCTGGCATTGGAGGTATTGGAAGTGAAGACCAGGTTCGAATTCGCCGTGGCCAGCGCCGTGGCCAGAGTCGAGTTCGCGCCAAACACGCCGGCTATGCTGCCTTCGATGATCAATGCCTGACCGTTGGTGTTAAGATTGCCAATAACGCCCGGGCTGATGGTCACGAGGCGCAAGGGGGAAATGTCCGTGGTGTTGCCCGCGGTCAAAGTGGCATTGCCGTTGAAGGCCAGGTACGCACCGGGCGTGGTGGCGTTGCCGACGAAGCCCAAGGCCAAATCCGCGCTACCCAAGGTGGAATTGACATTCACGAGGAGGGTGCCGGCGTTCAGCACGGTGCCGCCCGTGTAGCTGTTGCCCGAGGGCACGGCCGTAAGATTGGTCGTCAACGCCAACGTGCCGGCGCCTTTCTTGACCAGCACACCACCGCTGCTGCCGAGCACATCCCCGATCAATCCAGCATCAGTGAAGGTGATGCCCGAATTCACATTGATGGCACCGCTGTGGTCTATGTTCCCTGAAATATTGCCCAATTGCAGAGTGCGGTTGGCGCTCAGGGTAAAGCTGGCCGTCGGATTGAGGGCGCCGCCGTTGATGGTAATGGCCCCAATGGCTGTCGTGACATTGTTCAGCAGATTGTTGGCGTTGCCCAACTGATTGTCCGCCGATATCGCCAAATTGCCGCCGGCGATGAACAAATTGCCCGTGAAGGGACTGGCGACGACGCTGTTGTTGGCCGACAATTGCAATGTACCATTGCCCGTCTTGGTGATGTTCGACGCCCCGCTGATGGCACCCGCCAAGGTCAGCGTATTATTGTTGACGTTGAACACGCTGTCCCCCGTCAAGATTTCGGGACCGGTGCCCAAGCTCAAGCTTGCGGTGGAGCCCTGGTAATTCAGACCCGACTGAATGGTCACGTTAATCGCATTAATAGTCATGTTCGCGCCGCTGGCATTGTCCAAGGTGCCACCGTTTAGCACCAGGACACCGGTGCTCGACAGTGCCCCAAGGCCAAAAGCCGCCGGGTTCGTGATGTTCAAGGTGCCCGCCGTCAGCAAAATGCTGCCATTGAAGGTGTTTTGCCCCGAAAGCGTCTGGCTGCCGCCAGGCCCGTTCATCTCCAAGGTGCCGTTGACGGTAAGATTGCCACTGTAGATGGCCGTGGTGTTCGCTTTTGGCGTCAACGTGATCGTCCCCGTCCCACCGATCGCAGAGTTGGCCGTCCCGTTAAACCCGCCAACTATACTATCGACGGCTGAAGCAATCAAGTTACCGCCTTCGAACACGATCAGGCTGTTCTGGAAATTCCGATTGAAGGCGGCGCTGGGATCGGGGTTGGAGCCGTTAATGTTCGCGGTAAAGTTCCCCAACACGATGTTGCCGTTGATTAAATAGGTATTGCCGGTGAAACCTGCCGGGCCGTTGATATCCAGGGAACCCGGGCCGGTTTTGATCACGTTCGTGGAAAGATTGCCGATGTCTGCAATCTGCACCGCGTTCAAAATCAGATCGCCTGAGGAAGCCTGCGAGTTAACCAGTGTCGGGTGGTTCGTCACGATCATAATATCTCCGCCGGCAACCACCGGGGCAATCGTCCCATTGTTAATCGAGAATGTTTGATTTACGGCCTCCGAAACGAGAATACCACCCACTTGCAGGGTGCGGCTGACCTCATCAATGTCTTCGTTTTGGCCGCTGGCCGGCGTGAGGAATGACAGCGCGGCAAATTTGTAGTCGTTTTCAAATGAAACCGGGCTCGTCGCCGTAACCTGCACGCTTGCGGTCGTAAAATTCGCGACTGAATCCAGCGGAGTGAAGCCACCGGTGTTGGTGTTCGAGTCGAAATCAATGATGTTAATATAGCCCACCGAGGTGTTGGCCATGGCCACAATCGGTGCGGCGGTTGCCGAACTGCTGCCGTAAGCGCCCCAGTCTGATCCCGTTGCGGTGGTTACCACCACGTAAGGAGTGTGGTTGCCGTCGGTGATCACCGTCTGATTCTGGGAGCTGCTCGACGCTGCCGTAAAGTTGAAGGTGCCGTTGCCGGTCGTGCTGAGATTCAACTGGCCGCTCGCCGTACGGGTGAGGGCGCCGAGATTGAGCGTGATGGTCGGTCCACCGACGGTCGGGGAGCCACCGAGAGTGATGCTGGCCACACCTGTGCCACCATTGACGGTCGTGCCGTTGAAGGTCTGCGTGTTGGCCAACGCCACCGGGATGCCCTGAATCAGCAGCGCGCCGGGACCGTTAAGCACGAGGGGAGACCCAGCGGCGATCATGTTCGCATTGGGCGCGCCCGGGCTGGAATAATCCAGCTCCAGAGTTCCGTTGTTCACCGTGGTCGCACCGGTATAGCTATTGAAGCCAAACAGACGCATCAGGCCGGAACCCGTCTTAAACAGACTGCCGCCGCCAACAATGTTGCCACCAAAATTCAGGGTGTTGGCCTGGGTGTCAAACGTGCCAGTAAACCCGGTGCCCAAATTGATCGTACGGTTCTGGGTGATCGTAAAGCTCGATCCAATTTGCAGGGTACCATTGCCGCTGAAGACCAGCGAAGAACTGAGATTCGCGCCCAACGCGCTGTCAATCGAGACATTCAACGTGCCGCCATTGATGGTGGTGTTGCCCGTGTACAGGTTGTTCGCGGTGATGGGGAGCGTCAAGGTGCCGTTACCCAGTTTGGTCAAGCCACCGTCAACATTGGCGCCCAAGCTGGCATCGTGGGTCAGGTTTTGGGCAAACGTGACGTTGAACCCGTTGGTGTTGAATTTAAAGCCGCCGACTTGGTCCACCGTCCCGTTGAAACCGGTGATGAAGTTCGTGCTATTGGCGCCCGCCTGCAGCACGCCGCCATTGAAGTTGATGACCGCCGCACCCGTGGCCCCGACGTTGGCCGCCACCAGCGAAGTGGCTTGCAGCACGCCGCCGCCGAGATTGTAAGTCGCGTTGGCGGAACCCAAAACATAGCCCGTCTGACCGCCCATTTGGAGACTGCCGCCAGCCGAGCTGGAGCCCGTCAAGATCACCGTGCCGCCAGTTTGATTGATCACGGTCGTGACGGCGTCGCTGGTGTCGTCATTACTGCTCCCTTTGCTCACCCACAGGTCATTCGCGGTCAAAACCGATGTGCCCGAAATATTCAATACGATGTTGGCAGCACCCAAGGTGGCGCCGAGGTTGCCCAGGGTGAGCTCCACATTGCTGCTATTAAACACCCCGTTGCCGGACAGCGTCATGGTGATCGCGTCGCCTGGATTAAAGCCAATGGAGTTGAATCCGGCGGTCCCGGGGCTGCCGACGCTCAAATTCGCGCCGTTGCCGATTGTGAGGTTTTGCGTGCCCGTCACCGCAAAGTGCGCGGCGGCCAGATTGGAGCTAAGATTGACGACCGCCGTGCCGTTGCCGCCAAAGGCCAGATTGCCCACCCCGGTGCCGAGGAAGGTTTGGCCCGTGCCAGTTTGCGCCATGGAGTCATTAATGGTGATGTTGGAACCAAAAGTGTCGGTCAGTCCAGCGCTGTTGCCCAACGTATCGCCGCCCGTCAGGTTCTTCGCCGGCGCCGCACTCAGGAAACCGTTTCCGGTCGAATTGGCCGCGAGCGCCACCGACACCAAATTACCCGCCGCGGACCCGTTGGTCACCGAGGAATTGCCAATGAGGTTGAGCACGTCGGAAGCCTTCGAAATCACGTTGCTGTTCGCGTCCGTGGCCAGATTGACGATGATCGCGTTGCCCGAAACACTGAGGCTGGCCGCGGCGTTGGCGGTGCCGGGGTTCACAAATTGCACGGTGATGGCGTTGCCGGCCGGGCCATTCGGGCCCGTCAGATTGGCGTTGGTCGAGTTCACCGCAAAGACCAGGCTGTTGCTGGAAAGATTAAGCGTTGCGTTCCCGGCCAGCGTAATGGCGCTCGGCGCGGCCGTCTGGCCAAACGTATAGCTGCCGACAAAGTTCACGCTGCCCGACCAATTCTGGTTGTTGTTGATCGCGAGCGAGCCACCCACGCCGTTGAGTACCGTGGCGTTGTTGTTGATCAAGGAACCTGTGGCCGACAGCGCACCGGCGCTTGCCAGATTCAAGGTGCCAAAGCTCACCGTGGTGTTACCCGAATAGGTGTTGGTGCCATTCAGAGTCAGCGTGCCATTGCCCACTTTGACGATGCCGCCATTGCCCGTCAGCGCGCCACTGTAGGTGGTGTCGAAGCTGTTTGTGCCAACCGTCAAAATAACCGGGGTGTTGCTGCCGGGCGTGTTGTCCAGCGCCAGCGTCTTATTGCCACTCAAGCCGCCGAAGGTGGCCGCCGACAGGGTGCCGAAGCTCAGGATGCCATTGCCGGTATTGAAGTTGAAGGTGCTGTTTTGCAGGGCGCCGGTGTTACCGAGGATCAAGGTGCCGGCGGTGATGTTGGTGGCACCGGTGAATGTATTGGTGTTGGTGAGCGTCAGATTATTCGAGCCGGCCTGAACGACGTTGCCCGAGCCGGAAATAACACCGCCAAAGGAGGTGTCCCCGTGCTGGCTAAACGCGAGCGTGCCGTTGACCAGCACATTACTGAAGGAAGGCAGCGTGGCATTCATCGTGCCATTGACCGTACCATTGCCCAATTGCAGCGTGCCCGCGTTGACAACCGTGCCGCCCGTATAATTCTCGCCGGCGGCCAAAATGAGGGTGCCCGAGCCGCCCTTGACCAACGTACCCGTGCCACTGATGCCGGTCGCCAGGGTTTCCTGGGCATTGGTTCCGGTATCAATGGTGTCGAGACCCACGCCCAAGGTGATGTTCGGTGAAATGTCGGCCACCGTTGCATCGTGGTATTGCAGCCCGCCGCCCTGGAGGGTGATGGTGCCCGTGCCGAAGTTGGTCGAAGCCGTGGCCACGGAGGAGAAGTTTATCAAACCGCCCGTAATCAGCGTGCCGCCCGTGTAGGTATTATGGAGGCTCAGGAACAAGGTGCCCGCACCCGCTTTACCCAGGGTGCCTGGGCCGGCGAGCACATTGGCAAACGAGATGTTGTTGATGTTGGTGTCAATCGTATCCACGCCAGCGCTCAACCCGCTCGTCGGGCTGAGGATGCTCGAAACGTCGGCGAGGGTGCCCACCGCATACTGAACTCCGCCACCGTTTAATACGAGCTGCCCGGGTCCGAATTGCGACAACGCGTTGAAGTTGATAAAGCCGCCAGTAATCGTCGTACCGCCGGAATAGCTGTCCGCCGTCCCCATGAGCGTCAAGGTGCCGGAACCCGCCTTGGTCAGGCTGCCCGCGCCGCCGCCCGTCAGCGGGGTCGTGGTGAGGGTGGACAGCGTGCCGTTGCCATTGCTGCCGGAGGTGTTCGCCGCAATAACGAGTGCCGCCACACTCGCATTGGCGCTGATGGCGCTGAGGACATTCGCCGGCGTGGCGTTGACCACTCCGGTGCCATTGGTGCCCAAGGTGATGGTAATCGCATTGCCGGTGACCGACGCCGTGGTCGCCGCGTTGTTGCCGGTACCGTTCACATACGCAATGGTGATGTTATTGCCAAAGATGCCACCCGCACCCGTATTCGACACGTTCGCCGTGTAGGTTATGGCCGTGTTGCTGCCGACCACCCCGGTGGCAAGCGTGGCATTCGAGCCCGTAAAGTTTCCAAAATAAGTGGAGGTGAGATTATTCTGGCCGACAGTCAAAGCCACTCCGCCGTTGGTGGTATTGGCAATGACGATGTCCTTGTTGCCCGTGATGCCGCCAAGCGTCGCGGCATTGAGCGTGCCGAAGCTCAACAGACCGTCGCCCACGTTGTAATTAAACGTGCTGTTTTGCAGCGCGAGCGGGTTGCCCAACGTCAGGGTGCCCGCGGCGATGTTGGTGGCACCAGTGAAAGTGTTGGCGCCACTGAGCGTCAAATTGGTCGTGGTGGTCAGCGCATTGCCGCCGGTGAGCGTTTGCGCGCCCAAGGTCGAAAGCAGCCCGCTGCCATTGCTGCCGGACGCCAGGGCCGCGGTAATCAGCGTGGCTGCGCCAGGGCTGTTTTGCAGTAGCGCCATGATCGAAGCAGCCGTGGAATTGAACGCGGTGTCCGTGCCGCCGGACAGGTAGGTGACCGGCAGGAAGCCCAGGGTACCAACCGTGCCCAACTCATTGGTGGTGCCAGCACCGGCGACACCGAGCAGCGGTGACAGCGTCGTGTTGGCATTGAGGGCGGCAATCAGTTGCGCGGCCGTGGTAGCCGGAGTCGGGCTCACACCGGTCGCCAGCGGCGTCGCGGCTAGGGCCGTGACCAACCCCTGACCAGTGCTGGCGCCCGTGTTCGTCGGTAGCACCAATGCGCTCGTGCTGGTGTTTTGCGAAATCGCCGAGGCGACATTCTGCGCCGTGGCATTCGTCACCCCGGCCGAGGGTCCGGACAAGAGGACCTTAATGACGCTGACGCCACCCGTGAGGTTGGCGGACGCCGCCGCCACCGCAGTGCCGCTGCCGTTGCTGGCCGTACCATTGGCAGCAAGGAAGGTCGCATTCGTGACTGCGTTGGTGTTAATCGCATTGATCACATTCAACGCTGTAGCATTGACCACGCCGGAGCCATTCGTGCCCAAGGTAACCACGAGCGTGTTGCCAATGACCTGAGCGGCGGTCGGGATGTTGTTGCCTGAGCCCGCCAGGTATTCCACGGCAAATCCGTTGCCCAAATAACCGCCCGACGTACCGGTATTCAGAGTGCTGACCAGGATGCCATTGTTACTGGCGTTGGTGCCGGCGAAGGCGCTGGCCAAGGCGCCTCCGTCTGCGGTGGCATTGGTGAGGCTGGCTGTGGTAGTCGCAACCGACGCCGTGCTGTTGACAATGTAGGAAACCTTCACACTGTTCAGATTGGCGCCAATGTTCCTGGCCGTGTAAGTGAGATTGCCGTTGGTCGCTCCGATGGTGCTCAATACCGCCGACGATCCGGCGTTAATGCCGCCACCCAGTGCGATAGTGCCATTCGCGGCGGGTATTCCCGTACCATCCGAGTTCGGCGCGAGGGCGGCGCTGAGCAGGCCCTTGGCGGTCGAATTGCCGTTAATCAACGCCACAATCGAAGCGGCCGTCGCATTGGACACACCGGACGACGGGCCGGAAAGGTTGACCGTAATGACATTGCCGGAGAAGGTTAAGTTCGAGGTAGCCAGGGCGGCCGTCTGTACCGCATATTTAACTTGGACGCCATTGCTGTTCGCAAAGTTGGTGCCGGTTAACGAGGCGTTGGTGGCGTTCGAAGTGTAGACGATCGCCAAGTTGGAGCTGGCATTGGCCACCGCCGTCGAGGCACCCGTGCTAGTGCCCAAGCTGACGAGGAGGTTGTTCCCGGAGAGGGTGAAGCCGAGCGGGGCGCCAATGGTCAATGGCGTGACGTAATTCAGCGTCAGATTGTTGGCCGCAGTACCCAGGTTCTTCGCCGTGTACTTCAAGTCGTTGTTGTTGCCTGCCACCGTCGCCGTGGCTGTCGCCGCCGTCCCCGCGCCATTGCTGAAGGTGGTGTTCGAGAAGACTGCAACCGCACCCGTGCCATCGCTGTTAGCCGCAATTGCCGGGGTCACACTGGCCAAAATCGTCGCGTTCGCCTGCAAAGCCTGCAGGACCTGCTTGGCGGTGGCGTTGACCACGCCGGTGCCGTTCGTGCCGAGCGTCACGGTTATGGCGTTGCCGACAATGTTGGCGCTGGTCTGGACGCCGTTTCCGCTGCCCGCGACATATTGCACGGCGAGCGAATTTCCCGCAACCCCCGGATTGACCGCCGTGTAATTGATGGCCGCATTGGCGCCGGAATTCACCGTCAAGTTGGCCTGGCCCGTGGTCATGCCCAAGCCAACCGTGATATTCGTGCCGCTCACGGACACCGTGGGCGCCGCGCCGGCAATTCCCTGATTGACGTAAGTGATGTTGATGCCATTGCCCGCCAACCCCGGATTAACCGCCGTGAACGTCAAGTCCTTGTTGCTGCCCAGGGAGGTCGAAAGCGAGGCGGCGCCGAGATTCAGTCCATTTTGCGTCAGCGTGCCCGTGCCGGAAATAACCCCGGAATAGGTGGTGTTGGAGCCTTCATTAAAGACCATCGCCCCATTGTTTTGCACATTCGTGCCGCCGGGCAAAAGTCCCACGCCTGCGGTGGTACCGTTACCCAATTGGAGGGTGCCGTTCGCGACGATCGTGCTGACCAAACCCGAGGTCGTATTGATGAAGCCCGAATAAGACTGCGTTTGCGTCAGCGTCAACACGCCGCCGCCGTCTTTCACCAATACGCCCGTACCTTTGAGCGGTGCCGTGCTGAAGACTATGTTGTTGCCGTTGGTATCAATTGTGTCGAGCGGGCCGGTGCCATTGGGCAGCGCCGCGGCCGCTTGGGCGGAAAGAAGCCCCGCTCCGGTACCTTGCGCGGCGGCGGACACCAGCAACTTGGCCACAGGGTCGGCATTGATGGCCGCGGCAATATTAGTCGCCGTTTCCGAAGCGTTGACGATTCCACCGGTCGTACCAAGTGTCACGGTGATCGTGTTTCCGCTGACGACGATGCTCCGCGCCGTGGTCACGCCGGAGTTGACATAGGCAATGGAGACATTGTTGCCCAGCGCGCCTACGTTTCCGCTCGTCGTATTGGCCGTGTATGTAATATTGGCATTGGCCGCAGGCAGGCTGGTCGTCAACGATGACGGTGTCACCTGACTGAGGGTGATGTTCGGACTCAAATCTTGCGTCAAGCCCGCGCCCCATTGCAGGCCGCCGCCGGACAACACGATGGTCGGTTGCTGCCCGAAGTTTGTGGCGGTGCCGTTCTGGTAGGTGAAATAATTGCCGGCAAAGGAGAAGTTGACCTCACCGCCGTTGACGGTCGTCGTGCCGTTGAACGTATTATTTGCGCTTAAAGTCAGCAAGCCGGTGCCATTCTTCGTCAGGTTGGCCAGATTGCTGATCGGGCTGCCGCTCAACACGGCCGTAAAGGTGGTGCTTTGGTTGTTATTGCCTTCCGTCAATGTCACCGCCTGGCCCGTGGTCGTGGCCAATTGGAGATTCGCCGTCAAATTCAAGGTGCCGATGACAGGTGCCGTGATGTTCGGCGCAAACTGGAGGATGCCCGCACTGGGCACATAGTTGAGCGTCGTGTTGGCCAGCGCGCTGTTGCCGGTGAGGATCAGCGTGCCTGCGGTGATGTTCGTGGCACCAGTAAACGTGCTGTTCGCGGAGAGCGCGAACGTGCCGGTCGCCGCACCGTTCGCCAGCGTAAAGTTGCCACTCGAAACCAGGCCCGTGCCCGTACTGCCAGTGACATTCGCCGCATTCACGTATGTGCTGGCGATCGCGTTGCCCGATAGTGCGTTGATGACATTCGCCGGCGTGGAGGTAAAGCCGGACTCCAACCCGCCGCCCAGCGTGGCCGACGTGGCCGTTACCACGCCCGCAGTGGAATTACCCGCAAAGGGCGAAGCCGTGAGAATGGTGTTGATGAGCGCCCCATTGGGCAGCGCAGCCGTATTAATCAGCGACTGTACCTGCGCGGCCGTGGTGCCAAAGCCGCCAGTGAGCGGTGTGGTCACCGCAGTGACCACGCCATCACCCGTGTTGCCCGGCGCCAGTGCCGCCGCCATCACCGTGTTGGCAGTAAGATTGGCGGTCAAGAGCCCCAAGACGTTTGACGCCGTGGAAATTGGGAGCGAGTTACTGTCCGTGGCGAGATTGACTTTAATGACCGTGGCGCCGCCGGCCAGGTTGGTGGTGGGCATCGCGACCAGAGTGCCGCTGCCATTGCTGGTCGAGGTGTTAGATGCGGCCAGGTACGCATTCGCGGAGGCGTTGCCATTGAGTAAGGTCATGACACTTAGCGCCGAGGCGTTGACCACGCCGCTGGAGTTGGTGCCCAAGGTCACCGTAATCACGGTGCCACTCAGCACCGCGCCATTAATGACCGTGCCATTGACGACGGACAGAGACGACGGCACCGAGGCGCCAAAGCCGTTCACAAATTGCACCTCGACGTTGTCGCCGAGCGCGCCATTCGCTGAGGCCGTGGAGCCATTGGCCGTGAAGGTGATGGCATTATTATTCCCCACCACCCCCGTGACGACAGACGCATTGGTGTTGGCGAAGGTCAAATTCGCCGTCGGGTTGGAAGCGCCCGGGTTAACATACTGGACAGTGACGTTATTATTCAGATTGGGGCCGGGAGCCAGGCCGACAAAGCGGAGATTGTTGTTGGCACCCAAATTCGTCGTGGCGTTCGCCTGCGATGTGACATTGCCCGTCGCATCCGTCGCGAGGTTCACGATGATGTTGGTGCCGTTTGACGCGCTCGAAATGCCCAGGCTTTGATTGGCGAGTCCGGGGTTGGCGTAAGTCACTTTAATCCCGTTCTGCGCCGTGCCGGGCTTGGTCGCGATATAATTCAGCACCGTGTCGCGCAGGCCAAAGGCCCCGGCGCTCGCTTGAATCCCCTGGTTCGCGCCGCCGACCAAGCTGGTGGCTGTCTGCGGCAACACAACGCCGGAACCCGCACCCGTCGCCGTGACCAATCCGGCCGCCGCCGGGTTGGCGGCGATGGCCGCAACCACTTGCGCAGCAGTGGAGGTGACCGTGCCGTTCGCATCGGTACCGAGTTGGACGGTAATGACGTTACCCGTGGTGGACACCACCGCCGTGGCCTGGCTGGCCAGACCCGGATTCACATAGGCTACACTGATGCCATTGCCCACGGAGGAATTGGCGCCAATCAAGGACGCATTAAAGGCATTCGCGGTGAGGGTGACTTGATTGGACGCTGTGCCATTGCCGGTGATCAAAGTTGCAAGGTTGCTCGTCGCACTGGTCGGCGTGGCCAGATTCACCGTGATCGTGTTGGCGCCGCCGGTCAAATTGGCAGAGGCGGCCGCCGTCACAATGCCGGCGCCGGAACTGCCCGTCGTGTTGCTCGCCGCCACCAAGGTGGGCGCCGCCGAATTAATCAGGCCGATGATGGTTGCCGCCGTGGCGTTGCTTACGCCACCGCTGTTGGACAAGTTCACCGTGATCGTATTGCCGGAAACCGTCACGTTGGAAGTGACCAGATTCGCCGTGGCATTGCTGAAGACCACGGTAACATTGTTATTCGCCAAGGTCCCAAACAGGCTCGCATTGCTCGCATTGGCGGACAAGGTGATGCCGTTATTGGCCACAAGGTTGCCGGTCACCAGGCTGGCGTTGGTCAAAGCCACCGAGGTGGCGGAACCGCCGGCGATTTCCGGATTCGCCAAAATCACACTGATGCCATTGCCGGTGGTCGAAGTCGCCGCGGCGGAATTGAACGTCAAGTTGGAATTGGCGAGACCAAATGCGGTCGTGGCGTTGGCCGTTACGCCGACATTGCCCGTGAGAACCAGGTTGCCGGTGCCACCGATCGGGGATGCCAGAGTGATCTGATTCCCGTTGGCATTGAAGGTATTGGTGTTCGAAGCCAGCGCATTCGTCAGCAGCGGCGAGATATCCGCCGCGGTGCCGTTCCATTGCAAGGTCCCGCCATTGAGTGTGATCTGGCCAGCCGTGCTATTGCCGATGTTCCCAAAGCTGCTGGCGTTGTTAAAGATGACCGTCGCCCCGGAGCCGACGACCGTCCCGCCCGTGAACGTATTGTTCGATCCGGTCAAATTCACGGTGCCGTTATTGACCGTCACATTGCCCGGATTCGCGACCGTGCCAATTTGCACGTTGCCCGCCAGATTCAAGGTGCCGTTCGACGCAATGCTGCCGTTGAAGGACAGCGTGCCGCCGAGCGTCAGCGTGCCGGAACCAGTCTTGACGAAGCCCGACCCAAAGCTGGTACCCGTGAGATTGCCCGTGTAGGTGGTGCTCGCGGTGTTATTCCCGAGGGTCAGCACCACACCGCCATTGGTTCCCGTGAGATCCAAATCCCGATTCCCGGATATTTCACCAATGGAAGCCGCCGTCAAGGTGCCAAAATTGAGGGTGCCGTTGCTGCTGGCATTGGCGTTCTGATAAATCAGCGTGGTGTTCTGCAGAGCGGCCGGATTGGCCAGGACGAGGGTCGCATTGGCGTTGATGAACGTATTGCCACTCAGCGTATTCGTGCCGCTGTAGGTCACTGTCCCATTGCCACCGTTGCCTTGATTGCTCTGCTGAATAATAACATTGCCGGAGCCGGTGATGGTGTTGGCAAACGTCACGTCCGCGCCCTCATTGATAATCAAGGTCGTACCCGTGCCCACGGCGACCGTGGAATTCGCCGAGATACTGCCAGCCGTCCCGTTGCCGATTTGCAGGACATTTTGGGTGACGGTGGTGTTGCCGGTATAAGTGTTCGCCCCGGTCAGGATCAGATTGTTGACGGTCGCATTCGCGCCGCCCGTCAAGTTGGTGGCCGCGAGGGTGCTCACCAGTCCGGAACCGTCGTTGCCGGGCGCAAGCACGGGGGTCACCAATCCCGTGATGGTGGCATTGCCGAGCAAGAGGGCCAGGACATCCGACGCCTTGGAGGTGACATTGGCGTTCACCCCACCGGTAAGCGTAATCGCGGGCATCACTGGCACAATGCCGTTGCCATTGCTGCCGGTGTTGCTCGTGCTGGTTTCCGCCAGGTTGGCCGTGAGCACCGCGTTTGCCGTGGCATTGCTATTGAGCAGATTGATGATGGCCAGGGCGGTCGAATTCACTGCAAAAGTCGTGCCGCCCGTCAGCGTGAAGCTGGCGTTGGCCAAGCCACCGTTGGTGTTGCCGGTGGTAACAGCATTGAGAATGGCGTTCGCTGCCGCGTTGCCCGTAATGGCGCTGACCACCTGGGTCGAAGTCGCATTGATCGAACCGTTGCTCGCGGTGCTCAGAGCGACGGTGACGATATTCCCCACCACGCTGCTGACCACCGTGCTGGGTGTGTTGGCCGCGCCGACATACACCACTTGCAGGCCATTGCTGGCGGTGCCGCCGACCTTTGCGGAGAATACGATGCTGGCATTGGTGGTGCCCGTGGTATTGGTGGCGTTGGTGCCGTTGGTGCCCAAATTCACGATGATGTTCGTGGCATTCGAGAGCGGCGATACCGCGAGTGTGGTATTGGCGGTGCCCGGGTTCACATAGCTGACTGTGATGCCGTTGCCCGTGGTACCCGCGTTCTTGGCCGTGTAAATGATGTCCGTATTCGTCGCTCCAATGGACCCCGCAAAGTTGGTCGTGAAGTTGGCATTCTTACCCGTATTGTCCGTCGCCAGAGCCACCGTGATGGCATTGCCACTCACCGTGGCGCTCAGTGGCGCAAACTGTGTCCCCGGGTTGACGTAGCTGATGGTGATATTATTCGCTCCCGTGCCCCCGGCCACCGACGAGTAAAGCAGATTGGCATTGGCACCGACACTGGTGGTCAGCGACGATCCCGGTGCCACGTTGGCTCCGTTTTGGATCAACCCACCCGCCCCGGACACGATATTGCCGTAAGTCAGGTTCGACGGTTCGGCCAACGATAGATTGCCGCCGTTAACCAGGACGCCACCTGCCACCATGCCAAAACCAGTGGTATTGCCCAATTGCAAAGTACCGTTGTTGACGGTTACATTCGCCGTTCCCGGGGTGATGGACAGGCTGGAATTAAACGTGTTGTTGCCCACCAGCGTGAACGTGCCGCTGCCGGTTTTAACAAGGCCTGCCGGACCGTTTTTCGAGGTAAAGGTCCCAGCATACGTACTACTGGCGTTATTATTGCCCACGGTGAGAGTCACATTGGAGATGTCCAGCGCCTTGTTGCCACTGATGCCGCCGATCGTCGCGGCCGTCAGATTGCCGAAGTTCAAATTGCCGATGTTGGCACCCACGTTGTAACCGATGATAGTCGCGTTTTGCAGCGCCAGCGGGATGCCAAGAATCAAATCGCCCGGCGCCACGGAGACATTTACCGGCGTGCCATTGAAGATGATATTGCCCGAAATCGTATTCGCCGCCGTCAACGTGAGGGACGATCCGGTGGACACCCCGCCCGTCAAGGTGTTGGGCGCCAAAGGCGAGAGCACCCCGCTGCCGTCGCTACCATTCACATTGCTGGCCGAAATCAGACCCGCCACTGTCGCATTGGCGTTAATCGCTGCAATGAGCTGCTGGGCCGTGCTGATGATTTGCGCATCGGAGCCGTTTGCGAGCGTTACGTTCGCCACGCCGACAGGAGTCCCGGCGCCGCTACTGCCGGCCGCATTGGCCGCAAGAACCAAGGCACCGGCCTGAGGGCTGGCATTGACAGCGGCAACCACCTGCGCCGCCGTGGAAAACACATTCCCATAGGCGTCCGTGGCCAGGTTTACGGTAATGGTATTCCCCGAGACCGCAACCGTCAGCGGCGAGTTCTTACCAGTTGTAACATAATTGACAGCAATATTATTGGCGGCCGCGCCCGTCAGCTTCGACGTGTAGGTGATATTGGAATTGGCGCCCAGACCCGTCGTCAGGGAGGCAAAGCCCGTGGCGTTGCCGGTGCCACCGGCGAGGGAAGCAGTGGCCAATGCCTTTAATGTTCCGGAACCGTTACCGTTGCCGTTGGCCGCCGTAACCAGCACGTTGGACGATGAATTGCCGTTGATGAGCGCCTCCACTTGGGTTGCGTTGCTCGTTATTGCCCCCAAGTCATTGGTCTGCAGCGTAATATAAATATTGCTGCCAATGACCAACTCACTCAACGGTTGATTCGGGCCGTTGTTGAGGTAGGTAATTGTTATGCTGTTGGCGTTCGGGCCGCGGTTGACCGACGTGTATGTAATATTGGTGTTGTTGCCGTTGATATTGCCGGTCGTGAATGTCGCAATTGAACTGGTCAAATTCGACACGCCCATGGCGCCCACGAAGCCGCTACCGTCGCTGCCCGGGGCATTAGTGACGGATACCAAACTTCCCGCCAGCACGCCATTCGTGACGCTGGCATTGCCGAACATGCTGGCGATATTGGCCGCCGTCGTGGTGACGCCACCCGTGGCGTTGGTGCCCAAGTTGACGGTAATGGTGCTCAAGCCGCCGGCCAGATTCGACGCCCCAACTGCAACCACGCTACCGCTGCCATTGCTGGTGCTGGCATTGGCCGCCGTGATGACGGCGTTGACCGCCCCCGTGTTATTGATCGCGTTAATCACATCCGTGCCCACGGCATTGACCACTCCGGCTCCATTGGTCCCCAAAGTTACCGTAATGACATTGCCGTTGAGCGCCGCCGTGGTCGCGACCCCGTTCCCCGTACCGTTTACATAGGTAACCTGATAATTATTACCCAAAGCGCCTTTGGCCCCTGTCCCCGTGATAATGACGCTGTTATTGCTCGCCGACGTACCGGTAATGAGCGTCGCATTAACGTCGTTGACCGTCAAGTTCGGGGACTGGTTGGGCAGGCCGGGATTGACATAGGAAATCGTAATGTTGTTGGCACCGGTGCCGTTCACAGGCGCCGTGTAGATAAGATTACTGTTCGCGCCAAACGCGCTGGTCGAGGCCGCAAGGGTACCTGGCGCGGTGACACCGCCCGCCAAAGTTGCCGTGGAGGTCGGAACCAGCACCCCCGTACCGGTGTTATTGGTTGCCAATGCCGCGCTCAACAATCCGGAAACCGTGGCGTTGGCCTGAATGGCCGTTACCAAAGATGCCGCCGTGGTGGTAATCGTGGCTTCCGCGCCACCCGAAAAGGCCCCGGAAGTCGCCGAACCACCAAACAAATTCGTGGCGGCCAACTGCGCCAGAGTGCCGTTGCCCAAACTGCCCGTGGCATTTGCGACACTGACGTAATTGGCCAGTGCCGAAGCGTTGGCGCCGTTTTGGACAGCGTTAATCACATCCGCCGGCGTCGCGCTGATAGTGCCTCCGGCGTTCGTGCCCAAAGTAACGGTTACCGCATATACGCCGCCGGTAAGATTGGACGCTCCGGCCATCGCAACGCCGAGGCCATTGCTGGTGCTCGTATTCGCCACACTGACCAGAGAAGTAACCGCAGCATTGCTGGCAAGGGCCCCCAAGACGTAGGCCGCTTGGGAAATTGCGACGCCCGCCGAGGGATTGGTCGTACCACCAACCAAGTTCGTGGCCGGTAACGAGGATACGACTCCAGTGCCGTCACTGACTGAGCCGTTGGTATTGACTGTGGAAGCCTTGATCAGGCCGCTAATCGCGCTGTTGGCCGTAATGGATGAAATGAGGTTGGCCGCCGTTTGGGTTACGACACCGGCATTGGTCGCCAGACTCACGTTGATGGCCGTGGTTCCGTTTGCGAGATTGGTTGCGGACTTGGACCCCAGCACGCCCGTCTGGCTGCTGGCCGCGACGACCAACAATTGGGCGGTCGGGTCGGCATTAATTGCCGCCGCGATATTAGCGGCCGTTTCCGTGGCGTTCACTACATTGCCGGTGGTGCCCAACGTCACTGTAATCGAGTTTCCACTGGTGGAAATGCTGCGCGCCGTGGTAACATTGGGGACCACATAAGCGATGGAAATTCCATCTCCCAGCACGCCGTTGGTCAGGGAATTCGTGGCGTTGGCCGTATAGACGACGGCGTTCACGCCAGTGCCCACGGTCAGGTTGGCGGTTCCATTCGTGAGTGTGAAGGCCGGGCTCGCCTGGGTTCCGCCACCATTAATAAAGGCGACACTCAGGCCATTGCCATTGGTGGCCGCCAGAACGGAGTTGCCCGTGGTGTTCGCCGCAAATTGCAAATTGCTGTTCGCCGTCGCAAAGGGCGTGGCGAGAACGGCGGTGCCGTTGCTGGTAGCGAGATTCACCGTGATGTTCCTGCCATTAACGGCGATGCTTTGGGCGGCCCCTGCGACTCCCGGATTCACATAGGCAACATTAATGGTGTTGCCGAGGGCTCCGCCAGTGGTGGCGGATTCCAAGGCGCTTACGGTGATGGCGTTATTGCTCCCAACTGCACCCACAACATTGCTGGCCGAAATGTTGCCAACCGCAGCCGATGTCGGGACGCTGATGCCCGAGCCCGCAACGTAGGCAACCGTGATGTTATTGCCACCCAAACCAAAAAGGCTGGAATTGCCCACATTCGCCGTAAAGACAATGCCCGTATTTGTCGCCACGGAGCCGGTCTGGAGATTGGCATCCGCGATAATATTATTACCCAAGCTGAAGGCACTGGCTTTGGTGCTGTCAAAACCGCTGGATCCAAAAGTCGGCGCGTCTATCGCTGTAACCATGGCACTGGCTGTGGTATTGGAGGCAATTAAATTGATAATGTCGTTCGCCGTCGTTTTGATTTCACCCGTGGCATTGGTGGCAAGATTGATATTTATATTATTTCCACTGATGGATATTCCAAGCGGGGAATTGCTGGCTAGGGGATTGGTGTAAGTGATGGACGTATTGTTGCCGACTGTGCCGTTCAATTTCGCAGTGTAAAGCAAACCGGAATTTGCTACCGGATCGCCGAGCGTCAAATTCGCCTGGACGCCACCACCGCTCACGCCACCGGTCAGCGACGTGGGCGTCATCGCCACGGCGGCAGAATCGCCTTTACCGGCGGAATTGGAATTAAGGAGAGCAGACGCGAAGGGACTGGCCGCAGTCAGCGAGTCCACTACATTGGCGACTGCGCCATTAATCAGATTATAGGTCACCACGGTGCCGCTGACGGTTACGTTGGACGCCGTCGCCAGGCCGGTATTGATGACCACGAAGATATTATTACCATTGGCGCCGGCGCCCGCTTGAAACGTAGGATTGGCCGCAAAAGCAATGACTGCATTGCCCGTGCCCGGGCTGGTCAATGCCGAGGTCGCATTGGCTGCCGTACCGAGGTTCACCTGCACATTGTTGCCGTTGACGGTGAAGCTGGTCGAGGCGCCGTTGACTTCCGAGTTAACGTAAGTGACGTTCAAGGCATTGCCATTGGCGCCGCCGCGGTTGGTGGAGTTGGCACTGAAGACCAAGTCCCCATTGGCCACGCCCGTATTGGTCGTGTAAGTGGCCGTCGTGTTGGGCGTGGTGCCCAAGTTCACCTGGACATTATTCCCGGTGACCGTGAAGCCCAACGGGGCTCCGACGCTCTGGGAGTTCACAAAACTAACGTTCAGATTATTGCCCAGCATGCCGCTCATCGTGGTGTTGCTCGTGCTCGCCTTGAGGACCACGTTGTTCTTGCTGCCCGGGAGCGCGGTGGTAAACGAAGCCTGGGTGGAATTGGAATAGCCGTTCTGTTGCAGTGCGCCCGCGCCGGAAATTACCGTGCTAAACGAGCCATTTTGCGACTGATTGAGAATGAACTTCTGCCCCGCGGCAATCGCCACGCCGCCCGCCATCGCGCTGTCCGACGCCGCACCCAAGCCGTCGCCCAATTGCACCGTGCCTGCAGTAATGGTGGTGGTACCCGTGTAGGCGTTTGCGCCGGTGAGGACGAGAGTCGAGGCCGTCGAATTCTGCACCACCTGGCCGGCCGTGCCGACGATGGGTGCGCTAAAGGTGAATACCCCCGGCGCTTCATTAAAGGTCAGGAAACTTCCGTCTTGGACGGCGGAAGTGGCCAGGGAACCATTGGCGGTCAAGTTACCCAGAATGATCGTACCCGCGCTAATCTGGGTGACCCCCGTGTATGATTGCGCGCCCACCAGCGTGAAGCTGTTGGTGCCCGATTTGTTCAACTGGCCGGTACCGGAGAGTACGCCGGTGTAAGTGGTGGCCACGCTGTTGTTGCCCACGGTGAGCAAGATGGACGTGCCCGTATTGTCCACCAACGGAATGTTGGCGTTGCCGGTCAAACCACCCAGCGAAACCGCGCCGCCGGCGCCGCCACCAAAGATCAATCCGCCGCTGGTGATGGACGAATTCGCCACATAAGTGGAATTCTGCAGCGCCAGCGAGTTGTTGGCCACAAGATTGCCGCCGCCAGCGGCGATGGTCGTCGTGCCGTTGTAGGTATTGGCGCCATTAAATATAATATTGGCCGACCCAACGATGGACAAATTACCACTGCCCGTGACATTATTGTTCAAAAGATAGTTGCCACCCGATCCGGCCACGGCCGTCGCATTGACGTTCAACGTGAGGTTGGTGTTGGCCGCAGTCAGGGCAATGTTGCCCGACACGCCACCGACGCCAGCCGGGCTGCCGTCGCCCAATTGCAGAGTCGTATTGTTGCCCACGCTCGTGGTGCCGAGATAGGTGCTGTTCGCCATCAAGACAATCGTCTTGCCGGCACTGTTGGTGCCCAAGGTCAGTCCCGAATTGGCTCCGGTGCCGGAAATGGCGGAAGACAGCGTCAAGTTGGCGCCCGTGGCGATATTCATCGTGATGGCCGTGCCATTCCCCAAAATCAAACCTTGCACGGTCGGGTCAAAGGTGGAGCCCGAAGGCCACGTCAAGGTGCCGTTGTTAATCGTGATGTTCCCGGTGCCAAAATTGGTCTGAGCATTGCTCGGCGCCTGGAACACAAGGGTGCCGTTGTTTAACACGGTGCCGCCGGAATAATTGCTGAGATTGCCACCCAGCGTCAGGGTGCCGGTGCCGTTCTTGACCACGGAACCGGGGCCGGTGAAATTGCCCGTGTACGTCATGCTGCTGCTGACGGAGCCCAAATTCAAAGCCACCCCACCGCCAGCATTATTGATCAAGGCCAGGTCGCGGTTACCGCTGAACACGGCGATGTTCGCCGAAGTTACCGGCAGATTGACGGTATTGTTCGCGAAACCGAAGGCCAGATTGCCGCTGGTCGTGGAGTCATAAGTGAGGGTGGTGTTCTGCAAGGCCAGCGGATTGGCCACCACCAAGGTGCCGGCCGAGATTGTCGTCGCACCGGTGAAGGTATTCGCGGCGGTCAATATCAAGTTGGTAAACGGCGCGCCCAAGGCCGTGGCCGATTGCGTGGACACCACGCCCGTGCCATTGGAACCCGCCGCCAGGGCCGGCGTGACCAAGGCGGTGATGGCCGAGCTGTTCGCCCCGCTGGTCAGCGCGCTCAAAACTTGCGCGGCCGTGGCGTTGACGACGCCGTTGGCGTCCGTGCCCAGCGTAATCTTGATGGCGGTGCCAGTCACCGACGCCGTGGTCGGAACCAGGGTGCCATTCCCCGCGACAAAGGCGATCGTGATGTTTCCGCCCGCCGCTCCGGCATTGGCCGTCGTCGCATTGAACGCCAGCGCGGTGCCAGTCACGGCATTGCCCGTGGTCAAATTATATTGCGGCGCGATCAAAGGTGTGGACGAAATGGCCGCAACCACTCCCGTGCCGTTGGAACCGGCGGCGAGATTTGGTATGACCAGGGCCGTCGCATTGGCATTGGCCGCAACCGCAGCCAATACCTGCGCGGCGGTCGCGTTAACGGTGCCATTTCCGTCGGTGCCCAGCGTGACGGTGATGTTCTTGCCCGATACTCCCACAATGGTCGGCGCATTGGCGCCGCTGCCGTTGACGTAGGTGACGGTGATTCCCGCGCCCGCGACGCCTGGATTGGCGGTGGTCGCCGCATAAGTAATGGCGGAGCCCGCAGCGGTGGAACCCGTGGTGATTGAGTAAATGCCGCTGACGTTCTGGCCGGCCTGGCTGACGGAACCCGATCCGGACAAGACTTGCGAATAAAGCAGATCCAAAGGCTCGTCGAACTTCAAGGTACCCAGATTCGACAGGGCCGAATTGACGAGGAAGCCGGAGATGGTGCCATTGCCCAATTGCAAGGTGCCGCCCGCGCTGTTGGTGGTCGGCCCAAAGAAGGTGTTATTGCCCGTCAACGTCAAAATGCCGCCGCCAACTTTGATGATGCCGCCCACCCCGACCAGGGCGGTGGACAAGGTGACGTTGTTGTTGTTCGTGTCGAAGGTATTGATGTCACTGGTTGGCCCGGTGCCCAGGTTCGGGTTGAGGATGCCGGAAATGTCCGTCGTAGTGTTCGCCGCCCACTGAATGCCGCCGCCCAGCAGGGTCAGGCTGTACGCGCCACCTGACAGGAACGTCGGATTCTGCGAGGCCACGACTCCCGTGCCCGCGCTGCCCGGTGTATTCGCCGCCGTCAACATGGCGTTCGCGGTGGCATTGCCATTAATCAAACTGACGATTTGCGCCGCCGTCGTCGTACTCGTTCCATTATTGTTGGCCAAATTAACCGTAACGGCGTTCCCCGTAATGCTCAACGTCGGCGAGGCCAGGTTGTTGGTGCCCGTGGTGTAGGAAACGGTGATGTTATTGGATGGCGTGCCAAGGGCGTTGGCGGTGTAGGTGATGCTGCTGTTGGCGTCCACCAGACCGGTGTTCAACGTCGCGTTCGTCGTACCGTTGCCAAAGCTCTTGACCGAGAAGAAATTGACCAAGCCCGCATCAATGGTGACACCGCCGGTGAAAGTATTGAAGCCCGTGAGGGTCAGCGTACCCGGCCCAATCTTGGTCATCGAACCGGCGCCGCCACCCGCCAGGTTGGTCGTGGCCAACGGCGCTACAATCCCGTTGCTACCCGTCGTGGGCGCCACCGTCACCAAAGCAGCGACACTGGAGTTGTTCGTAACGGCGTCCATGACATTTTGGGCGGTGGCATTGACCACGCCCGTGCCATTGGTACCCAGGGTAATCGTGATGGCGTTGCCCGAGACGCTTGCCGCGGTCGTGACGTTGTTGCCAATACCGGCAATGTAATGCACCGTGATGTTATTCGCGGCCGTGGCATTGCCGCCCGCCAGGCTGGCGTTCGTCGCGTTAGCCGTAAACACGAGATTGCTGTTGGCCGCGCCGAAGTTGGTGGTCAGCGTCGCATTCGCGCCATTGATAACGCCCGAAAAGGCGCTGCTCGCCCCGCCTTGGCCAATAGTGAGCGCCACCGGGACGTTATTGTTATTGCCCAAATTAAACGTGCCATTGCCGGAGACGCCACCCAAGGTTGCCCCCGCCAGGGTCCCAAAGCTGAGAATACCGCCGCCGCTATTGATGTTCACCGTGCCGTTTTGCAGGGCGAGCGCATTCCCCAAAGTCAGGGTGCCGGCATTCAAGAACAGTTGGCCCGCGAACGTATTCGCATTGGTCAGCGTGAGTGCGCTCGAAACCGCATTAACGCCACCGCCGAGGTTGAACGTGCCGTTGGTCACGATGCCCGAGCCATTGCTGTTGGAGCCCAGTGCCGCCGTCAGCACCGCGTTGGTGGTGGCGTTGGAATTGATGGCGGTAAGAATGTTGCTCGCCGTGCTGATGATGTTCGGATCCAAACCCCCGGCCAAGCCCTGGGTGTCAAACGCGGTCACCGAGCCATTGCCGGCACTATTGGCGGCCAGGCCCACCGTCACCAAATTACCGGCCGTCGTATTGCCGTTGATCAAAGTAACGATGGCATTCGCCGTGGACGCCGCCGCATTGATGGTCGGCGTCGCGCCCGCCGTGAGATTAGTCGGGGCCACGGCGGTGACCAACCCGGAGCCATCGCCGTTGGCAAGGGTGGCGGTCAGCAAAGGGTTGATGGTGGCGTTACTGTTCAGCAGAGTCCGGATGGACTGGGCCGTCGAGGAAATCGCGCCGCTCGAGTCCGTGGCCAAATTCACCTGAATGGCGGTGGCGCCGCCGGCCAGATTGGCCAGAGAAGTCGCGGTGACAATGCCCGAGCCGTTACTCGTGCTCGTATTCGACGCGGTCACCAAAGCGGTGGCGGCCGGATTGGCGTTAATGGCACTGATGACACTCGCGGCGGTGGCATTGACGACTCCGGTCGCATTGGTGCCCAGAGTAACAAATACCGTGTTGCCGCTGACCGCGACCGCCGTGGGAGTCAAATTACCCGTTCCGTTCACATATTGCACGGCAACGCTGCCGCCGAAGATACCGGCGACACTTGAATTTGCCGAGCTGGATGCCAAAGTGATGCCCGTGTTGCCGCCCACGGTGCCGGAGTTCAACGTGGCCGGGGTATAGACCGGGGAAGCCAGACTGAGGGCCGCGTTGGTGACATTCGGATTCACATAGGCGACAGTGACATTATTGAATACCGCTGACTGCAGCGGTGACGTGAAAGTAAGGTCGGAATTCGTGCCAATGCTCGTGGTGCGCGCGGCGTTAACGCCGTCGGCGTTCGTCGCCAAATTCACCACAATGTTCGCGGCGTTTATACTAAGGCCCAACCCCGCGCTGCTGGTCAACGGATTTGCATAGGTAATGTTAATGGCATTGCCAACCGCGCCGAACTTGCTGGTCGCATTGGCGGTAAAGGTCAGGTCGCCATTGGCGCCAAAATTAGTTGTGGTGTTCGCCGCCGTGCCGTTGCCGTCCGTCGCCAAGGACACCGTAAGGACGGTGCTGGCGCCGGTGCCAGACAACGTCACACCCAACGGCGCGTTATTGGACTCGGGGTTTTGGTACTTGACCGTAATTCCGTTATTCGCCGTGCCGCCAGTGACGGCGCGCAGGTTCAAGCCAGTGTTGGCCACCGCGAGATTGGTGGCATTGACTGCCGCAATGCCGGGGTTGACGGAAATATTGCCGTTGCCGCTGATCAGCCCGGAATAAGTGATCGCCACCGGCTGATTGAAATACAGCGAGCTATTGTCCACCAGATTGCTGGAAAGATTACCGCCGCCGTTGGTAACGTTGCCCAACGCCAGGGTGCCGGTATTGATAAAGGTGCCGCCGGTATAGTTGCTTCCTCCTGCGGCCAAGGTCAGGATGCCCGTGCCCGCATTCACCGCCAAGGACCCGGGCCCGGCCAAGCCTTTGGCGGAAATCGTGACATCGTTGCTGTTGGTGTTGAAGGTGGCGTTGCCCCCGGCCAGGCCATTGGTGCTGCTGAGCGCGGCGCTTACGTCCGTGTTGGTGGCCTGGGCCCACACCAGCGTGGCGTTGCTGATGGTCACATTCGGGTTGGCGCCAAAATTATTGTTGGCGTTGAAATTAACCGCACCGTTGGTGATCGCGGTAGCGCCCGTATACGTATTCGGCGTCTGCAGCGTGAGGGTGCCCCCGCCAACTTTGGTGACGGTGCCACCTTTGCTGCCCGTGTCGGTCAGAGTGCCGTTAAAGGTCGTGCTCAGGCCGCTTTGCCCAATGGTCAGATTGACCGCGCCACCAATGGAGTTGGACAAATCCGTCGTCGCATTGCCGGCGAGACCGCCGATGGTGATGTTGGTCAGGCTGGCGAAGCTGAGCGTGCCGCCGCCAGTGATCAGCGTCAGCGTGCTGTTTTGGAGGGCGAGCGAATTGCCTAGAATCAGCGTACCAGCACTGACGGATGTCGCGCCGGTAAAGGTGTTATTTCCGGTCAAGGTCAAGGTGCCGTTGCCCGCTTTGACGATGCCGCCGGTGCCGGTCAGCGCCGCACTCAAAGCAACATTATTGCCGTTCGTATCAAGGGTGCTGTTACCTGTGATGTTCTTGTTCAACTGAACGGAAATATCGAGGTTGTTGTTCAAGCCCCATTGCAGTCCGCCGCCGGCGAGGGTAACGTTGCCGATGCCAAAATTGCTCAAGGTGCTAAAGTTAATCAAACCACCGAGGGCGACCACGCCGCCGGTGAATTTATTGGCCACCGCCAGGGTCAACGTGCCATTGCCGGCTTTCACCAGGGTGCCGTTGCCAGACAGAGGGGAGTTGAAGGTGATGTTGTTGCCGTTGGTGTCGAATGTGTCATTCCCCGAATTGGCCGTGATATTGCCGATCAAACCGCCGAACGGCCCCTTCAACTGGCTGGATATGTCGAAGCTCGTGCCCGGCGCCCATTGCAATCCGCCGTTGAACAAAACCAGATTGCCCGTGCCAAAATTCGTGCCGGTGGTAAAATCAATAAACCCACCCGTAACGGTGGTGCCGCCCGTGAAAGTGCTGGTCCCGCTGAGCGAGAGAATCCCGGTGCCGGTTTTGACCAGGCTGCCCTTGCCGAAGAGCACGCCGCTGTAAACCGCGGGGCTTTGCGAGCCGATGATGCGCAGCGCGACCGCATTGCCCGTCACGGCATTGGTCAGCGAGATGTTTTGGTTTCCGCTTAAGCCGCCTAAATTGATGGTGGCCAAATTGCCGTAACTAAAAGTACCATTGGTAAAGTTTAAAGTGGCATTCTGCATGGCATTGCCACTGGTTATGGCCAGCGTGCCTCCCTGAAGATTGACGGTGCCATTGAGGGTATTGTTCGCCGTCAACGTCAACGTGGTGGCCGTTGCAATGGCGCCACCGCTCAGATTGGTGGCGTTCATTCCAGTGAGGAAGCCCGTGCCGTCATTGTTGGGTGCCAGGGCGGCCGTCACCAAACTCTGCACGGCGGAATTCCCAGTAATAGTTGACAGCAAGAGGCTTGCGTTGGTCAAGACGACGGGGTCTTTGCCGCCGGCCAGACTGGTTGCGCCCAAGAGAGAGACCACGCCAGTCCCCGTCTGGGAACCCGGAAACGACGGTGTGACCAGGGCCGACACGGCGGGGTTTGCATTGACTAACGCCACCACCTGTGCCGCCGTGGACGTAACGGTGGAATTTACACCGACCGTGCCGTTATAACTCGTGTTGCCAAAGAAGACACCGCCCACCGTGGACGGCTCAGCGAATGCCGCCACAGCGCTATTGCCCGTGTTCGCGGCCAATACCAAAGCGGCAATGGTGGCATTACCATTTATCGCGGTAACAACCTGACCAGCCGTGGTGAGAATGTTAGCCGACGCACCGCCGGAAATTGTCAAAGTGCCTGGACCTACAATGCCCGTACCATTATTGCCGGACGCTGTCGCCGCCGTCACCAACGAACTCACGGTGGAATTGCCATTGATCAAAGATACAATTTCCGAACCATTCGTCGTGACCACGCCGTTATTATCCGTGCCCAGATTGATGGCAATAGTGGCCCCGGTCGGCAAGCCGAAAGAATTACCTGCCGTGGCGTTGGTGAATGTGGTCACGGTGAGACCCAGCGGCGTATTGGGTATGCTTGAATTCGTATAGGTAACGGTAATATTATTCTGCCCAATCAAACTTCCAGCCTTCGCCGAGGTGAATCGAACCACGCTGTTGGACGTCGAGTTGGCGGTGAAATTTCCGGCCGCCGTGGCAACCGTGACATTGCCGTTCTTGCCGTCATTGGCACCCGTGGCCAGATTGACAATAATGGTGTTGCCGCTCAGGCCCAAGCTCAGGGCAGCGGAATTGGTTTCGGGATCCACATACAAAATGCTGTAATTGTTGTTCGGCACCGTGCCCTGCTGGGTCGCGATGTAATTGACAACGTTGGTGGCGGCAGTTGTGCCGGTGTTGGCGGTCGCATTGACGCCGCCCGTGTTGGCCAGATTGATGGTGACCAGGTTGCCGCCGCCGGGAGTCTGAGTGACTGTAGCGGTGGTGGCGGCGGTGGCCACCAGGGGATTGACATACTTGACGCTGAGGTTGTTGCCGAGGGTGCCAAACTGCGTCGAAGCGTTGGCGGCAAAGGTTACGTCGTTGTTATTGGCAAAATTGGTGGATAGGCTGGCGCCCAAACCCGAGCCGTCCGTGGCCAGATTCACCGTGACGGTACTGCCAGCGATGCTGAAGGTGGGTACGCCCGAGGCCGTGTTCGTCTGGGCAGTGGTGGAGTTAGAGGCCCCGGTGTTGTAGGCGACTTTCACACTGTTGCCCCCCACGCCGACGCCCGAGGTGGCGCTATAGATAATGTCGTTGTTCACGCCGGCATTGGTCGTGGTCAGCGTGGCCGCCTGGCCAGGGGTCGCGGTTTGGTTCAAATTACCCGAACCGGAAATTGTGCCATTTACCGTGACGGCGACCGGCTCGGCAAACACCAGAGTGCCGTTGTTCACAATCGGCACGCTGAGATTCCCTCCCAAGATGGAAATGCCGCCGGCATTGGAGAAGTTACCCAGTTGCATCGTGCCACCCGTGATGGTCAGGCCGGTGTCCGTCGCGTTATTGGCCAATATCAGGGTGCCGTTGCCAGACTTGGTGATGACGCCGGAGGAATTGATGGCGATGCCCGCCAAGGTAATGTTGTTTCCGTTGGTGTTGAACGTGGCCCCGCCAAGGTTAAGGCTCGAGGACGGACCAAAATGCGTGGAAACGTCGCCGTTATCCGCCGAGTTGGTCAAATAGTTGCCAGTCCATTGGACGCCGCCGCCGCTGATGTTCATCGTGCCCGTGCCCAATGCGGCCATGTTGCCAAAAGCAATCAGGCCGGCGGTGGAATTTACGTTGCCCGTAAAGAACGGATTGTTGGAGTTTAGCGTGAGCGTGCCGGTGCCCGATTTCGTCAGATTGCCCGGGCCCGAAAGAACGCCCGCATAAGTGGTGCTGGCATTGTTCTGTCCCACGGTAAGTGTGATGCCACTTCCCGTGGTGTTGGAGATCGCCAAATTCTGATTGCCGCTCAATCCGCCGAGCGTCGCGGCCGTGAGGGTGCCAAAGCTGATTACCCCGCCCCCGGTATTATATATTAGTGTGCTGTTTTGCAAAGCCGTGGCGTTGCCCAGGATAATGGTGCCCGAATTAATCGTGGTGGTTCCCGTAAAGGTGTTGCTACCCGAAAGGGTGAGGCTGTTCGTGACATTGCCACCACCCGTCAGGTTGGAAGTCGTCATTGCGGTTACGAGCCCGGTGCCGTCCCCTACCAGCGCGGTGGATACCAGCACGTTGGTGGTGGCGTTGCCGTTCAAAAGGGTCTGGATACTTCCGGCGGTGGAAGTAATGGTCGAGTTGGTACCCCCGGTCAAACTCGTGGCCGCCAAGGCGGGAAGCGACTGGTTGCCGGCGGCACCCAGCGCAGTGACCAGCATATTGGCAGCATTTAGGGAGAAATTGGCATTGATGAGGCTCACAACCTGGGCGGCCGTGGCGGTGGCACCACCCGTGAGATTCGTGACCGCAAAGGGAGTTACATTGCCCGAGCCATTGCTACCCGTGGTGTTGGAGGCCGTCAGGAAGGCGTTGGCCGTGGCGTTACCATTGATCAAGGTAATGATGGACGCAGCGGTGGCGTTGCTCACGCCGCCGACGTTGGCCAAATTAACGGTAATATTGGAGCCAACGATGCTCAAGTTGGAACTGGCCAATCCCGAGGTCGCGTTACTGAACGTAATCGTAAAGTTGTTGCCGAGTGCGCCGGACGTGGTGTTGGCCGTAAAGGTCAGATTGCCGTTGGCGTTTCCAGTGGTGGCGAGCGTCGCCGTGGCGGGTGCGGCCGCGGGCGTGACCGTAATCAGGCTGGTGCCCCCAACCAGGCTGGTCGGCGCCAACGGAGCGACCGCCGCGCTTCCCGCGCTGGTGCTGGTATTGGTCGCCACAATCACCCCATTGGTGGTCGCATTGGAGTTAAGGAGATTGATAATGCTCGCCGCCGTGGAATTGGGTACACCGCCGCTGGTGGCCAAATTCACCGTGATAAGATTGTTGCCCGCGGTAAAGGCGCTCGTGCCGGTGCCGGTGCCCAAGGTGGCCGAGGTCGCCCCCAAGGTACCATTGCCAAAACTGCCCGTCACATTCGCCACACTCACAACATTCAACACCGCCGGGTTGCTGTTAATGGCGTTGATGACCGCGGTGGGGGTGGCATTGACGACCCCGGTGGGGCTGGTGCCGAGCGTAACGGTAATGGTGGTGAGGAAATCCACCACTGAGCTGATTGTCGCCGAGGTCGGGATGCTGTTGCCAACGCCAGCAACATATTTAACAGTAATATTGCTGTTGGCCGCCGAACCGAACAAGCTGCTGTTGGTCGCGTTGGCCGTATACACAATGCCGGTGTTCGTGGCCGCAAAACCTACGGTGCCCGTGGCATTGGTCAGCGCGATGTTGGCAGTGGGATTGGTGCCACTCGGCGCGACATACTGGATGGCCAAATTGTTTCCCAACATGCCGCCGACTGGCGTCACCCCGTTGGTCACATTTCCCGTCCCGTTTGCCGTTAAAGTAATGGCGTTATTATTGCCCACCACACCCGTGCCGAGGCTCGCCGAGGTGTTGCTGTAGGCCAGGGCACCAGAGCCAGTGGGCGCGGCGTATTGGATTGAAATGCCATTGCTCGCTGCACCGTTGGCCAACGCCGTGTAGATAATATTACCGTCCACTACGGTATTTACCGTGCCTGCGGCCTTCGTGTTGACCGCACCGCCAACCAGGGAGACTGGGGCGCCCGTCGCCGTGACCACTCCATTATTATTATTGTTGTTGGAAGCCAGCGTCGTGGACAACAGCGTATTGGTGGCAAACGTATTTTGCAGGAAAGCGGCCACTTGGGATCCGGTGGAAACCGGGGCAATGTTCAAGCCGCCACCCAGGTTGGTGGCCGCCAGGGGGGCGACAAAGTTGGAACCGTTGCTGCCCGTGCTATTGGCGGCGGCAACCAGCGCGGCGGCCGTGGCGTTTGCATTAATGAGGGCGATAACAGATGCCGCCGTCGCGTTGCTGACTCCGTTGTTATTGGCCAAGTTGACGGTAATGGCATTCCCGGTGATGCTCAGATTGGAAGTGGCGAGGTTGGTGGCGGCGGTACTGTAGCTGATATTAACATTGTTGGCGGCTGTGCCGACGGCCTTCGCCGTGTAGTTAATTCCGTTGTTGCCCGCAGCCACACCCGTGGCCAGCGTTGCATTTGTGCCGGCGCTGGTCGCCAAATTCACGGTGACATTGGTAATATTGTTGGAGGTGCTGACCACCGTGCCCAAGGCCGCGCTGGCCGTGCCCGGATTGACGTAAATCACATTGATGCTGTTTCCATTCGTGCCGGCCAGATTGGACGTGTACAACAAATCCGAATTATTACTAAATACCGTGTTGCGGTTCGCGTTGGTTCCCGTCCCGCTCGTGGCCAGATTTACCGTGATATTCGTGCCGTTGACGGCCAGGGACGCCGGAACGTTGTTGGCCCCATTAAATGTATAAGTGATGTTTATGCCGTTACCCGGAGCGCCGGAAAAACCGGTCGCGTTGGCTGAAAACGCCAAGTTGTTGTTGGTCCCGATCAAAGTGGTCGTCAGCGCTGCATTAGTGAGCGAGCCGGCGCCAGTTTGGGTCAAGCTTCCCGAGCCCGAAATTACCGAGGTGATGTTCGTGCTCCCAGCCTGCTGGTAGACGATGGCGCCGTTGTCCACGATGGATCCCCCCACCGTGCCGTTCGAGATGCCATTACCGAATTGGATCGTGCCGTTCGCGTTAATGGTCGTGGCGCCGCCGTAAGTCTCGGTTAGCGGTATCGTCAGCGTATTGTTCGCCACCTGGGTCAACCCGCCCGAACCGGTGATGTTATTGGTGAGAACGAAATTAGTGGGCTGCTGAAATTCAAGCAGCGTTCCGTCATTGATGTTCCCGGTGACGGTGCCCATCGCGGATGGCACTCCGGCGAGCGTGCCGTTGCTGCCGATGCGCAACGTGCCCGCATTGATGTTTACACTCGGGAGGGTGGCATTGCCGGTGCCGAAGGTATTCGTGCCAATCAATATGAGGCGATTGGTGCCGGACTTGGTCAGATTGCCCACGCCAGTGACTCCGTTAAAGGTCAGATTGGCGGTCGAGTCCGTAACGTTGGCATTCACAGCCAGATTGACACCGTTATTGAAGACCATCGTGCTGTTCGAGTTGTTACCCGAGTAGGTAAAATTGCCGCTGGTGGCATTCCCCACCGTGCCGATGCGCAGCGAATTGTTCAGCACCACCACGCTGCCAAGGCTGTTTCCAACCGTGCCGGCGTTAATAATCATGCTTCCCGCGCCCGCCGTGCTGTTGCCGTTCAAATTGGCAGTGCCCCCATTCAGCGTAAAGGGACCGGTAAAGGTGTTGGTGCCCGTGAGGGTCAACGTCCCCGCGCCCGTCGCCGCACTGGCCACTGTAATGCCAAAGGCTCCTCCAGCATCACTGATGTTGCCCGTAACCGAGAGCGCCCCGGATGGCCCCGTCGTCCATTGCTGGCTGGATGCCAACACGATCGGCGCGGAGATACTTAAGTTCACCGATGCGTTGCTCATGTCAATCCCGCCGCCGTTGGTGGCCAATGAGTTACCCAAGGTCAACGACGCCGTGGGGTTGCCAATATTTGCCGTAATCGAAATTGCCCCCTGCGGACTCAAAATCTGGATCGCGCCCAAAAACAGCCCGTTACCAACTGTGACCGATTGGTTGAACGACTCGACTGACCCGTTCCACACGGCAATGTTTGCCGAGGTCGGCACCACGTTCTGGAACCAACTGCCGGCCAAGTCCAGCGAGCTCGAATTGTCGGCCTTGTTTAGGGTCTGCAAGGTTTGACCCCGCGCCCCAAGGGGAACGGCCAGCACGGCGAGCAGCAGGCCAAAATAGGAGATCCCACGCAGACGGCAATGGCGGGGGGGGAGGGAGGGTGTGGTAACGTTCATATCGCGAATCAGCGCAATGGGTTAAGGGGTGCGTCCTGGTATCATCAGCGTCGGTTCGTGATCTCGAACCACGGCTGATAACGCAGCGCGTTATTTTTTAAAGATTACGGGTAAAGGGTAAATTGGGGTTGGGTAAAAGCCTCGCTCAAGCATTACACGCCACCCGCCAACGGCGCGCCCGCGTCGTTTCCCATCGGGGAAAACTCGCGGGGCAGCGAAGGGGCAAAACTTACATTAATAATATTAATGGACACTATTACTAATCTTAATTTTGAGGGTGGGGAAAACAAGGTACACAGGCTCTCCAAGAGACTATCTGGAAGGACCTGCGTAAACGGTGTTTGGGATAGGTTGCTTTTAACTATCCCTAGAATAGTAAAAAATTTGTATGGTGCAACCTACTTATTCGGGCTCCCCATGCTTTCCTGGCGAGTGGAAATCGCTTCCGAAACCCCCTTTCAAAATCGCTTATCCAGCTACCCTAGAATAACGCCATATGGGATAGGTCTAATATAGTTAATTAGTTTTACTAATATATCCCTTGAGGCTGGCTTTGAAAACTGAATAACGGCCTTGGGCGTCCTCGTTTTCCCATTGTGCGTGATTCCAGTGCCCAAACACCTGCAAAATCAGCCCAAGGCGAAATAATACCTCGTTTCCCCTTCAAAGCCAGCCCTGAAATCGCCCTTCCCGAGCGCGAAAAAAGCACGCTTTTCCGGCCTCTCCGGCATTTTCCAAGCGGCTCATCCATTAGCAAAACTGCCGGTCATGGGCATTATCTAACGTGGATAAACTCCTGCTTGGTCTCGAAACCGATTCGAGACCCGAGGCTGGTACACCAAGAATATAACCTGTGCCAAAACGACCCCGATGGCCGCGATCAACAAACGCTCGGATAATCACCAGAATGGTTGGTAATGCTGCTATCACCCTTCCTTACAGCAATCGCCAGCGCCGGCGCAGGCAGAGTTCCAGCGCGTACGCGCCGAACGCGAGGGCAAGTACCGGCCAGCGATCCCACAACAGCGTCCGTTGCTCATTGACGATGGTCGGTGGCGTGGGGTCCGGAACACTCCACGTGGCCGGAGTGTTTTCATCGAGCAGAAGGCCGCGAGTGGACTCGGCGACGGCACGCATCTGGTCAACCGCCGGAGGCGTTTGCGCCAGTTCGCCGCGCGGTTGCTCAATGGCATAAAGAAAAACTTTGGCGGGATCGAGGCCATCGCCAGTGGCGCGCAACTCCCATTCGCCGGAGGTTGCGGCCGTCCAAGTACAGGTCCATGGGGCATCCGGATCGCCCGACGGCTGCACGGTCAACGGCTTTGCCTCACCCAGCGGCGAGACCGCTGTGACGTCCGGTGCCTGGGCTCCCGTTGTCCCACTCAGGCGCAAAGGCACGTCGTCACCCACTGCAACTTGAGCCGGCGCATCGGCAAATCGCAGGCCCTTTTGATGTCCCTCGCCCAGCCATAACATAAGTTGCTGCCAGAAGGTCTCGACGATGCGCGAAGTTGACGGCTCATTGAGTTTCCAATGCCAGAGTCCGTCCGTTGTTAGTATCGCCGTGCGCCCGCGCCCATAAATCTGCGTCGCCAGCAGAATATAGGGCTCATGGCTTACCGGATCCCGCTCCGTGGGATGGACGGCAAGCACCTCCGCCCCGGGCTTGGCCCGACTCACCGGGGCATATTCGGTGAAGCGCGGCAACAGCGGTGTCTTGGTCTGGTTACCTGCTTGGGCGAAAATTGGCAGCATCAGGGCCGCCGGAGTCAGGCTGAACGGCGTCAGCGGGATGGGCGGCAAACCGACATTGGAGTTGCCATTGAAATTCAGCGTCTGCATTTCCTGCCGGCGCAGGAGCAGTTCCCGGGCGGTTTCATCGGCGGCGTTGTACTTGAAATCCACCGGCAGCAATTCGGTGAGTGGCAATCCGGTGAATTGCGGCAAAGCCGGCAGATCGGGGCTGGTAAAAAGCAGGTCGCCGCCCCGGCGCACAAATTCCATCAGAGCGCGCTGCTGCAAGCTTGAAAGTTGGGCGGGAAACAGGTGCGCTAGAATTACAAAATCAAAACCCTGGTATCCCTCCACCGTGTCGGGCAACCGGGTAACGCCGGTGCCGTTGCTGCGGGCAAGGGTGACTTTTAACGCCGGGTTGATCAGCGAGGTCAGGTCAAAACTGGGGTCGGTCTGCAAGGCGTCAATCAAGTACCGGAAGCCCCAGTCCAGGGCACCCTGGTAAAAAAGCACGCGAATCTTTTCGTGCGCGACGACATGGGTGGCGGTCTGCGCCGCCGCCGGCGCATCGTCCGTCGTCCCCATGCGCAGAACCAAATTTAATTCGCCCGGATCACCCGAATTTACCGTGGTTTTCCACGGCAACACGTTGTGCCCCGGGGTCAGCGTAAAAATTCCCGCCATCAGGCGCTCGTTGCCATGCCAGAGCGAGAAGGGTACCTCCTTCGCCTCTTTGCTGTACGCCTCGACGGTGCCCTCAAGGGCAAACTCACTGTCCCGGAGCGCCGTGGCCGGGGCGCGCAATTCGCGCACCCGTAGGAACGGCTGGGGCTGCAACCGGTTGGCCCCCGAAACAAAATAAAGCGATACCCCTTCCGTGAGCGCGCGTGTCACCAATTGATCCGCCCGATCAGTCGTGGTGTCCAATCCATCCGTCAGCACAACGACATGGTCCGGACGGTCTTTGGGCGCGGCGGCGAGCAGGCTCAACAAACTTTGATAAAGCCAGGTTTCCCCGGTCTCGCCGGTGCGCGTCGCCGCGGCCTCGAGGTTCGCTGCCGGGCGCAAATCTTTGGCCAGGCTGTAGTAATGCGTCTCATCGAATGCCCCCACCGCGCTGGATTCCAGATGCCGCCACGTACGCAGCGCCTCGCTCAGGCGGGACCGGCCGCGGCTGTCCTCCGTCGTCATACTGTCGGAGCGGTCCACCACCACCGCCAGCCGGTGTTTTGCCACCGTGGCTTGCACCGCCGTCCGCTCCACCCGCACCGGATTGGCGAGGCACAGCAATAGCGTGGCCAAAAACAGCATTCGCAGTGTGATCAGGGTCAGGCGCTGCGCCCGCGTTAATGGCCGCAAGGTACGGCGGTAGCTCAGCCACGCCAGGACGAGACCCAGAAACAAGACCACGCCGAAAACCTCCCACGCCACCTCGTCAGGCAATCCGGACAACAGCCCGCCAAATTCCCAGGTGTTGTTGGTAAGAACGTGGTTCACGGGTGCGCCGTTGATGGGGCGGGATCATGGGCCAGCGATTCAAAATAATTTGCCACCGATGGCCGGTAAGCTGGCGGGGCGTCGCTCACCTGCCCGGTCGCCAGGACTTGCGGACGCGTCGAAACGTCCGGGGCGACAATCATGCTAATCAGCGCATCAATCTGCGTGCCCATCATTCGCATAAAGGGCCCGTGCTGGGGATCATCCACCGGCGGGGGCGGCGGCGCCAGCATGGCGATCGGACCGGTGGGGGCATCATTTACCCGCTTGGCATCGCCTTGAGCAACGCTGGTCGAAATATTGCGGTTGCCCATGGCTGCGGAAAGCGCGATTTGCGCCTGGGCCAGAACATCTTCATGCAAACCGCGCAGGGTGCTTGCGCCCGCCCGATCCGCCCGGTCGAGATTCAGCCGGTCGCGGCGGAGCGCTTCGAGCGCTTGGGCGGCCAATACTTCTTGATTACCAATTGCGGTTTGCCCGTTGGCGGCGCCTTGGGCCAACGCCGTCAGCTTGTTGGCGGCATCCTGGCGGGCTTTGGCGGGGGCTACAGCACCGGCGCTGGCCAGAACTTTGAGATCGGTCTGCACCTGCGAAGCAGCAATGGCATTGGCCAAGTCCGCCAGTTGCTGTGCGCCTTGGATGGATCCTTGCTCCTGCTGCTTTGTGGCTCCATCCCGCAGGGCGTTCTCGACCTGGGCTGTGCTGGCGGCGGCGTCGGACGCAGCGGATTTGCTCGCCTCCGGCTTGGCCCCGGCAAGGTCGCCCGCGCTTTGATTCAAGGTCCGTTGAGCTGTGGCCAAAAGTGCTGCGGCGTCGGCCCGGCCGGCGGCATCCATTTTCGACACGGCATCACGCAATTCCGCGGCGGCCCGGGCGGCCGGCTCGGCCGCGGCACCGGGATCATCGGCGCTGAGCTTGCCGGCGGATTCGAGACTGGCGTCAGCGGCAGCATTTACCGCAGCCATCGCCTCCTTGGGCAATGCGCCAGCCGCTGCCAGTTGCTTAATATCATTCGCCACTTTTCGTTGCTGTGCAGTCAAATCCGCCACCGTCGGCAGGCCGGTTTCCGATCCGGGGCTTGAGCTGGCCCCGGGGCCCGGGCTGGAAGCGGGAGGGGCAGACGATCCGGGCGCAGCCGCAAGGTTCGGGCTGACCGAGGGTTTGGACGGAGCGCCGGAGGGAGAGCTTGCCATTCCGGGTTTATTGGTTGCGCTTGGTTGCTGGCCATGTAAATCGGCCGCGGCAGCCATGCCCGCATTTGACCCGGACGAGGGGCTGGATCCCGCACCAGGCTTTGCGCCGGAACCCGGACTGGGGGAGGAACTCGGGGATGGGGTTGTTGCAATTTGTTTTACTCCAGCAATAGGACTCGAGCTGGCGGACGACTGGGAGCGAGATTGGGAGGACGAACTTGCGGCACTGGCCACCTTGTCGGCCAGATCAGATTGAATGCGGGCGAGTTGTTCCAACTGGCCGGCGGCCGTGGGCTCACGCGGCGGGAGCTTGAACGGTTGGTTCACTTTAAAGGGATCGGGCACCGGCGGTTTGTCGCATTCCGCCTGCGAAATCACCTTGGTATAATATTTCTCCACGGCGGTAAGTTTCGCCAATGCGCGTCCCTGGTCCGTGCCTGCGGCATCCGGATCGGGCTTGTTCAGGGAGTTGACGGCCTCAACCATGCGTCCCTTGGCTTGCGTCAGCAAATCAATGATGTCCCCCGGCACGCCCGCCTCCTGGGCCGTTTTGATCGCTTCGTCGGTTCGATCCGCCAGTGCCGATTGGGCGCTTCCGGCCATTTTATTGAGACTGGCCCAGTCCGGACCAGCCCGAGTGTCAGGATCTTTGGCCAAGCCAAAGGTGTCCCGCATCAGTTTAACTTCCGCCAATTTCAGCGTTGTTATGGGATTGGAGGGGTCGTCCTTCGGGGGCGGGGCCGCTGGTTTGTTGTTCGCCAGTTTGGTGTCATCCCACAACGACCGTACTTGAAGAAATTGCAGCGGCGAAGTAATCGCCGGCACGGCGGCGTCCGCCACGCCGGCCGGTGCCACCGGCTGGGCGCGCAGAAAATATGTCACCATGTCAAAGGATTGCACGTTCAACTCATCAAGGTAGAGCGAAAGCTCCACGGTTTGATGGCCGGCGGCAAGGTCCTTCGGCAGTTTAATCTCCGGGCGCGCTTCCCCATTGACGGTGACCACCAACGCCACCGACTTGAGACCGGTCGTGGAATCCGCTTCCGCCGTCAACGGCACCTCTTCAATGGGCGCCGCCGAGGATTCGGGCGAAGGGGACACCCAGTTCAACGTCGCTGTCGGCAACTTGGCCTTGGCTGCAGCCACCTCATCCTTGGCGTCCGCATTGGCTTTGGCCTCGGCATTGGCTTCCGCAATTTTCGCCGCGTCGGCCTGCGCTGCCCTGGCCGCATACCGCGCAAAATGACTGGAGGCCAAACCATAACCCAGCAATCCGAACAAATACAATTGCAAGGCGACCAGCAGCACCAACAGGGTCATCCCTGTCGGCCAAAGCCAGGCGGGCGGGGGCCGATGTTTGGATAGGAAGGCCTCCGTGTCCCGGCGTTGCGCTTCAGCCAATGCATCCGTGCGGTTCGCCAGTTCTGCCGCCGCCTCGACACGATTGTGTGACATCAGCCGCTCGTCCAGCGTGCAGGCCACCGTTTGCCTGGAGTAGCGGGACCGGACGCGCGCCAGCGTTGCACCCAACCCAATGAGCGCCCAACACTCGCACAACAATACAATATGTTTGTCCGTATCCTGAGGATGCCACCAATGATCAAGGATGGTCAGCAGGGCCAATCCGACGATGGCTGTCCAGATGGCGGGCATCCAGAGGGCCTGCCGGTGATGGGAACGAATCAGGGTGATGGGCGTGGCTTTCATGGCAGTGTGCGGTTGGCGAGGATGAGTTCAAGGCCGAGTACTATCGCGGCGGCGGACATCAGCCACCACCAGATTTGACTTTTGTGATCGTCGGGCAGAATGGCGGACGCCGCCACTTCCTGGGCCGGCGACCGGGGTTCACTGGAAATGAGTTTGTTCATGTCTGATGTGCTAGGCAATGGTGAAAGATCCGATTCTTGAGGATCTAAATTAATGGCAAACAGCCGGGTTTCGTTGTTCGCCTGATACGCGTATATGCCAGGCGCATCGGCGCTCACCGCCCCAGTTACTTTCCGTGCTTCGCTCACCCGCGGCGAGTCCACCGACTTCCACAGGCCCGGTCCAGGCACGTTAAGATGTTGGCTGACAAGGCCGGCCTGGGACAACGCCGTCGCGCTATCGCCCAACCACACGATGGCATGGTGGGCAAACGGTACAAACGACGACTGTAGGGGCCAATTGGCGGTGGCACGACGGTCGTCAAACCCAGTGATGAGCAGCCTTCCTGCCCCAACCCGGACTTCGGTTACCGCCACGGTATGGTCGGACCATCGGGCCAGTGGCTCAACGTCCTCGCCGGCGAGCGACCAGCCAATCCGAAACTGCGCCTCCAACAGCGGGGCGAGGCTCCGGCCCGCAAACGGCGCAAAGAGCGGATGATCCACGTCAAAATCGCGCAAATGCGTCACCTGGCCGTCCGGCTCCAGCTTGGACGGAGTCACCTTCACCCCGTGCCGGCTCAACCATTCAATTTGGTCCGTCGAACCGTCGCAAAGAATCCAGGCCGCACCCCCGGACTCCAGAAATTTATCCAGCGCCGCGACGCCAGCACCGCGAAACGGCGCGGAGCCACGCACCACCGCTACCGATCCGGTTGGCCACATCGTGGCTGGCGGCGGGCTGATGGCCAACTCCGGCAGATCACCGCCATGGACTGAGGCCAGAGCCCGGGCCAGAAAATCCACTTCGGTGCCGGCCTCCGCTGCCAGCAAAACCTTGCGCGAATCGTTGGGCGGAAGCACGGTATAAGCGGTGTCATCCGCGGGAAGGTCGTCCGGTTCAATAGTCGCGCGCAACGCCAAATCCCCGGTTCCCGTCGGAGCGGGATAATCCGCCTGCACGAGGTGGAGTTCCCCGGCCGTAAGCTCAACGTCAAGTTTGCCCAGCAATTGATTTCCTGCGTAAAAACTTACGCTGCGCTGCAGCTTTTCCGGCAGATAAAGCCGTACCGTGGCGGCGAGCACCAGCCGACCTCCGGGACTGCGACTCGCGTGAAAATTGAAAATGGTCGCCTGGGTCCCCGGAAGCGGCGCGGCCGGCGCGGCCAATAGTTCCACGCCGGGCGGCAACCGGTGTTTAAAATCAACATCCGACCACGCCAAGTTTTGTTCATCACCAGCGATCAGAATTTTGCGGCGCGTGGCGGGCGTCTCATCCAGCACCGCCGCCGCCAACGCCAGTCCCGCTGCGTAATGCGAAGATTCATAGCCATCCTCCCGGGATTTCATCGCGGCACGGCCCGCCGCCAGGTCGTCGTTTAGCGGGGCCAGCCATTTTGGGGTCGGTTGCAGTTGCAGCACTCCGAGCCGGTCCCCCGGGCGCAGGGAAGCAAGCTGCTGATCGAGCCAGTCATCCACGCCTTTGCGCCGGCCAGCCGATTGCATGCTGTAGGAATTGTCCACCAGAACAATAACTGCCGCGTTGCCTTTTTCGTCCGGCTGCGGCCAGTAGGGCCGGGAAAATGCGCCAGCCACCAGCAGGATGATGGCGCAACGCGCCAGCAACGTCAGCCAGCGGCGCAGCGTCTGGCGCCGGGTGTCCCGGATCGCGAACGGCCCGAGGAATCGGAGGGTGGGAAAGGGCACCAGGTCCCGCGGCGAGCGACGCAGCAAATGCAATACAATGGGCAGAGCAATCAGCCCGCCGGCCACCAAGAATGCTGGTAGAACAAGATTCATTGTTGGCGAGGCAGGCGGCGCGCCAAATAGGCGCCGAGCGCTGCAACCGGGCTGCCGTCGGTGCGTTGCATCACCAAGTCAGCTTCGTGGGTTAAAAACATTTCCCCCAGCGTTCGCTGGAATTCTCCAAATCGCTGCAGATAGCCGGCTCGGACTGATGGTGCGTCCAGCATTATGCGCTGCCCGTCTTCCAGGTCAACAAACAGCCCCATCGCTTCATCGGCGAACTCCAATTCCATCGGGTCCAGAACCTGAAAACCGATACAATCCATCCGGCGGGCGCGCAAGTAGCGCAACACCTCCCCCAGCTGTGGCAAGTCACAATAAAAATCACTGGCCACCACCAGCACGCAACTGCGCGGCAGAATGTCCGCCAACCGCGCCAGAGCCTCGGTCAGGCGGGCCGTTCGCTTCACCGGCGGGGATTCGAGACGGGAAAAAACCGCCTGGTGGTGCGCTGACGAGGAGCGCGGCGGCATATAATCCGCCAGGCCAAAATCTCCGGCGACCCCGGTGTCGCCGACCAGCGCCAGGCCAATGGCGTCGTGCTGGCGCCGCGCGATCAACGCCACCGCCCCCAGCAGGGTCCGCGCAAAATCGGTTTTGGCCAATAAACCCGGGCGGCTGGAGTAGCCCAGGGACGCACTCTGGTCCAGGACCAGGCAGACCCGCAATTGATTCTCCTCCTCAAACCGTTTGACAAACATGCGGTCGGAACGCCCGAACAGGCGCCAGTCTATGCGGCGCAGTTCGTCTCCCGGCTGGTAGGCGCGATACTCTGCAAACTCCAGCGCCGCCCCGCGCAACGGGCTGCGGTGCTGGCCCGCCGTATGGGTGTCCACCAGGTAACGCGCCCGCATCGGCAGCGACGGCAACATCGCCAGCAGCCCCAGGTCTATGGGTGTGGGCTGCCGAATCAGCCGCGACAGCTCGTCCCGGGGCAACAAGCGCGGTGGCACCCGCCGGCTTGAGAGTGGCGGAAGCGGAGGCGGAGACACTCGACGCGGGGCGGCCATAACACGGGTAATTAGCGTTTCGTCAACAAGTCCGCCACAATTGCGTCCGCCGTAATTCCGTCCGCTTCGGCGCGGTAGTTCAGCAGCACGCGGTGGCGCAGCACCATCGGCGCCGCCTCGACAATGTCCTCGACGGCGACGTTGAAGCGGCCCCCCATGGCGGCCAGCACCTTGCCCGCCAGCGCAAGGTATTGCGATGCCCGGGGCCCGGCGCCCCAGCGCACGTAGCGTTTCACCCGCTCGGATGCCGTCGCCATCTCCGGCCGAGTGGAGTGCACCAGATTGACTGCGAACTGGGCCACTGATGACGGCACTGGTACCGCACGCACAGCGTTTTGCAGCGCGATAATCTTCTCCCCGGTCAGCACACTCTTCACTGTTGGCTCCGCCGAAGTGGTTGTGCGAACCAAGATTTCCACTTCTTCATCCCGCGTGGGGTAACCCACTTTCAGGCAAAACATGAACCGGTCAAGTTGCGCCTCGGGCAGGGGGTAGGTGCCTTCCTGTTCAATGGGGTTTTGGGTGGCGAGGACAAAGAAAGGTGGCCGCAAGGCATGGGTCTGGCCCGCCACCGTGACGCGCTGCTCCTGCATCGCCTCAAGCAACGCCGCCTGAGTTTTCGGCGGCGTGCGGTTAATTTCATCCGCGAGGATGAGCTGGCCAAAAATCGGCCCTGGCACAAATCGGAAATTGCGCCGACCGTCGGCGCCTTCTTCGATCAGCTCGGAGCCAAGAATGTCGCCCGGCATCAAATCGGGCGTGAACTGGATCCGTCGGAAATCGAGGTCGAGCGTATTGGCCAGGGTTTTAACCATCAGGGTCTTGGCCAGGCCCGGCACCCCAACCATCAGGCAGTGGCCCTGCGCCAGGAGGGCGACGAATATGTCGCGCACGAGCGCGTGCTGGCCAATGATGCGTTTTCTGATCTCGCGATTGACGACCGGATAAAGGTCGTTCACTTCGCCAAGCAGTTTTACATCCTCTTCGGAGACGGGGGTGTCGGTTTCGGTGATCATTGAGGTTAAGAGAAAAAGGGAAATGCGCCGTTAAAATCGCTGACTAGGAGACCGCCACGCGAACCGGCGGTTCCCTCAGCTCCAGTAAAGTCCCGTTGATTCCCGCCGACCGCCCGGAGCCGCGATTGACGTTCAGGCTGGTAGCCGGAGCTGGCTTCACGGTGGGCGCCGGCCGGGCGGTGGTGGCGGAGTTCGCGCGATTGGCTGGCGCGGTGGCGCTGGCCGCCGGACCGGCGGCACCATTCTTGAACGGCGGCTCTTGAATTTCTTGTCCTGATAGCAGGCTGGCCGTTTCGCCTTGGGCAAGACTATTATCCTTATAGTAGGAAACCACCTGCTTGGCTGCACCATCCGCCAATTGCGTGAAAGTTGCCTTGGGGTTCGCCTTCAGCGCATCCACCCAAAATCCCGTAAAGCGGGGCGTCATCGGACCGTTTGAAGCCGCGACCGCGTTACATTGCGGGAGAGTTTTGAGGAGCGGCAGATAATCGCTGCTTAATTCGGTGCCCAATAACACATAGGTCGGCCCCGTAAACGCCGCCAAGGCATCGTGCAAATCACCCGCACTCAAACGCGGCCCGCGCAATTGAAATGCCGGCGAACCATCGCGACTCGGCGCGCTGTGGCCCAAAAGCAAAATCCAGCATTCTCCCGCGGCCCCCGTCGCAGTTTGCGTTTTCGCCATGGCCGCCAGCAAGCTGTCCCGCGTCACCGGCTGGTTGTTGTCTCCGGTGAGCAGGGTGATGTTATTCGTGGGCACGCCGCGGGCCAAAAGCGCCGTGCGCGCCTCTTCCGCCTCGACCCGCCACAACGCCGCGTCCTTTTCATCCGCGGTCAAGCCGATGACAATCAATGCGGTAGTGGCGGCCGGTGCCGAAGCCACTCCGGTTAACAGGAGAATTAATAGCGCTAGAAATCGCATGGGGAGTTGCAGTCGCGCCGGCCCTCAGTGGGTGATGGCGTAAATGTAGATGTTGGTCATCATTTCCAGGCACTCTTGGGCGTTGGCCGGGGAACCCACGTGCGCCCAAGCGCACTGCAGCCCGCTCATCGAGAACATGCCCACCAGACGATTGCCCAGGTGAATGGTGCGCAGGGGAAAAGCGCGCGTGTCCATCCAACTGTTGCCCGGCATGGCCCGCGGCGGATGCCGCTGCACTCTGAAAAACAGCCCATAGACTTCATGGCTTTCGGGAATCGGGTCAATCTTGGCTCCCGGCAGCATCCCATTCAAAAACTTGAGCTGGTTGGCCAGATATTCGTCCGGCGAGGGATTGATGCCGGTGTTGCAGCAGCAATCAATGAACAAGAATCCGCCCCGCTTCAAGTATTCCGCAAGGTTGCGTTCCTCGGTCGGATTCAGATTCTCCACCCGGTCGGTGAATAAAAACGGGTAGTTGCACAATCCCGCCAGGGTCGCCCCGCTGGCCGCCTGCCAGGTGGTGTCAATGTTCAGCGAGGAATTGCGCCGGATAAAATCCAGCAGTTCCGGATCGCTTTCCGCATGACGGTTCCAATATTGGCCGCTGTTCCGCAATCGCGCCCACTCAACTTTTCCGCCGCGAAAATCCTGGCCCGATCCGCCCGGCGCCTGCGCCCGTACCGCCGAGGCGAGGCATGCTCCCACGCAACTGCCGATAAAACGCCGCCGCCCCAAGCGATGCCCCTGTGCCGGCTCCGCGCACGCCGTCGGGCCCAATGGCCGATAAATGGGAGGGGTGGTCATCCTGTCCTTAAATAACCGCAACTTCCCCAATGATGCAATCCACATTTATCGCCTTGGCGCGGAATCCTTATCGCCTTGGTTGGCCGAACCCTTACCGGGTCATCGCGTAAATATAGATGTTGGTCATCATCTCCAGGCACTCTTGGGCGATCGCCGGGGTGTCCACGTGCGCCCATCCACATTGCAGCCCGCTCATCGAAAGTATGCCGGTGAGGCGCGTTCCCCGATAAATCCCGTGCAACGGGAACGGCCGCCGGCTCGTTTCCGTGTTGCTCGCCATAATGCGCGGCGGGTGCCGCTGCATCGCAAAAAAGATTGTATAAATTTCGTTGCTTTCCGGTAGGGGGTCTATGCGGGCGTCCAGCACTATCCCGCGCAGGAATTTAATCTGGCTCGCCAGATAGTTGTCCAGGGAGGGGTTGATGCCCGTGTTGCAGCAGCAATCAATGAATAAAAAACCGCCGCGCTTCAGATACTCCGCCAGATTCCGCCCCGCGGACGAATCCAGATTCTCCACCCGGTCCGTGAACAGAAACGGATAATTGCACAAGCCCGCCAGCGTGGCCGCGCTCGCCGCCTGCCAAGTGGGGTCAATATTCAGCGAAGTGTTGCGCCGGAGGAAATCCAACAGCTCCGGGTCGCTCTCCGCATGGCGATTCCAATATTGCCCCGGGTTGCGCAAACGCGCCCACTCGACTTTCCCGCCCCGGAAATCACTGGCCGAGCCCGGTGCCTGCGCCCGGACCACCGGCGCCAGAGTCGCCGCCATGCAAGCGCCCAGAAATCGCCGCCGGCTCCATGGCGGCCGGCCGTTCGCGGTAATGTCCGCGTCCGGGCCAAACGGACGATAGATGGGACGGGTGGTCATCCTGTCCTTAATTAATTGCAAAAGCTCCCACGATGCAACCGACTTTTCCCGGAAAAATATTCCGCCCCCTAATCGCTCCACTCAGGGTCCGGGCTGAAACCCAATACCTGGACGGCGTCCTTGAATTTTATAGACGGGCTCACTGCGTGGCCCGTCGCCACGTCCCAGACTTGCACAACGTTGTCCGCTGAGGTGGTAACCATCCATTCCCAATCCGGGCTTAATGTCTTGGTTTTAATTTTGTCATCGTATTTCAACAACCGGTTCATGGGCTGACCCGTTTGCGCGTCCCACACCTGCGCCCCTGGATCCGCTGAATCCAGTTTCACCCATTTGCCATTCGGACTGAAGCTCGCATTGTGAACAGTCTGCTGCTCCTTGATTGGCAGGCTAATGGGCCGACCACTGAGCGCATCCCATACCCGGATCGTCTTGCTCAGCGAGACGGTCACCACCTTTTTGCAGTCGGGGCTGAAGTTGGCAAATTCCGCCGCTGAATCAGTCGGCATGGGCGGGCTCACGGGCTGCCGGGTTTGCGCATCCCAAACTTGCGCGGTTTTGGCGACCGAAGAGGTAAGGACCCACTTCCCGTCCGGGCTGAAGTGCACGGAGTCCAACGCTCCAAACTGTTTGATGGGCGAACCGGCGGGTTTCCCTGTGGCCGCATCCACAATAAAGACATTTCCATTTTTCAATCCCGCTATTGCCCATTTGCCGTCCGGGCTGATGGCGGCGGCTCGGACAACGTCTTCAAACTCTATTTTTGGGCCAAGGGGCAAACCCGTCGGTACATCCCATACTTGCACCCAATTGCTCATCGTCGCCGCGTTACTTCCCATGGCGGTTACCCTCCGATTCCCATCCGCCGAGGACGCCGTCCGGCTTCCAAAACCAGGATCAATTTTTCCCACCTCATTCACGGGCAAGCCCACCGGTTGGCCCGCGGCCGCATCCCATACTCGCGTGGTCTTGTCGGCCGTCTTGGTAATGACCTGTTTGCCATCCAGGCTGAAAGTTGCCGACGCAATTGCCTCCGGATGCAACATCGGCGGGCTGACAGGTTGGCCGGTTTGCGCGTCCCATACCCGGGCGATTTTCTCCGCCGAAACGGTCAACACCCATTTCCCATCCGGGCTGAAGCTCGCGGACTGCACCAGCCCGGCGTGCAGCATCGGTGGGCTGACTGCTTGGCCCGTGCGTGCATCCCACACCTGCACCGTTCCATCCGTCGTCGCCGTCGCCAGCCAGCGAAACTTTTGCTCATTCGCGGAGACGGGATTCTCTGCGTTGACAGCTTCAACGGTCTGAAGATTTGCCAAAAACATTAGCCCTGCCCACACGAGTGCCTGCAACACTTTCGTCACTCCTGCCGCCACACGCTTTCCATGGAAACGCCAGCGACTCCACGACGCACTCCCATGCGGATTACCGCACTCCGTCGGCCCAAGCGGGCGAAAGTTGGGAGGGGTGGTCATCCTGTCCTTAAACAACTGCATTTTCCCCACGGTTGCAATCCGCATTTGCGGGCGCATTTTTGTCACCCTAATCGCCCCAAGTGCTGGCAGGGCTGAAGCAGGCAAAAGTCACGGAATCATGGATTGGCGGACCAACCGGCAGGCCCGTTTGGGCATCCCAGACTTGTGCCGGTCCCCAAGAGGAAGCGGTTACCACCCACTTGCTGTCTGGACTAAAGTTCACTGAATTAAGTTCCGAAAATCGTTTCATCGGCGCACTCACCAGCAATCCCGTTTGAGCGCTCCACACCCGTGCGGCGGGCTCACGCGATGCCGTCACCACCCAGGCTCCATTCGGACTAAAACTCGCCCAAGCGTCTTTGTCATGTTTCATGGGCTGTCCAACTGTCAGGCCGGTTCGGACGTCCCAAATCTGCACCGTGTGGTCGCGCGCCACCGTAAGCAGCTTCCTGCCGTCTGAACTAAAGCTCATCACTGAAATATCCGCACTTATAATCTTTATTGGCGGGCTCACCTGTTCGCCGCTTTGCGGGTCCCAATTCCGCACGGCTCCGTCACACGTCATGATCGTTTTTCCGTCCGGACTGAATCTTGCGAACGATACCCAAGATTCATGCTTCATCGGCGGACCTGCTGGCAGGCCGGTTTGCGCGTCCCAGACGCGCGCGGTCCTGTCGGAAGAACCCGTCAAAACCCATTTTCCATCCGGACTGAAACTTGCGGAACTAATCCTCTCGTCGTGGCGCATCGGTTGGCCCACGAGCAGGCCGGTTTGGGCGTCCCAAACCCGCGCCGCGTTGTCCTCGGACACCGTCAAAACCCGGGTGCTGTCCGCGCTAAAAATCGCCGACGAAACAATTTGGTTATGTTTCATCTCGGGGCTAACGGCGTTGCCCGTGCGCGCGTTCCATACCCGCACGTTATTCTGGTCTGATGCCACCACGACCCACTTTCCGTTTGGGCTGAAAGCCCCATTAGCCCAGCCCACGCAGTCCATCGGCTGGCCCACGGGCCTTCCCGTCTTCAAATCCCAGACTCTCGCCGTGCCGTCCATGGACACCGTCAGGAGCCACTTGACCCTCATATTTGAATTGGCCGCCCGATTTTCGCCCCACCAGACCAGGCCCAAGATCAACCCGCACCACGCCAGCGTCGCCAGTATTTTCACCGATACCTTGCCAGTACGAAAATTGAACGTGAAAATTCCGGGTAACATCACCTCGAAACAACACTACGCCGCCCAGAACCTCAAGCCATCCCTTGAGTTGTTCGGTTGGCAAGGCACCAGTCACCCCATACTCCAACCCCGCCCAAGCCTGCTTTCGCCGCGCGAGATTTCCCTTTTTACTTCTTAATTCTTGATTCATAATTCTTAATTCCTTCCCCACCCCCATGCACCCCGGCTATACCCCCCTCCTCCTCGGTCTCATTGCCCTCACCCCCGCCTTCGCTGCACCCGCCCCCGGCGCGCCACCCGTCACCATCACCCAGACTGATCAGCTCATTGACCTCAATAACGGCAAAATCGCCGTGACCATGAACAAGGCCAATGGTCAAGTCTACTCCCTCCGCGCGGTCGTCGGCAATGAGTCCCGCGAACTGCTCAGCCCCACCCGCCGCTCCATCACCTACGATTTCGACTCCGGCAATCAAGGCAAGCCACACGTCGTTTTCGGCTCCGGCCTGTCCCACGCCACGGTCCGGGTCGTCAGCAGCACACCGGACTCCGCCGAAATTTCCGCTTCGTTCGACCCCATTGACGTCTGCCCCTTTCACGTCGAAGTCCACTACATCCTCCGTCGCGGCGACCAAGGCGTTTACACTTTCCTTCACTATCAACACGGCCCCGGCAATGGCGCCGTCATTCTCGAGCAAACCCGCGCTGTCATCTGGACCCTCCGCGGCACCGACCCCTTTACCAATTACGTCGTGGACGACAACCGTAAGGGCCCCTACCCTGCCGGCGAAGTCCTCGAAACGCCCATGGACACTTCCTGGCGTTACGCTTTCGACGGTCAGGTTCACTCGAAATACGACTACGCTAGTTTCATTGGCGAAGACCTCATTCACGGGATCGCCGGCCCGGGTCTCGGTCTCTGGCTCATCACCCCCAGCCGCGAATACGTCAATGGCGGCCCGCTCCGCCAGGAATTGACCACCCACCAAGATTCGCCCACCTCTCTCCCCCAAAACAACGTCGTCCTCTGGATGTGCCAGGGCAACCACTTTGGCGGGCCCGACATCCCCATCGCCGCCAATGAATCCTGGAGCCGCTTTTACGGACCCGCCTTCATCTACGTCAACAGCGCCCCCTCCGTGGACGCCATGTGGGACGACGCCAAAAAAGTCGCCGGCGCCGAAGACGCCAAATGGCCCTACGCCTTCGTCAAGGATGCCGACTACCCGCTCGACCGCGGCACTGTCAGTGGCCAAATCAAAGTCTCCACCGGCGACAGCGCGAAAAACGCCTGGGTCGTCCTCGCCAATCCTGGCGACAAGGATTGGTGCATGTCGTGCAAGAGCTACGAATTCTGGACCAAGGCCGACGCCGACGGCAAATTCACCATTTCGAAAGTCCGCCCCGGCAACTACACGCTCTTCGTCACCGGCGGCAATCAGTTCGAAGACTTTATCAAGGATGGGATTTCCGTGAAAGCTGGTGCCAATAATGTCGGCACGCTCGCGTGGACGGCCGCAACCCACGGCACCAAGCTCTGGCAAATCGGCGTCCCCGACCGCTCCAGCCAGGAATTCAAGGACGGCCTCAATTACCGCCACTTCACCAATTACCTTCGCTACGCCGAAACCTGCCCGGACGACGTCACTTACACCGTTGGCAAGAGCAAGGACAACGAAGATTGGAATTTCGCCATGTGGGGCTGGTATATGAAGCAGCCCTATTGGAACGTCAATTTCGATGAACCCAAGGCCCAATCCGGCCGCGCCACCCTCACCCTCAGCTTCGCCGCGTGGAATTATCCGGCCGGGTTGCAGATTAAACTTAATGGCCAGGTCATCGGCACCATCCTCGAGGGCCAGCCCCGCGCCGACAGCGACCCGGCAACCACCGGCACCGTTATCAGCGGTCTGCAAAAGTCCGGCATGGCCATTTACCGCAGTGGCGGGCAGGACAGCCTGCGCCAGGTCGTCTATCTCCCGTTTGACGCCACTCTCATCAAAGCTGGCGCCAATGAAATGCAATTTGCCATGCAAGGCACCCGCCTCTACGACGCCCCCAGCGCCCGCAGCCCCCAAGCCGTCGGCGGCATCATGTGGGATGCGTTGCGCCTGGAGGTTGATGATAAAGCCAAAGGGCCAAAATAATGTGGCCGGGCGCTTTATTTTACGGGATGATTCCTGAACTGGCTCTTCCACCAATATTTCCGCGGCTTGGAGCTCGTAAAAAAGCAAGGAAACCCGGGTGCCGAAAAAAACCATGCCACCTCCCCGGTCATTTTTGACGCTGCTTCTGCGTCTGTTCGTTTCCCTCATCATGGCGGGCTTCCTGGTGCTGGGTGGTCTCATGTTTATCGTCGCCATGGTGATGCTCGCCGTTGGCGAGAAATCCCGTTCGTGGACGTCTGTAAGCTGCCGCGTCTTATCCAGCAGTATTGAAACTCCGAAAAATTTTAACGCCGAAGACCTGGTCTTTCCCTTTCTCGTTTCCTATGAATATGAAGTGAATGGCAAAAAATATTCCGGCAACACCTTCTCGTTTAACTACACGGCGCCGCGCGACTGTTATGAATCCACGATGCTGGTTAGCCGCTACCCCGCCGGCACTTTGACGACCTGCCTGGTCGATCCCACCGATCCATCCCAATCGGTTCTCGCCAAACCTGACCATCCCTTGATGCCGGTCGCGGGCATGCTAATTCCCCTCGGCTTTATCCTGGTGGGTGCCGGTGGTTTGTATTTTATCTGGGGTCCGCCCGGCCCCGACGGAAAGAACTTTCTCTCGCGACGGATCAACTTTTTGGCCGGGTCCTTCAGTGGCCTGATTTTGGTTGCCGGGATTGGCCTTTTTCATGGATCCATGGTGGTGGCACGGCAACGCGACCAGGCAGCGCTGAAATGGCCGCAAGTTGCGTGCGTCATTGACGGCAGCGGTGTGCAAACCCCGGGCCAGCAGTCCAGTCATTTAAGGAGGTCCCGCACGATTTACTCCCTCGCGGTGCTGTTCGAATACTCGGTTAACGGCCATGCTTACAAATCCAGTCGCTATAGTTTGGGCGGATTCTCCGGCGACGATGCCGAAGTCCATCGCATCCAGAGCGGACCGTTGGCACCGGGCCGCCACACCATCTGCTTTGTCAACCCACTGGATCCCGCTGATGCCGTCCTCGAACGCAGCCATGGATCGGCATATTGGATCGAGGGCGCGTTTTCCTGCCTGTTCATTTTGGTTGGCGGATTGGGGTTGGCCATCTCGATCCAAAACGCCCGGCGTCGGCGTCTGGCCCGCAATTAGCTTTTGGCATTGCCCCATTGGTTATCACTCCCATGCTCCCGCGGCGCGTTCAACCGGAAATCCTCGACTCCCTGCCGCCCGACCACCCGGACGCCGCGCACAACCGCCGCGACTTGCGGTTCTTCAATGCCCTGATGGGTAATTACCGCTGGTTTGTCAATGTACTCCGCACCCATTTGCGACCCGGCGATCGCGTCCTCGAACTCGGCGCCGGCGAAGGCGATTTAGGCCGGTATTTGCGCAGCAGACTTACAAGTGACCTGCCCGTTCATGGCGGACTTGACCTCTGGCCATGTCCCAAGCATTGGCCCGCCGCTTGGGCCTGGCACCGCGATGACCTGATCAGGTTCTCTCGATACCGGGATTACAATGTTATCATCGGGAATCTCATCTTGCATCAATTCGAAGACGACGTACTCGCCGCCCTCGGCCGCCAATGGCGCGAACACGCCCGCCTCCTCATCTTCTGCGAACCCGCCCGCAGCAATCTCCATCTCGCGCAACTCCCCCTCGCGCGCCTTGCCGGCATTAACTACGTCAGCCGCCACGACGCCCGTGTCAGCATCCAAGGCGGCTTCCACGCCCACGAACTCCCTCGCCTCCTCGGCCTCCAAGGACCGGAGTGGCACATCCATCTCCACCACACCTTCCTCGGCGCCTATCGGATGGTGGCGGTACGGGAATCGTAGTTGCCGCCCAATGAAATATACGTTGGAATTTTTCTATTCGCCATTCGTTGTTTCTCCTTTCTCCACCTTCTTAATTCTTTATTCGCTTCATGCGCCCCATCACCATCATCGGCGGCGGCCTCGCCGGTTTGGCCCTTGGCGCGGCCCTCGCCCGCGCGAAGGTTGCGGTGACGCTTTGCGAAGCCGGCATTCTCCCGCGCCCGCGGGTGTGTGGTGAATTTATTAGTGGACTAAAGCTGGATACCATCGGCCGACTCGGCCTTGCTCCGCATTTGCGTGGCGCGGCGGAAAATCGCACCACTGGCTGGCACGCGGGTGGGCGCCTTCGCTGGGCCGCGACTTTACCCGATCCGGCGCCCGGCCTTTCCCGCCCGTTGCTCGAAACCCGCCTGCTCGAAGATTTCATTGCCGCCGGCGGCGACTTGCGCCTCAACACCCGGATTCCCACTTCTCCGACCCATGACGACAAACCACCCGGTCGCATCTGGACCGCCGGCCGCCGGGCCAATGCCGCCAGCCCCTGGCTCGGCCTTAAAATCCATTGCCGCAATTTGTCGGTTGGCCAGGATTTGGAAGTCCACCTCGGCCGCGGCGGCTACGCGGGCGCGGCGCGCATCGAAGATGGCCGCATCAACGTCTGCGGACTTTTCCGTGTCCGCCCCGAACTGCGCGGCGCGCGTGAAACCCTCCTGCTCGATTACCTTGCTGCTTGCGGAATGGAAAAACTCGCGGCGCGCATCGCCGCCGGCGATCCCGACCCCGCCAGCGCCGCCGCAGTCTCCGGCCTAGAATTTACGCACACGTGGAGCGGCGACCACCGGGTCTCCCTCGGCGACCACCTCGCCGCCATTCCGCCCTACACCGGCCACGGCATGGCCCTCGCGCTCGAAAATGCCGCCGCCGCCTTCGACCCTTTGCTCGCTTACAGTAACGAGAACATGGCGTGGCCGACCGCCGCCCAAGCCGTGCGCGCCGCCGTCGCCAGCCAACAAAACTCCCGCCTGCGCTGGGCCCGCCGCCTCCACCCCTGGCTGCTCAATCCCCTCGGCCAATCGCTCCTCCTCGCCCTCGCCGACACCCGCCTCCTTCCCTTCCATTTCTTCTACCGCGCCACCCACGGCGACATCCAGGCACCAACGCAAATACCAGCAGCTGGTTCACCGGCGTGACCATCATCGACCAGTGGACTTGATCCGTTGGCCCTAAAAATTCGCAATTTAAAATTCATAATTTCATGTTTTTGTTGTCCCTCGCCAACGTCGTTCCCGACCAGCGCCTGACCCAGCAGGAATGCTGGGAAATTCTGCGCCATTCGCCGTCGCTGCGCAAACTCCGCCCCGGCTCGCGCGCGCTGCTGGAGAAAATCCTCATCGGCGACAGCGGCATTGAATCGCGCCACTTCGCCGTTGGAGATTTAGACCGCATTTTCGACCTCGACGCCGAATCCCTTAATCACGCCTTCGAACGCGAAGCCCCCGCCCTGGCCGAGCGCGCCCTTCACACCGCGCTCGCAGAAGCAAAACTCGCCCCCGGCGAATTGGACGCCCTTATCATATGCACCTGCACCGGCTACCTCTGTCCCGGCCTTTCCAGCTTTGTCGCCGAACGCGCCGGTCTGCGTCCCGATGTTTTCCTTCAGGACAACGTGGGGCAGGGCTGCGGCGCGGCCATTCCGTCCCTCCGCAGTGTCAGTCATCTGCTCGCGGCGCGGCCGAACGCGCGGGTGGCCTGCATCGCCGTCGAAATCTGCTCCGCGGCCTTTTATCTCGACGATGATCCGGGCGTGCTCATTTCCCTCTGCTTGTTTGCCGACGGTGCCTCCGCCAGCATTTGGAGCGGCCAGCCCGGCCCAACCCACCTGCGCTGCGACAATTTCGACACCCTCCACTTTCCCGCCGACCGCGAGACCATTCGTTTCGAGAATCGCGGCGGAAAATTGCGCAACAAACTCGACAAGACGGTCCCCGAAAGCGCCGCCATGGCCGTGCGCGCCCTCTTCGCCCGCCAAAATGGCGCCGCGGCGGCCATTGGGCATGTCCTCGCCCACGGCGGCGGAAAGAAAGTTCTGGAAGCCGTCAGCGCAGCCCTCGACGACCGGTTTGCACTCACGGAAAGCGCCACTGTCCTCCGCCGGTATGGCAACATGAGCAGCCCCTCCGTGCTGTTTGCCCTCGGCGAATATCTGCACCAGCCCGCCACGCCAAAGGGCCCCGTCGATTTGTGGCTCACCTCCTATGGCGCGGGGTTTTCGGCCCACGCCTGCCGCCTCACCGCGCATCCAAAAACAGCGCTGACTGCAGGTACTTGCTGAGATAATTGTACGTGGCGACCCCGTAGCCGCGCTCGCCCCATTTCTCCCCGTAAGAGTTTTTGAACAGAAATTCGGCATCCTCAATCTTTCCCGTCGTGGTGTGGTAGCCGACGAACAGGACCGCATGCCCGTTGTTTTCAATTCCCTTTTGCCCGTCCAAGCGCTCATTGTCGTTAAATTTCTTCTGCTCCGGCCATTTAATGCCCGTAATAACCGGTACCCCGGCGTTTAACACCTGGACGATATTGGATAGTTGCATTTTCGGATCGCGCCCCAATATTGAATAGGCGGCCGCCGGCGTCCGCTTTTTCGCGGCGGCAATGACTTCGGGAGTCGGCTCAATGACGTGCGGATCGGTCAGGCTGAAATGATAGGGTAGCTCACCCGCAGTCGCCACGCCATAGGCCTTCAACGCCTCGCCGACTTCGTTGAGCGAAAAGCCAATGTCCAGGTTTTCCGACTCCCCCTTGGGCACGGCGATCCCGATCTTCCCCAGCGTCTTGAGGGTCGCCCAAATCAAATATTCCTCGGAGAATTCCGGGGCGGGGCCCCGCACGGTCGAGCACTGGTATTCCAGCGCGCTCACCAGCGCAAACACTGAACAACTCGCCCGTGCGCCCTGGTTCTTCACTCCGACCTCCAGTTCATCGAACCGTGGCTGCATATTGACCTCGGCAAAAATCTTGGGCGGCTGGCCGAAGCGTTGCAGGATTTCCTGGGCGCCCAGCACTGGCGGGGCCTTATCGCCCGCGGCTGCGTTGGCGGCCACCTTGCGCGCGTCATCCAGCGCTTTGAGGCGTGCCGCCTCATCCGCCGCCCGGTTCGGGTCATAGCCGTAGCGCTTTTGCAAGTCCGGCGGCAAATTCGCCAGCGGCACCGACACAATGCCGTCGCGGTGCCCAATCACAGCCATCACCGCCGTTACACTCAAAACCCGCGCATTATAATAAACCTCTTTCCCAACATGCAGTTCCGGTATCACCCCATTCGCGGTCGCCATGCTCGTGGCCGGAACGGTGGCCCCACTCGAGGCGGACGCCGCCGGTGCCGTTTGCCCATAAACCATCCCCCCAAGGCCAAGCCCCAGCACCGGAACCAGCCAAAAATTCGCCAGGGGGGATTTCAACATAAGCACACAGGTTACCAAAAAACTGCGTAGGTGGAAACTCTTTAGATTATGTCCGAAAACCCGATTTGGCTGCCCGCAAGCTCGATTGGTGAATTGCGGAACCGCAGTATTACCCCATGCGCCCATCAACTGCAGCCATTCAGCTTCAATCCAGCGTCCGCCGGAAGCGCACGATGGCGATCGTCATCACCACCAAAAAGAAAATCCCAATGGGCCACAGTTGCGGCCAGACCTCAACCCACCCGTTGCCCTTGAGCAAAATCCCGCGCACAATCCGCAGGAAATGCGACAGTGGCAGCAACGATCCGATCGTCTGTGCCCACACCGGCATGCCCCGAAATGGAAAAAAGAATCCCGAGAGCATCATGGAAGGCAAAAAATAGAAAAACGCCATCTGCATGGATTGCAACTGGCTCGTCGCCAGCGTCGAAAGGGTGATGCCCATCCCCAGATTCGCCGCAATAAACAGCAAAATACACCCCGCCAGCAGCGTGTAGCTGCCCAGTTCCGGCACGTCGAACAAGAATTTTGCTGCCACCAAAATCACGCTCGCCTGCACATAGCCGACAAAAATATAGGGCAAAATCTTCCCCAGCATCACCTCCGCCGGGCGCGCGGGTGTGGACAACAGGTTTTCCATCGTGCCACGCTCCTTTTCGCGCACAATCGCCATGGCGGTGATGTTGCTCATGGTCATGGTCAACA
>CAZLPS010000012.1:0-10956 GCA_964561455.1 uncultured Opitutales bacterium
CTGTCCCTCTGTCCCTCTGTCCCTCTGTCCCTCTGTCCCTCTGTCCCTCTGTCCCCCTGTCCCCCTGTCCCCCTGTCCCCCTGTCCCTTCGCCCTTCACTCTTTCTTGGAGAACTCATACAACGCATAACCCGCCCGCAACTTGGGCCAAAAATTGCATGGCGTCCGCCAGTCCCCCGCCAAAAACGCCCGTCGCGTGACCCGCGCGCCGGCTTCGGCGCAGAATTCCTCGAAATCGCCGATGGCCACCGGATTGCTCGGCCGGCTCCGATACCACGCCTCCGGGTAAACCTCATTCCGCACGCGGTGCCCGTGTAAAAGCATGTGCCAGCGGTTCGAATAAAATCCGTGGTTCACGAAGCCGACCGCCACGTGTTTGCCGACCACGAGCGCCTTTTCCAAAACCTTCCACGGTTGCTCCAATTCCTGCACGGTCCGCGAACACACCACCCAGTCAAACGCCCCCGCGGGATAAAAATTCAACACCTCCAGAATGTCCCCCTGGTACGCCGGCACCCCGCGCTCGACACAGCCAATGACGGACTGCAAATCACTGTCCACCCCCACCGCCTGCGCGTGCTTCGTGTGCTGGAGATGTTCGAGTAGCAAACCCCGCCCACAGCCCAAATCCAGCACGCGCGCCCCCGGCGCAATCCAGTCCGTGAGGATCAGTTGGTCGGTCCCTTGCTTGACTTGATCGCGCGCCGTGCCATTGCCGGTCGCCGCGCGGGTCGTGATGGTTGCAGTGGCCTCCATAGTTGCGGGGCAGCATGGGCGGAGGGAGCCGCCGGGTCAAGCCGGAGGGGAGTCGGGGCGAAGGATCAGTTCCAGTTATGCGATGAGGACGACTGCGGCGCCGACGTAGCGCGGTGCTTTAGGCTGCGCTTCTTACCGCTAAATGATTTCTAAAGCGCGGCCTGAAGCACCGCGCTACGTCGAAGCAATCGGATCCACGACCAGCGTTGACGACAAATCGAAGCCAACAGGGAACTGAACGGGCGCGGTGCGAAAGGTAATTAAATGTCGCTACCTTGTATTCTCTTTCTTTAGATTGGCTGGCGTCATGACACTCCGGGTTTTACTTCGATCTGGTCTGCTCTTGTCCGCCGTTGTGTTCGCGTACCCGCTCCCGGCGCAAACGACCGCGCCGGCATTTGTTCGCAGCGGGAATGCCAAATACCGCCAAGCCGATTGGGATGGCGCCATTGCCGATTACAGCCAGGCCATTGTCTTGGATGCAAAGAATGCCGACGCTTTCTACTACCGTGGCAATGCCCGACGGTCCAAAGGCGATCAGGACGGCGCGATTGCGGATTACAACCAGGCCATTACGTTAAACCCGGGAAATCCCGCGATCTATTTCGATCGCGGCAATGCCCGGAAGGACAAGGGAGACTGCGCCGGCGCCATCGATGATTACAGTCAAACCCTCGCTTTAGACCTGAAGAACGCCCCGGCTTATCTGGGGCGCGGGAACGCCAAGCTGGAGTTGCGCGATTTGGACGGCGCCATCGCCGATTTCACCAAGGCCATTGAGTTTGATTCGACTGTGGCCTTTGCGTTTCTCAATCGCGGCGCGGCCGAGTTTGACAAAGGCGACGTGGATGGTGCCCTGGCCGATCTCAATCAGACCCTCAAATTGAGCCCCACCCTGCCCGCGGCCAATTACAGCCGCGGCCGCATCAAACAAGCCAAGGGCGATGTGGACGGGGCCATCGCGGACTATACTGAAGCCATTCGCCTTTTCCCGGGTTATGCCCTGGCCTATAACAATCGGGGCAACCTCAAAGAAAAAAAAGGCGATGGGGATGGAGCAATGGCGGACTACGATTCGGCCATCGCCTTGGATCCGAAACTGGTGATGGCCTACAACAACCGCGGCAATGCCCGCAAGACCGCCGGCGACACCGACGGCGCCCTTGAGGACTATGAAAAGGCCATCTCTCTGGATCCAAAATACAGCATGGGCTATATCAGCCGGGGCCGCCTCCGGGAAGAGGCCGGCAACCGCGATGGCGCCCTCAGCGACTTCAACACCGCCATCACCTTGAATCCAAACGCCCTGGCATTCTACTATCGCGGCAATCTCCGGCGAGCCCAGGGCAATTTGGACAACGCCATCGCCGATTACAGCGTGGCGATCAAATTGGACCAAAAATATGTTTCTGCCTACAACAACCGCGGCCTGGCCCGGAACGCGAAAGGCGATCTCACCGGCGCCCTGGCCGATTACAGCCAGGCCATCACCTTGGATCCCAAGAATGCTCCAGCCTACAACAACCGGGGGAATGTGAAGAAAAGCAAAGGTGACCTTGACGGCGCCCTGGCCGACTACGAACTGACCATCCAGCTGGATCCCAAAAACTTGGACGCTTACACCAACCGGGGGAACATCCGGATGGCCAGGGGCGATCTTGCGGGGGCCGCCACTGACTTTACCGCCGTCATTGCCCTGAACCCGGCGTATGGCCCGGCCTATTTCAGCCGCGGCTACATTCGCGAACGGAATGGCGACCACGACGGGGCCATCGCCGATTACAACCGGGCCATTGAATTGGATCCGCAAAAAACTTCCGCATATAACAACCGCGGTCTGGCCAAAATGGCCAAGGCAGATTGGTCTGGCGCCATCATTGATTTTGGCAGCGCCATCGAATTCAGCCCCAAGGACGTCAATCTTTATCTCCGCCGCGGCTTCTGCCGGCAAAACACGGGCGATGCCGCCGGTGCCATCGCTGACTTCAGCAAAGCGATCGACCTTGATCCAAAAAATGGGGCCACTTATGCCCACCGCGCCAACGCGAAGGTCGCCACAGGCGACTTCGACGGGGCGGTGGCCGATTATAACCAATCCCTTCAAATCAGATCCACCCCGACGGACCAGACACTTTACGTCCGCTTTCTGCTCGCCGTGACTTTACGCCGGGAATCCAAGGATGACGTAACCGCCGGTTTGCCCAAGGCTCTGTCGGAGCAGGCCGCCGGCTGGCCAAAAACCGTCGGCCGCTACCTCATCGGAGATTTTCCGGAGGCGGATTTCCTCGCCGCAGCCGCCTCGGGCGAACCCGAAGCCGTGCGCGGCCAGCAATGCGAAGCGCTCTTCTACTCCGGCATGACGCATCTGTTAAAAAATGACCTTCCCGCCGCCCGCGCCCTTTTCACCCAGTGCTTGGACACCAAGGAAACGTCTTTCACCGAATACCTGCTCGCTCACACCGAGCTGAGCCGACTCGACGTCGGGAAATAGAACGCTTGGGCGGAAAATTAGGTAAAAGGCTGACGGCGCGGCAAACACGAACGATTAGTCATGCCAGGAGCAACAACGCCGGCGTCTCCAAAACCGACTTCAGCGCGGCCAGGAATTGCGCGGCCACCGCGCCGTCAATCACCCGGTGGTCTCCCGAAACCCCGATCGTCATGCGCCGCCCCACCACGATTTGCCCGCGCGCATCCACCACCGGCTTTTGCAGCGTCGCGCCGACAGACAAAATCGCCGCGTTCGGCGGATTGATGATGCCGTAAAAGCCGGTCACGCCGAACATCCCGAGGTTGGTCACGGTAAACGTCGAGCCGCTCATTTCCGCCGGCGTCAATTTCTTTGCCCGCGCCTTGCCGATGAGTTCCTTCGCCTCCGCCGCAATTTGCCGCAGCGATTTGCTGTCGGCATTCCGAATTACCGGTGTAAGCAACCCATCTTCTATTGCCACTCCGAACGCCAGATGCACCGAGCCGTGCCGCTGAATCACCGGCCCGTTTTCACCCTGCAGCCAGGACGAATTCGCCGCCGGCACCCGGCGCAGCGCCTCGACCGCGCCCTTCAAAATAAAATCATTCACCGTGAATTTGCCCCCGCCCTTCGCCGCCGGAATCTCACCCAGCGCCGCATTGAGCCCCTCGCGCATGTCCGCCAACGGGCCCGCGTCCACTTCGATTTCAACGTAGAAATGGGGTACGCCGTTGGTGGATTCCAGCAACCGGCGCGCTATCGTAGCCCGCATGTTCGACACCGCCAAAGTTTCATCCGGCCCAATCGGGCCCGACAACGAGGCCACGGGCGATGCACCTGACGATGCCGATGCGGCCGCCTTGGGATTCGCTGCGGCGGCGATGACGTCCGCGCGGACAATGCGTCCACTTGGCCCGCTGCCGGTAACGTCGGCGAGAGCAACTCCCTTTTCGGCCGCAAGCTTTTTGGCCAACGGCGAAGCTTTGATTCGGGCTCCGGAAGTTTCGGGTTTCGGGTTTTGCGTTTCGGGTTTCGCTGCCGGAACCGGAGCCACTGGAGCCGGAGCCGCCACGGGCGCGCTTGGTGCCGGTTTGGCTACCGTCGCCGGCTTAGCCGGGGCTGCTGCCGCTTTCGGTGCCACGGTCGGGGCCGCCGGGGCTGCTTCGCCCGCCTTGCCAATCGCGCAAATGGCCGCCCCCACGGGCAATTGGCTGCCCGCCGCCGCATAGTGCTTCAGCAGCACGCCATGGGCGAAGTTCTCGACGGGCATAGTCGCCTTGTCGGTCTCCACTTCGCACAGCTCTTCGCCGGGCGCGACTTTGTCGCCCTCCTTCTTTAACCACTTGACCAGGGTGCCCACGGTCATGGTGTCGCTGAGCTTCGGCATTTCGATGATTTCGGCCATGGGACTGGTTTTACCGCAAACACCGTAAGGAACGCAAAGAGGAAAAATGGGGCGTGCCGAGAATCTTTAACCACGGAGTTCACGGAGAACACGGCGGGGGAAGTTTACGGTTTGCGGTTCAAAGCGGGGAGCAGGGAGCGCGGAGTCAGGAAGCACAAGCTGGATAATTGGAAACTGTCGCCAGAAGCAAGAACCCGAAAACTCGTTCTCCCGCAAAACCGGAAGAATCCATCTTCCATTGATGGCTCAACTTAAACGTTAAACATTGAGACTTCTGTGTTCTCCTGCGTTCTTCTGCGTTCTTTTCCCTGCACCGCACCTGTCGTTCTGCATAATTTTCGCCACCACCACCACAAAAACCACCAACTATGGGGAAATTCCGGGGTTGAAAATACACCCCTATTCATTGAATCTGGCCGGATGGCGCAGACATTGGCCGTTTCATTCACCATCACCTTCAAGCATTTAAAAAAATGAGCGGATTACCCGGTTTTCGAAGCACCACCCTACTCCTCGCGGTAATAATTTTTGCCTCTCGGGCCCGGGCCCAAGACGCCGCGGCTCCGGCCACCACGCCAACCGGCGTGCAATGGCCGCAGTACGAAACCCCGCTGGGATCTTACACTGTGCCGGCTAAGGGCGCGGAGGTTAGCTACCATTCGCCGACCGATCGTGAAATCGACTCGCCGCTTATGCCGGGATCAACCTCGGGGCTGGTTCATACTTTGATTACGGAGACGGAAAATGGCTGCCGGATAATGGAGGTGATTATGGGCCGGCTCAGTCCTAACCCACCGTATACTTCCCTGCCCATTCAATTCTTTGTCGATGGCGTGACGTTGCCCTTGGATTGGAATGGATTCATTGCCAATAGCCTGTTCAGCGCCGATGGCCGGCATTACCTGCTGGTCGGCATTCCCAAGAACGGTGGATTTGCGGCCGTGCTGGATGGAACGGCGGTGAACCTGCCGCCGCAAATTGGCAGTGCCGCCCCCGCCGGATCACTCTCGCCCGAAGGCCAGCATCCAGCATTTGAATGGGGGCGCTACCCCAACCTCAAGAGTGCAGTGTTGGAAGCGCCCACAGAAGAACTGCTCGACGCGCCTCTTTATTCCCCGGATGGCGCGACCCAGTTGTATTTTCGAAAAAGCGCCACGGGGTGGCAGGTCGTCGTCAATGGGAAGCCGGGGGACGCCTATGAAGATATCCTAATTACGCCGCTCAAGCCGGGTCCCCAAGTCACCTTTAGCGCCGACAGCAAACATTTCGGCTTCATCGCCAAAACCGGCAATCAGTCGTTTGCCGTGATTGATGCCAAAGTTGGACCCAACTTTGAGAATGTCGGGAATCTCGTGTTCAGTGCGGACGGCCAGCACTACGCTTATCTGGCCAGCAAGGCCAATGACCGTTATCTGATCGTGGTCGATGGCAAGGAGCAGAAAGAATATACGAATGTATCAGCTCCCGCCCTCAGCCCGGACGGCAAACACGTGGCCTACTTGGCAAGCAATACCCCCCCACCAGCCCCGCCTGCGGCTGCTTCGGGCGCGCGCCCGAGCACACCCCCTCGGGCCCCGTTGCTGTTCGCCGTCGTGGACGGAGCCGAAGAAGCAAAACACCGGGAAGTGAGCAACCCCCAGTTTAGTGCCAATGGCGCGCATTTTGCCTATTCCGCCAGGGATGCCGCCGGCTACTGCATCGTCATGGACGGCACGCCCGGCCCGGTCTGCAGCGCCAACCTTTCCAATTATCTGACCTTCAGCGCGGACGGCAAACATTTCGCCTATCCCTATTGGACTGGCTCGGACTTGTTCATGATGGTGGACGGCACTCAGATGCCCTTGCCAGCCATTGGCACGCCGACCCTCAACGCCCCGCGCATGGTCTTTAGTCCCGACGGGGAACACCGGGCCTACGTCAGCGGCGACATGTTTGAGCAGGCCTCCCCAATGAGAACCAAAGTAAAATCCTCGCCCGCCCTGATCGTCGTAATTGATGGCAAACCTGGGCCGATTTTTGACACCGTGCCGCAGGGGTTGTTCGTCAAAGACGTTGCAAAAATGCTGGCGAAGCCCGAATTCTTTCTAACCTCCGGCGCCAATGCCCCGGTGTTGTTCAGCCAGGATGGAAAACATTCCGCCTACCGCGCCGGCAAAGACGGCCGGGAATTCCTCGTCATTGACCAAGTGTCGCAATCCCAAACCTACGATTCCATCCTCGCCGGCCCCGTCCGCCGCAAGGACGGCGCGCTCGAATATTTAGCGGAAGACACCCGCAACGGCAACACCAACCTCTACCGCGTAGTGGTCCCGAATTTCAGTGCGCCGGCAAAGTGAACCACAGGATCTGGGAATTAGAAGTTGGAGGCTGGGGGCACGAGACGATTGCTGGGAGGCACGATGCAGGGAAATTCATACCAGCCCCAATTTAAACGTTAAGCGTTAAAGGTTGAATTTTGAGTGTTCTTCTAGTGGTGCCGATCCCTCTGTCCCTCTCAAATCTCAAATCACGTCGCCCCACCCCCTTCGCCCTTCGCCCAAATTGAACGCCCGTCAAACTCCGCGGTCTAATTCAATTAACCCTTCCCTGCATTCCCGCACCCGTCCCATATTTCATGAAAAATCTTCACCCCTGCCCGCTGATCATCGCCTCTCTCGCCCTTCTCCTTGCCGGCTGCGAAACCCGCTCCATCTCCAATTCCGGCTACGTCTCCGCCAACCCCGTCTATCCCTTCGACGTCAGCGACCAGCCCAACCGCGCCTTTCGTGGCGAACTGAGCGAACTTGATGTCCTCGGCGTCTCGCCCAGCAAAACCATCAGCGAGGCGGACATCCATGCCGCCCTCAACGACGGCGCCAAAGTCAGCCTCAAGCGCGGAGACAGGCTCTTGCTCGTCCAATCCGGGGCGCAGTATCCGGATGATGCCATGATCCAGGAACTTAAACCCTATTTTGAGCTCATGCCCATCAGCGGCGTTCCCGCCAGTCCACCCGCCCGCGGGACCACTATGCCCGCCATCAACCAACCGTTGGATATGACCCTCCGCCTCGCCGCCGCCCGCGCCGGCGCCAAAACCCTGCTGATCTACTGGGGAATCTTGGAAAGCAGCGCGCAAGCCAACGTCGGCAAATCGCTCTCATGGGTGCCCATCGTCGGCATGGTCGTGCCCGACGAATCCCAGGATATGCGCATCCGCCTCAAAGCTGCTGTCATTGACGTGGACTCCGGCCACTGGGAAATGCTGATTCCCGACGCCGTGGAAAACTCCGCCCTCAGCGCCGCCGTCTCGCGCCGCCATAACGACCAAGAGCAAGTGAATTTGCTCAAAGCCGAAGGCTATAAACGCCTCGTCGCCGATCTGGCCAAACGGTTGAATTGAACCAACCCAAGGACGAATTACCGCCTGTTCCAAAACGCTTTCGGTTTCCCAACTGCGAAGTTTACGGAGGACCTGGGTTACGGTTTACGGTTTACAGTTTATGATTTACAGTTGGGAAATGAAAAACAAAAGCTTGAGGCTATCCGAAAAGTTAATTGGCCAGCGAATTCCACCAAGCCGCTTAGGGCGCAGCAAGACTGCGCCCGACTTTTCGGGTAGCCTCTAGTTGACCATGGTAGGGAGAAAGAAAACCGAAGCTGGTCGCTGGGAACTCCAAACTCCAAACCCGAAACACGAAACTACCCTTTCTTTTTTCCATTTTCCTTTTTCCTTTATCCATTCGTTTCCTAACTTGAGCGTTAAGCCTTGAGATTTAAGCATTCTTTCCTCAGCGCCGCTCCCTCTGTCCCTCTGTCCCTCTGTCCCTCTGTCCCTCTGTCCCTCTGTCCCTTCCCCATTCCCCCTTGCCCCCTAAAACAATTGTGCGATTCTGCCCTTGGCGCGGTGTTACAGGTCGAAACCACGCCTCCCTGATGACCCCAGACAACGAATTGCTCCGCCAGTACGCCGACCAGGGTGACGAGGCGGCCTTTGCCGAAGTCGTGCGCCGACATCTCAACCTGGTATATGGGCTGGCAGTGCGGTTGTTGAATGGGAATGCGGCCATCGCGGAGGACGTCACCCAATCCGTTTTCACGGATTTGGCGCGCAAGGCGGGCCAGTTGCGGAAACACGAAACCGTCGTCGGCTGGCTGCATACCAGCACGCGTTTCGCGGCCGCCAAGGCCATCCGCGCGGACGTGACCCGGGCGAAACTCGAACAGGAGGCCAGCGCCATGCATGACCAAATCACCAGCACAAATGATTCGTTTGCCACGCTGCGCCCGCTCCTTGACGAAGCCGTCGGCGACCTTGGCGACCGCGAGCGCGACGCCGTCCTCTTGCGTTTCTTCGAGGACAAAAGCTACCGCGAGGTTGGCGACCTCCTTGGCTGGACCGAAAACACCGCCCGCATGCGCGTCGAGCGCGCCCTCGATAAATTGCGCGCGCAATTTTCCCGGCGCGGCGTGACGACCACTGCTGCGCTGTTGTCCTCTGCTCTCGGCGCTCATGGCGCGGTGATATCGGTCCCCGCAAGCTTGGCCACCAGCGTCGTCAACCAATCATTAGCCGGTGTCGCGGGCCCCACCGCCGCTCCTGGGCTGCTGCCCAAGTTCACCTGGCCCGTCTGGGCCGGCACGGGCGCCGTGGTTGCCGTTCTTTTGTTCCTAATCTTTCAAAAAGCACCCGCGAACGGCACGACAGCGGTTTCGCCGAATCGCTCCACTCCCTCTTCCACGATGACTCCCTCCCAGATTATTCGCAGCGGCACCCTCTCTGCGGCCCTGCTGGCGACCACGCCCACGGCCACAGCCCAAAATACCCCGCCCGTCTCACCGCCGCCAGCCGCCGCAAGCCCTGCCGCGCCCGCCGATGCCGCAACTGTCGCCGCATTGGTCACAGCCAACAACCGCTTTGCGATTGATCTGTTTCGCCAATTTAATCCCAAGCCGAATGAAAACGTCTTCTTTTCCCCCTACAGCATCTCGACGGCACTGGCCATGACCTGGGCCGGGGCCAAGGGCGACACGGCTGCCCAAATCGCCAAAGTATTTCATTTTTCGGATGTTCCAACCAACACCGTGCCCGCCAGTTTTGCCGCCCTCCAACAATCCATCACCAAGGCCCAAACCTTGTCGGGCACCCAGCTGTCCATCGCCAATACATTATGGCCCGAACAAAATCCGGAACACCCCTTCCGGGCGGATTACCTTGGCTTGGTTCAGGCAAATTTTTCCACCACCATCACGCCCGTCGATTTTGTCGGCCACGCCGCCGACGCCGCCAAGCAAATCAACGATTGGGTTGAAAGCAAAACCAACGGCAAAATCAAGGAGGTGCTCCACTCGGGCGACGTCGATAAATCATCCCGCCTGGTATTGGTCAACGCGATCTATTTCAAAGGCGCCTGGATGCACCCGTTCTACCCCAATGCCAACCTCAACGCAGAGTTTCACGCTGCCAATGGCGGCGCCATTCCCGCCGTGTTGATGCATGAGGGGTTTCAGGCCCAGTACCTCGACATCATTACAGGGCCCGCGCCCTGCCAGATTCTCTCGCTGCCCTATTCCAACGATTCGACTGGTCGCACGGCCCAGGGCGTGTCCTTCGTCGCCCTACTCCCCCACGACGGCACGGAATTAAGCACCCTGACAAATTCCCTGACAGTGGAACAGTTGGATGGCTGGCTGGGGAAAATGACCTACAGCCGGGTAAACGTTTACCTGCCCAAGTTTAAAGTCGAAGAACGATTCGACCTGACCAGCGCCCTCCAAGCCATGGGCGTCAGAGATGCCTTCAACCTCAATGCCGCCGATTTCTCCGGCATGAACAACGATGGCGACCTTTTCATTACCAAAGCCATTCACCAGACTTTCATCGATCTCGATGAGAAAGGCACCGAGGCCGCGACGGCGACCGCCATGGTTCTGACCTATACCGGCTCGACTGTGCCTGCAGAAACGCCCCCGGAATTCCGCGCCGACCATCCGTTCTTATACCTGGTCCGCGACGATGCCACCGGCAGCATCCTCTTCCTCGGCCAGCTTGCCAACCCCGCACCATTAACCGAACAAATCCCCAGTGTAAAAGCCGGCGTGGGCAATATGACGTTACATTAAGCTCGCGACCAGGGGACGGGGAAGGCGGGGAGCTTGGAGACAGAAGAGGGAAGGTAGAAGGCCGGAGGTAGAATATTGAATTGTGAATTGCGAATTTTGAAACTCAAAACGCCTATTTCCAAAACCGATCACTCGCGCCGACGCGAGCGTCTATTTTCCATATTGTTCCAACCTAAAAGTTAAACGTTAAGCCTTGAAATTTGAGGGTTCGTTTTTGTCGAACCTAT
>CAZLPS010000012.1:11056-67147 GCA_964561455.1 uncultured Opitutales bacterium
CGGACTTGTCGGACTTGTCGGACTTGTCGGACTTGTCGGACTTGTCGGACTTGTCGGACTTGTCTGGCTCCCTGCTCCCCCGCCCTTGCCTCTTAAACATTTTTGTGGGATTTTGTCGGCGGCGCGGTGTTATGGCTCGAATCCGCCCATTCCCGATGACCCCCGACAACGAATTGCTCCACCTTTACGCCGACCGGGAGGATGAGGCAGCATTCGCAGAACTGGTGCGCCGCCACCTCAATCTTGTTTATGGACTCGCACTACGCACTTTAAATGGCAATGCCGCGCTGGCCGAGGACGTCACCCAATCCGTCTTCACTGACCTGGCCCGAAAGGCGGCGCAGTTGCGCCGGCACGAGACGATTGTCGGCTGGCTGCACACCAGCACACGCTTTGCCGCCGCCAAGGCAATCCGGACGGAAGTCACACGGCAACACCACGAACAGGAGGCCAGCGCCATGCAAGATCCATCCCCCAGCGCCGACTTTTCCTTTGCTCAATTGCGCCCCCTCCTCGATGAGGCCGTCGGCGCCCTTCACGATCGCGAGCGCAACGCCGTCCTCCTGCGCTTTTTTGAAGACAAGAGCTACCGCGAAGTCGGCGGCATCCTCGGTATTAGTGAGAACGGGGCGCAAATGCGGGTCGAGCGCGCACTCGAGAAATTACGCGCTCAATTCTCCCGCCGCGGCGTGACCACCACCGCCGCGCTGTTATCCTCCGCCCTCGGCGCCCATGGCGCAGTAATACCAGCCCCCGCAAGCCTGGCCACCAGTGTCGTCAATCAATCATTGGCCGGAGCCGCAGGCACCACCGCCGCCAACTCATTGCTCCCAAAACTTTCCTGGCCCATTTGGGCCGGCGCGGGCGTTTTTTTCGTAGCCGCCTTATATCTCATCTTTCAGCAATCACTCGCAAACGGCACCTTGCCGGCTTCGCCTAATCCGTCCACATCCTCCTCCACCATGAAACCCTCCCAAATCATTCGAAGCGGCGCCATTGCCGCCGCCCTGTTGACGACGACATCGGCTGCCACCGCCCAGAATTCGGCTCAATCCGTGCTGCAAGGGACGGCCCCAGCCCCCGCATCAGCCGCGACCGCGGATACCGCGACCATCGCCGCGCTTGTCACCGCCAATAACCGCTTCGCGATTGATCTGTTTCGCCAATTTAATCCCAAGCCGAATGAAAACGCCTTCTTTTCCCCTTACAGCATTTCGACCGCGCTGGCCATGACCTGGGCCGGGGCCAAAGGCGACACCGCCGCGCAAATGGCCAAGATCCTGCATTTTTCGGATATGCCGAACAGCTCTGTGCTGGCCGGCTTCGCAGCCTTGCAACAAGTTATCGCCAAGGCGCAGACACTGGACGGCGCCAAACTGGCCATCGCCAATTCCCTCTGGCCCGAGCAAAATCCCGAGCATCCCCTGCTCCAGAATTATTTGGATGCCGTCCAAGCGAATTTCGCCTCGTCCGCGACTCCGGTGGATTTCATCCAGCACGCCCCCGACGCCGTCAAACAAATCAACGCCTGGGTTGAGGACAAAACCAACGGCAAAATCAAGGGCCTCATCCAGCCAACGGATGTGGGGCCGTTGACCCGCTTGGTCCTGGTCAACGCGATTTACTTTAAAGGCAACTGGACGAACAGTTTCTCCCCCCGCGCGAACCTTGACGACTTTTTTCAACTGGCCAATGGCGGCGCCCTCCCCGTCGTCCTAATGCACAATCAGCAACGCACGAAATATGCGTTAATCACGGATGGGCCCATTCCCTGCCAAATCCTCTCCCTTTCCTATTCGGCCAATTCGCGCATCGGAAGTGTCAATCCCTTGCATTTGTCGTTCGTCGCCATCTTGCCCCATGCCAGCCAGGATTTGGCGACCCTCGAAAGAGCCCTGACCGCTGAGCAGCTCGCTAGCTGGCTCGGAAAACTCACGGAACGGGAGGTGAGCGTTTACCTGCCCAAGTTCGACTTGGAGGAACGCTATCCCATGGTCAATACCCTGCAAGACTTGGGCGTTAAGAACGCCTTTGATTCGAAGCTGGCCGACTTTTCCGGCATGAACGGCACCCGGGAACTCTTTATCTCCAAGGTCATTCACCAAACCTTAATCAGCGTGGATGAAAACGGCACCGTGGCTGCGGCGGCGACCATGGGCGAAGGGATACTCCTCGGCTCAGGGCCGACGGCTCCGCCCGTCGAATTCCGTGCTGATCATCCTTTTCTCTTCCTCATCCGTGACGACCTATCCGGCAGCATCCTCTTCCTCGGCCAGCTCGCCAGCCCGACGGCGGTGCAGCCGTCGGCTCCCTGATTTTTAACCACGGAGCTCACGGAGAACACGGTGGAGGTGGTTTATGGTTTCCAGTTTGCGGTTTCTGGCTGAATGCTGGAAGCCCGGTGCTTGGAGCTGGAGCATTTTCGATTTCGAATGACGCAAACGAGGCGCTGCGCGAGCGCAGCGCCTTTCCCATTTGTCCATGAATATCGAAAATGCCCTGGCTGGTCGTGGTCAGAAAAAAAAGTGCCAAAATTGGAGACTGGGAACTCCAAACCCAAATCCCGAAACTCGAAACACCCCATTTTTCTATTTTCCATCTTCCATCTCCCATTGATGTCTCAACTTAAACGTTCAGCGTTAAACGTTGAATTTTAAGTATCCCTTCCTCAGTGCCGCTCCCTCTGTCCCCTTGCCTCCCAAACATTTTTGTGGGATTTTTCCTCTGGCGCACGGTTACTTGATAAAGCGCCCTCATGATCCCCGACCCCGAATTACTCGCCCGCTACGTCAAAAACCGCGATGAGGTGGCTTTTGCCGAACTGGTTCGACGCCACGTGGACTTGGTCTACGCAACAGCCATCCGGTTGGCGCAGGGCAATGCCACGCTGGCCGAAGACGCCAGCCAGGCGGTTTTTGCCGATTTGGCGCGCAAAGCCGGCACGCTGCTCCGTCATCCCACCCTCACCGGTTGGCTGCATACAAGCACGCGCTACGCCACGCTGACCGCGCTGCGGAAAGAACAGTGCCGGCAGAAAAACGAACAGGAGGCCAGCGCCATGAATGACCCAACTCATTCGCCGACAGAAGCCATTTGGACTCAATTGCGCCCGCTTCTCGACGAAACCCTAAGCCTCCTCCGCGAGCGCGAGCGCGACGCCGTCCTCCTGCGCTTCTTCGAGGACAAAAGCTACCGCGAAGTCGGCACCATCCTCGGCGTCAGCGATAATACCGCTCAAATGCGGGTCGAACGCGCGCTGAACAAATTACGTGCCCAATTCTCCCGGCGCGGCGTGACGACCACGGCGGCCTTGTTGTCCTCGGCGCTGGAAGCGCACGGCGCAAGCGTGCCTGCACCGGCCGGGCTGGCCGCGAACATTGTCAGCCATTCTTTGGCTGGGGCTAAGGGCATTGGCGCGGCACCTCCCTGGTTCACAAAAATATCCTGGCCCATTTGGGCGGCCGCTGGTGCCGCTGCCATTTTCCTCTTTCTGCTGATTTTCCAAAACTCTCCGGGAAGTAATGCTTCGCCAGCTCCACAGAATTCTCCAACCGCTTCCTCCGCGAATTCCCCCCCCTCCATCAACCGCGGCCCTCTCGCCGCCACCCAGCTTCCGACGCCACCCGCTGCCACCGTGCAGGCCACAACTTCATCTGGGCCGCCGCCTACGCTGCCCATGACCATCGCCTCCGCCGCCCCCACCCAAACCCCGACCCCCGCTGCCCCGCCACCGGCGTTGCCCGTTGTAGCCACCGCCGAGGATGTTTCCGCGCTCGTTGCCGCCAATAACCGGTTCGCGGTTGATCTCCTTCACCAAATCAACGCCAAGCCGAACGAAAATATTTTCTTTTCCCCTTACAGTATTTCGACCGCGCTCGCCATGACTTGGGCCGGGGCCAAGGGAGACACCGCCGCCCAGTTGGCCAAAGTGCTGCATTTTTCCGACTTGCGCGAAAGCTCCATCCTCGCGGCCTATGCCGCCTTGCACGAAGCCGTGGCCAAAGCGCAGACCCTCAGCGGCGCGCAACTCGCTGTCGCCAACTCTCTCTGGATCGCGCAAGATGCCGCCCATCCCATCCTGCCCGGCTTTCTCAATTCGGTGCAGGCGAATTTCTTCTCTTCAATTACGCCCGTGGATTTTATCCAGCATTCCACCGACGCCATCCAGCAAATCAATTCCTGGGTCGAAGAAAAAACCGGCGGAAAAATCAAAAATCTCCTTCATCCCGCCGACGTCAGCCCGGACACCCGTCTCATCCTCATCAACGCCCTTTACTTCAAAGCCCATTGGGCCAACATTTTTGCCACCAATTGGAATCACACCACAGATTTTCATTTGGCCGACGGCAGTCCCCTCCCGGTCACCATGATGAGCAACGAGCAGATGAGCGCCTTTGCCGACATCACCGACGCCCCAGCGCCCTGCCAAATTCTCTCCATGGCCTACTCGTTCAACCGGGGCGGCTGGGACCAGCCGCAATATGTGTCGTTTGTCGCCATCCTCCCCCATGCCGGAGGAGATTTGGCCGCCCTCGAAAAATCCTTAACCGCCGAACAACTCGCCGGCTGGTTGGGAAAACTCCAGGTGATGAATGTCGCCGTTCACCTGCCCAAGTTCAAATTGGAGCAACGATACTTGCTCGCCGACACCCTGCAGGCCATGGGTGTCAAGGACGCCTTTAGTCCCGCGCTGGCCGATTTCTCCGCGATGGACGGCGCCCGCGACCTCCATGTCTCCCAAGCCATCCATCAAACGACGCTCAACGTGGATGAAGACGGCACGGAAGCCGCCGCCGCCACTGGCATGGGAATTCCCGCCGCCGTAATGAACGCCGACTTCAACGCCGACCACCCCTTCCTCTTCCTCATCCGTGACAACACCTCCGGCGCCATCCTCTTCCTCGGCCAACTCGCCAACCCAACGCCGGTGCCAGCGTCAAACCCGTAGGGCCAAAGTCGGGGCGGGGCGCATTTCCTTCGCGGCTTCGCGCCTTCGCGTGAGACCAAAATTATTTGTGCGGTTTTTCCATCGGCGGCGACTATACTGCAACCACTCCCACCCCAGCCGTGACCCCCGACAGCGACCTCCTCCGCCAATACTCCGAACACCGCGATGAAGCCGCCTTCGCCGAAGTCGTGCGGCGGTACGTTGACCTGGTCTATGCCGCCGCCCTCCGCCAAACCAACGGCGACTCCGCCCTCGCCGAGGACGTAACGCAGGCGACTTTCACAGAGTTAGCCCGGCAGGCGTCGAAACTGATTGATCGCACAACCTTGGCCGGCTGGCTCCATACCACCGCCCGTTTTCTCGCCCTGCGCCAGGTCCGCACCGAACATCGCCGCCGCACCCGCGAACAAGAGGCTCTGGCCATGCATGAAACTTCCACCCCGCCCGCCACCCTCGATCTCACTTGGGAGCAACTCCGCCCAATCCTCGACGAAGCCGTCAGCCAATTGAACGACGAAGACCGCGACGCCGTCCTCCTCCGCTATTTCCAAAACAAAACCCACCGCGAAGTCGGCGAACAACTCGGCCTCAGCGAAAACACCGCCCGCATGCGCGTCGAGCGCGCCCTCGACAAACTCCGGGCCCAATTCTCCAAACGCGGCGTGACGACGACGGCGGCTCTGCTGGCGTCGGCGCTCGGGGCGCTTGCGGCGGGAACTGTCACGCCGGCCGGCTTTGCTGGATCGCTGGCGGAGAAATCTTTTGCGGGCGCGGCTCAACCCAAGACGCGCGTGCCAATCGCACCGCTGGCAACTTTATTTACGAAGCTAACTAGATGGAGACTGACAGTGCTGATGCTTGGAGCAGGAATCTTTGTAGCTATACTACCATGGCTGTCGCGTCCGGCAGCTACCCTACCAGCAACGAACATCACCGCCAGGGTACCGCAAAAGGAAGTGGTAGCCCCGTCCATCGCCTCCGTGCCGGCTTCCGGTCAAAGAATTGCCGTCCCAGCCAAAAACAATTTGGGAAAGATTCAAGTTGACGACGAAAACTCTCCCGCTTGGGACTCCGGCGACTTAACCTACACTCTGGCCTCTGGACGGCTGTTCAAGATTAGCGAGATTCACGCCGACCCCAATGGTACCATTGACATCAAATATGGCGTGCGGAGCCCTGAAAAGGCCAAAGTGAATATGCCGGATTGGAAAGCAGCCACCACCTTAATGGACATAGACCATATGTATGTGGATACTGTTGTGCCGGGCACGCCCATCACTGTCATTACATCCGACGGAGAACCCGTCAGCTTCATTCCTTTAGTGCAACCCATGGATTTAATTCGTATCGGGAAAGTGAATGTTGGCGACGCTCTGCCTCATCCCTTTACTCTGCATTCCGGGAAGATATTTGTGCTACTGTACACCAAATACCCGCCCGGCGAAAGCTATCGGACGCCAGGGTACGTCTGGTATTACTTGTATGATTCACAGAAAGCATTCGATGCGAAGGTAGATACTGAGGGCCAGGCACTTGGCGGCATGCCAACCGCGGGGCAAGATATGGATATGAAGATTCGCGGGACTAACGAAACGGTGGTGTTCAGTCTCAGCTATTGAATTAGTCACTTGCCCCTCAACCTTTTCCCCCCTCGCAAATTCCAAACCTAGAAGTGCCTGCGTTCCTGTCAGAATTACAAATCTCGATTCTGTACGGCTGCCTTGGACATTAAGCGTTAAGCTTTAAACTTTAAACGTTCCGTTTCCTCAGTGCGTCTGTCCCTTTGTTCCTTCCCCTCCGCCCCTCTCCCTGCTAACTTCGGCCCATGGCCGATGACGCCCTCTCCATCCTGCAAACGGCGAAAAAGCCCGCCTATCCGGTGGCGATGCCCCTGCGCGATTACCTCGAGCGCTGGGGCCGCGAGGCCCAACTTCCCGTTACTTACAAGGACCTGACCGGCTTTTCCGACGGCGGGCCCCTCCGCGACGCCGCTGGACATGACACCCTCTGGGAATCCGTCATCTACCCGCGCGATGTAATGACGACCCTCCACCAGGGCCTCAAGGAAATCTACGCCCTCATGCAGGCCGAGGGCACCATGTCCGTCATGGACCACCTCTACGTGGACCGCATTGACTACTGTACCTTCGGCAACAGCAACCCCTTCCGTGTCCGCATCGTCAATTCTTACAACGACAATTTCGACCACTTCTACGTCAAGAAGGCCGACGCCTCGCGCATCTACGGCCTTGAACTCGAGCATCTGCTCTCGCCCAATCGCCTCCACTTTCTCACCTGCGGCGAAACTCTGGTCGAAGAGCACATCGCGGGCATACCCGGCGACGTCTTCATTCACCGCTGGCTGCACGACCCCAACGTCTCCTCCGTGCGCCTCGCCAAGGAACTGGTGAAGTTCAACACGCGCTGCTTTGTGCGGCTGCTCGGCGACATGCGCGCCTACAATTTTGTCGTTGTGCTGGTGCCGGACTTCGAGGGCGTGCAGGTCCGCATCCGTGCCATGGACTTCGACCAGCAGTCCTTCAACGGCCGCCTGCGTTTCTACCTCCCGCAATTCTTCAAGGACAACCGACCGCTCGTCGAGTACTGCCAGAAGCAGCTCAACAACCAGACCGCGACCCAGTACCAGCGCGAGGAACAGGCCCTCATCTTCCGCCGCGCGGAAACTGAACGAGCGCGCATCGGCCAGCTCCTCGCCGCCATGGAAGGTTCCGACCTCGCGCCGCCCGCCAAAGTCGCGCAACTCGGCGCCGAACTTGCCGAACACCACACCGACCCCCGTTTCGCCCGCGCCACCTCGATGGGCGCACTCGTCCGCGAAAGCCTCCTCCTCATGAGCCGGCAATTTGTCGAGCGCACCGGGCACACCGGGCCGAACCCGTTTTTTGCGGAGCCGAAAGGCGAATAGTAATTTCGCGCGCCCATCCCCGGCATTGACACCGTTCCCGCCCGCCAGCAACTTTCCCCTCATGCCCTCCTGGCGATTCCTCCTTGCCGCCCTCGCCCTCGCGCTCCTCCCCGGCTGTGCCTCCACCGGGCCGGACAATCCCTCCTTTCCGCTTTCCGTGCCCGAAGCCCGCATGGAAATCAATGAAATGACCCTGGATAAAAAAACCCTGCCCCGCCCCCTCGTGCTCATCGGCGGCTACGGCGACCTCGGCATTTCCCAATATCTCCTCCTCAAAACCTTTTTTGAATCCGTGGCCGACCACCCCCAACTCATCACCGTCTCCCTCTTCAATTGCGGCAGCTACGACGAATGTCGTGCGCGCATCCTCGCCGACGTTAACGCCGCCTGCCCCGGTGGCGATGCCAACTGGACTGCGGCAGTGGATGTCGTTGGTGTCTCGCTCGGCGGCGGAGTCGCCCGCTATGCCGCCGCGCCGTCGCGCGACCCCGCCCATTCCCAGCGCCTGCACATCGTCCGCCTTTACACCATGAGTGGGGCCCTCGGTGGCGCGAAGGTTGCGAATCTCGGCATCACCAGCTTCCAACAGGACATGCAACCGGGTTCCGAAACTCAAAAATACCTTGACCAGGTTGACCCCAATCCGCCCTACGAAATTGTCTCCTATGTGCATCTCGGCGACGAAATGGTGGGCCAGGAAAACGCCGCCATCGCCGGTCGCACTCCGTACTGGCTGCCGAACATTCCTTACAATCCCGTGTGGCCGCACGAACAAATCATGCTCGACGGCCGCGTTTATGCCGATATTGCCCGCCGCGTCCGCGGGGAAAAACCCTTCACCATTTCCCCGCCCGCGCCCTTTCCGAAAAATTGACCCGCTCCCTGGGATGTAATCGGCCTTCAGCGCAGGCCGGCAGTTAACTCTTCCGCCCGCTGCTAAAGCGGGCGACCAGCACCACCAGCACCACCACCACGAGCGCGATACCGGTATATTGGCCAATCTGATAGCCAATCTTATCCGATTCGGTCGCCCCACTGGCTGGCACCGCGGGAACCACCGGCGGTTTGAGAAACCGGAAACTGGCAAAACTTTTTTGAATGTCAGGCTCGAGGTCCGCCGCCCCGGCAGCGCTCAACGCCTGCAACTCATAAGTCTTCCCGTCGGCCAGCAGGGTCAGCCCCAGGGATGAGAGGGATTTGCCGTTGGCCGGTACCGGACGCAAACTTTCATAGGCCCTGACTCCCGCGGCTTGCACAAACTTGCCCCAAATCCGTTTACCCGCCCCACTGGATTCAACTCCCGCTTCAAAATTGGTCACAAATCTATCGTCGAGTGGACCCGCTTCCCTCGCATTCGGGACCACCAGCATGATTAGCTCGGTGTTGTCGGCGTTGCGAAAGGCCGTCACAATTTTGCCACCGGACAATGGCGGGAGATCGCTTTTCAATTGCCATCCCTCCGGCGGGGTGAAGGCGCAGTTGTAATCCGCGAACACCTGTTCATCCGCCCGCGCTGCACTCACCAAGCCTGCCAGCAGCAACAGCCAGACGGCAAACTGCCAATTTCTGCGAATGACCCGATTGGACATGGATTATTGGGAAACGCCCAAACTATCGCGTTTACTCCTGCTGGCAATCCCGGACTGCCGGTGCCCGGGGGAGCCTGAATTCGGGCGCCAAACCACGCCGCCGCGCAATGCATTATAAACACCGCCCGCTTTTACACCCCCAATTGGCTCGACTATCCGAGACATAACTTTTACACAAATAACCTTAACAATCCGCGTTCCGTAGCGTCTTTATTGTAAATGGGTATATACTGTTGGGATCATGAAGGCCGCCGGTAACAAAGCGGCCTTTCTGCTGTATATACTCTTACCAGAACCCGGGCCAGCAGTTCCTCTTCGTCCTTCGCCCACTTATTTTCATGAAAAAACTCCGTAAAACCCTGTTGCTTGTACTCACGGCCTTCATCGGCGGTTCGGCGCTGGGTTACTTCGTCCTCGCCCAGTACAAACCGGCGGCCAAGGGAAAAGTCACCGTTCGTTCGCTCCTCCGGCATACCGGGCAGCAGGACCTCCCGCCGCTTGCCCCCGCCCCCGTCGCATGGGATGCCGCCAGCCCCCTCGGCAAAGCTCTTGCCGGCTCCACGGAACTCGTACGCTGCCAGGCCGTGGACGCTCTCGTGGCGCAAACCTCCGTTGCCGACTTGGCTGCCTTGCTGAATCAGGCCGTCTCCGCCCCGCGCACGTCTGACCGCAACTATGTCCGCACCCGCGCCTATGCCAAATGGGTCGCTTCCGATCCGCAGAAGGCCCTGGCCCACGCCCACGCCCAGGAACAATTCGAAGGTGACAACGCACTGATGCGGTATGTCTTCAATGCTTGGGCGGAAATTGCCCCCAAGGAAGCTCTCGTCGCCGCCCAAGGGCTAGACACCTTGGGCCGCCGCACCAGCAATATCAGCAACGTACTCAATGCTTGGGTGCAGACCGACGCTGTGGCCGCCACAGAAGCCGCCCTTGCGCTTCCGCCCGCCGATTACAACAACGGCAACCACCTCAACGGCCTCTTCAATGCTTGGGCCCGCCGAGACCCCGCCACCGCCTTTAACGCCGCCATGAAGATTGAACAGCCCACCGACCATTCTGAAGCCCTCCGCGGCGTCATGGAGGCGTGGAGCAAAATTGACCCCAAGTCCGCCTGGAGCGCGCTGGAACGCGAGCCCCATCCGCAAGTTCGCCGCAATATGATGGGCAGCCTTCTTTCCGACGAAGCCCGCCTCGACCCCCAAGCCGCCTACGAACATCTCAAAGATTTGCCCGATGCCCGCGATGCCACTAATATTTGGAATCGCGTGTTTGCCGCCTGGGCCACCCGCAGCCCAACTGACGCCCTTGCCGCCGCCAAGGAAATCAGCCACGAAAACCTCCGTAATGCCGCCTTCTCCGGCATCTTCCAGTTCTGGGCCCAATATCAGCCGGATAACGCCCTTAAAGCCATCATGGATCTCCCCGTCCTCGCCCAGCGCGCCGTCGTCGTGGACCTTGCCACCAATTTGGTGGACACCGACCCCGACGCCGCCATGAAGCTCCTCGCCGCCGTTCCCCTCGGCAACAATAACAACTACCAATATAACAACATCTTTGACCGCTGGGCCAAGCGCGATCCCCTCGCCGCGTTCAATGCCGCCATGAAGCTCAAAGGCATCAACAATCGCGACAACGCCCTCCGCGCCGTCTTTCAGGAATGGATTTTGTTTGACGATGACACCATGTTATCCGCCGTCGCCAAACTCCCCGCCGGCCAAACCCGCAACAACATCGTCAGCCAAATTGCCGGGACCCTCGCCCAGACCGACCCATCCGCCGCCCTTGCCCTGCTTGACCAGCTTGGCGGAACCGGTGTTTCGCGGAATTCCAACATCTATAATCAAGTCTTCGCCTCCTGGGCCCAAAACGATCCCCAAGCCGCCCTCGCCGCCGCCGCGGCCCTGCCGCTCGCCAAAGGCGGCCGCCAAGCGATTCAAGGCGTCTTCCAGACGTGGATGCAAAACGACTCCGCCTCCGCCATCGAAGCCGTGCAGAACATTGACAACGCCACCCTGCGCCGCGACATCATTCAAAACACCGTCCAGCAAATGGCCTGGCGCGATCCCGAGCACGCCGTCGAGCTTTTGCAAACTCCCGGCATGATGACCGGCCTCAACCAGCCATGGATATGGAATCAGGTCTATTCCCAATGGGCGCAAAACGACCCGCAAGCCGCCCTCAAAAGCGCCGGCGCCATCACCAATACCCAGGCCCGTGATCAAGCCATCTCCGGCCTTTACAGTGGTTGGGCCCAACAAGACCCCGACGCCGCATTTGCTTCGCTCGGCAATATCACCAATGCCCAAACCCGCCGCAACGCCCAAAACAACGTCCTCAGCAACATGGCCAACCGCGATCCGCAAGGCACGCTCACCTTGTTGCAAAGCCTCCCCCTCGCCCAACAAGACCCCAACTCCTATAATAACATTTTCAATCAATGGGCTAATCAGGATCCCGCAGGCGCCGCCGCCAATGCCGCCGCCCTCGGCGTCGGCCGCGCCCGCACCAACGCCCTCCAGGCCGTCGCCGGCCAGTGGGCCAACGCCGATCCCCAGGCCGCTCTCGATTGGGCCAGTGGACTCCAGGGCACCGAGCGCAACAACGCCCTCGGCAGCGTCATTGGCAGCATGTCGAATCAGGACCCCGAGGCCGCCGCCGCCGCGCTGGATCAAATGCCAGACAGCAACCGCCGCAGCTCCCTTGTTCAGCAAATCGCCATGAATTGGGCCAACACCGATCCCGCCGCCGCCCTCTCCTGGGTCGAGACCGCTGCCGGCGGCGGCGCCTACGACAGCGCTGTCACCCAGATCATCAGCCGCCTGAGCGATAGCGACCCGGTCGCCGCCTCCAATTACATCGCCCAAATGGAAGACGGCAACGCCAAGAGCAATTCCATTTCCAATCTCGCCCGCTCCTGGGCCCAAAATGACACCCAGGCCGCACTCGCCTGGGTCCAGCAATTGCCCTCCGACAGCAACCAGGATCTGCAAACCCGCAAGAGTGCCTACCAAAATGTCCTCGACACCTGGGCCAATTCCGACCCCGCCGCCGCCGCCAATTATTTGCAGAATGTCTCGCCCGACGACGCCAACCTTAGCAGCGTGGCCAACAATCTTGCCCGCGTTTGGGCGCAGACCGACCCCAACGCCGCCCTCCAGTGGGCCAACAGTCTGCAGGACCCCGCCATGCATAACGCCGCGCTCAGCACTGCCGTCACCCAACTCGCGAACGCCGACCCGCAGTCCGCCCTCACCTATGCCGAGCAGCTTCCTGCTGGCGACAGCCGCAATCAAAACGTCGGCAGCGTCATCGGCATCTGGAGCAACCAGGATCCCGCCAAGGCCGCTGACCTTCTCCAAACCAGCAATCTCTCCGGTGCCGCGCTTACCAGCGCCGTCGGCTCCATCGCCAATAACTGGTTGCGCGACAATCCCTCCGCAGCGTCCTCCTGGATTAACACGCTGCCCGGCGGCGACGCACGCGACACCGCCGTCTCCCGCCTTGTTACCACCCAGGCCACCAATGACCCCGCTTCCGCTTTTAATTGGGCCGCCACCATCAGCAACGACTCCCAGCGCGCCAGCTCCATCCGTAGTGTCACCACCCAGTGGGCCAACAAAGACCCCGCCGGGGCCATGAACGCCATTCAAACTGTCCAGGGCATCACCGACCAGCAGCGCACCCAAATGATGACCTCCGTCCAAACCCAGATTGATGCCCAGCAGCGATCCAGCGCACCCGCAGCCTTGACCACCACCGGCCCCAACGCGCCCGCCGCGCCGCCTCCGCCCTCCCGCCCCACCACGACCCGGACCAGCAACGGCGCCACCATCATCACCAGCGGGCAGTAATTAGAGTCGGTGGCGGAAATCTCGATAAATGATTTGGGAATGCGTATGCAAGAGGCCGAACGGGTCAGGATTCCAAGTGAAGGCGAATGAAGTCATCGGGATTTATCGGCTTGGTCTTATAGCCGGCGGATTTTAAGGCGGCAAAATGCCGGCCTTCCGTGACGAGGAAATCCGCATTCGCAGCGACGTCCAAACAAACGATCATGCCGGATGTTGTTGGGACCGGAGTTGCCGAACGAGTTCGGGGATGCGCCGCCCCATCCTTGAACATTAAGCGTTAAACATTAAACGTTAAACGTTCCGCTGCCGCCGCTTCCCCCGCGCCCGCTCTTTCGGCCGGAAAATATCAGTGGCGAAAATCGCCGGTTGTCGTACTGTGTCTTAGGCCCGGTTCGGGCATCTTTAATTTCCCCATTTATGAAGATTTCCCCCACCCCGTCCCGCCTGAGGCGCGCCCGCACGCCGATCTTCGCCGCTGTTTTCGCCGCCGCCGCTTTTGCCGCCGGCTGGCATTTCAGTCCGGGGCCCGCCCGCCCCGCCGCCACGGTCACCGCCAATCGCCGGGCCCTGGCGAAATCTCCCCGCGCGGAACCGATAGCGCCCCCACCGGTCGCCCCCAAACTTCCGCCGTGGGACAGCGGCACCCCGTTGGCCGGGGCGCTGGTGGCGGCAACGTCCGCGGAACGTCTCGTCAACGCCCAAGCCCTCGTGGGCCAAACTTCGGTCAAAGATTTGGCGGCATTGCTGGACCAGGCCGCGAGCGCCCCCCGCCAGCAGGATCGGGCGCTGGTCCGGCAATTGGCCTATGCCAAATGGGCTGAGGCTGATCCCGCCGCCGCCCTCAAACACGCTGAAGCCACGGAACAATTACTCGGCGCCATTCCCACGATGGAAAACATGGGCGAAGGCGATTCCGGCTCTCGACTCAGCCCGGGGGATGAAACCCTGACCGCCTTCGCCCTCAAACCCTGGGCCGAACACGACCCCAAGGCGGCCCTGGCGGCGGCCCGCTCCCTCGGCACGTTTTCGCGCCGCGCGACCGGCATCAAGGCCGTCCTCACCGCTTGGGCACAAAGCGACCCGGCCGCGGCGGTCGCCACCGCGATGGCCTTGCCGGCGGTGGAGTTGCAGGGGGAGCCATCGAGCGACTTGTTTGCCATTTGGGCCGCCCGCAATCCACCGGAAGCCTATGCCGCCGCCAACCGCCTCACGGATAATGGCAATATTCGCCACGATGCGCTGACCGCGGTGATCAATGCCTGGGCCGAAAGCGATCCCGCCGCCGCGGAAGTCGCCGCCCAGCGCGAAGAGAATCCCAACATCCGCCGCGATTTAAACGGGGTCTTGATCGTGGCGGCGGCGCGGCTCGACCCCAAATCCGCCTACGCGCGCCTGCAAACCCTTTCCGACGCCGACATCGGCCTCCAGACCTGGCGGTCATTTTTCAGTGCCTGGGCGGAGCGGAATCCCGCGGAGGCCGTGGCCGCCGCCATGGCGTTACCCCAAAGCTCCCACCGCCAGTTGGCGTTGCAGGGCGCGCTCGATTTCTGGGCGCAATATCAACCCGAAGCCGCCATGGCGGTGATTCTCAGACTCGATCAGGCCGAGCGCAAGCAGCTGGTCACCTCCATTGCGCTGGCGCTGGTTGACACCGATCCGGCCGCCGCCGTCAGCTTCTGGGAAAGCAATCATGGCGGCCAAAGCTGGACCATTAACCAGATCATGAACCGCTGGGCCGCGCGCGATCCGGAAGCCGCGTTTGACGCCGCGCTGAAACTCAAGCGCGCCGGCGAACGGCAGGATGCGGTGGAGGGTGTCATTGGCACATGGATCGAAATTGACCAAAACGCCGCCATGGCGGCGCTCAGCCGCATCAAGGACGCCAAACTCAAACGCAGCGCCGTGGCCGAAATCGCCGGATCCCTCGCCCAAACCGACCCACAGGAAGCCCTCACGCTGCTCGACCAATCCAAGGTTTACTCCGAGGACAGTTGGTACTATGAAAGAGTCTTCTCAACGTGGGCGGATTCCGATCCCCAGGGCGCCCTCGCCGCCGCCCTGCAAATTCCCAAAAATCGCGGCGGCAGCCAGGCCGTCTCCGGCGTCTTCAATGCCTGGGTCGGCATGGATTCCGATGCGGCGCTGGCCGCATTCAAAGACATTCAGAGCCCCGCCATCCGCAATAGCGTCTTGCGAAGCATCGGCTGGCAACTCGCCTATTACAATCCGGACAAGGCCGTCGAATTCCTGCAATCCGGCAACATTTCCAGCGGCCAGGAGCCCTGGATGTGGCAGAATGTTTTTGACAGTTGGGCGCGGTCCGACCCGGAAGCCGCGCTCGCCAAAGCCCAAACCATTACGAAGGTGGGCGACAAGGAACGGGCGCTCACTGGGGTTTTTGAGCAATGGGCTCAGACCGACCCCAACGCCGCGCTTGCGGCGCTGGACCAGGTTCCGAACTCCGACGTGCGCCGCGATGCCCAAAAAAACATCGTTGGCTCCCTGGCCAATGAAGATCCGCAGTCAGCGCTCAATCTCCTCAAGAACCTGCCAGCCAGTTCCCAACAGGCCGAATTATACAGCACCGTTTTCAATCAATGGGGTGGCAATGATCCGACCGTCGCCGCCAAAGCCGTCCTCGATCTTCCGCCGGGCAATTTGCGCAGCCAGGCCCTTGACGGCATGGTCAATGCCTGGTCCCAGAATGACCCGCAAGCCGCCATGGCCTGGGCCAACGATCTGCCGGAAGGCCGTGACCGCACCCGGGCGTTCGCCAGCGCCATCAACAACCTGGCCCAGGATGACGCCGCTTCCGCCATTCAATATTTGGACGCGATGCCCAGCGGCAAAGACCGCAACAGTACCATCAATTCCATCGCCAAGTCGTGGGCCAACCAGGACCCCCAAGCCGCCGTCGCCTGGGTGGATGGCGTGGCCACCGGCGACACCTACGACAGTGCCATGCGCGCCGTCACCGAACAGATGATTCAAAACGATCCCTCCGCCAGTGCCGACTTCGTCGCCGCGCTCGACCCCGGGCCCGCCCGCACGAACGCCATCCCCAATCTCGCCAGCAACCTCGCGCAAATTGATCCCAATGCCGCCATGATCTGGGTGCAGGCGCTGCCCACCTCCGACGGCGATACCCGCCGCGACGCGATTCAAAGCGTCCTCAGCACGTGGGCGGATTCCAATCCCGCCGCTGCGGCCGCTTACGTTTCCAAACTCACGGACGACCCCGACTTTGACACCATCGCCAGCAAGGTGGCGGACAGTTGGGCCGCCGCCGACCCGCAGGCCGCCCTCCAGTGGGCGCAGACCCTGCCGCCCGGCAAGGCCCAAGATTCCGCCGCCCGCGGCGCCCTCATCCAGCTCGCGGACAAGGATCCGACCGCCGCCTGGGATATCGCGGCCAATCTTCCCGCCGGCCAGGCCCGCGACCAGACCCTCGCGTCGGTCATTGGCACTTGGAGTAATGATGATCCCGCGCAAGCCGCACAGGCAGTCGCCGCGTTGGCCGATCAGGATCAATACACCGCCGCCATCACCGATGTCGCGAATAATTGGGTCCGCCTCGATCCGGTCGCCGCTTCGCAATGGATTCAGACTCTGGATTCCGGCAATGCGCGGGACGGCGCCGTGGAGAAACTCGTCTCGGCCGAAAGCAGCTACAGTCCCGAGACGACGTTCCAATGGGCCAACACCATTGACAATCCCAACACGCGGTATAACAGCCTCAAAACCGCGGTGACGGCGTGGGCCGCCAAGGATGTGGCCGCCGCGCAAACCGCCGTGCAATCCGCCAATCTGACCGACCAACAGCGCACCGATTTGAGCAAGGCGGTTCAAACCGTGGCCTCGAAGCATTGAGCGGAAGTTGTTCCAGCGCTTCGGAAATTCCCGAAAACGGGCGCAGCAAGACTGCGCCCCATCCGGCCAAAGCGGACCATCTCCAAATCAAAAACTCGGCCGTGCGCCCGTGGATACTCCCCGCTCCCTGCTCCCCGCTCTTACGGCGCCACCGTCACGACCACCCGCATAAACCGCAACGGGTTCCCCGCGCCAACCGGAACCGTGTCCCGATACACCACGGTTTGGGTCCCATCGCCATTATTCGCCGGCGTGCCCACCAACACGGCGCTCGTCGGCGAGGCAAAGTCCGCTGTCGCGCTCGCCTGCGGCGTATACGTTAAATCGCCCACCGGCGTCCGCTCCCGGAAAGTTATCGTCAGGTAATTCGTCCCGCCAATATTCTGCACGCCAACCACCGACAGGCCCGCCGGCCCGGTGCTGCCGCGCACCGTCGGATTCAGCCCAAACGCATATTCAAGGACATTCGGGATCCCGTTCGCATTGGGATCCGCTCCACTCCCGCTAATCAATGGGGCGTTCAGAATCTGGGACTGCGTGAAAAATTCCGATTGCCAGATGGCAAACGTCAACTGCGCAATGTTGATCATCGACTGCTGGTTCGCGTCCAGCAATGCCCCGCCCAACAACGGCGCGCCCAGATTGACGGCCAGATTTCCACTCGCCGATCCGCCAATCGAAATATTCACCGTCTTCGCCGCACTGTCGCCATTCGCCCAGGTAATCGTGCCCAACACCGGCGTCACTCCCGTGGCCCCCGCGCTCGCCGCATCCGTGGCATAATTGACCGACAAATTGCCCGTGCTGCCGCCCGTCCGCGTCGCCGTCAATACCAGCGTGGTGCCTGGAATCGCATTGCCCGAGGCCGCGCTCCATTGCACCGCGCCCGGCAATCCGGACAATCCCGAAAAGCAGCGCCACAACGGCCCGTTGTCGCTGGATTGGAATGCGCCAAAGCCGCAAAATACAATCCTTCCATCCGGCTGGAGCGCAAAATCGCCTACTTTGGTAAAATTCGTTGGCGGGTTGGCATTCGTGGCCGGGGTAATGGGCAGCGGTACCGGATCCGTGACCCCCGCGCTGGTCAGACGGACAAGATTATTGGCCGCCGCGCCGTTTACATTGGCGAAGGTGCCGCCCACGAGTATTTTGCCATCAGGCTGAATCAGCAGGGCACTGCAATTACCGTCCGTGGTCGGGGTGAAGGTTGGGTCAAGCGCGCCCGTGGCGGTGACGCGGGCCAATCCGCCGCGAGCCACGTTATTATAGGCGGTGAAATCTCCGGCGATGACGATATTGCCATCCAATTGCACCGCCATGCGGTCGACAGACTGCAGGTTGCCGGGAGAGCCATTGGTGGCCGCGCCTTGCACGACGCCGTTGAACGTCGCATCGAGTGAGCCATTCGCATTCAGCCGACACAAGCCCGATTTAAAATTGGCGCCCCCTTGGAAATAGAACGCACCACCGACCAAGAGTTTGCCATCGGCCTGCAGCGCCAGCGACATGACCCGCCATGGGCTGCCAGTCCCATCACTGAAAACCGGGCCGGTAAAGGACGCATCCACCGAGCCGTTCGCGTTCAAGCGCGCGACCAGCTGCCGGGCGGTGCCATTATAATGCAAAAAAGTCCCGCCAATGATGATTTTTCCATCGGGTTGCACCAACACGGCATTGACCTCGCTGTCCGTTCCCGTGCCGTATTGAAAGGTCGCGTCGAGTGACCCGTCCGGATTCAAGCGCGCCAGATTGTTCGCGGGCGTGCCATTAACCGAGGCGAAATCACCACCCATGATGATCTTGCCGTCAGGCTGCCGCGCGACGTCATTTACGTCGGTGTTCCCGCCACTCACGCCGCCGTGGCTGTCGAAGGCCGAATCAACCGAGCCATCCGCGTTCATCCGCGCGATTCCGCCCTGCTCGTAGACGGCGAAATTGGCGTCCTGCAAGAAGGTAAACGGTCCAGCTATGACAATTTTTCCGTCCGGTTGCACAATTAGCCGGTTGAGGTCACTGCCGATATTATCCTCGACAAACGAGGGATCCGCCGCCCCCGGCGCGCCAATGACCACGGTTGCCGCCGGATTGCCCGGAATCACCGCTCCAGTCGGATTACTCAACGTCACCGTGAAATTCTTGACCCCCCCGGCAAACGCTCCCGGCACAATGGGCACCGTGATGACTTTGTTGCTCTGGTCCCCCGCGGCCCAGTTTACCGTGCCCGATTGCGCGGCATAAAAACCGGGTTGGGTCGCCGTGCCGTCCGTGGTGGTGTAGTTCACGCTCAGCGCACTCACGCCATTATCCTGCCGAATCAGCGTCAACGTTGCGTGGCCGATTTGTTCGTCCACATAATAGGTGGCCCGCGACCATTGGACCCGCGGCTGAAACGTTACTGCAATATCCAGATACGAGCCCGCGCCACTGCCGCCCTGGTCCAGCGTTTGCAGCGTAATCCCCGCCGTCGCGTCCGTAAACATGTGCCCCACTTCCAACCCCGGATTGTTGCCTGACGTGCCCGGCGTTTTAAAATTGAGGAGGTTGCCCTGCTGGTTGTTGTTATAGCCCCAGACCACGTATGCGCCGTCGCTCAGGCTCGTGTTGCCGGAATTTGTCCGGAAGCCAATCCAGTAATCGCGGGTGGTGTCGCGGATGACTTTCAAGGCCAGCGGGTTGGCGGCGTTCGCCGCCGGATTGTCGAAGGTGTACACCCGGTAAGTCCCATTGGTGGTAATCGTCGTCACTGCGGAATCCGGCAGCCATTGCAGGATGCTGCGATTCCACTGCGAAAATTGCGCCGCCAGCGGAATCCCGCCCCCCATCACGTCAAACGGGTCGCCGTATTCCACCGACGTCCCGTTGGGCGAAACCGGATTCCCGTCCGTCACCGACCAGAAATTGGCGTGGTTGAGCCCGAAGGTATGGCCCATTTCATGGGCCACGGCATTCAAATTAAGATAGCCGTTGATCCAGAAATTGTGGCCGATGATATCGCCCAATCCGGCGTACGTGAGTTGGGAATTGGCGATCTTTCCCAAATTGGCAAATACCACGCCGATGCGATCATAGGCCGCCAGATTATAACCCGCATTTTGCGCCAGCGTTTCCGCGTCACTGTGCAGCAAGTCGCTCGCCCCCGCCGTCGCATAGCTCACGGCCGTGCTTGGCATCCGCAACACCGGCGTGACGTCCGGCGACACTCCATTGACCACCGCGCCCACCTGCAACGCGGTTTGGCCATAGCTCGCCTGGGTATAAAAACTGCCCGCTTGGTTCGTGGCATTGAAACGATTGACGATGTAGTCCAGCGACATCGTTATATTGGTGGCTTGGCTGGGGTTCGTGGCCGGATCCGGGTCATAAGGATTCGTCGGAAACCCCGGCAAATCGGGAAAGTCCACCACGATTATCAGCACCTTCTTGGTGCCGTGCGTCCACGCATAGGAGGGCCGCCCCGTGACCGTGCTGCTGCCCGGCGCGCCGTCCGCCGCCAGCACTTCATAATTTGCCTGCTCCGCCGCAATCAGGTTTTGCTCATACTGGTTCAAATGCGTTTCGCAACACAGCACTTGAATCCGCCCGCTGATCTCAATCGCAGTCGGCGCGGCCGTGTTCAAGCCCGCACTCGCGTCAATCGGAGTGACGTTGCCGTTGATGGCGCAGACGTTGGTCACCGGTCGCGACCCCGCCAACTCCCCCGCCTCCAGTACCCGCACCGGCGAATCGCTCACCGCCAGCGCCTGGTCCACCGCAATGCCCTCAATCGAAGCCTTTGGCAGTGTGGCCAGTGTGGCCCGCCGGCCGTACACGTAGACGCGGTATTCGCGCCCGTTGACGAGCGTCGAACGGTAACTCGCCACGGGCGTCGTTTGTCCCGGCGGCGGCGACCCTGCGAGCAATTCCAAATCACTCTGCGCTGAAACCCGTTCTTCCAGCAACGGGAGTATCTCCGTCGGCAGTTGTTGGCGAACCACCATTGGCACGGCGTCCGCCAGCGCCTGCTCCGGGTCAACCGGAATCATCGCCGCCAATGCGGCCCGCCGCGCCTGCGCCAGATTCTGCCCCTCCACCACCAGGCCCGCCCGTTGCGCCGCAGGCGCGCTCAAATATCGCCCCGTCCATTCCGCAAACGCTGACATCGCCGGCCGCGTTTCTGACAACCACGCTGACGCCATGACGGCGTTCGCCCGCGGATTCTTTTCCGCCTGCGTCGCCGGTGATGGCGCTGCCCGGGCCACGCTGGGTGAAGACGCCTCCGGCACCGAGACAAAAGTCGGACCCGCCGCCGGCCGCCACATCCGCGGGGTCGGCAAAACCGCCGACCGCTGCCGGATAAGATAAAACCCCAATCCCAGTATTCCCACCACCACCAGCAGCAGGACAGCGGAGCGTTTCCTCATATCTATCCAGTATGGCAAAAAATCGCCCAAGACTCAAGCTCCGGCCCGCGGATTGCCCCACTTTTATTGCCCGAGTCGACGCTACCCACCAAGAATCCCAAACTATCCACCGTGAACTCCCTCGCCATACTAACGTCCTCAAATTCCATTTCCCCAACCCGCCTCTCGGGCCGTCTCCGCATTCCGAATTCTGAATTCTGAAATTTGAAATCTGAAATTCCTGATAATACCCACCCTTCGCCCCACCCCCTTCGCCCTCATCTGCATACTTTTCACTTCTTAATTTCCCACTTCCACCTCCACCCCCACCCGCGTGCCATACAACACCGCCTCGACCTGCGCGCCCGTCATCGCCGCCAGCGCCCGCGCATACACCCCCACCTGCGGCCCGTATCGTTTCGCCAGTTCCACGGCATAATCGCCCGCCACAAAATCCGTCTTCCAATCCACCACCAGCCAGCGGGAATTTTTTTCATTCCAGGCCGCCAAGTCCATGCAGCCATCAAAGGCGCTCTTGCCCTCGCCCTCCGCCCACAAAAACGGCATTTCCACCGCGAATTCCCAGCCTGACTCCGCCAGCCGCGCCGCCAAGGGTGATGCGAGCAGCCGCGCGGTTTCCAACCGCGCGCGCTCGGGGTTCGGCGCGGCCGCGCATTCTTTCCCCAAAAATTCCGCCCATGCCTCCCGCCCTTTCGTCCATGGGGTGCGCTCCATCACTCCATGCCACCAGTTGCCGTAGCTCACCGCTGCGGCGGGTGGCGGCTGCTCCTCCGGGTAATCCGGCGGCGCGGCCAAATCCGGCTCCGCCCGCTCCGCCGTGGCTTTCTCGGGATGCTTCGCCAGGGTGCTCGGGCGCACCCGGCGCATAAAATCTTTCGCCGCCGTTGCCACCGCCAAAAAATTCAACTCCACCCCGGGTCCCCCGGGCCAACGCGCCGGTGGTATTGCGACCGCCTGCTCCTTCGCGGGTGCCCTTTTTCCTTTCGGCATTTTCCCGGCCAAAGTCGGAATGCTTTCCCACCATGTCCGTTCCGGCCCGCCGGGCAGCACGCCCAGCACATCCGCCAGCGAGCCGACCGCACTTTTGCCCGTGGCCAGCGCCGTGGCATCCACGAGCAGCAACGTCTGCTTCGGACGCGTCGCGGCCACATAGAGCAACCGCTCATAATTGGCGCGCTCGCGGTCCACCCCCCCGCCGTCCCCATCGTCCTCCTCTTCTCCGGTGGCCGCCTGGAACTTGTCGAGCAGGCATGACGGCGGCTCGTGCGGCGCGGAAGTCTCGTCCCAGCAGGGATATTCCGTCGGCGGCATCCGCAACTTGTGAAAGAGCCCAAAGTGAATCACCACCGGCCATTCCAAGCCCTTCGCCTTGTGGTTCGAGAGCAACTGAATCTCCCCTTGCTGCGCCACGGGTTCCGACGCCTCCGCCGGCCCGCGCCCCAGCGCCCGCGCAAATGCCGCCAGGTTTTCACCGCGCGCATCCGCCAGCGTTGCCTGATCCAGCAAAGCTTCCAATGCCGGCCCGGATGCCCCGATGGCCGCCAGCCGCTCCGGCAACTTCACCGCGGCCACGGCCCGCGCCGTGGCGTCGCGCACCGGCAAAATCGCCACCGCCCGCGCCAGTTTCTCCAACAATTGCTTCGCCGCCCGCGCATTCGGCGCCGGGCTGCCTTTTCGCCAGTGGTAAATTTCCTCGTCGGACACGCCGAATATCTCCCGCAGCACGCCGATGGTTTCAAAATCGTCCGCCGGATCCGCCAGCACGCCGAGGAGCGCCGCCAACCACGTCCGCGCCGGGTCTCCCCCGCGCGCGCGGTTGTCGGCGTGCAACTGCGCCCGCAGGCCCGCCTTCCGCAATTCCACCGCCAGCACGCCCAGCCATTTCTTGCGCGGCGCGAGCACCGCCACCTGCGACCAATCCTCCGCCCCCGTACCCGCCGGCCCCGCTGCCAGCAACCAGGCCGCCAGCGCCGCCGCCTCCGCCCGATACAACTGCTCCACGTTCGCCTTGTCTGGCAAGTCCGCCGGCCGCGCCACCAGCAGCCGCCATACTCCCCCCGGGCCCGCGTCCGGCCGCGCTTGCAATTCCACAAATTTCGCCTGCCCGTCGCGCCCATGCAGAATTTCCGGAAATCTCCGGTTCACATGCGCGACGATCGCCTCGTCGCACCGCATCGTCACGGAAAATGTCAGCGCCTCGGCGGCGTCCGTCCGCTCCAGGCGCGCGCGCAAATCTTCGTAGCAGCGCCGGAGGTCCCGCTGGTAAATGGATTGCTGCGGATCGCCCACCATCGAATACCGCCCTGGCGCCGGGGGCGCGCCCGCGCCCTCCAGCCACAAGCCCGGCGGACCCGCGGGTTGCGCCACGCCGGTCAACATGGCAAACTGCGCGGGGTCGGTGTCCTGCGCCTCGTCCAGCAGTACTGAAAATTCCTCCGCCCGGATGCGCGCGCCAATCACCGGGTCGCGCAAGAGTCGCAACACTGGACGCACCAGGTCATTGTAGCCCAGGCGTCCGCTCTTTTCCTTGTAGTAGCCGTATTCCTCCGCCAGTTGCGCCGCCGCGCACCCCGCGCAGGCCGCCAGCCATTCCCGCAACGGCTGAAACGTCTCCGCCCACAGCGCCACAAACTCCTCCCCGCCGCCCGCCACTGCCGGGACGCCCAGCGCCCGTGCCTCCCCGCCCGCTTCCTGCCAGCGGCGCAGCCGGACCCGCGCCTGCCGGATGTTTTCCTCCGCGCGCGCATTCTTTTTTTTGCGTTTGAAATCCATTAACGCCGCCAGCCTGACCTCCGGGCACCGCTGCGGCTCCGGCGGCGGCTGCGCGCCCGCCGGCCATTTCCACACCAGCGGCCAGATCATCCCGGCCTCGCCATAACGCCGCCACGCCGCCCGCGCCGCGACCGGCAAAAACGCCGCCACATCCGGGGTGTCCCGCTGAAACGCCAGCCGCAACACCGCGTCATCCTGCTCCACCGCAAACCGCGTCGGCAGTCCTTCCAGCGGCCCAAACCGCCGCAGCAGTTCAAAACAAAAGCTGTGGATCGTGCCAAAAAACGCCTCGTTGAACAATCCCAGCACCGTCGCCGGCAGCCCCGCCTCAACCAATTCGCGCCGTGCCCGGTCGCGCATTTCATCCGCCGCCTTGCGCGTGTAGGTCACCACCACCAGCTTCGGCAGCCGTGCCGCCGGCCACGCCGTATTGTTCGCCTTCGCCTGCTCCCGCGCCCGCGCGTCCGCCCGCGCCAGCTCCCGCACCCGCTGCGCAATCGCCGTCGTCTTCCCCACCCCCGCCGGGGCAATGACGGAAAAATTCCGCCCCGTCTCGTGAGCGAAGCGATCGCGCGCCGGTTGGTCGGAAAGTATCATTTGGAATCCGGATGGGTTATTTCCCACTTTTGCCACAGCACCGCCACCGGCACCGGCAAAGTCGCCGACGGATAATCGCCCGGCCGGTCGTGCTCATCGTCCAAATCATTCCGCTCTCCCCAGCGCCCCTCCCCCGCATAGGTTGCCAGCAATTGCCACAAATCCGCGAGTTTCCCGTCCGCCAAGTCCGTGCCCTGCAGTTGCGGCGCGCCGTCCGTGTCGGAATTCAACAACGTCAGCGCCACCGATGGCGCGCCCATCGCCCGCAATGCCCAGGCGTAGAGCGCAAGCTGCAAACCTTCGCCCCTGGCCAGCGCTTTTAATTTCAAGGGCTTGTCCTTCCCCGTCTTGAAATCAATCACCCACGCCGCCGTGTTCGCCATTTTTCCCGGCGCAAACTCCGTCCTTTGCGGGAACAGCACCAAATCCATTCTTCCTCTCAGTGGAAATTCCACTTCCGTTCCCGGCAGGATCGCCGTCAGCCCCGCGGGCAGATTTATTTCCGCCAGGCCCTGCGGCCATGCCGGATTCTCCGCCAGCGCGCCCAGCCAGTGCTCCACCTCCCGCGCCGCCGCAGCAAACGCATCCAGCCACGCCTCCGGCAGCGCGCGCCCCGCGGCCGCAAACGCGCGGCTCGCGTTGTCGCGCATCTCCCGGGCGCGGCCCGCCGCAATCTTCCTCCACGTTTCCCCATTGGGAAGCGGCAGCGATGCCACTTCGCCCCTCCCGGCGGACAGCTCCGGCCCGAACCGCACCCATTCATGCGCCCACGTGCCGAGGCTCATCCGCGCCCAATCCTCCTCGGCGGGATTCCACCGCGGCGCCGCCTCCAACAAATGTTTGAACCACGACGCCCCCGGACGCTCCACGGCCTCCTGCCATTTCTTGCACGAGAGCAGCAGAGGCGTCGCCGGTGGGGTTCTCAAGCAAAATGAATATTCATCGAATGGACTCGCCGGATCACGCCGCGCCGCGTAGGCGCGCGCTGTCGCCTCCGGCCCGGGCGCCGCGGCGGATTCCTCCTTCGCCCGCGCGGCCTTCGGCGCTTCAGACGCCAGAGATTTTTGGAAATTTTCCCGGCGCGCGCGGCTCGCTTCCGCCAGCGCCTCCCAATCTTCCTTCGACGGCAACCGCCCAATCACCGCCTTGGCCACCGTCCAAAAATATTCCGACAACCGCGCGGGCCGCCCGTCGGCCGGTTCAGCCAACCGGGCCGTCAACGCCAGTCCGCGCTCCGGCAGCGCCGCCAGTCGCGCAAACGTCGCGCGATCCAGCCGCCGGCGATCCGCCTGCGAAAGCAGGAGCGCCCGGCCCGCCGCCACGGTCCAATGCCCCTCGCCCTGCGGCCCCTCGCGCAACACTTCGCCATTCAGCCGCCGCGCCTGCCCTTCATCCAGCAGCGGAGAATCGCGCCCATCGTCCGGCCATTCGCCATGTTGCAATCCGCCGAGCACGAGATGGGTCCACTCCTGCGCCGCCGCGCTGGCCGCATCCACGATTTGCAATCGCGCCCATGGCTCGCGCCCCAACTCGTCGCGCGTGCGGCCCGGCACCCGCGTCACCGCCCGCACCCAGCGCAAAATCGTGGCCCGCGGCATGGTCACAATTTGCGCCGCCAGCAGAAATTCCGCGCGCTCGGCCAGCGTCTCCGGCGCTTCCGGCCACCGCAGCTTTTTCGCTACTTCCAGAATCTTCTGAAAATATTCCGCTCCGGCCGCCGCCTCCGGCAACCGCGCCCATTGCGCGCAAAAATCCCGCGCGGCCTGCGCCTCCGCGCCGCAGCCGTCCAGCCAGGCCGCCAGCACTGCGGGGTGGTCCGCCAGCGTCGCGCCCGCCGCGCTTTTCAAAATCCTTTCCACTGCCGCCGCGTCTTTTTCATTGAGTATTCCCGCGCGTTCCGCCGCGCGCACCCAGTTCACCAGGCCCGCCAGTCGGCCATTCTCCTGCCAGTCGAGCCACGCCTCGAAGCCCGCCTGCGCGCCCGCCCGACCCGGCAAATGCCCCGGTGCGTCGTGATGCGGCAAGCCCAGCGCTGCCAGGCGCGCCGCCACTTCCCGCGCCAACGGACTGTTCACGGAACCCACCACCACGCCCACCCGCGCCTCCACGCCATCCGGCAACTGCAAAAATTCCAATGCCTGCGCGACCACCAAATCCGCCTCCGCTTGCAAATTTTCCGCCAGCCACATCACCGGCGTGCTTCCGCCGGAAACTAAGATTTTCGCTGGAACCGTGCCCGCGCGCACCGGCGTCATGATCTCCGCCGCCAACGGCGCATACGGCGCGCGCACCGCCTCGGCCTCGAGCCAGTCCGCCGGCCCATCCATTTTTTCCTCCCAGGCCCCCACCCAGGCCGCCGCCGCTGTTTGCTCGTAATCCAGCACATCGAGCACCAATTCCGTTTTGGCATACGCCGCCGCCGCCGCTTCGAGCAATCCGCGCATCGCCCAGTCGCCCGGTCCAAATCCCACCGCCAGCAAATGTTTGCCCCGTTCCGGCATTTTATGGTTGGCCGCCGCCTCGCGCAATTCGCGATCCGCTGCGGCCGTGGTCATCCATCCGGCTTTTGCCCGCAATTGCGCCGCGGCGGCAGCCACTTCGCGCGCGTCGCCATCCGGCAATACTCCCGCCTCCCAGCCCGCCCCCTCGAGCGTGTCGAGCAATTCCTGAAACGGCGCCGGGTCCGGCCCAAACGCGCGCGCCAAAGGATTCTTCGGCAACTGTGCCGCGGCCAGTTCCAGCAGCAAATGCAAATCTTCCCGCAACGCCACCCGCCGGGCTTGCCCGGGCAATGCGTGCAATGCCTCCGCTCGAAAACGCCCCGGCGTCAGCCACGCGATGCCTAAAATCGGCAAGCCAGCCCCCAGCGCCTTCGCCTTGAGCGCCGAAATCCACGCCGCATTCGGCGCCAGTACCACCCGCCGCTCCCGCCAATTGCCCCCATGCACCCGCAACCACGGCTCCGCCGCGCCCGCCCAGACGGCAGCCGGATGGTCGGATACGCGTAATACCGTGAGCATGGCGAAAGTGTGGAGTGTGAAGTGTGGAGTGTGAAGTTCAATCCAAGCAATTCCCCTATTCAATTGGCATTTTTCCCGTTTTTAAGTTCAGACCTCCGGTCTCCTGTCTCAAGCTCCAAACCCCGAACCCGGAATTCTTAAAAATATCCGACACGAAAGCTCCAACGCGACTGAAGCGCCCGAAACCGCCGATAGCGAGAAACCGTAAACCGTAAACTGTAAACCATCCCCAACCCGGTACGGAACCTGCTCAGGCCTGAGATCCCTCGAAAAATGGGCCGTTTTTGTCGCTTGCTTTCCGCAGGGTGGCAGGCTTATTACAGGGGCTGCTTCGCCCGGTCGCGTTGGCCGGGCGGGAAATATCATCTTCTTCTTTTCTCAACATGGACATTGACTCCTCCTCCAAACCCGGCCTCAGCGCCATGATGCCCCTGGCCGCCGGCCTTTTGGGCGTGCTCCTTGGCGTCATCGCCTTGTTCATGTCTTTTAGCAACAGTGGGAAGGTCGCCGCCATGAAGGCCGATGTTGACAGCCTCATGAGCACCGCTGACACCATGAAGGCCACGGCCAGCGATGTGGCCAGCGTCAAACAAAAGGTGGACCTCACCGCCAGCAAACTCGATGCCGTCGTCTCGGGCGTGCAGAGCTCGCTCACCAATTTCGGCCAGGACGTCTCCGCCAAGATTACCGCCATCAGTGACAAGGTTGACAAGCTCGGCTCTCGCGCCCCTGTTGCTGCAGCCGCCGGCGGTTCCAAGTCTGCCCCGGCCGAGACCGCGGTCACCAGCGCCGGCGGTACCCACACCATTGTCGCTGGCGACACCCTCGCCGTTTTGGCCAGGAAATACAATGTCACGCTCGCCGCCATTGTGGCCGCCAACCCGGGCGTTGATCCCAGCAAGCTGAAGATCGGCCAAAGCATCAATATTCCGCCTGCGAAGGCCTCCTCCACCAGCCCGACCCCCGCGCCTCGCAGCCCCCCAACTTCGAGCACCACTCCGGCTTCCACCCCGGCTTCCACCGTTACACAGTAGGTATTATCCACATGGCTGAGTCTCCGCCCGCATCCCGGAAGCCGGTTGCCGGCAGTCGAGCATCACCACCCGCCGCGTGGTTGAAGCTTGGGCAGACGCAAATGTCCGATTGCCGGATTTTTCGCGTCCAACGCCGCCGGCTCCGCCACGTCACCGATGGTCGCGAAGGTGAGTTCTACATCATCGAAGCGCCCGACTGGGTGCACACCCTCGCCCTCACGGAAGAAAAGGAATTGCTCCTCGTCCGCCAGTGGCGCTTCGGCGTGGATAAACTTTCCTGGGAACCCCCCGGCGGCGTCATTGAGAAGGGCGAAGACATCGTCGCCGCCGCCCAGCGCGAACTCCTCGAGGAAACCGGCCAGGCCGGCCAAAATGCGCGCCTGATTGGCTCCGCCGCGCCCAACCCCGCCATTCAGAACAACCAGGTCCATTTCGTCCTCGTGGAAAATTGCACGCCACAAGCCGCCCTTAATTGGGACCCCCATGAGGAACTGCAAATCGGCGTCTTCCCCCTCGCCGACATCGTACCCATGATCCGCCGCGGCGAAATCTTTCACAGCCTCTCCCTCAACGCCCTGCAATATCTCTTCTGGCACCTCGAGGGAAAATTATCCGTCTAGTCGCTGTCGCCATCGCCCGGCCATGAAGTGAATAAAGAATAATTTTAAAAATTTTGCCAATTCTGTCAAAAAAAAGCTTTCTGCCATGAAACGCTTGCCGCCCCACGCCACCCACGCCCCCGCCGCCGTCCTCGTCGTTGGTTCTGTCGCCTATGACGATATTATCACGCCCCGCGCCAGCGGCGAACGCATCCTTGGCGGCTCTGCCAGCTATGGCTCCCTCGCCGCCAGCTATTTCGCGCCCACCCGCCTCGTCGGTGTCGTCGGCCACGACTTCGCCCCCCACGACCTCGCCCGCCTCCGCGCCCGTGACATTGACTTGGAAGGTCTGCAAGTGGACCAAACCGGCCCGACGTTCCACTGGAAGGGTCGCTACCACGAGAATTTCAACCGCCGCGACACGCTGGAAATCCACCTCAACGTTTTCGAGCGCTTTCGCCCGCAGTTGCCGGAAGCTTACAAACATTCCGAATACGCCCTCCTCGGCAACATTCACCCGTCGCTGCAACTTCACGTCCGCAGCGCCCTCGGCAAAAATGTTTTCGCCGCCGCCGACACCATTGATTTGTGGATTAAAACCACCCATGACGAGTTGCTCGCCCTCCTCCGCGAACTCGACCTCTTCGTCATCAACGACACCGAAGCCGAAATGTTGACCGAGGAGCCAAACATCATCCGCGCCGGCCACGCCCTCCGCGCCAAAGGCCCCCGCATCGTCATCATCAAGAAAGGCTCCCACGGCGCCTACCTCTTCCATCCCGACGGACTCTTTGCCCTCCCGGCGTATCCCGTCGTCGAGCTGCACGACCCCACCGGCGCGGGCGACTCTTTCGCCGGCGCCCTGCTCGGCGCGCTCGCCATCCAGACCGGCGCCGGCAAACCCGCGAAGCCCACCTTCAAGCAAATTAAGGAAGCCATGGTCTTCGCCACCGTCGTCGCGAGTCTCACCGTCGAAGCGTTCTCCTGCGACCGCCTCGAATCCGCCGGCGTCGCCGAAATCCAAAAACGCGCCGAGGAATTGCGGGCGCTGGTTTCCCTTTGAGCCCTTTTTATTTAAGCTTGCCTCCCTCCAAGTTTACCCTTTCGCTGGGGCCTGCTTCTTGATATACTGCTTAATACTGAACGAGTTATGTCCTCCACTCTTACGCCAGCCACCCGTTACGGGAGCCCGCAAATTGCCCGTGAATTCAAGCGAAGGGTGTCCCCTTCTTCTGTTAAGTCAAAGCCGCTGCGCATAACAGGCACACAAGGCGTTAAGGAATATATCGCCTGGATAAATCGGCAGCAGATTCTAACTACTGAAAGCCGCTTGCGCTTTGGTGGTTAAATAACTTTATGGCGCTTGCTCGATTAGCGCGCCACTGTCGCGGCAGCGTGGAACGTTTTGACGTTCGCTACGGGAGGTCAAATTTTGCCTTAATTGAGCGCCTGTTTCCCGATACCCCCCCAGAAGTATCGGTTCGCCGTTTGTTTTCATTGGCCCGCGCTGCCGGATGCACCTGTTTATCAGTCGAAAAGATATTGCCCGAAGGCGCAATCGCAGAAGAAAATTCCGAGTTGGCGCGTCTATTTCCAGGGTGCCGGATGGGCGGACTTTTGCGCCTCTCCTTTTGGCGTCGCCCCCGCGAAACGGACGATGACAACATTGGCTCGAATGGCGCCCTGGCTGGATACGCACTTTGCAAGCTGGACATTTTACCAAACAACATATCGCTCGAAAAAGTTGGTCGTAAAGTACGGCGACAATGGCACGTTTTTGAAGCCGTCTTTGAAAGATCCCCTTATCCGCACAACTATTCAGTTTGCGCAAAGCCATATCGCATTCGGGTTCTTCAAAAGGAATACTGGATATTAGGCGTAATGTATTGCCAGCAAAATGGGCTTAACAAGTCCTGTGCGCAGGTTGCCTTGCGGACTTTAGGCATGCTTCACGCGGGAGAGGACAATGACGTGCCTTACAATCATTTAAACGGTTTGGCAACGGACGGCAAGCCCCTTGGGCACCAACTCGGGAAAGACCTTTCCGCCGTTGAAATAATGCGTGCCTTGACTGGCCTCGGGCTTCAATTTGATGCTTTTGATTACACGCTCCTGCAAAGCCCGGCGCTCACCTCCAAACTCGACGGCTTGGAGAAAATATTCGGAAAACACGGGCGCAAATTTGACAGCGTCAAAGCCCGCCACTTCCTTAGTCAATATATTGAAACGCAGATTTCAGAAATAGCAGATCGAACCTTGCCCAAAGAAATTGCCTTGAAAACTTTTCCCGTGGATCAGCTACCAGATGCACACCACCAAAAGTTGCTTGGCGAACTGTACGCTTGGACTGATTCGCAAACAATGGACATACGCAATCTATTCGAAAATCCAGAATCCATCTGGAGGGGCCGTTTAGACCATCCCTATCAGAAATACCTTTATGCCGGGGTGGAATCCGGAACTGGCGCCCTTCTTGGTTTTCATTACAATGATGACGCCAAGAATAGCGTTGTGCAGCATCATATCGTTCCTGTCTTTGGCCATACCTTTAATCAAGACACCTGGGTTCCGCGGGCTGAGCAATCGTATTTCTCCGCGGGTGCGGCATTGCGTTTTTTAGTCAGTGACTCATGGCTTAGTAGTTTTATAATTCATGACGACAATTTCGGGGCAAATTATTGCCTTCCGAAGTTGTTTCTTAAGCCGCAGCAGGTTGACTATGTGCTGGCATTGCGACGTCCAGGCATTAAGTATAGCGGCTTGGTGGCCGAAGCGTTGGCAGCCGAGCTTTTTTTGGAAATCGTCAGAGGCTTGAAAATCGAGTCCAATGCTTGGCTCCAGCGCCTTCTCGGCCAAATAGATAAGACAAAACTGACTCTGAATCTTGTATTTCGAACGATCGCCGTTTCGCGCAAAGAGCTGGCGTTGCATTACCAGGAAATGAAAGACTGGGAGGGCAAGTCCGAAGCTCCTTGGTTGCCTAAGCTGATTACTCAAAACCTACCCGAAATGGTCTGGCTGATTGAAATCTCTGTGCATGAGCTATTTCCAATCAATAAACGGAAAATTGCAGAAATTGTCCTCGATGCGACATCGCTACCCGATGAGACGCACCATCCCGATCTAAAAATCTTGCAGTATGCCAGATTTCCTTCTGCCTACATACTCTGGATGCCGGGTAGTTCGGCTCAAAACCATTCTCTAATCCACTTTCCCAGCAATCTTGAAAGCCATACTCCAGTCTTTCAATTCCCAACCGTCGAACACTAATGTCCTTCGCCCCCCTCATCGAATCCCTTGGCCGCCAGGCCCGCGAAGCCTCCCTCGCCCTGGCCACGACTGATGCGTCGCGCAAAAACGCCGCGTTGCTCCGTCTCGCCGTGTTGTTGGGCGAACGCGCCGACGAAATTATCGCCGCGAACCAGAAAGACCTCGCCGCCGCCGCTGCTGCCGGCCTCCCCAAGCCGATGATTGACCGGTTGACGCTCGACCCCAAGCGTCTTGCCGCCCTCGCCGAGAGCGTTCGCCAGGTCGTCGCGCTGCCCGACCCCGTCGGCGAGGAACTCGAACGCGTCGTGCGTCCGAACGGTTTGGATATTCGAAAGATTCGCGTCCCCATCGGCGTCATCGCCATCATTTATGAGTCGCGCCCCAACGTCACGATTGACTGCGCCATCCTTTGCCTCAAATCCGGCAACGCCTGCATCCTGCGCGGCGGCAAGGAAGCGTTCGAGACCAACACCGCCCTCGCCGCGTTGATTGTCCAGGCACTCGCGGATTCCGGCCTGCCCCCGCACGCCGTCCAATTCGTGCCGACCACGGACCGCGCCGCGCTCGAGCCCCTGCTCAAATTGGATCAATATATTCATTGCATCATTCCCCGCGGCGGCGAGGCGCTCATCCGCTATGTCGCCGACCACGCGACCGTCCCCGTCATCAAGCATTTCAAGGGCGTCTGCACGATTTACGTGGATCGCGACGCCGACCCCGCCCTCGCGGAAAGAATCGTCGTCAACGCCAAAACCCAGCGCCCCGGCGTCTGCAACGCCGCGGAAAATCTCTTCATTCACCAGGACGTGGCCGCCACGCTGCTGCCCAAACTCGCCCACGCCCTCGGCCGGAAAGACGTCGAGTTGCGCTCCGACCCCGCCGCGCGCGCCCTCCTCAAAAACGAAGCCGGCTTGAAACTCGTCCCTGCGAGTGGCGAAGATTTTTCCACGGAATACATGGATCTCATCATGGCCGTGAAAATCGTGCCCAGCCTCGAGGCCGCCATCGCCGACATCAACGAGTTCGGCTCCGCCCACTCCGACGCCATCATCACGCGTAATGAGCAGGCCGCAAAGAAATTCCTGGCCGGCGTCGATTCCGCCACGGTTTACTGGAACGCCTCGACGCGTTTCACCGACGGCTTCGAATTCGGCCTCGGCGCGGAAATCGGCATCTCCACTGACCGCCTCCACGCCCGCGGCCCCATGGGCCTGCGGGAATTGTGCACGTATAAATATATCATCTACGGCACCGGCCAAGTCCGGGAATAGGGAACACTGAAAATTTCTCACGCGAAGCCGCGAAGTCGCGAAGGGGCGGAAATGGTCGTGCTTCGCGAATTCGCGGCTTCGCGTGAACCCTCAGTGTCTTGCCGTTGCCTTGGCCTTCTTAATTTTTAATTCTTCCTTTTTAATTTCTACAACCCCTCATCCTCCAAAATCCGCAGCAAAAACGGCGCGCCCATCACCGCGCGCAACTTTTTCAATTGGCGGCACGCCTGATGCACGCTCTGTTCGTTCGAGGCATGGGTCGTGAAAATAATTTCGGCCGTTTTCGTCGCGCGGTCCTCGTGCTGAATCATCGTCGCAATCGAAATCTGGTGGTCCGCCAGTGCGCGCGCGACTTCCGCCAGCACGCCCGGCCGGTCATGCACCGACAGCCGCAGATAATAGCGCCCGGTGATTTCCGCCAGCGACGCAATCTCAATGCCTGACCCGAGACGCGTGTACGTCGCCTCGTCCTCCTCGCAAATCACCGGCGGCGGCGCGCCGCGCAACGCCACCACCGCGTCGGCAATGTCGCTCAGCACGGCGCTCGCGGTGGCGTCCTGCCCCGCGCCACGGCCCACCAGCAGCGTCGAGCCCGCCACGTCCGCGCACAGGCAAATGCCGTTAAACACGTCATTCACGGACGCCAGCAGGTTGCCCACCGGCAGCAGGCACGGATGCACCCGGGCGAAGACGCGGTTCGTCGCAAAATCGCGGCTGATGATCGCCAGCAGTTTGATGGTGTAGCCCAGTTCGCGGGCATACGACAAATCCCGCGGCGTGATGTCGCGAATGCCCTGCACCAGCATCTGCTTCGGCTTGATCCAGCGCCCATGCGCCAGATAGGCGAGAATCACCGCCTTGTGCGCCGCGTCCCACCCATCCACGTCCAGCGATTCATCCGCCTCGGCATAACCCAGCCGCTTTGCGTCCGCCAGCACTTCGGCAAACGGCCGCCCTTCCTTTGTCATCCGCGTCAGGATGTAATTGCAGGTGCCGTTCAAAATTCCATAGATGAGCCGGAAGCGGTTCGCAATCAGCCCCTCGCGCAGCACTTTGATGATCGGAATGCCGCCCGCCACGCTTGCCTCGAAAAAGTAATGGCCCCGCCCGCGTTGCACCAAACGGAACAATTCCGCCCCGTGTTCGCACAGCAGCGCCTTGTTCCCGGTGACCACCACTTTGTTTAACGTCAACGCCCGCACCGTCAATTCGCGCGCCTTGGTGACCCCGCCGATGAGTTCGCAGACGATGTCAATGGTCGGATCGTCCACGATCGCAGCCAAATCCGTTGTCAGGCACGACGCCGGCACCTTGACCTCCCGTTTCTTCTTCAAATCACGTACCCCCACCCGCGCAATTTCCAAATCCACCCCCAGCCGCCGCGACAGCGCCACCCGGTTATTATGCAAATGTTTCCACACGCCCTGGCCGACAGTGCCAAAGCCGAGCAAGCCGATGCGAATGGTGCGTTGGGTGGGCATGGGAGGCAGGAGAGAAGGTAGAATATAGAAGGTAGAAGGTAGAATTAAAGACCATTAATCAGCAAAGGCGAATGAAGCGATTGAGGCCACTGAGGCGAAAAAATGGGCAAAACACCATTTAATTCAATGGTCCTTCTTCCCCTCTGCTCCTTTGTTCCCTTGCTCCTCAGTTGCCTCAGTCGCCTTCTTCCTCCCAAACTTATGCTCCGTCCCCTCCATCAATCGTTTTAAATTTGCCCGGTGCCGCACCAGGATCAGCATCGCTAAAACAAAACTCAACCCCAGCAACTCCCTGGGCTCATGGAACACCGCCGCGAATGGCATCAGCGACAACCCAAACAAGATGGACGCCAGTGACACGTACTTCGATGCGAAAAACACCGCGTTCCACACCAACAGGGCGCACAGCGTCGGCAGCGGCATGATCGCCATCAGCCCGCCAATGGTCGTCGCCACACCCTTGCCCCCGCGAAAACGAAGAAATATCGAAAAACTGTGCCCGGCCACCGCGCCGACCAGCCCCGCAATGCCCATCCACATAATCTTATCCTCGCCCAACGTAAGCCAAGTGATCCGCAGATTCTCCATCGACCATGGGCCGGGCGAGTCAAGTTTCCCCATAACATACTCGTCCACAGCGAGAGGGCGAAAATGCGCTGCAAACATCGGCCAATGTGCCGCCACGAAGCCCTTCAGAAAATCGAGGAAAAACACGCAATAGCCGGGGCCCTTGCCGAGCACGCGAATGACGTTGGTCGCGCCCGGATTGCCGCTGCCGGCCTTAAAGATATCGACGCCCCGCCGGCGCGCCACCAGCACGGCGAATGAGATCGAGCCGAGCAGGTAGCCGATGAGGGCGGCTGCAACAATGAACCACATGGAAGGGAAGAAGGTAGAAGGAAGCATCCCCCAGTGAAAGCCATAAAATCGCGTCGCCCTTCCCTTCTGACTTCTCCGCCCCCCATCTGACCCGACCCCGACTCCCCATCTCGGTTTTACTCTTCACTCTTCACCCTTCACTCTTTAACTTTTCCGCCATGCAATCCCTGTTCATCTTCCTGCAATGCTTCCTCATCTTCCTGTTTCTCATTCAGGACACCGTTAACCTCGCGCCCTTCAATAACCTCCGCGCGCAAATCAAATTCCTCGGTTGGACCAAAACCCTCCTCGGCACGGCCATGATGACCGGCTTGGCGGTAGCCAGCCTCGCCCTCGCCCTCCACTACCGCGGCGCCCCGCTCCCCCTCGGCGCCAAAATCTTCTATGTCTGCTGGTGGAGCATGCTCATGCTCGGCATGTATGCGTCCTGGTATAAACCCTATCTCTTCGGCCCGACCCCCAAAGAAATGGACATGTATAATCAACTCTTCGCCGGCACTCACTCCGTCCTCCCCATTCGCCGCGGCTTCCCCGGCCCCAACACTTTTCATCTGTTCATGCATTTCTTCATGGTCGCCTGCGCGGCCCTCGGATTCTTGAGGGTGGCGGGCGTGTTTTAGCCATTTAGTCGAGTTCGTTGCGCCCAACCGCCCAAGCCAGACTACCAACCCAGGCGGATGATGCCGGGAACCAAATCGAAATGCCGATCCCGGGTTAAAACCGGCAGGTCATGTTGCCGCGCCAGCGCTGCAATCCATAAGTCATTTTCCGGGATCAGGTGACACCGGCAGACAGGGATACTCTGACGCCGCGATCCTTTCCACCACTTCGCTGCGGTCGCGCAAAAAATCAGATAACGCGTTGGTATCAAGAATCATTTCCAATCGTCGGGATTCACCCTTTCAAATTCTTCCGCAATCAACTTATCCACTTGATCCAATTCCATGGAGTATTCCTTCAACGCTCCGGCCATTTTCATCCATGGCTTCGCTGCCGTGCGGACCGGGGTTGCCTCCACTTTCTCCTTTACGGCCGCGGCCACGAACTCGGGCAATGTTTGGCCCTGGGCCGCAGCTTGAGCTTTGGCCGCATGCATAAGTTTGCGGGGTAATTCCAGGGTGGCCTTCACGAGCTGTTACCTAATGCAGAATCTGGCGAAAGGCAACGCGTCTCACACCGTAATCACCTGCAGCCCCAGAATCGCCGGGTGGTTCCGAATTTCCCGCAACGCCTCCTCCGACGGCTTGCTGTCCAGTTGGTAGATCGCCAGCGCTTCATTTTTCGCGCTCCGGCTCAGCGACATGTTCGCGATGTTCACCTGATGCTTCCCCAACACCGTGCCCAACATGCCGACTATTCCCGGCACGTCGCGGTTGCGCAACACCAGCAGATACCCGCTCGGCGTCACTTCGACGCTGTGATTGAGCAAATGAACCAGACGCGGATTCTGCGCCGTGCCGATCAGCGTGCCCGACACCACCGTGCTCTTCCCTTCGTGGTCAATCGCCTCGATTTGCACGAGCTCCGTGTAATCCGCCGGCGTGGACGACTTCGTCGTCTCCACCACGATGCCCAGTTGCTGGATGCGCAACGGCGCATTGACGTCCGTGACATCCGTGCCACTGATGCGCCGCAGGTACCCGCGCTGAATTGCGCGCGTCAAGGGGTTGGCGTCAATTTCGCAGACCTTGCCGAAATACGTGATACGGAGCTTTTCAATTTTCTCCGGCGCAATTTGCTGGAGGATGGCGCCGAGCTTTTCCCCCAGCGTGAAATAGGGCCGCAATAGCGCCAGCGTGTGCGCGTCCACCGACGGCATGTTCACCGCGTTGCGTACGACGCCGCCGTTCAGGACTGCGGCCAGCGCTTCCGCGACTTCAATGCCGACAAGCTCCTGGGCCTCCGTGGTCGAAGCGCCGAGGTGCGGCGTCAGCACCACATTGGCGAGCTTCCGCAGCGGATGGTCGGCGGCGAGCGGTTCGTCTTCAAAAACGTCGAGGCCGGCGGCGGCCACGTGACCTGATTGCAGCGCCGCCACGAGCGCGCTTTCTTTAATGATGCCGCCGCGCGCGCAATTAAAAATGCGCACGCCCTTCTTCATCTTCGCGAACGCTGCCTCATCCACCATGTACTTGGTGTCATCGGTCAGTGGCATGTGCACCGTGATGTAGTCCGCTTTGGCAAATATATCTGCCGTACCAACCATTTCGACATCCAATGCCTTCGCCCGGGCTGCCGTTAAGTACGGATCATACGCCAGCACCTTCATGCCGAAGGCCTGCGCCCGCTTCGCGACTTCCGCTCCGATGCGGCCCAAGCCGAGCACCCCGAGAAGCTTCTGGTTGAGTTCGATGCCCGAAAAGCTTTTGCGATCCCATTGACCGGCCTTCATCGAGGCCCCGGCCTGCACGATCGGGCGGGCTCCGCAAAGCATGTGCGTAAAAGTAAGCTCCGCCGTCGCAATCGTATTACCCGACGGCGTGTTCATGACGATGATGCCCCGTTCCGTAGCTGCCTCAACATCAATGTTATCCACACCCACGCCGGCCCGACCAACGGCCTTGAGTTTGGGCGCTGCGGCAATCACCTCGCGCGTGATCTTCGTCTCGCTACGCACCGCGATCGCATCCACATCCTTGACCAGCTCGAGAATCTTTTCGGGCTTGGAACCGATGGCCACGATGACTTCGAAGCCCGGCTGCTTTTTCAAGTAGTCGATGCCCGTTTGCGAGATTTTGTCGGCAACAAGGATTTTCATGACGGGAAGATTACGGAATGATGATGACGGCACGTTTCCCCGCTCAGGGGAAGGGGCGATTAAACGCCTAACGCGCCGAAAGGCAAGCCCAGCCCGCGTTACTACCCCAACCAACATTACCCCTAATGGGGGGAAAAACTTGACATCACCCCCTGTTGCCTGCAACTTCCCCCGCTTTACCTTGTTTTAAAAGCTTACCCTATGCAAAAGAAACTCTCCCTCCTTGCGGCCAGCTCCTTTGCTGGCCTCGCCCTTGTCATCAGCTCCTTGAACGCAGCAGATGCTCCCGCGCCCGCCGCGTCCAGCGCCTCGGCCTCTGGCTCGGGCATGGCTGCCCCGGCTGCATCGGGCATGCCTCGCGGCGCTGCGGCGCCAGCTGCACCCGACCTCTCCAAACTCGTTGCCGCCTCCGACAAAAAGGGGCTCCTCTTCGAGAAGGACGTCTTCCCCATTCTCAAGGCCTCCTGCTCCGGTTGTCACGTCAACCCGACTCGCAATCCCAGCGGTGGCCTGAACCTCACCTCCTTGGAATTGGCCCTCAAAGGTCGCAATGCCGCCAAGGACATTGTTGCTGGCCACGGTGACCAAAGTTTGCTACTCCTCTACGCCTCCGACGCCGTGAAGGGCAAGGAAATGCCCCCGATGAACGGTCGCGTCGCGCACCCGCCCATTAAGGCCGAAGACCTCGCCATCGTCCGCGCCTGGCTTGATCAGGGTGCCAAGGGCGACCCCGCTGCCGCCGCAGCCGCCGCCGCTTCGAGCGCCGCCGCTTCCGGATCCGGTGCTGCCAAGCCCGCCGCCGCCAGCGCCTCCGCCTCGGGAAGCGCGAAATAAGCCCGCTGCTCCCGCAGCGATCGCTTCCATCATCAGGCCCGGCTTTGCAGCCGGGCCTGATTTTTTTTCAAAGTCTCCCAGCCATCCTCCCGTTCAAACCGCCCCACAGGTCGGACCCGTCTGACTCGTCCGACTTGTCCGACCGCCCAACCTAAACCCTGGCATTAAACACCCGGTGTTCAATGTTGACCCCTCCGCCCTTCGCCCTCAGCACTTCTTAATTCAATATTCTTAATTCTTAATTCCCGAATGTCACCATCCTGCAATTGACCCCGCCCGAAATTCGCATTGGCATGAGGCTCGCCCGACTCCCCCGGCCCTTCATGTCTGCGTCCGCCAAAATCTTCGAACTCTTCGCCGTCTTCGTCAAGCTCGGTTGCCTGTGCTTCGGCGGCCCCGTGGCGCACCTCGGTTATTTCCACGACGAATTTGTCCGTAAAAGAAAGTGGCTCGATGAGGCCCATTTCACCGACCTCGTCGCGCTGTGCAATTTTCTTCCCGGCCCCGCCAGTAGCCAGACCGTTTTTGCCCTCGGGATGGAACGCGCGGGCCTCGCGGGTGCGCTCGCGGCGTCCGTCGCATTCTTGCTGCCCTCGGCGATTATCATGATCCTGCTCGGCTACGGTCTGGCCGCCCTTGGCAATCCCCAAACCGCCGGCTGGCTCCATGGCCTCAAAATCGCGGCCGCTGCCGTGGTCGCCCAAGCCGTCTGGACCATGGCCAGAAGATTGTGCCCGGATTTTCCCCGTGCCCTGCTCGCCCTCGCCAGCGCCGCTTTCATCGTTTTCCGCCCCGGCGCCTATGCCCAACTTGGCGTCATCGTGGCGGGCCTCGCGATCGGCTTCGGTTTACAGTTTACGGTTTACGGTTCACGGTTAGCCAAAGGCGCACGCGTACAAAGTAATGGATTGGAAGTTGGTTCCGCGCCGGATAATCCCAACATTGAAAAATTGAACGGCGCGCACGGGATACAACCGAAAACCGTGAACAGTAAACTGAAAACCTCCCATAAGTACGCCCTCGCCGCGCTCCTCCTCTACGCCGTCCTCCTCTTCCTGCTCCCGCTCCTGGCCACGCCCTCCGCGCCCCGCCATGAACGCGTCTTCGCCAGTTTCTACCGTGCCGGCGCCCTCGTCTACGGCGGCGGCCATGTCGTGCTCCCGCTGCTCCGCGCCGAGGTCGTCCCGCCCGGCTGGATTGGCGACGGCGCTTTTCTCGCGGGTTACGGCGCGGCCCAGGCCCTCCCCGGTCCGCTCTTTTCCTTCGCCGCCTATTTGGGCACCGTCATTTTTGCCGGCCCGCACGCCTGGCTGGGAGGATTAATGTGCCTCTTCGCGATCTATCTGCCCGCGTGGCTCGTCGTCGGCGGTGCGCTCCCCTTCTGGCACACCCTGCGCACCCAAGCCTGGGCCCAAGCTGCTTTACGCGGAGCCAACGCCGCCGTCGTCGGCATTCTGGCCGCCGCACTCCTCAACCCCATCGGGGTCGAAGCCATTGGCAGCGCCTGCGATCTCGCCGCCGCCCTGGTCGCTCTGCTCCTCCTTGAAAAATGGCGCGTGCCGCCCTGGGCCGTCGTTCTCTTGGCCGCCGCCTTGGGAAGTTTAATTTAGAGTTACCGGCGCCGAAGTATGAGCCGATCGCCCGCACGCTGCTTTGCCATCCCCACGCTCTTATGGCCTGCGAACCAAGAACTAAGCACTGGAACAGCTAGGCCCTAAAACACTTTTTCAAGGCATTGCCTCCCCGGCCCAACATCTGCTAGCCTGACCTCCCTCCCGCCGCCACTCATGCCTGCCTCTTCGCCCACTTCGTTTCCTCCCACCGAGCTTGCGCGTTACTCCCGCCAGCTCGCCTTGCCGGGCGTCGGCCTTGATGGCCAGGAGAAATTGCGCCGCGCCCGCGTCCTAATAATTGGCCTCGGCGGCCTTGGCAGCCCCGCCGCCCTCTATCTCGCCGCCGCCGGCGTCGGCACCCTCGGCCTCGCCGAAAGAGATCTCATCGAAATTCATAATCTCCACCGTCAAATCCTGCACGCCACCCCATGGGTTGGCATCTCTAAACTGGCCAGCGCGATTGACCGGCTCAACAACCTCAACCCTGCCGTCACCTTGCGCGAGCATCCCGTCGGCCTCAACCCCGCCAACGCCCTCGAGTTGTTTGCCGGCTATGATCTCATCCTCGACGGTACCGACAATTTTCCCGCCCGCTACCTTGCCAGCGACACCGCCGCCCGCCTCGGCCGACCCGTCGTTCACGGCAGTATTTTTCAATTTGAAGGCCAGGTCACTGTGCTCGACCCCGCGCGCAACGCCCCCTGTTACCGTTGCCTGTTCCCGCAAATGCCCGAGCCCGGCGCCGTCCCCAATTGTGCGGAAGCCGGTGTCTTTGGCGCGCTCTGCGGCGTCATCGGCAGCACGATGGCGCTCGAGGCGCTGAAAATCATTCTCGGCCTCGGCGACCCCTTGCGCGGCCACCTGCTCGTCTTCGATTCCCTCGGCGCCAATATCCGCAAAGTGAAAATCAAGCGCGACCCCAACTGCCCCTGTTGCGGCGCCAAACCCGACCCCCGCATCACCGCCCTCGACCCCGCGCTCTATCTCGGTGGCGCCTGCGAAGTCGCCGAAACCCCGCACCGCCGCGCCTCCAACACCAACGAACGCTTCCTCCGCGAATTGCGCGACCTCCGCGGAGGCGCCAACGCCGCCCCCATCGCCAGCCCCGACTCCGACAACCCGCCCCTCGAGGTGGACGTGCATCAGGCCAAGGCTTGGTTTGACTCGAAGGCGGCCCCCGTTGTCCTCGATGTGCGTGAGCCCTATGAAGTCGCGCTCTGCTCCCTCCCCAATAGCCTGGCCATCCCCCTGGCCCAAGTCCCCGAACGCCTCGATGCCCTCCCGCGCGACCGGCCGATCCTTACCCTTTGCCACCACGGCAGCCGCAGTTTACAGGCCGCCCGTTTCCTCCGCGCCAAAGGCTTCGTCCGCTCCGCCAGCCTTCGTGGCGGCATCAATGATTGGGCCGAAACCTTCGATCCGAAAATGCCGAAATATTAATCGGGAAAAGTTTACGGTTTACAGTTTACGGTTGGCTCAACCCAGCCCGAAAAACTCGCTACCCAAACCTAAAAACCCGAACGTCGAAGGTCGGAGTCGTAAACCCAAAACTCGAAACTTAACTAAGCACTCAACGCCAACGGACTCGGCGTCTTTCCAATCTTCTTTGCGTGGCCGTTCGCGAAGAATTTCAAAAACGCCGTCACCGTGTCCTTCATTTGTTTGCGCGGCACGATGTAATCCACCAGCCCGTGTTCGAGCAAAAACTCCGCCGTTTGAAATCCTTCCGGCAATTCCTGTTGCGTGGTCTCTTCAATGACGCGTGGGCCCGCAAATCCGATGCGCGCGCCGGGCTCCGCAAAAATCACGTCGCCGAGTGACGCAAAACTCGCCATCACGCCCGCCATCGTCGGATCCGTCAAGATCGAGAAATACGGCAGATGGGCCTCCGCCAGCCGCGCCAGCGCCGCGCTCGTCTTCGCCATCTGCATCAAACTGTGGATGCCTTCATACATGCGCGCTCCGCCCGACGCCGACACAATAATCACCGGCAGGCGCCGCTCTGTCGCGCGCTCAATCGCCCGCGTGATCTTTTCTCCCACCACGGCGCCCATGCTTGCGCCCAGAAATCGAAAATCCATCACCGCCAGACTCACCGGCAGTTCGTTGATGCTCCCCGTCCCCGTTATCACCGCGTCCGTCAACCCCGTGCGCTTCCGGTGTTGCGCCAGCTTGTCGCTGTACGACGATTCGCCCGTAAAATCCAGCGGATCCGACGCGCGCAGCCCCGTGTCATATTCCTTCCATGTTCCCTCGTCCACCAACAGCGCCACCCGCCGGTGGCAATCCAGCGGGAAATGGTAGCCGCTCTGCGGTACCACATTCCAATTTGCCTCAAGGTCCTTCTTGTAGACAATCTCGCCACTGATCGGACATTTTTCCCACAATCCTTTGGGAATGTCCTTCTTTTTGACCGTAACGGTCGAATACTTGGGCTTCGTAAATAGCGCGGCCATGCAGATTAAAATGAGGGTGGTGTTGCAAGGGACGCGCCAGAGGTGGTTTGCGTTCAAAATCTCTCCGTTAAAAACGCGTTCGGCAACCCTGTCCGGGTGTTTAGTGCTTGGATATGAATAATTTATGGAGATGCACTGCCCGGTGCAAGGGACGAGACTAGCTCCCAAAAATTTAGAATGGTTTTTATAGGATGTATCCGCAGTCTCTTGCTCCCTGTTCGACGCTTATCAGCCATGGGCCAGCGTCGCAATATCCACCTGCGTTGCACCGGCTTTACGCAAAACTTTCGCGCAGGCGTTGAGCGTCGCCCCGGTCGTGAATACGTCGTCAACCAGAATGTAACGTTGCGGTGACTTTACCACTGCGCCCCGCCGCAAGGCAAAGGCATTTTTCATGTTTTTTTCGCGCCCCATTCGGTCCAGCCGCGTTTGGGTGGGCGTGTCGCGCACCCGCACCAGCAGCTCCTCAATCCCCGCCGCGCCCCCTTCTGCCTGCAAGGCTTCCGCCACCCACCGCGCCTGGTTAAACCCGCGCCAGCGATGGCGCCGCGGATGCAGCGGCACCGGCACCAACACCGCTCCGCCCGCAAAACTCTGCAACGGCGTCATCCGCCGCACCAGCCCCCGCAAGTCCCCGCGCAAATGCCCGCCCGCATGATATTTAATTTCATGCACAAACGCCCGCGCTGCCCCCTTCGACAACATCCCCGTGCGACCCTCCCCAAATTCCGGCGCCAACTCTTCGCACTTCGGACACCGCCGCGAGCCCTCCACCGCGCCAAAAAACGGCCAGCCGCAGGTTGAACAATGCGGCGCCCGTGAAAAGAAAATTCCACCCAGACAGGCCTCACACACATGTTGCATCGGCCCCGCCGGCACCGCCGCCCCACACCCCACGCACCACCGCGGAAACACCACGTCGAGTACGGCGCTTCCCGCGGATTTCAGTCGCTCATGGCTAACCAATGGCATGGCGTGGCAGAATTAAACACTCAACTTTTAACGTTTAACACTTAACGCTCAAGTCCAGAAAACGCCCACCCAAAAAATTCCGCCCGTCCGCCAGTTCTGAAAAGACCGAAAAGTCCGACCGGTCCGACCACCCGCCTGGACTTAAACGTTAAGCGTTAAGCATTAGGCGTTAAACGTTCAGTATTAGGTGTTCAGCGTTCGATGTTCAGTGTTCGATGTTCGACGCCTTACTTCTTAATTCTTAATTCATAATTCTTAATTCTCATCACTCCCGCCAAAATCACCCCTAAAACCACCGCCGCCTGCCACCCCTCCGTCAATCCCTGCCCCCGGAAGAAAAACAGCGCCGACACCAATCCCGTATGCAGGCCGATCGCCGGCAGTAGCGAGCCCGTGCGCAAAGTCAGCACCCCCAGCACCATCCCCAGCAGCCACAGAACTAAAAACTGCACCGCGTCAAAATTCTCGCTGATCCCGCAGGTCGTCCAGAACGCCACAAACCATCCCGTGTCCCAATGCACTCCAGGCGCCACATGCGCCCAGACCGCCGTTGGCACCTTGAAATGCGTGTAGGCAAAAAATGCCGCCATCACCGCCAGCGCCACCCAAGGCCGCCGCGTCGCCGTGTAGAATATCCGCAAGATCATCCCACGGAAAACCGTCTCCTCCACGATTCCAATAATCAGGCCGCCCAAAATGGCGTTCAGGGAAACTTTGAGGATCGCCGTGAAATTGTCGGAGGCGAAAATCTCATCATAACCCACCACGTCGGCGCGCTTCCACATCGCCAGGCCTAAAATCAGGAACACCCCGGTAAACAGGGCCAAGGCGCCTCGGAAGAAATTCCGGTTGTCCGGGGCCAACCCGATGGCCCGCCACGACCACAAATGGCACTTCGACATCAACCACGGCAGCCCCAGCACAATCGTCGCCATCCGCAGCCGGTCGAAATAAACATCCACCCCCTTGTCGAGCAACCACTGCGCATTTGCCGACCCCGTGCGATCATGCCACAGCTGGACCAGCCAGTACGCCGGCGGCGTCAGCACCGCGGCAATCCCCAGCGACCCAAAAAACACCGCCCCCAGCAAGCCCACCCCCCGCCACGAGGTTTCGTCCACGCCCAGGCCAAAGAGAACAAAGCGGGAGTCGCGTTGGTGAAAAAAAGATTTAAACACGGAGGACACGGAGGGCACGGAGGAGTGTAGGCCACCCGGTGGAAAATGAAAGAGGGAAAAATCCCCTCCGTGTTCTCCGTGTCCTCCGTGTTTAAAAATGTCGGCTTAAAAACATCACCTACTTCACCCCCGCCGCCGCCATCGCCTTCGCCAAATCCGTCTCGATTGGCATAATCGCGTCAATCTTCCCCAACTGCAGCACCTGCAGCACCGGCGCACTCGGATTCAGCAACACCATCTTCGCCCCTTTGCCCGACAAGGCCCGCGCCGACAGCAAAAGGATGCGCAATCCCAGCGACGCCAAATACGTCGTCTCCGACAAATCCACCACCGCCGGCTTGCCGCGCGAGGCCACCGCCGCCGTGAATTTCATTTCAATCTGCTGGACGCCCGCAAGATCAAGTTTGCCGACGAGCGCGACGTGGGTGACCTGATCGTCCGACCGGATGGTTTTCAGCTCCATGGGGAAAATGTGGTGAGGAGGTTACGAATTTGCAAATTCAATCAGGTCCGCCGCCCATTCCAATCCTGAAATGTAACGTGGCCGTCACAAAAGCGGCCCCAACAAATGCGCAAAATCTTCCATGACCCGCCGGTTCGCCCCCGCTCCGGCGTGCCCGGAATCCAGGTAGGTCACGCAGTCCCGGCGCAGTTTATCGGTCCACGCCGTCAAATCCCCAATGGCCTTCGGCGAGGTCAAAAACACGCCCACCTCAAAATTCACAAACAGGCTCCGGAAATCCATGTTGGCCGAACCCATCAGCGCCACCTCGTTATCCATCAGCACCAGCTTCGCGTGCATCATCTTCGGGCGGTACAGCAACACCTCCACCCCGGCGGCATGCAACTGCCGCAAATAGTAATGGCGCGCGAAATCCGCCAGGATATGGTTCGAGTTTTCAGGCAAAATTATCCGCACTTTGCGCCCAAGGTGCCCCTGCACAATCAACGACCGGAACAACACTTCGTCGGGCACGAAATAGGGGGTCACGATGGTCAGCTCGCGGCGGCACTGCTGGACCAGGATCAACAACCGCTCCCACAACGGGTCCCCCTCGGCGTCCGGCCCGCACGTCACCACCTCCACCTCCTCGCCCCCGTCCTTCTGCGCTGGCGGGTCGTAGGCGAGCAATTCGGCAAACTGCTGCGGCGAATCTCCTGACGCAAAACACCAGTCGCCGACAAAACTCTCGTTGAACGCCGCCGCCGCCGGCCCCGTCACCAGCGCGCCGAAATCCAGAAACAGCCCCGGCCCATCCCGCGCATCAATAAACCGCCGGTCTATGTTCTGCCCGCCCACCAGCACCCGGTCCCGGTCGAAAATCGCAAACTTGCGGTGGTTCCGCAGATTCGCCGACCACTTCGTTTGCAACGGCACCACCGGCAAAAATCGCGCCACCCGCCCGCCCGCACTGCGCAACGGTTGGACAAAGCGGCCCGTCGCGCCGAGGCACCCCAGGGCATCCAGCAGCAATTTCACCTCGACCCCCGCGCGCGCCTTTTCCACCAAGTCCGCGATGATTTGCCGCGCCGGCTCATCCCGCCCCAGGATGAACGTTTGGAGATGAATGGATTTCTTTGCCGCCGCAATTTCCGCCCGCAGCGCGTTGTAACCCTCGACTCCGTCCCCGAACAGTTGAAAAGTGTTTTGCCCAAACTTTTTTCGCGCCGACTTGGGCGCCATGGCGCCCGCCGACAGCGCCCCCGCGGTCGGCGTCCCACCCGCCAATTTCGCCGCATAGGCATTCAGGGTGAGTTTGGCCTTCATCAACCGCCGAATCTTCCGCCCGCCAAAAACAAAATACAGCGGCACCCCCAGCCACGGAATGAAGAAAATCACCAAACCCCAGGCGTAGATGTTGCTCGGGTTCCGCTTCTCAATCATCAGCCGCCCCACCACCAGCAACGCCAGCACAAACCCAATGAAAATTCGCAAATGCTGCCCCAGCAAGTCATTCGCAATCCCCCACGCATCCTCCGCCCAATGCACCGGCTCGAGCAAAATGCGCACGTGCCCACCGGCAGTCGTCGCGGCATCGGCAATTTCAACAAGCATGCGGTGAATTAAGAAGGAAAAATGAAGAATTAAGAAGGAAAAACGGTTGCTGAACCAATATTGGTGATGATTGGCAACGGCGTTGGACGGCCCACTCCGTGATATTTTCATTTGCCTGTCCCCCCGCTTAAAGCAACATTTCGTCATGGCCGATGTGTCACTCCCCGAGTCCTTGCCCGGCGAGCCGCCGCACAAACCCCGCCGGTGGCGCGAGATTTTCATCTGGCTGGCGGGGCTGGCTTTGCTCTTTGGCGGCGCGTTTTGGTATTTATATCTGCATGACGAACCGCCGCCGGATGACGCGGATTTGTGCGCGGCTGGCCCGATGGTGCCGGACGATAAAAATGGCGAGCGCTTCTTCGAGGGCGAGACCAAAGGCCGCTTCGACTTGGATGCGTATGCCGACGCCCAAGGTGTGGACGAAGGGGATGCTTACGACATCCTCGCTGGCAGACAGTTCAATGATGCTTTTGTCGCCGGCTATCTCGCTCAAGTTCAGCCCTGCCTCGCGCAGATTGAAGCAGCCCTTGCGCAGCCATTTTTCGAGTTTTCTCATCCGCTGAATATTCAGACGTTAACACTCCCTCGGATTTCGCTGATGATGACTAGCGCCAGGACCCTTCTCATGGCGGCGCGGCAAGCCGCGGCCCACGGCGATTACGCCTTCGCCGTGCGAGAAATTGCCCTGGCCGAAGAACTGGCCCGGCGTATCGCCGAAAGTCACGGCGGCATTCTCTACATGCTCGTGGCCGTGACGATTGACGGTATGGCGCAAAAGCTGGCGGTTAATTTTCTCAACAACCCGCAAGTTCCGCTGGCGGTGATTGATTCCTTGCCGCAGGCGTTTCAGCCGGAAATCAACTGGACGCCCGCCTACCAACAGGCCCTCCGCCTTGAATACCAATTCTTTATTTCCGGTCTCGCCTCCCTCCAACAAGACCCCAAAAGCATCTCCAAATTTACCACCGTCAAGGATAGTTGGGTCGCCTATTTCACGACACTTAACCTTAAACCCAATCAGACTCGCCGTTTCTCTGCGGAGACTCTCCGAGAAGGCATCAAGGCTGCGGAACTGGACTACGCCGCCTTACACCATAGATACCCCGCCAAGCTTGATTCCGAGGCGGACCTCGACTCAACGTGGAAAGTTTTTCTCCCGAATGGCGGCGGTCGTCTTTTGCATGGCCTTACCACAATTCGAATCTATGATATATTGACCACCAAGCAAGGCGCCTTGGCCGGTAGCCGCTTGCTGCAAATTGGGCTGGCCATGCGCCATTACTATGACGACCATCTGGCGCTGCCGGCGAAGCTAGATGGTTTGGTGCCGCAATTTCTTTCGGCAGTTCCGCTCGACCCTTACAACAGCCAGCCTTTGCTTTATGACGCCGCGCGCGGCCTGATTTATTCAGTAGGAACGTCGCTGGAGGACAATGGAGGCAGCAAGTTTTTGAAAATGGCCAAGGACGGCCCGAATTATGAGGACCCGTTTTCCGACAAGCAGCAACCGACATTACAATTGGAATTTCAGAAGCCTGCGCCAGCAATTACCACCCCGGCCAATTCCGCAAAGTAATTAGCAAAGCTTTGGCCTGCGGCGCCTTGACGCCGCTTTTCTTCTACTCTCGAAAATCCTTAACCTTGTTTTCGCCAGCGGGCATCGAACATCCATCAGCGATTCGGGAAAGCGGCGTCAAGCCGCCGCACGCCAAAGCTCTGCTCAATAACCGACCCAACCACCGCCGACCCGCCCGCCTCATCCACTTTCTCCCCTCTTCCATCTTCAATTTTCCATTCCTGCCTGCCCTTAAGCGTTAAGCATTAAGCGTTGTCCTGTACCCTTGCCGGAATGTCGGCGTCTCCCGGCCACAAACCCCACCTCATGGCTGCTGTTTCACCCCCAATGACTGCGCCTCAGGTTCCGCATCCGCCCCGCCGCCGCCGCAAGATTTTCCGCTGGCTGGCCGCGCTCGCCCTGATTTTTGCCACTACCATCTCCTATTTATATTTTCACGACACCACCCCGCCGGACGATGCGGATTTATGCTCGAACGTGCGGATTGTGCCAGACGGTAAAAACGGACTGCTGGCCTTTCAGAAAATTTCCGTGGAGCAACTTAATCTCTATTCTTTTACCACCTCCCGGGGACTGGATGACAACGTCGCGTATAATATCTATATCGGTCGCCCCGGCAATGATGCCTTCATCGCCGGCTTCCTAATTCAAACCCAGCCGACCATCGAAGATGCCATTGGCGCCCTCGCTTCGCCCTATTTTGAATTTCCTCATTCATCCAGCTCGTCAGCGTTCAACGCCGATACCACCAGCTTCCGCGTTGCCGGCAAAGCTTTTCAACTCGCGGCCCGCGCGGCCGAAGATCACGGCGATTTTGATTCCGCCTTGAAATATGTGGCGCTCACGCAAAATCTAGCCGGCCGACTTCTGGCGAGTCATGGATCGCTCTTTCATGTGAGTGCCTCTGCTGAAATTGAACAAATGGGCCTATTCGAAACCGCCCGCCTGTTGAATAATTCCCACACCTCCGCGATAACCATAAACTCCCTGCGGCAAATCTACCAGGATGAACTCGACTGGACATCTGCCTACCAGGAGGCGTATCGCTTTCATTATCAAATGCTCGCCTTGTTTTTGGATGAAATTAAAACCCAGCAGGCCACTGTCGCCAAACTTGTCGGTCCCCGCAGCGATTGGTATTATCAATTGTTTGGGCAGTTGTTTAAGGTAAACGCGTCCCGCTGAATCGCCGCCAACGGTTATCGCGCAGCAATTGTGACGGCAGATTTGGACTATAGGACGCTGAGACAGGCCTTGGTGAATTTGCCTTCCGGCGTCGGCGAAGGCAACCTGCCAGCCACCGCTATTCTCTTGCCCAACGGAGCAGGGCGAATGGTAGCCGAAACTTGGTTGGCCTTCGACCGTTCGGCGATCTTCACCAAATTTGATTCCATCGCCGTGGAGCGAATCGTGCAAACAGGGCTGGCCTTGCGTCTCTACTACAATGACCACCAAACCCTGCCGCGAGATTTGACCGACCTCGTGCCACAATATCTGGCCAAGGTTCTCTCTGATCCCTATGACGGCGAATCTTTGATTTACGATCCGCTGCACGGATTGGTTTATTCCATTGGAACTTCTCGTTTCGATAATGGCGGCAGCAGATTTGCAAAAATGAACAAAGACCACCCGGACTACGAAGACCCCCTCTCCGACAAAAACCAACCCACCCTAAAACTGGAATTCCAAAACCCACCGTCCACCCCGGCCATCCCCGCCCCCTCAACCACCCCATAACTACCATCCTCCCCCACCAAACACAAATCGCAAATCCCATCCATTCTGAAATCAGAGATTGTCCTGAATCCCCCTGTCCCTTTTCCCTATCCCCCCGCTCTAATGATATTATTCGTTTGCCCGTCCCGGCGTGAAGCGCAAAATTCGGGGCATGGCCGAAGCCATCCCTCCCCAAACCCGTCGCAAATCCTCCCTGCTTTGGGTGTTGGCCGGTTCGGCCGCCTTTGCCGCGCTCGTCTTTGGCACCATCGGTTACCTTTATTTCCACGACGACCCGCCGCCCGATGACGCCGACTTGCGAGTCGCCAGCCCGCTGGTCCCCGACGACCAAAACGGCGAGCGCGTCTTTGAAGGCATGACCAAAGACCAGTTCGCTTTCATCGACTATGCGAAAGCCCACGATGTGGACGATCTTTCGGCCCAAAAAATTCTGGCGGGCGAGATGGCCGATGACACCCTCGTTGCCGGTTACCTCGCACAAGTCCAATCCCTAATGGCCAGCGCCGCTGCGGCCGTGGCGCAACCGGTCTTTGAATTTTCCCATCCGATCGGCGAGTTGCTGCTTCCAGAGATTTCTCCTTATATGGGTTACGGCCGGGCCTTGGTGCTCACCGCCCATCAAGCCGAAACCCACGGTGATTATGAAACGGCCGTTCAGCAGATCATTCAATTGCGTCAACTGGCCGCGCGCGTCGCTGAAAGCCACGGGCCCATTCTGGAAGTTCTCACCGCGACGGCCCTCGAAGGCATGGCCGAGCAGGCGGCGATCCGGCTATTAAATAACCCCGCAACGTCGAACCGGGCCCTGGAGTCCTTGTTGCAGATTTTTCAACGGGAAGGGAATTTTGTCCCCGCCTATCAACAGGCCTTTCGGTTGGAATACCAATTCTTTATTTTCAACCTTGATTCCCACCTGAAGAATCCCGGCAGTCTGGCCAAATTGGCCCGCACCAACGACAACTGGTTTTTTCATTTGCTGGCGGCCGGCATCAAGCCCCACCAAACCATGCGCCTCGCCGCCGACGCCACCCACGCCGCCATCTCAGCTGCGGTTTTGGACTACGCGACAATGACTCGGCAGTTCCCGACCCTGTTCCATTCCGACCGGAGTCAATGGTCATACGTTGATCTCTTCCTGCCCAACGGCGGTGGGTGGTTTTTTTTCCGAATCACGACGATCCCCCTTGAAGGAATCCTTACCTTAAAATTAACCACCGACGCACACATCCGCCAACTGCAAGCAGCCCTTGCCCTCCGCCATTATTTTGCCGACCACCAGTCTCTACCCGCCACACTCGCCGACTTAGTGCCGAAATATCTCCCGGCCATCCCCCTCGATCCTTTCAACAGCCAGCCGCTCCTCTTCGACCCCGCCCGCGGCCTCGTTTATTCCGTCGGCACCTCCCTCAAAGACAACGGTGGCAGCAAGTTTTTAAAAATAGCCAAAGACAGCCCAAACTACGACGACCCGCTGTCCGACAAAGAACAACCCACCCTGCAACTGGAATTTCAAAAGCCTCCACCCAAAAATGATTCCGTTAGCCCCGCAAATTAACGCGCCCAATCCTTCCAACTACCAGCCTGCCCGCATCTCGGCCCCGCTCTCTCAAATCTCAAATTTCAAATCCACCCCTCACCCCCTTCCGCCCCTTTCAGAAATTTGCAATCCGAAATCCCCTTGATCCCTCAATCCCGTGGTCCCTCTGGCAAACGTTAAACGTTGAGCATTGGCCCCATCCCCATTTAAAATCCACCCCATGGCCGACGCCCCACCCCCGGCTCCCGTGCCCATCGCTCCTCCGCGCCGCTTCCGCCACTGGCGAAGAATTCTCGCCGCGTTGACGGGACTGGGCCTATTTGCTGGCGGATTCTGGTATTTTTATATCCGCGACGAGCTGCCGCCGGACGACGCGGATTTGCGCCCAACCGGTCGAGATGTGCCTGACGAAGAAAACGGCGAACGCGTCTTCGAAAGCGACGTCAAAGGCGGATTCGATTTTGGTGCTTACGCTGCGGCCAATGGCGTCGAAGGATATGAAGCGTCTCAAATCCTTTTCGCCAACGCGTCCAATAATGCCCTCGTGGCCGGCTACCTGGACCACATTCAACCTGAACTCGTGCAAGTTGAAACGGCGCTGAATAAACCCTATTTCGAATTCTACCGGCCGGAAGATAATCTCGATACCCTTCGGTCACTTTCGCTTTTTCTCAATTGCGGTCGCACGCTGATGTTGGCGGCCCGGTTTGCCCAAGCCCAGGGCGATTTCGCCACGGTCGGAAAGGAAATTGCCCTGGCGGAGAAACTGGCCCGCCGCATCGCCGACGGACACGGCAGCATCATTCAAGTGCTGACGGCCATGACCATTGACGGCATGGCCCACGAAATGGCCGTTGACGCCTTAAACGATCCGCAAATTCCATTGATCGCCATTACTTTTCTGCAGCAGGCCTTTCGGCCGGAAATAGCCTGGGTGCCCGCCTGCCAAAACGCCTATCGTCGGGAATACCAGTTCTTTAGATCCAGGCTCGAAAAGCTCCAACGAGACTCCACCAGCCTCGACAGACTCATGTCTAGCAACCCCCGGGAACCATCTCTCCTGACCCGTAACATCAAATCCAATCAAACCCTCCGGCTGTTGGCCGACACCAGCCGCATTACCATCGCGGCCGCCGAGCTGGATTACGCCGACTTGGCTCAGCAATATCCGGCTTTGCTCGCGCCCGCTGAACCCGGACCCATGTCATCGTGGGAAATTTTGCTGCCCAACGGTGGCGGTCGGCGGATGCAAGCCCTTGCCATGGAAGGTGGTCGCGGAATACTTGCCACCAAATTCACATTTTTGGCCGCTGACCGCCTGGTGCTCATCGCCCTGGCCATCCGCCATTATTACGCTGACCATCACGCGCTGCCAGCAAAGCTAAGCGATTTAGCTCCACAATATCTTCCCGCCGTCCCTATCGACCCCTTCGATAACCAGCCCTTGCTTTATGACGCCACTCACGGCCTGATCTATTCCGTTGGCACCTCGCTCAAGGACAACGGCGGATCCAAATTCTTGCACCAATCCAAGGCCGACCCAGATTATCAGTACCCGCTCTTCGACGAGGAACAACCCACCCTGCAATTGGAATTCCAAACGCCTCCGCCTGCGAGTGGTTCCACAAATGCCGCAAAGTAGCAGGCGAAGCTTTGGAGTGCAGCGGCTTGACGCCGCTTTTCTTCCGCGTTCGAACGGCGTGCCGTTGCGGTGACGGTTAGCAAACTCATCGACTTTCGTCGTTCCATTGAAAGCGGCGTCAAGCCGCCGCACTCCAAAGCTTCGCTATTTAATCCATCCAATTCTCCACCCCAATCCGAATTTTGAAAATCGAAAATCAATTCTATTTCCGCTCCTCGCCCCCCAATTTAAGCGTTAAACGTTAAACTTTAAGCGTTAGGCGTTCTCCGATACGCTCGCGGCATGTCGGCCTCCCCCGACCAGATTAAAAATCTCCTCCGCGACGAAGCTTCCCGCCTCGGTTTCGCCGCCTTTGGCGTCGCGGCCGTCTCCGCGCCCCTGCGCCGCGAGTATTTCGCACACTGGCTCGCTGAGGGCCGCCACGGCGGCATGGTCTGGCTCGAACGCAACAACGACCGCCGCCTCGCCCCGCCGAAATTGCTTTCCGCCCCCAACGGCGAACCCCTCGCCCGCAGTCTCATCTTCGTCGGCTTGAATTATTACCAGCCCGAACCCGCCCGCCGCTTCCGCATTGCCAAGTACGCCCTCGGCCGCGACTACCACGGCTTCATGCTCAAGCGCGTCCGCAAACTCGCCGACTCCGTCCGCGCCCATGGCGGCGAAGCCCGCGCCTATGTGGATACCGGCCCCATTTTGGAAAAACCCCTCGCCGCCCAGGCCGGCCTCGGCTGGCAGGGAAAGAATACGCTACTGCTCCATCCCAAACTCGGCACCTGGCTGCTGCTCGGCTGCGTCGCCACCACCCTCGAACTCGTCCCCGACCAACCCGGCCGCGACCACTGCGGCGCCTGCACCGCGTGCATCGACGTTTGTCCAACGAAGGCCATCACCGCCCCCTACCAACTCGACGCCCGCCGCTGTCTCGCCTATCTCCTCATCGAGCACCACGGTCCCATCCCCGAGGAATTTCGCGCCGCCGTCGGCAATCGCCTCTTCGGTTGCGACGATTGCCTCGACGTCTGCCCCTGGAACAAATGGGCCATCGCCACGAACGAAACCGCCCTCGCCCCTCGCGAATACCCCGACCTCCGCCAAATGCTCGCCTGGAACGAAGACGATTTCCGCCAACACACCCAGGGCACACCCCTCGCCCGCCTCAAACTCCCCCGCCTCAAACGCAACGCCGCCATCGTCCTCGGCAACATCGGCCAAGCCGACGACC
>CAZLPS010000013.1:0-66500 GCA_964561455.1 uncultured Opitutales bacterium
TGACATAAAGATTTCCGGGGAAATCGGCGCTGGGCTCCAACTCGAAACGCCAAACTTAAATTTCCCGCTCCCAACGCAGCCAAAATAACCAACGCATCAAACCCAGCCAACCTATCCAACGCATCAAACCTATCCAACGCAGCCAACGCAGTGATGGCTTTTTTCAATCCTGCTGTGCTAGGGTGGCGAAATTGCCGGAAACTAGAAGTTGGAATCGGGAGGCGAGGAGACTGAAGGCAGGAGAACTAAGAACCAAAAAGCTAAGCACTAAAACACTTTTCAGTCCGTTCTTTGACATCGCAGTTCTAAATCCCGCCACATCCCAGCCCCGCCGACGTCCGATCCGTGGCGAGGCGAGTAGCATGGGCATCCTGCCCATGCACCTAACCCCAGGCACATCGGCATCCTTCCCATGCCCCTTGCTCGACCGCCCCTCCCCGTCTTTCTGACCAATTTTGACTACCTTGGACCAATTTTGACCACTTTTTTTGTGTCATCGAATTCGCAACCAAGGCGGCTGGCGGGTCCGCAGGCCCCGCTCTTGCCTTAAATTGCACCCCGGCCAACCACGATTTTTGGGCCCCTTTGCGTTTGCTGTGGCCAATAATCGTGCATTCTCGTGCATTCTCGTGTTATCGGAGGGGGGGGAGGGGGCATTCTTAACTCACCAACCTAAGATTCGGGGGAGGAAGCTGGAATCTGGAAGTTAGAAGCTGGAAGGTCGGAGCGGAGCGAAAAGCAAGATGCTTGGATGTCCTGGGAAATACCGTGGCCGACGCCCCGCCGGAGCGTAAATCCGCCCCGTGGAAAGTCGCCCTTGCGGCCTACCTCAAACAGGAGACGGCCGCTGGCGACGCCTGGCTGGCCAGACAGTTGCACATGGGCAGTGCCAACGCGGTCAGCCATTACGTCGCCGCCTTGCGCCATAAACCCCAACCAGAACAAGCCTTGCTCCACCGCCTAATTACACGAATTGAAACCGGAGTATTTTTTCGGCCCGGCAACCTATACCTTCCCCGTCGAATTTTAAAACGAAAAATTGGCTTGCCGGAACCGGTTATGCCACCGCCGGGCCTCTTGGGGGCGCCATTGACTGAGGCGCTCGTCGTCTTCGCGTTGCCGGATACCCCCCGCGTATCACGAGATATGGACTTGCCAGCTAATCGAATCCGGTAGATTATTAGTTCACCACCATCCGTGTTGCGGCTGGTTTTTCCCCAGTCATGAACTTTTTGCACGCCTTTCCCTCCCTTGGCCGGTGCATTCGTTTTCTGGCGATTATCAGCGTTTTCCTCGGTAGCACGCCGGTTTTACCCGCCGCGCCGGCGTGGACCACCAACTACGCCGCAGCTGTGGCCCAGGCGAAAAAAGAACACAAAAAGATTCTCCTCGATTTCACCGGCTCAGACTGGTGCTCCTGGTGCATCAAGCTCGAAAAGGACGTCTACGAAAAGCCGGAGTTTGCCACCTATGCGGCGAAGAATCTCGTGTTGGTTACGCTGGATTATCCGCAGCTCACCAAGTTGAGCCCGGCCCTGCAAACGCAAAACGATGCCTTGAAAGCAAAATATAAGATAAGCGCCTATCCCACCACCATCCTGCTGGATGAAAACGAGAAAATCGTGACCACCATCGTGGGCTACGTCGAGGGTGGCCCGCAGGCCTTTATTGCCGCGCTGGACAAAAGATCGGCGGTGGCCCTCCTTAATAGTGCCCGGGGAAAATTTGTGGCCAAAGACTACGATGGCGCCATCGCCGACTACACCCAGGCCATTGCCATTGATCCGCAATCGGCCCCAATCTACTATGTCCGCGGCTTGACCAAGGAAATGAAGCGGGACGACGCCGGGGCCGTGGCGGATTACAAACGCGCGCTCCAGTTGGACCCAAAGAATGTCGAAGCCAACCGGGCGTTGGGCTGGATTCTCGCGGCCAGTGCGAATTCGGCCGTGCGCAACGGCCAGCAAGCGGTGCTCTATGCGGCGAAAGCTTGCGAGCTGTCCAATTGGACAGATGCCAATGCGCTGGACAACCTTGCCGCCGCCACTGCCGAAGCCGGCGATTTTACTGACGCCATCAAGTGGGAAACCAAATACCTGACCATGCCGGTGGACAAGTTGGCCTCCGATGGAGGGCGTCAGCGGCTCGCGCTTTATCAGCAGGGCAAGCCGTATCACGAACCAGCCAAATAGGCTTTTAGTATTGGCCTGCTGCATCTGAATGAAACTGGCGCACCCCCAATCTGCCACCGCCGCGAAAACCAAAGCCGACCGTTTATCCGCCTGCTCCAACCTCAATATGAGAGCTCCGCCCATTTTCTGCGCCGGAATGTTTGCCCTCCTGATGCCGACTGCCGCGCTGGTAATCCGCGCTCAATCCGTCCCCGCGAAAGCGGCCGGGCCGCCGTCCGGCCCGACGCCAGTGTCAGCGGTTCCTATTGCGGCTGCGGCGACGGACAGATCGGGACCACCTGCGGTCAATACTAATCCCGCAACCCACCATGCCCCCTCCCTGCGCTTTGCCCCGGGGCCCACAGATGCGCCGGCGCTGGTCACCTCCAGCGTGAAGGACAATCTGCTCCAGTCGCGTTCTCCATTGGTCGCGCATGTTGCCGATCTGAATTCATTGCAAACCAAACCTCCCCTTGTCGTCTATGCGCTGAATTTCCGTGAAGTGGCGCTCGGTGCTGGTCTGGATTCCGCGTCCACCGAAGGGTTCGATTATCTCACGGAGGCAGAAGGCAAATTGGTCGCCCTGACTTCCGTGGCGGTTGACGCGGCGGGCTCGGTGACGGCCCTGCGCACCGGCAATTTTCCCGGGCAGTTTTTTGGCGACGTGATTACCGAAGGCTTGACACAGCTGACGGCATCTCTGACTGGCAACGCCAATTTGCACGGCTCGTACGAGGTGCGGCTGATAGACGTCACGGGCGGGACGGACCCGCCCTTTACCTTCATGGCATTCTGGCTCAAGGCTGATCCCGGAGCTGCCGATCTCATCTACCCGTTTTCCTTCAAGGCGTTTGGCCCCTATTGGCAGCGGCCCAACTCCGTCCAACTCAACCAGTTTAGTTCGGTTGCCGATTTTCTCAACGCCCTGCGGCCGTATTTAAAATGGACCTCGGAAGCCGCCTTAAACGATTATTACGTGAGCGACTTCGTTTCCGTCCGGGGTGCGGGCACGGGCCGGTTAAGTTCCCACTTGATGAGTGTGCGCAAGAACATGCTGCTCATTTCAGAGTCCTCGCCGCCCACGGAGGAGACTAAATCGGCCGCGCAGGCTTATTCGCTCGACAGCCTGGAGCTGATTGGCGTCGCCATGCACAAGCCTCCTTTAGCCTTTGCGAGCGTCCCCATGGTAAAAATCGGGCCGCCCAGCCGCGGCGCGCCCACAAGCTCGACGCTTCATTCGCGTACACTAACCGATTTTGAAACCAAATCGGTTGACTTGCTTCGTGCGGGCCAACAAATCGCCTCTTTGCCGCTGGACGGCGGTGACCGCATTGTGGTCGGGGCGATCCGCGCGCAAGACAACTGTCTCCAGTGCCATGCCGGCGCCAAAATCGGTGATTTGCTGGGCGCGTTTTCCTACCATTTGCGCCCGGTAAAACCCGCGACCAGCCCAACCGTGGCGCCAAGTCCATGAAGGCCAGGCTTTACCTTCGTGTCGCGCCCTGGCCTTTTTTGTTTGTCTGCGCGGGGTTCATTCTGGACCCAGGCATCCCCCAAGGTCTTTTCGCCCAATCTACTGTTTATCCCCCTGGCCAGGGAATCGCGATCTTGGATGCGTCCGGCAACCCTCTCGACGCCCGCGGCATCGCTTTGGTGGACTGGGACGGCTATATCGCGAATCCCGCGGTGAAACTGACCCTCTCCCCCTCGCCGGACATTCAACGCTTTCCCGCCACCGTCGCGCTTTTGACCCCGGACCCGCGCATGTATTTTGACCTGCCTTCGCTCATCGGCGGCAGCGGTCCGTCCAAGTCCATCACCTTTCGCAATGCTTCCGCCAAAGTCGTCGTCTATCTTTCCATCTTTCCCGACCGGGCGACGAAGGACGAGGACTCCGTATTGCAATATGAAGTCACGGAAGCCGGTGGTGCCCGGCACGTTGGCAACATACCGATTCACGTTTTCGACCAGGATGAAAATCGCCCGGGTGCCTTTAAGGTCACCGTTGATTTTACCTATGATGCCGCCGGATTTTTCAAAGATCCAGTAAAGCGCCAAATCGTCCAACAGGCGGCGGATGACTGGGCTTACTTTATTGACGATATGGATTTGGCTCCCGTCTCTGCCAACAGTGAAAAGATTTGGATCTACCCGCCGGTCACTGATTTCACGAAGGCCGTGTTGCAGCCCAATCCGGTTTCCTATACCGGTTTCCTGTTTGAATTGTTCGGGGTGGACGACCCCCAACATCGCGCTGGCGGCGCCGGCTCGGACCAGTCTTTTCAATCCAGCCATGGCGCGCCATTGCCACTCCGCCGTTCCGGCAACGTCGCCGTGGAGACCAAGGGCAACTACAACACGCTGGGTTGGATGCTCATTTCCAAGGACACCAATTGGTGGCAGACGGACAATCGCGGCGAGCACCAGAACGACCTTTATTCCATCGTCCACCACGAAATGGGCCACGCCCTGGGTTTCAATGAGAGTTACCCGCAGGAGAAGACCGCCAAGGCGGCTGGCGTTTTCGAAAGCGCGGAATTGCTCTCCTACCATGGCCATTACCCCAAAGTGAATAACGTGGACCATCTTGATGGTGAGATTGACGACGCCAGCCGCCGGGCCGCTTTTGGCAACGAGTATAATGACAAACTGCCGGAGGGCCGCTGGCTTATCACCAAGCTCGATGTGCTTTGCCTGGAAACCATCGGCTATAAAATTCGCCGCACCTTCGACCTGACCGTGCTCACTGGCACACTGCCCACCGGCCGCCAGTCGGCCCCCTACACTGCCACCCTGCGCGGCAAGGGGGGCCTGCCCTGGTACCACTGGACCATCGAAAGTGGCACCCTGCCGGATGGACTCAAACTGGACCCGGATTCCGGCGCCATCTCCGGCCTGCCCTCGCGCACTGGAGTTTTCACGTTTAAATTACGGTTGACCGATTCCAGCGAACAGAAAACCTCGGTGGTGTCCGCGCCGCTTAGGATTTCCATCAACTAATGGAGGGAGCGTTCTGGATTTGCCCAGCTCCCTCACTTTGCGGCCGTCAGTCTCCAGCAGGAAGGGGGGCCGTCGTCGTCAAGGGCAGGCGGCGCCGCCCTTCTTGCCGGCCCGGGTGATTATCCGACCGACCCAGTGGCTAATTCGATTGCACCAAAACGCGCAGGAAGATGGAACCGGTGGCGGGGATGGGATGGCTGGCGGTGCGAAACTGGCCGTTGGCTTGAATCGTGACGCCTTGGGTCGACCAATTCACCAAATCAGTGCTGGCCTGGACGGTATAGGTAACACTGCTTCTCGCGCTGAAGTTGAGCGTCAAATTCCCGTTGGCCAAAGTGGCTTCGGGCAGGTCGGGGTTGCCATTCGTTCCCGGCGGCATATAGGGATCGAGATTAAAGGCATATTTGATGAAATTGGTGACCCCGTCGCTGGCGGGCATGCCCATGGACCCGGAAGTTCCCGGATCATTCAATTGGGCCGCGGTAAACCAAACGCTCTGCCAGGCGGCAAAGGTGATTTCAGAAAAACTAGGAGCGCCGGTGAGTGGATTCACCGTTAGCGTGGCCGGATTGGTCGCCAAACCGCCGGCCGAATTGGTGATCACGCATTGAAACTGGTCTCCGGACATCGCCAGGGGCGCGAAGGCCAGCGAAAGCGTTGACGTGTTGCTTCCTGAAAAATTGCCGTCATCCGTCAGATTAATCCATCCTGAACCGGCCACCGGAAACCGTTGCCACTGGAAAGTAATCGAATTGGGCGCGCTACTCGCCTGGGTGTAAAAGGTGGTGCCGGCGCCAGCCAGGATGGACTGCCTTTGCGGCTGCATCGTGATCGCCGGCGCCACCGTGGGCGAGGCCGCCACTGTGTCAATGGCGATGTAAGTCGGTGAGGACAGGCCACTGACAAAGGTGCTCACCACGCCGGCGGGAGTAACTTTGGAGACCGTGCCATTGCCTTGATTCACCACATAGAGATTGCCATTGCCGTCAAAGGCGAGGCCAACGGGTGAGTTGAAACCGCTGGCAAATGTGCTGATGGACCACGCCGGCGTCACCACGGAGACGGTGCCATTGCCCTGGTTTGCCACATAGAGGTTGCCGTTGGCGTCGATGGCCAGACCGGCCGGGTTGCTGAAACCGCCATAAAGAAAATTTGAATGATCGTCGGGCGACACCGGGCCAATGGCATTTAAGGTGCCCTGGTAGGCAACATTCAGATAACCGCTGCTGTCGAAAACCAAACCGGTGGGGGAACTGAAGCCGCCGCCGAATCCGCTGGTCGCGCCTGCGGGGGTAATTTTGGCCACGGTCGTGCCGCTCGCCACGAGCAAATTACCGCGGGCGTCAAAGGCCAACCCTTGCGGGCGATTGACTTTCGGCGTGGTGACAAACGTGCTTACCACCCCGCCGGGGGTGACACGGAAGACGCTGCCGTTGCCGCTGGCGGCCACAAACAAATTGCCGGTGCCGTCAAAGGCCACGCCTTCAGTGCCATTAAATCCACTCGCAAAGGTAGTCACCACCCCGGAGGCGGTGATTTGCGAAACTGTGCCGTTTCCGGAATTTGCCACATACATCAGGAAAGGCTGTACGGACAGGGTGGCGGGATTGGTTGGGGACGCGCCAAAGTCGCTGGTGATGACATTCTCATACTTATAACCCAACATCGCCAAAGTGGTGTTCGATATCGTCAGGGTGTTCGTCGACGTGCCGGCATAAGTTGGATTGTTGGCCAGATTCGTCCACGTCGCGCCGCCATCGGTGGAAACCTGCCATTGATAGGTTAAATTGACCCCGGCCGCAGCCGTACTAAAGACGGCGCCATTGCTGCTGGCGACGGTTTGGTCCTGTGGTTGGACAGTAATGTCAACGGGTTGCACCGTAATCGTCGCGACGTTGCTGGTAATTGAGCCGATGGAATTGGTGACCACGCACCGAAACTGGTCGCCCGACATGGCCGGAGTCACCGGCGCCACCGTCAGGGTCGGGCCCAGGCTGCCGCTATAGGCCCCACCATCGGTCAGGGTAGTCCAAACTGAACCACCCGCTGGCAGGCGCTGCCATTGGAAGATATTCGAACCGTGGGGTCCGCTCGCGATTATCGTCAAGTTGGCGTTTTGCCCGGTGGCAATGACCTGGCTTTGTGGTTGGGTGCCAATCACCGGCGCCGCCAGCGGGGGAGTGACTATCGCCACAGCGGCCCGGCTTCCAAACACAATTAACGCAAATTGGCTGACCACACCCCCGGGGGTAATTTGGTCCAGCTTATTGTTAATTGTGGCGGCATACATATTCCCGCTCGCTCCAACCACCAGCCCACCCGACTGTGAGCCAAGGCCACTGACCACCTGGCTGACCACGCCGCCCGGCGTGATTTTGGAAATGGTGCTGTTGCCGCCCCAATTCACCAACAAGTTGCCGCCGCCATCAAAAGCCATGCCTTGGGGAATGACAAATCCGGTGGCAAAGGTACTCGCCACGCCCGCCGGTGTGACTTTGGTAATATTGCCGTTGGCTTGATGGGAAACATACAGATTTCCACTCGAATCAAACGCCAGACTGGCGGGGCCGCTCAATCCGCTGGCGTAGGTGCTGACGACCCCGGCTGGTGTGATGCTTGAGATGGTGTTGTTGCTGCTCTGATTCGAGACATACAAATTACCATTCGCGTCAAACGCCAGTCCGGCGGGCTGCTGGAGCCCGCTGGCAAACCGGCTGACCGACCCGCCCGGGGTGACTTTGGAAATTGTGCCGTTGCCCTGGTTGGCAATGTAGAGATTGGCGTCGGCGTCCACTGCCAGTCCCACTGGGCTGGTAAATCCGCTGGCAAACTGGCTGGTTGTGCCATCCGCCGTGACTTTGGAAACGGTGCCGTTGAAGTTGGAAACGTAAAAGAGAAACGGCACGACGGTCAGGGTGGCCGGATTGGAAGTGGTGGATCCTGAATCGCTGGTCACCACGCATTCAAATTCCTCTCCTGACCCGCCCACCAACGGATTGTCCACCGTCAACATGCTGGAGGTCGTCCCGCTGTGGGTGGCGTCATTGGCGAGGGAGCTCCACGACAGGCCGGAATTTGTGGAAACCCGCCATTGGTAGCTTAGATTTGTGCCGGATGCGCCGACCGAAAAAGTTGCTGCATAACTGCTCACCACCGTGTCATCCGAGGGAGGGGAATAAATGTACACGGGTAGAACTGTGAGCGACGCGGGATTGCTGGTGCCGGAGCCCGCCACGTTGGTGGCCACGCACCGGAATTGGTCGCCCGACATCGCCAACGAGGCATTGGACACGGTCAATGTCGGGGTGGCGCTGCCTTGGAAGCCCGTCCCATCCGCCAGATTTTCCCAGGTTGTATTTCCCGCGGGCAGGCGTTGCCACTGAAAACTATTCAAACCAGGCGCACCGCTGACGGCAACGAAGAAGCTGGCACTGCCGGCCCCTGCCCCCGCCGTTTGATTGGCCGGCTGCGTGATAATCGCGGGTGCCGCCGGGGAGGAGATGACGGCTAAAAAATTTGGCGCGGACAAATTGGCGGCGAAAGTGCTCACCGCCCCGCCCGGGGCAACGACCATGACGGACTGGGTGAAATAATTGGCCACATAGAGATTCCCGCCGGCGTCGAACGCCAGGCCAAGGGGGCCGTTAAATCCCGTGGCATAAGTGCTTACCTCCCCGTTCGGCTTGATCATCGACACCCTCGTGTCACCCCCGTTTTGCAACTGGGTATTTCCGGTATTTGTCACGTAGAGATCACCGCTGCCGTCAAACGCCAGCCCGGTGGGCTTGTTAAATCCGGTCGCGTAGGTGCTGACGGTGCCGGCCGGGGTGATTCGGGCGATGGTGCCACTGAAGAAGTTTGCGACATATAAGTTGCCGTTTCCGTCCATCGCCATGCCCTCGGGCTCGGACATTCCGCTGGCAAAGGCGCTAACCAGCCCGGAGGGTGTGACCACCGCCACCGAACCATTGCCGGAATTTGCCACATACAGATTTCCGCCCGCGTCAAAGGCCAATCCAGCGGGATAATAAAAACCACCCGTCGCGAACAATCCCACCGCTCCTTGCGGATTAATCACGAATAGGGAGTTGCTGGAATTTCCCACATACAAGTTACCCTCCGGGTCAAAGGCCAATCCCGCAGGTTGGGCAATGGCTCCGGGGGCCAGCGAACTGACCACCCCCGAGGGGGAAATTTGGGAGATATCGCCATTCGAATTCGACACCAATAAGCGAAATGGCAGCACGGTGAGCGACGCGGGCGTGGTCGTGTTCGAACCAAAATCGCTGGTGATAACGCATTCATATTCGTATCCCGTCATGGACGCGCTGGTATTGCTTAACCCAAGGGAGGGCGTGGCGGAACCGCGTTGGTTCGAGTCATCGGAAAGGGAGTTCCAAGTTCCGCCGCCATTCGTGGACACTTTCCATTGGTAGCGCAAACCGGCGCCAGTCGCGCCCACACTGAAGGTGGCTCCATAATTGCCAACCACGGCCTGGTCTGACGGCTGTTGGCCGATCGCCACCGCCGCCACGGAAAGTGTGGCGGAATTGGAGACCACCGGCCCAACCGCATTGGTAACAATGCACCGGAATTGGTCTCCCGTCATGGAAAACGTGGCGTTGCCCACAATGAGAGAGGGGCTGGTGGTTCCAAGATAATTGCTGGTGGTCGTCAAATTGGCCCAGGTGGAACCGCCCGACGGCAACCGCTGCCATTGAAAGCTGTTGGCCCATGGAGCGCCACCAACGCTGGCGGTCAGGCTGATATTCGTGCCGGCCGCCACCGTTTGATCCGAAGGCTGCCGGGTTATGGCCGGTACTGCCGGGGTGGAGGCGGTGGCCAGATAATTCACCGACCCAAGATTGGCCGCGGGAAACTGGCTCACCACGCCGTCGGGGGTGATTCTCCAGATATCGCCATTTTCCGCCGCGTAAAGGTTGCCCGCATCGTCAAACGCCAAACTGGAAAACCCGCTGGAAATCGAGGCGAACGTACTTGCCACCCCATCGGGAGTGACTTTCGATATGGTGCTGTTGCCGGCATTGGCCACATAGAAATTTCCATTTCCGTCAAACGCCAAGGCCGCCGGCTCATTAAACCCGCTGGCAAACGTATTCGCGTAGCCCGCCGGCGTGACCGCGATCACGGTGTTGTTTTCCGTCACGTATAGATTCCCATGTCCATCAAAAGCCAGTCCCTGCAAATAGCCAAAACCAGAGATAAACGTGCTAACCACCCCCGCCGGAGTGATTTCAGTGATGGTGCCATTACCGCCGTTGGCCACAAAGAGATTCCCGTTGCGGTCAAAGGCGAGGCCCTGCGGATTGTTTAATCCGCTGGCAAAGGTGCTTACCACCCCGGCCGGAGTGATCTCGGAGATGGTGCTGTTTCCTCCGTTCACGACAAATAAATCTCCGTTTGGCCCAAACGCCAGTGCTTGAGGGGTGTTTAAACCGCTTCCCAAAGTGCTTTCGGCGCTGGCGGAGTTGAGCGTGATCACTGAACCATTGCCGACGGTCGTCACGTAAAGTTGAAAATCAGCCCGCACCGTCAAAGGCACCAACACCATCAACGCGGCGATGAGCAACCGCCCAAACCCGCGGCGGCCGGAGCTGGTGGGCCGGCGATTGCGGGCTGGCGGGAGGCGCGGCCCGCCCCACGATGGCTTCATTGGGGGAATTTCCGAAAGAGTGACGATTGTTGAGACTATACCATGGCCCGTTTGCTTTGGCAATAGTGTTGCGTTTGTCCCAGGCTTGGGAACTTTCAAGCGCGGGTGGTCGAACCGGCTGGGGCGCGGCCGAAATCACCGCCATGCACCCAAATGAAATGTGTGTTTTGCCGGGGTTACGATGACCGCCGCCTTTCTGATTCCGCGAACTGTCCCAGTCTGTTTCGTCGCTAGCACCCCCTTGGTGGCGGACCATGCGAAGTCATGACAAATTCCCGGCGATCCCAGGGCCGAAGCAGAAAATATCATCGGCGGTGCGCCTGCTTGAACACTTGGTCCAAAGTTCCCCCCAGCAGGGCCACCATCTGAGGTTTTTCGACCAGCATGGTGATCCCCACGGCCCGCACTTTTTCCGTGTCTTCCGGACGAAAGAATCCGGAGACCATGACAACGGGAAGGTCTGGACGAATGCCCAACAATTGCCGGCACAATTCCGTCCCGTCCAGCCTGGGCATGGACATGTCCACGACGGCGGCATCAAATTGATGGGGCGCGGCGCGAAACGCCGCCAGGGCCTCTTCCGGCAACGTGTGGCCAGAAACCAAATATCCGCGGGCTTGCAAGTCCAGCGTGGTCAACAGGACGAGATCTTTCTCGTCATCGACGTAAAGTATGCGGCGACCTTGGCCAGCGACCTCTTTGGGTTTGCGGCGTTCTTTGCGGGCCGGCTCTGCTTCCAGCGCTGGAAAGTAAAGGCGAAACACGGAGCCCTTGCCCAGTTCACTGCTCACCTCGATGGCGCCGTCGTGGTTTTTGACAATGCCGTGCACCACCGCCAGACCCAGACCACAGCCCTCGCCGCGGGCTTTGGTGGTGAAGAACGGCTCGAAAATGTGCGGCAGCGTTTGCGCGTCCATGCCCGACCCTGTGTCGCTCACGACGAGGCGCGCATACCGACCGGGGGGAAGATGGACGGCGGCCTTTACTTGGACGGTGGCAAACTCCACGAGTTCAAGTTGTATTTCCAGCCGGCCACCCCGGTCGCGCATGGCGTGCGCCGCGTTGGTGCCCAGGTTGATGATGATCTGGTGGATTTGTGTCGCGTCGGCAAAAATGGGCGGAATGGCAGTTTGATTTACGGAGACAATTTCAATTTTGGACGGGAGCGTGGTGCGCAGAAAGCCCACCGCTTCCTTCACCACTGGCGGCAATTCCGTGACCCGGCGCTCCGTTTCCTGCCGACGGCTGAAGGTCAGGATTTGCCGCACCATGGCCACCGCGCGTTGGCTGGCCATTTCGATGGCGGCGAGGCTCCGTTGCGCCGGGTGGTTGGGTGGAACGCTGACGCGACCCATTTGGGCAAAGCCGGAGATGATGGCGAGGATGTTGTTGAAGTCGTGGGCGATGCCGCCAGCCAGCGTGCCCAGGCTGTCCATGCGCTGGGAGTGGATCACTTGCCTTTCCAAATTCCGCTTTTCTGTCGCATCTATATTGATGGCCAGAATGGATTTCGGCCGGCCCTCTGCATCGCGCACGAGCGTCAGGGTGGATTCAACGATGACCTCGGTGCCGTCCTTGCGCCGGTGTTTGAACTCACCGAACCAGCCGCCTTCGGCCAGCGCCACGGCCAGCGCCCGCTCAAAGGCGGACATTTCCAGATGCAGCAACGCGCCGGCGTCCGACCCCGCCACTTCGGCGCTGGTCCAGCCGTAAATTCGTTCCGCACTTTTGTTCCAATATTGAATGCGATGCTCCAGATCCTGGACCACGATGGCATCGTGTGCTTTGTCCAGCAGCGCCGCTTGGTTGCGGATTTGCTCCTCGGCATGTTTCAGCTCGGTAATGTCCACCACTGTGCCTTCGTAGTAGAGGAGGCTGCCCGCGGCATCGCGCACCGCCCGGGCATTCTCGGAAATCCAGATGATGTTGCCGTCTTTACGCCGGATGGCCGACTCGAACTGGTAGACCATGTCCTTCGCCTCGAGGACCTGAATGAACTCATCACGGCGTCCCGGGTTCACGTATAGTTGCTGCCCAATGTTGCGAATCGACCCAATCAGATCGTCGCCCGATTCGTAGCCGTAGATTTTGGCCAGCATCGGATTAACCACGAGGTATTGGCCGGCCAGGCTGGTCTGGAAGATGCCCTCAGTGGCGTTTTCAAAAATGCTCCGGTATTTTCGTTCGGCAATTTGCAGCGATTCCATCGCTTCGCCGCGTTTGGTGATGTCAGTGAAAAGCAGCATCGCGCCGCGCTGCTGACGAGAGGTGAAGGGAGCCGCCCGCAACCGGTACCAGCGCTTACCGCCCTTCGATTTGCGCCGGAATTCGTGCACGAATTCTTCCCGGGTTCCGCTGAGCACGCCGCGCAGGCCGTGCACGACCGCTGCTGCGTCGTCGGCGTTCTCACCATGGATCCGAACGCAGGCCTCAAGATAATTTTCCCCGATTTCCAAGGGGGTCTCAAACAGGGGATTGATGCCGGCATATCGCTTCCAAGATTCGTTGAAATCGAGAATGTGGCCGTCATGGTCAATGACCGCCACCGAGGCGGGAATAGCGTCAAAAATGGCCCGTTGGAGCTCAAAGTCCTGTTCCTGAGCTGCCTGCCGGCCTATTGGCGATTGGATAATTTCGGTCCCCAAAGGGAGATTTAAGTCTTTGGGCACAAAGGTTTTAATTGCGTTTGATCCACGCATTGGGTCGCGTGCAGCAACAATTCTAAAGCACGGTTCATACCGCCCCTGCACCTGGTCGCAGGTTAACACTTTTTTTACGTTGGGAGGGCACTTTTCCCGGAAACGTTCCGGAAATTGATCAAGAGAATTTACCAATCGCCGGGCACTTTTTTCGCCGATTAAATTTCATGCAACAATCATCGGTGCCCATCGGCCGCCGCCGCGCTTACGTTTCTCCCTTGGGTCCCGACCGGGGCAGGCGCAACTCAAAAGTGGTCCCTTCCCCCAGTTGACTGCGAAACGAAATCGTACCGCCGAGGGTTTTGACGATGCTCTGGCAAATAGCCAAGCCCAGGCCGCTGCCGCCGGCTTCGCGGGAGCGCGCCTTATCTGTCCGGAAAAATCGTTCGAAGATGTGCGGCTGGTCATCCTCCGCAATGCCCACGCCCGAGTCTGCCACGGTAATTAGCACCTCCGACCCCACCGGGACGACTTTCAATTCCACCCGCCCACCTTCCCGATTGTACTGCACGGCATTCGCCAGCAAATTGGTCAGCAATTGCGCCAGGCGCGTGCGGTCAGTGTCCATCTCCACCGGCGTCAAATCCTTGGCCATGGTCACATTTTTTTCCGCGGCGCGGGGGGCGATCATGGCCACGCATTCCTCCGCCAGTGATTGCAGGTTGAACTTTTCGGTCTGCGTTTCCCATTTGCCGGCGTCCGCCCGCGCCAACACGAGCAGCGACTCAACCAGCGATTTCATGCGCTGGGCTGCGCGCAAGGAGGTCGCCAAAGTTTGTTTGTACTCGGCCGCAGTCCGTTCCTTGTTCAAGGCCAGTTCGGTGTGTGAATGGATGACCGACAAGGGGGTGCGCAATTCATGCGAAGCATCCGCGGTAAACTGCACTTGCCGCTCAAAGGCAGTTTGCAGGCGTTGGAAAGTTTCATTCAGGGTTTTCGCCAGCGAGCCCAATTCGCCCTCGGTCTCCGCCACCTCGATGCGCTGCGACAGATCCGACGCGGAGATCGAGCGCGCGGTTTCGCTGATCTGTTGAATTGGCCGCATCACCCTTCGCGACAGGAACCAGCCCCCCAGCAAACCCACGAATAACACAGCCGCGCCCGCGCCGAACAACTGCCAATGGAGGCGGGCGAGGGTCGCCTGTTCCGAGAACATGGATTTCCCCACCAAAACGCTCATGCCAAATGGCCCGGGCAGGACAACTTCCCGAAAACCGGCGCGCTGTCGAAACTGGGGGATTCCATTCGCCCCGGATGCGGCGAATGATTTGGCCAGGTCGGCGTCAAAAGGCACGGTGGGACTGGGCGACGACGAGCGCAGTACGTCGCCATCGGCGCCCCAAATGACGAAGTAAGGCTGGTCCTGTTCGTTTTCGCCGAGCCGACGCAAAGCGTCCTGCGGCACGGTGGTCCACCAATCTTGCGGGGGAAAGTGCGGCCGGTTGTCCAGTGGCCCTTGATCCCCGTTGGGGCCGCGGCCATCGGGACCCCGCGGCGGCCCGTTACCGTTGAATCCGGGTTGATGGTCCCCGCCGAACGGAGGAAATCCATTGCCCCGCGGGTCATTGCCGGGAGGGTGCGGCGGCCCCATCGGGCCGTTGGCCAGTACTTGCGCTGCGCCTTCGAGCTCCGCATCCACGCGGCGCAATTGGGCGCGGCCCATCGCGACGTCGAGCGCGACGCCAAAACTCGTGAGCGCCAGCAGGAGAATTCCGGCGTGCCAGAGCTGCAGGGTCCAGCGAATGGATCTAAACATCGTCGTCCCCTCCGGGCCCGCCGTCGCCGAGCGTGTAACCCTGCCCGCGCCGGGTAAGAATAAATTTTTTTCCCAATTTCTTGCGCACGTTGCAGACATGGACATCCAGAAGATTCGACAGGCTGTCGTCCTCCTCGTCGAACAAGTGGTCGTAGATCTCCGTGCGACTGAGCATCTCACCGCGGTGCAGCGCCAGGAATTCCACCAAGGCGTATTCGCGCCCGGTCAAGGCCACGGGCGCCCCATCCTTGGAGACGCGTTTGCCCGCCGTGTCCACCGCGATGCCGCCGAGTTGCAAAATTGAACTGGGCTTCCCCGCACCTCGCCGAATGAGCGCGCGCAGTCGCGCCAGCAGTTCCTTCAGTTCATAGGGCTTCACCAGATAGTCGTCGGCGCCGGCGTCCAAGCCCCGTACGCGGTCGGGCAGGGCGTCCCGCGCTGTGAGAATCAACACGGGAACCGTGCTGCCGCCTTGGCGCAGTTCCTTCAACACCTGCCAGCCGTCGAGTTGCGGAATCATCAAATCCAGAACGAGGGCGTCGTACACCGCGATTTGGGCTTTATACAGACCCTCGCGTCCGTCGCTGGCGGTGTCCACCGCATAACCCTCCTCCCGCAACGCCTGGGTTAGCGCGGACAGCAGATCCGGTTCATCTTCGATAATGAGAATACGCATGAGATTCCGGTGCCGGCTTCCAAGATGATGACGACAATGGGGGCGGGAATGAAACTAAAAAGCAACCGGCCGGATGGCTCCGGGAACGGTGGCGGGGTGCGGCATTCATTATACGGCATGCCACCTTAAGCCAGGATTAAGACGTGGGACGCGGCCCCGGCCGGCAGGCGGCCGCGCCCTCTTCCGCCGGCGGCGGCTTAATGCCCGCTTAAGGTGAATTGTGTTATAAGGTGGGCCGCAAACCGTGAGATTGGCTGCAACTTTCGTCCCGCACCGGCGTTGAATCGGGTGAAATAAAAAAAACGACTAAAAACGAAAAATTAATTCCAGGATATTTATGAAAGAAAAATCACGCGCCCTCAACCTGGCTGGCTATCTGCTTTTGTGCGGCGGAGTCGCCGCCTCCTCCTACTGGTATGGCCGGTCCCATGCGCCCGCCCTGGCCAATTCCGCGTCCCCCGGCCGCAACCGCTCCGCGGTCATGGCCGGTTACAAGGGCGCGCTGACCAATGCCAAGCTCACTGCGGTTGGACAATCCGGAATGGAGGACTTTTTAAAAGTCGTTGGGAAACCGGATCCGGCCGAGCTCGCCCTTTGGGCCCGCAGCCTCAGCCCGGAGGAATGCGCCGCTGCTCTGGCCTCCCTCCAAACAAAGCCGGCGGGCAATCCCCGCGACGCCATTTTGGCCGCGCTGGTCGGATCGTGGGCCGGCCATGATCCTGCGGGCTACTTGGCTTCGATGGACGGCATCACCAGTCCGAAAATGCGCGAACAGGGTGTCGCGGCCGCCCTGAAGGCCCTGGCCGCGCAAAATCCCCAGGCCGCCCTGCAATGGATGAAAGACAACCCCGGCTCCACGGCCAGCCAGCAATCCCGTTACACGGCCGCAATTGAGGGATATGCTTCGACGGACCCGAAAGGCGCCTTTGGGCTGGTTTCATCGCTCGGTGAAGCCACCGCCGCCGACGCCCGGATCAAGAGCCAGGCGATGCAGGCGCTCGCCAACGGCCTGGCCAACCAGGGGAAATATTCCGATGCGTTGGCCATGTTCGGCCAGCTGCCGGATGGAAATTTGAAGAATCAGGCCACCTCCACTCTCGTCAACCAATGGGCCCAGAATGCCCCGGCAGATGCGGCGGCCTACGTTGCGGCCCTCACTGACCCCCAAGTCCGGAATAATATGAGCAACCAATTGCTCAATTCCTGGGCCGGCACCGACCCGGTGGCTGCAGCCGCCTGGGCGGCGCAATTGGACCGGACCGTCGCTAATACTCCGGTGGACCCCAATAATTTCAATCCCAACGCGAACAGCAATCTGTTGGCCAACACCATTAATACCTGGGCTGCCCAGGACGTTGACGCCGCCGGAAAATATTTGAATGCCCTGCCGCCATCGGGGGACAAGGATGGCGCGGTCGCCGTCTTTGCCCTGAATGCGGGCCAACAGGATCCGCAGAGTGCCATGAACTGGGTTAACACCGTGACCGACGATGCCATGCGTCAGCGCCTGGCCATGGCCACGGTAGTCGAATGGCAGAGTGTCGATCCCGCCGGGGCCGCCCAATTTCTGTCCTCGACCAATCTCCTCACCGATGACCAAAAACAGCAAATTGCCGATTTGCCGCCCTTTGTCGCCGACATGATTACCGGCAACGGCGGTCCGGGCGGTCCGGGCGGCCCCGGTGGACCGGGTGGTGGCGGTCCTGGCGGTGGTCCCGGCGGCGGTGGCGGCCCTGGTGGTGGGGGCCGTGGTGGCCTGGGTGGCGGCGGGCCTCCGGCGGGCGGCGCTCCCGCAACTTCCGGCGGGGTTCCCCAACAGGTTCAGAATTTCATCCTCACTGGCAACGGGCCCAATATTCTCAACGGTGGACAAGGCGGACCTGGCGGCCGCGGCGGTCCTGGTGGCGGGGGGCGCGGTGGTTGAGGTCGGCCCAACCGCAGCTTCTTAGTGGTTCCGTTTAAACTTGGTCGCGAGGGTGCGCAATAGTACGTAGAAGATGGGCGTCAAAAACAGCCCGAAGCTGGTCACGCCAATCATGCCGGCAAACACCGCCACACCCATCGCATGGCGCATTTCCGAGCCGGCGCCGGTGGAAACGACCAGCGGAATCACGCCGGCGATGAAGGCGATGGAAGTCATCAAGATGGGGCGCAACCGCAAATGCGCGGCTTCCACCGCGGCGTCGTAGATGCTCCGCCCGCGATGCTCCAGCTCGCTGGCAAACTGGACAATCAGAATCGCGTTTTTGCACGCCAAACCCACCAGCACGATCAGGCCAATCTGGGTGAAAATGTTATTATCTCCATGGGTCATCCACACGCCGGCGATAGCACACAACAAACCCATCGGCACAATCAACAGCACCGCCAGGGGCAGCGTCAGACTTTCATATTGCGCGGCGAGCACGAGAAAGACCAGCAGCACCGCCAGCGGGAGGATGACAAACAGCGTGTTGCCGGCGATTTTTTCCTGGTAGGTGATCTCCGTCCATTCATACCCGATGCCGCGCGGCAGCGTTTCCGCGGCAATCCGCTCGACCGCCGCCTGGGCCTGCCCGGTGCTGAAGCCGGCGTTCGCGCCGCCATTCACGTCCGCTGCGGGAAATCCATTGTAGCGCGTGGCCCGGTCGGGACCATGGCTTTGGGTGATGTTCAACAGGGAGGACAGCGGCACCATCTCGCCCTTGTTGTTCCGCGCCTTTAACAAACCGATGTCCTCCGCATGGGCGCGGAACGGGGCGTCGGCCTGCACCAACACCTGGTAGGTGCGGCCAAACTTGTTGAAATCATTGACGTAGAGCGAGCCGAGGTAAATCTGCATGGTCTCAAACACGTCGGGAATTGACACGCCTAGCTGCTGCGCCCGCGTCCGGTCCACGTCCACATCCAATTGCGGAACGTTGATTTCAAAGCCGGAGAACATGCCGGCCAGTTCCGGCGCCTGCCGCGCCTTGTTTAAAAAGGCGTTGAGGGCGTCATTGAGGGCGTCGTTCCCCTGCGCCGAGCGGTCTTCCAATTGCAATTTGAAACCGCCAATCGTGCCGATACCCTGCACCGCCGGCGGCGGAAACACGGCGATATAGGCATCCTGAATGGCGCCAAAGTTTTGGTTGAGCTGTTGCGCAATCGCAAAGCCGCTCTGGTCCGCCCGCTTGCGTTCTTCGAAGGGTTTGAGCGTGACAAACACAATCCCAGAACTCGGGCTGTTGGTGAATCCGCTGATGGATAATCCGGGAAAGGCCACCGCCGATTCCACGCTCGGATTCGCCAAGGCGATCTGGCTCATTTTCCGAATAACCTCCTCGGTCCGGTCCAGCGACGCCGCTTGGGGCAGTTGGGCAAAGCCCACCAGGTATTGCTTGTCCTGCGCCGGCACAAAACCCGCAGGCACGGTATGGAACAGCCACAGGGCCGCGCCAATCAACAAACCATACATCCCCAGCATCGCGATCTTGTGCCGCAACGTGGACTTCACCCCGCCGCTGTAGGCTTCCGACCCGCGGTGAAAAACTTTGTTGAACGGACGGAAGAACCAGCCGAACAGGAAATCAATCGCCCGTTGAAAAACGTCCTTCCTGGCCCCATGTTTCTTCAGCAGCAGGGCGGCGAGGGCTGGTGACAGGGTCAGCGAATTAAAGGCGGAAATCACCGTCGAAATCGCAATCGTCAGGGCAAACTGCTTGAAAAACTGCCCCGTCAGCCCGCTCACAAACGCCAGCGGGACAAATACCGCCACCAGCGTGAGCGCGATCGCGATAATTGGCTCCGAGACCTCGCTCATCGCCTGGTAACTCGCCTCCTTGGGCGCCAACCCGCGCTCCAAGTTGCGTTCCACGTTTTCCACGACGACGATGGCGTCATCCACCACGATGCCGATCGCCAGCACCAGCCCGAACAGGCTAAGCGCATTAATGGAAAAGCCCAGCAATAACATGACGCCGAAAGTTCCAATCACCGACACCGGCACGGCCAGTAACGGAATCAACGACGCCCGCCACGTCTGGAGAAAGACGATCACCACGATCACGACGAGGAGAATGGCAATGAGCAGCGTTTCCACCACCGCGTGAATCGAGGCGCGCACAAATTGCGTCGGGTCATAGACAATTTGATAAGTCACGCCTTCCGGCATGTCCTTGGCCAGTTCGGCCATCGTCGCCCGCACATGGTCGGAAATCTCCAGCGCATTCGAACCCGGCGCTTGAAAAATGGGCACGGCCACGGCCGCCTTATTGTCCAGCAGCGAGCGCAACGCGTAGCCGTTGGCGCCCAGTTCAATGCGCGCCACATCCTTGAGCCGGGTTATCGCCCCGTCCGGCGATGTCCGGATGACGATGTCCCCAAAATCCTCTTCGCTGACCAACCGCCCGTGCGCGTTGACCGAAATTTGGTAATCCACGCTCGAGTCCGACGGTGGTCCGCCAATCACGCCCGCCGCCACGTCCACGTTTTGTTCCCGGATGGACTGCACGACATCACTGGCCGCCAGTTCGCGTTCCGCCATCTTGCGCGGGTTGAGCCAGATGCGCATCGAGTAATCGCCCGACCCGAAAATCCCCACTTCGCCGACCCCCGGCAACCGCGCGAGGCGGTCTTTGACATTCAACACTGCGTAGTTGCGCAAATACGTCATATCGTACCGGTTGTTGGGCGACAGCACGTGCACGACCATGGTCAGGTCGGGTGAACTTTTCACGGTGGTCACGCCCAATTGCTGCACTTCCTGCGGCAATCGCGGCAGGGCCTGGTTAACCCGGTTTTGCACCAATTGTTGGGCCAAGTCCGGCGACATCCCGAGCTTGAATGTAATCGTCAGGGTCATCAGCCCGTCCGACGTCGCTTGGGACGACATATAGAGCATGCCCTCGATGCCATTGACGCTTTCCTCAATGGGCGCGGCCACGGTGGCCGCGATGGTCTCGGGATTCGCGCCGGGAAACTGCGCCTTGACCACGATGGACGGCGGCACCACCTCCGGATATTCCGAAATGGGCAGGTTGGGCAGCGCAATCAGCCCGCCGATTAAAACCAGCGACGACAACACGCCCGCAAAAATGGGCCGGTCAATGAAGAATTTGGAAACGTTCATGGGAGTCTGCGCGGATTTTTTGGGTGATGGAATTACATTTTAACCGCCGTCCGCTGTTTGCTGTCCATCGCCACCGGCGTTGGGGCGACGACGTCACCCGGGCGCACCCGCTGCAGGCCGACCACCACAATGCGCTCGTCCTTTTTCAGCCCCGACCGCACTTCGCGCAATCCGTCCACCATGGGCCCGAGCTTGATCTCGCGGTAAGCCGTCTTGTTGTCGGATCCCACCACGAGCACAAATTTCTTGTCCTGATCGGTGCCCACCGCGCGGTCGTCAATCAAGACGGCCGCGGCCACGGTCGATCCGCCGGTGCGCACCCGGGCAAACATGCCCGGTGTAAGATCGCCTTTGGCATTGTCCAACAGCGCGCGCACCCGGATGGTGCCGGACCGCGCATCCAGTTGGTTGTCGATGGACTTCAGGTGGCCTTCACGAGGGTAACCTTCTTCGTTCGCCAGGCCGATGAACAGCGGAATGTGATCGAGGCCCGAATTGCCCATGGCGCCATTGGCCGCGTACCGGAGGTAGGTCTGTTCATCGATATCAAACTCCACATACACCGGCGAGACGGAAACCACGGTCGTCAGCGCGGTTACCCCCGCTTCGACCAGATTGCCGGCCGTGATTTCGGCCCGTGACACCCGCCCGGCGACGGGCGCCGTGATTTTGGTATAGCCCAGGTTCAGTTGGGCTGTTTGCACCGCGGCATCCGCGCCCTTGAGCAGCGCGACGGCCTCCAGCAGATTGGCATTGGCCTGGTCCAGTTCACTTTGCGCAATGGAATGGTTTTCGATCAAGCGCTTGCTCCGGTCCAGCGCGGTTTGCGCGAGCGCAACCTGGGCTTGGGCGCCGGCCTGCACGGCTTCCGCGCGGGCCAGTTCTGCCTGAAAGGGCAGGGGATCAATCGTAAACAGCAAATCGCCCTCCTTGACCAATTGTCCGTCCTCGAAATTCACCGCATCAATCCGGCCCGGGACTCGCGGACGGATTTCCACGCGGTTGACCGCTTGCACGCGGCCGGAAAATTCATCCCACTCGGTGACGGGCATTTCCGGCACGGTGGCGACGGACACGGGAACGGCCTCCGGGGCGGCTGGCGCGGACGCGGCCGGAGCTTGGCGCACGAGAAACGTTAGGGTTCCGCCAATCAGGACGATACTGGCGGCGAGGAAGATGCCCTTGCGGAGCAGTGAGGACGGGTTGTTCATGGGAATTCGGAGATTGAGTAAGTGGTAATTTGGTTGGGCCTGGTTGGGCGTCAGTTTTTGGTGGTGGGATAAAACTGTTGAATGGGCGAATCCTGCCAGCCACCGCCGAGGGCTTTGACGAGCAGCACGCTCGTTACAAATCGCTGGCCGAGGGTTTGCACCGCTTCACGCTGATTTTGCAACAGGGTTCGTTGCACGTCCACCACGTCCAGGAAACTGATTGAGCCTTCCTTGTACCGGGAATTGGCAATATCGTAAGCGCGTTGGGCCGAAGTAACCGCGCGTTCCTGCGCTGCGGCACGCTGGGACAAAGTTCGCAGGCCGCTCAAGTTGTCCTCCACTTCCTGGACAGCGACCAGCACGCGCTGGCGGTATTGCGCCACTGTTTCCACATAAGCGGATTCCGCGCGGCTGAAGTTGGCCTCATTCCGGTCGCCCTCGAAAAGCGGGATGGAGATACTGGGGCCCACCGCCCACATTTTGCTCGGCCAGTCGAACAACGTGCCGAAATCTGCGCTCTCCAGCCCGGCCGAACCCGTCAATTTAACCACGGGAAAATACGCCGCCTTGGCCACGCCAATTCGGGCGTTGGCCGCCGCCATCGCGCGTTCGGCCTCCGCGACATCGGGCCGGCGCTCAAGCAAATTGGCTGGCGTGCCGACGGGAATTTCCGGCGGCAACCCGGTTAATGCGACCGCTGTGATATGGAAGGTGCCCGGGGGGTGGCCGATCAACACCGCCAAGGCATGCTCAAAGGTTTCCCGCTGTTTCTCCACGTCCGCCAAATCCGCCTGGGTCGTGGCCAGGGCGTTTTCGGCTTGGGCGACTTCCAAGTCGCTGCTGGCCCCACCTTGAAAACGATCCCGGATGAGAGCCAGGCTCCGCTGCCGCGTGTCCACGGTGCTTTGCAGAACGGCGAGTTCTGCCTTCACCGCGGTCAGGCTGAAGTAGGTTTGAGCGACCTCGGCATGCAGCGTCAGGCGAATGGTTTCGTAATCAGCCACGCCCACCTGAAAATCAGCAAATGCCGCTTCATTCGATCGGCGCACCCGGCCCCAAATGTCCGCTTCGTAATTCAAGTCCAGCGGCACACTGATATCGCTGGCGGAAAACGGTTGTTGCGGGGCGGGCGCCGGTACCGGGCGGTTGGCCGATTGCCGATACACCGAACCGGAGGGATCCAGCGACAATGTCGGAAAAAATTCTGCTTTGGCGATCCGCGTGAGCGCCCGCACCTGTTCCACCCGCGCCATGGCGGCTTTCAGGTTTTGGTTGTTCTCGGCGGCTTCCTTCTCAAGGGCGTTCAATTGGTCGTCCCCATACATTTCCCACCAAGGGCCTTTGGCTGCGGCGTCTTGCGGGGTTGCTTCCTTCCACAGGGTACCAACGCCGGTAAAACTTCCGGGCGTCTCAACTGTGGCGCGCTGGTAATCCGGCCCGACCGTGCAGCCGCTGGCCAGCAGGAGTACGGCGATTCCGGTAGAATAGAGATGGGGAAATGAAGGATTTTTCATGGGACGGTTTTGAGCGACGTAAGGGCTTTGAAATTAAGGATATATGTAGACCGGTCGGTTCAGTATATGGGCAAAAAAATTAAACGGACATGGCTTCCGGCAGCTCGATTCCGAGCAGGCGGAAGACGCCGGGCTTGAGGCGTTGCAGGGCCTTGGGGTCGTTGTCAATCTTGGCCTGCAAAATGACGCCGATGGAAAAATCATAGATTTGTTTGGCGAGAGTCGAGGGGTCCTTTTCCTCGATCAAGCCTTCGGCGACCGCGGCGCGCACGGCCCCTGTCAAGTACTTGATGGCGCGTTCGACCATTTGCTGGGCTTTGTGCCGGATATTTTCATCCTGCGTGCTGAGCTCCGAACCGACGGAGCAATAGGGGCAGCCGCACATTTTCCCGAAGGTTTTGTATTTCTCCAGCTGATCTTTGACGATCAAATCAGCATATTGGTCAAACTGGGCCACGGCCCCCACTTGGGCCGAGAAAATCTGGTCCAGGACCGGACGCTTAAACTGCCAGCTCTCTTCAAACGCCGCGCACGCCAAATCTGACTTGGAGGGAAAGGCAAAATAGAAACTCCCCTTGGTCACTCCAGCCCGCTGGCAGATATCCTCCACCCCCACTGAGCCATAGCTCTGCTCCCAGATCAGCTCCATGGCGACCTTGAGCAGCCTCTTCTTAGTTTCACCTTCAGGTTTCATCTTCATAATTTACTAGACCGAACGGTTTATTGCAAGCAATTTTGCGAAATAATTGATTCGGCAGTAAGCGTGGAGCGATTTCCAGGGCAACATTTCGGTCATTTTTTGAGAGTCCTGCATTTGGATATCAGCAACTGGCCTCGGGATTTCCACTCCTCGCGGTTGGACGGAAAAACGCGCTGACCAGGGCCAGGGAAAGTAGGGAACTGGACGGCATCAGAATCGCGGCCAGCAACGGGTTCATTTTTCCCGCGAGACAGACAACCGCCACGGTTATATTGTACGTCAGCGCAAAAGCCACCGCTGCGCGGGCAGCCCGCCGGCGCACTTTGCCGACTGCCAGCAGCTGTCGCACGCCGTCCAAGCTTTGGCCGGTGAGGAAGAAATCGGCGGCCTGGCTGAGCACCGCCCGGTCCGCCACCGGGGTACCGCGCACCGCCGCGCAGCGGAAGGCGAGGGCGTCGTTCGCGCCGTCCCCGAGCATCATCACGCGCTCCGGATGATTTCGCGAAATCCACGCCGCCTTTTCGTCGGGCGTCATGCCGCCGTGCGCCCGATTTTGGGGCAGGCCCAGCTTGTTGGCCAATTCGAGCACTTTTTCCGTGCGATCGCCGCTGAGGATGTGAATGTCGTATCCTCCGTCCCGTAACAAGGCGATCTCTGCGGCGACCCCCGGACGAACGCTTTCCACAAAATGAAAACCCGCGATGAGGCGTCCTTGGCGGCGAAACTCCACGTGCGGTGCCGCGCGGTCTGGCACCGCGAATTTGGCGCGGTCGGGCCCGTCCAACCCGGGAATCCAGCCGGGCCGCCCCAGCGACCAGCGTTCGCCGTTGATTTCCGCGAGCAGCCCCAAGCCCGGAGTTTCAGGTACCTCCAAACTGGAGGGCCCCGGCGTCAGCGCGTCAGGATGGCGCAGCAACGCCTCGCGCAGGCTGCGGCTATAGGGATGCAGGCTGTTTTCGACCAGTTGAAAGAGGATTCGCCGCGCCGCCGGCGTCAGCGCCGCGAGTGTCACGAAGTTTTGCAACACCGGATGCTCCAGGGTCAGCGTGCCGGTCTTGTCAAAAACGATGGTCCGCACCCGCGCGAGGCGCGACCACAAATGGGTCTCGCGGACGAAGACGCCCGCCCGGCGGAGCCGCGCCACCGCATATTCATGGGCCATGGGTAACGCCAGTCCGAGCACACACGGGCATGAAACAACCAGTAGCGAAAGCGCAACGCGTGCGGCGGTTATCGGCTGTCCGGCAGCGAGCCACGCGGCGCCGCCGGCGAACGCAATCGTCAGCACGACCGCGATATAGATTTTCAGGGCACGTTCCAAGCCGGTGGCGCGGGGCCGGCCATCGGCACAGGCTTTCAACAGGCGCGCCAGGAGCGAATCCCGCCAACTTTCCTGTGCTTCAAATATAAGGTCGGCTTGTCCGGCATTGAGGGCTCCGGCCGGTGCGAGGCGTCCGGCGGGCAGGCGGCGTGGTTCGGGCTCGCCGGTGATCCACGCCAGACTCAGGGTCGCGTCGCGTCCCACTATTCGCGCGGCTACCGGCAAGAGTTGACCGGAGCCGACCAGGAAGCGTTCACCCACCGCGAGAGATTCCAGCGCGATGGTTTGGCCTGATGTATCCGCCCGGCGCACGGACGCCGGCACGGGATTGAGCCGGAGCAACTGGTGGCGGTTGCGCTCGATGGCTGATTCCTGGGTCCAGCGGCCGACGAGCATCAAAAACATGAACACTGAGACGAAATCAAAATAGATAATCTCCGGATGGCCGAATAGCCAGCCCGCGAGGGAGCCGAGGTATGCGCCCGTCACGCCCAACGCGATGGGCAGATCAAGATCGAGCACGCCCAGACGCAAACCGCGCCAGGCCCGAGCCATGAAATAGCCGCCGCCGACCATCAGGCTCAACGTCGCGCACACCGCCGTAATGGTTGTAAACAGGCTGGTCCATTCGCTGTCGCGCGCGAGTCCAAAGTAACCGGGGATGGTGAACAGCATATTGTTCAACGCGAGTGCCCCGCAGACACCGAGGCGCCCGGCCAACGCGCGGCTTGCTTGCGGCGCGGTGGAGTCCACCGGGCCGAGTTGGTAGCCAAAACGGTGAAATTCACCGGCAATGGCCGGCAAATTCGCCGCACCCGGTTCCCACACCAGGCGGGCACGACCTCGCGGCACATCCACTTCAATGCGCACCGCCCCTGACTGTTTCGTGTAAATCTGGTCCACCAGCCATACACAGGCCACGCAGGAAATCCCCTGGATTTGGACGGACAATTCCGCCACGCCATGGGTCGCGCACGTTTCGGCCTCAATCTGCCGGTGGCGGAGCCAGGAAAAATCCACTGGTTGCAAAATCGCCGGCGCGACCGGGGGAATGACCGCGGGCCGCAATGAATAGTATCTACTCCAACCCGCCTGCCGAATTAGGCCATGAACATACCCGCAGCCGGCGCAGCAATATTCCACTTGGCCGCGGGCAAGTGGCGTGCCGCAGTGAATGCAGCCGCCCGTTTGCAATGCTGCCGGTAGCCTGAAAGAGGCAGACGGTGGATCAATGACTAATGACATAAGGCCTCCAGCCAGGTTAGACCGCCGGAGGATGCACGCCAGGCAACGATGCCGGCCGCGCTCAGCGCGACGGCGCTTTGGACCAAGCGCAAGTGCGCCGGGGAAAAGCGAATCTGCCAGCGGGCCAGACTCGTCTGCGCCATCCACAGCAACGGCAAGGTGCCCAGGCCAAACGCCAGCGCCAGCGTCGCGCCATGCACCATCGAACCCGCGAAAATACACACGGTAAACACAATATACAACGGACCGCACGGCAGAAGCGGAGTTGCGGCGCCCAAAAACGCGCCAAGCACGGGGGTGGGCGTGCGCCGCGCCCACGACATGATTTTGCCATGCCAGCGGGAAAGCCAGAGTGGCTTCGGCAACCAGCGATCCAAGCGCAGGGCAAATAAGACAAGCAACACCACCAAAACCCAGGGCAGGGCGCGTGCCATTGGCCAGGAAAAGGCCTGCTCTGCGGCCGTCCCCATTCCACCCGCCAACCCTCCTATGGTCGCATAAGCCGCCAAGCGTGTCGCATGGTAGACCGCCATCGCCGGCAAGGTTGCGGCTTGCGGGCGGCCGGCGGTAAGCACCGCGCACCCGAGCGGCCCGCACATCAACGCGCAATGCGGGCTGGTGGCCAGCCCGATTAAAAAGGCCGCTGCCACACCGTCAATGGTCGCCGGGGAAAACATGGGAGGATCGCAATTGACTCAATGCGGGGAAGTGGCTGCCGGAATATTTTCGACGCGCACGTCCGGCGTGGGATGTTTCGCCGCGATGATGAAAAACGCGGCCCAGGCACCCAGCAGCAGCGCAAAAGCGGTGACGAACCACAGCCAGGGCCAGCGCACCAGCGGATTCCACGAGGTCTGGGCGTTGTTCATGGTGTCGGCGCGGCGGTGTCCTGGCGCAAAAGCTGCGCATTGGGCCCCAAAAACTCGACCCGCAAAGGCAAATTGAAGGAGCGATCCGTGCTCGTCATGCGCAGCGTGACATTGGACGGTCCGGAATAGTATCGCCGGTCCTCCTGCAAAACCATCGGCAGGACCACTTCTTCGCCGGGAGGAAGCACCACGGTGTCGCTGGTACCCACCAACTGCAGGCCGGCGGGCGCGCTTTCGAGGGCAAAATGCAGCGATAATGGCGTGTCGTGTTTGTTGATGAGCCGCAGATTGAACTGGTTGCGCACCGAATCCGCGGTAATGAAATACGGCCGGCCACCCATGCGGACAATCGAGGCATCCACCGGGCGGACGGTGGCAAAGCTGAACAGCGCCACCGTCGCGCCGATGAACATGAGCGCGGTGTATAAATACAAGCGCGGGCGCAGGACGCGGCGGCGTTTGCCGGTGAGCCCGTTGAGCGAATCGTAGCGCACCAGTCCGCGCGGGCGGCCCAGTTTGTCCATCACCTCATTGCAGGCGTCAATGCACCCCGCGCAGCCGATGCATTCGATTTGAAAGCCCTGGCGGATGTCGATGCCCGTTGGGCACACCTGCACGCAGCGGAGGCAGTTCACGCACGCGCCCGCCGCCGGGTCGGTGGCCTTGCCGCGCGGCTCACCGCGTTTGCTGTCATAGCCAATGACCAGGGTATCGTCATCGGTCAGGGCGGATTGGAAGCGGCCGTACGGGCACAGAATCAGGCAGAACTGTTCGCGAAACCAGGCGAAGTTGAAATAGAGCAAACCCGTGAGCGCGACGACAAACAGAAAGGCGCTCCAGTGCTGCGCCGGCTCGTCGCGCATCCACTGGTAAAGCTGCGGAATGGAGACGAAGTAGGCGAGAAAGATGTGCGCAATCAGCGCGGACAGGAAAACAAAAATCAATTCCTTGGCGCCGCGCCGGAATAATTTCTCCGGCGTCAACCACGATTGGCCGTCCAGCTGGCGGCGTTTGTGGGCCGGCCCTTCGATCCAGCGTTCGAAACGCCGGTAAAGGTGCTCAAGAAAAATCGTCTGTGGGCAGGCCCAGCCGCACCAAATGCGCCCCATCAACGCCGTCACATAAAACAGCAGGAAGCCGAGCCCCGTAATCAAAAAGAATAACAGCCACAAGTCCGGCGGCGCGAAGGTCATCCCCATTAAATGGAAACGGCGCTCGGCAATATCGAGAAACACTGCCGGGTGTCCGTTGACCTGCACCCACGGCAGCAGCACGTACACCCCCATGATGACGACCGCCGTCAATCGCCGTATTTGGGTGAATTTCCCGTCCACGTCGGCCGGGTGCAGAAAATTCCGCGAGCCATCCTGGTTGATGGTCGTGACGACATCGCGGTTGGGCAGGGAAAGGGCCATGGCGGAAATGTTACGGTTGCGCCGGTTTCTTCTGCAGGGTCGGTTCCTGGTCGCGCGGAATGAGCACCATGTTGTTCGGATCCTGCTTGCTCAGCAGAAACGCGACCACTTGGGTGATTTTCGCCGGGCCGAGTTGGCTGCTCCAACTTTGCATGCCGGTGGTCGGCACGCCTTTGCTGACCACGCTAAAAATCTCCAGCGGCTTGGTGCCATGCACCCACAGGTTGTCGTTGAGCCGAAAGCCGATGCCGCCCTGCAAATTGACCCCGTGGCAGGTGTAGCAGATGCTTTGGAAAACTTTCTCGCCCTGGGCAACGATGGTTTGATTGTGGGACATCCCCCACAGGGTCTTGTCGTCGAGATCTTTGATGGCGGCGAAGCGTTTGGCCTCGAGCGCGTCCAATTCGCGGGAAAGGCGCACGGTGTCGGCTCCCGCGCCGTTGTCGGCGACGAAAAACAGCCACGCGAAAACGGAGAACGCGACGGCGCCAAAGAGCGTGTAGAGCCACCAATTCGGCAGGCGTTGGTCGAATTCCTGGATGCCGTCGAAGCTGTGCTCGCGGAGCACTACTTCATTGCGGTTCAGTTTGCGGGGAGCATTCATGGTGGGAAAGTTGCTACGGAGAAATTTGCCTGGGCGCCCGGGGCTGCTCGTCTTCCAGCGGAAGCTGCGCGGTGCGGTTGGCTTGGCGCGCATCCATCCGCCAGAGCCGCAGCGCTGAGAACGCAAAAACGCCGAAAATCAGCGCAAAGGCGATGGCTGGAACCCAGTCCAGGAAGTCTTCGTAATGGAGGTGCGAAAGCATGGGGATGAAAATTTAAGGTTTCGGTACGGCCGGGGCTTCCGCGACGGCTGGATTGCCGGGCGCGGGCTGGTCTTGCACGTTTTTACCCAGGCGCTGAAGATAGGCGATGACCGCCACGATTTCGCGATCCGGCTCCGTGTAGAGATCCTTGCCCGGCTTTTTCAGGCCGTCGGCAATGGTCTTCGCCTGGTATTTTGCCTGGGCGTCAATCTCGGCGGGCGTGAGCGTCAGCGGGTAGGGCACGCCGAGCATCCGCAAGGCGCTAATTTTCCCCGGTAGCGCGGCGTAATCGGTGTCGTCATTGTACAGCCAGGTATACTTTGGCATGATGGAGCCGGGGGAAATGTTTCGCGGGTCCTGCATGTGGAGAAAGTGCCAGTCGTCGCCGCGCACACCGCCCTCGCGCGCGAGGTCCGGTCCGTTGCGCTTGGAACCCCATTGGAAGGGGTGGTCGTAAATGCTTTCGCCCAAGCGCGAATAGTCTCCGTAGCGCATCACATCAGGCACCAGTGTGCGGATCATCTGGGAATGGCACAGGTAGCATCCCTCGCGGATGTAGATGTCGCGCCCGGCGAGTTCCAGCGGCGTGTAGGGTGTTTCCACGCGGCCTTCGAGGTTCTTGCCCGTGTCGAGCATTACCGTCGGCAAAATCTGAATCGTGCCGCCAATGGCTACCGCGATGAACGTCAGCACGCCGAACGACAGCGAGCTGCGCAGCAATTTGTCGTACCATTGCACCCACGTGGCGCCGGACAGTTCGAAGTGCATGATCGCCAGGGCCGTCCACACCGTGAGGCCCACCAGCCCGGCGATGCTCCAAAAGCTGCCGCCCAGCAGCCACAGCGAGGTGCTGACGATGATGGCGAAGCAGTAAATCACCGGCGGGTTGAGGAACGTCTGTCCGAAACTGAGGCGTTCGACTGCGGCCACGGCGGGAATTTGAATCGTGCCGTTAACCGCCCCGCCCGAGCGGGCGGTGCGCCAAATATTGTAAACCATTAAAAAGAATCCGCCGAGGTAAAGAGACCCGCCGACGATGCGGGTCGCGAGCATCGGGTGGATGGCCTGCACGGTTTCAAGGAACTGGTTCTTCAGCGCCAGGCCATCCGGCGTGAGCTGGTTGAGCATCAAACCCTGCGTGATGCCGCTGACCCACATTGAGCCGACGTAGAGGAGAATGCCGACCATCCCGATCCAGAAGTGGAGATTGGCCAGGCTCGTGGAGTACAGCTTGGTGTTCCACAACCGGGGCGCCAGCCAGTAGAACATGCCGGCCGCCATAAAACCGTTCCAGCCGAGTGTGCCGCCGTGCACGTGGGCGATGATCCAGTCTGTGTAGTGCGCCAGCGCATTGACTGGCTTGATGGCGAGCAGCGGACCTTCAAAGGTGGACATGCCGTAAAAGGTTACGCCGGCGGCAAAGAATTTGATGACGGGATCCGTGCGCAGTTTGTCCCATCCGCCGCGGAGGGTGAGAAGGCCGTTCAACATGCCGCCCCAACTGGGTGCCCAGAGCATCAGGCTGAAGATCATGCCCAGCGTTTGCAGCCACGCCGGCAGGGCGGAGTTGAGCAGGTGGTGCGGGCCCGCCCAAATATACACGAACACCAGGGACCAAAAGTGAATGACGCTGAGGCGGTACGAATACACCGGGCGCTCCGCCGCCTTGGGCAGAAAGTAATACATGATGCCCAAAATTGGCGTCGTCAAAAAGAATGCCACGGCGTTGTGTCCATACCACCATTGCACCAGGGCGTCCTGCACGCCGCCAAAGATCGGGTAACTGTGCAACAGGCTCGTCGGCAGCGAGAGGTGGTTGACGACATAGAGCATCGCCACCGTGATAATGGTCGCGATGTAGAACCATAGCGCCACATACAGCGTCGGCTCATTACGCCGCGCCAGCGTCCAGAAGAAGTTCACCGCGAAGACGATCCAGATAACCGCCACGGCAATGTCAATGGGCCAGATCAATTCGGCATATTCCTTGCCGCGCGACAAACCCAGCGGCAGCGTGACGGCGGCGGCCACAATAATGAGCTGCCAGCCCCAGAAGTGCAGCCAGGACAGCAGGTTCGACGCCACCCGGCATTTGCACAGCCGCTGCGTCGAATAATAGATGCCCGCGAACATCATGTTGCCGACAAACGCGAAGATCGCCGCATTCGTATGCAAGGGCCGCAGGCGCCCGAAGGTCAGTTCCGCCGTGTTGAAATTCGCCTGCCAGAAATTCAATTGCGTGGCGATGAGGACGCCGGCGGCCATCGCAATGATGGACCAGAAGATGGACGCGCACATGAACCAGCGCACAATGCGGTCATCAAATTCAATGGTCGCCTGGCGGGGGCCGGCGGGAGCGGCTTGGGTGGATGCAGTCATGACGGAAAGTTGTTTTAGGTTCAGGCTTGGGGCGGGGTGCGGGCGGCTTTGCGCGCGGGCACCGGGATCTCTTCATCGAGCGGTAGCAGCGAGGCGCGTTCCGCGCTGGCAAACGGGTGCTTGCGCCAATCGCGCAGGAACAACCAGGCAAACAGGCTGCCGAGCATCGTGCTCAGGAACATCGTGAGGAAGAGAACTTGCATGGTCGAAAGGTCGCTGGGTTTGAATCGTTGGAAATTGCCGGGAATAGAATGGGTAGACCGGGGGTTGTTGCGCGGGATTTGCCGCGGGCATGGCCAACCAGTCCTTCTCGCGGTGGCACTCCCAACCGCGAGTACGGACCGGTTGGAGAATGGCGCCAAGCGCCGGCAAGGCGCCACCTCCACCGGTCCCTCCTCATTCCCAGTCGGTGTCCGGGATTGGACGCAACCCGGGAACTTGGAATTCTTTGCGCCCGCGGGTTTCCCGCGCGGCAGATTTTACCAACAGGTTTGCGGCGGTGGCCGCAGATGGCATGGAGTGGAGCATGGTCAAGCTTTCATCGCTCCGGCGGATTATCGGGCTGATGCCTTCCCGCGATCGCCGGCTCGCCGCAGGTTGGCATGGTGGCTATTAATGAAGCGCCGGACTCCGTGATCCGGGGAAAGGCCCCGCTCGCGCTGAACGGGCGGCGGAGGCGACTCATGGGTTCGGTGGTCCGGTGCTTCATACACCGCCAGCATACAGGAATTTTTGTTCCAAGGTAATTGGGAGCCCGCCTGTACTTCGCTAGGGATTATCTTTAGCCGAAATTTTTTCCCGGACGCCACTTTTTCTCGTAATCATAAGGCCAGCAACTAATATGCTGCCCCATGGAAGACTTGTCCCGCATGACCAAGGCAGAGTTGATGGAGCGCTTAAGAGCCAGCAGGGCGAAGGTGGACGCGCATGCGCCGGCCGACCAGCAGATGCAGGAGGCGATCAAGGAATTGCGCGATATCAAGGCCGCGCTCGACGCCCATTCCATCGTCGCCATCACCAACGCCCGGGGCGACATTACCTACGTCAACGACAAGTTCTGCCAGATTTCGAAATATTCCCGCGAGGAACTGTTGGGGCAGAACCATCGCATCATCAATTCCCATCACCATCCGCGGGAGTTTTTCCGCGATTTGTGGAAAACCATCGCGCAGGGCAAGGTTTGGCGCGGCGAAATCAAGAACCGCGCCAAGGACGGAACCTATTACTGGGTGGACACGACGATTTTTCCCTTTCTTAACGCCGCCGGCAAGCCGGTGCAATATGTCGCCATTCGCACGGATGTCACGGAACGCGTGGCTCACGAGGAACGACTGGCGCAAATGGCGCAGGAGCTGGTGGAAAAGAACAAAGAACTCGAAACCGTCGTTTACGTTGCGTCGCATGACCTGCGCTCGCCGCTGGTCAATGTTCACGGTTTCAGCCGCGAACTGGCCTCAGCCTATGAGCGGGTGAAGGCGAAGCTGGCCAAGTCCAAAGACAAGATGGTCAATAAAAAGGAGGTGTTGGATCTCCTGGAGCAGGACGTGCCTGAGGCGTTGTCCTTCATCCAGGCCGGGGTCGCCAAAATGGAATCGCTTCTGGCGGGCTTTCTGCGGTTCTCCCGGTTGGGGCGCGCGGCGATCACCCTCGAATCCCTGAAGATGAACGAAATGCTCAAGAGCATCGGCCAGGCGATGGAGTTCCAATTGAAGGAGGCTGGCGCGGATTTGGAAGTGGGGAATTTGCCGCCCTGCCAGGGCGATGCCACCCAGATCAACCAGGTGTTCACGAACTTGATTGATAACGCCCTCAAATACCGGGATCCCAACCGACCGTGCCACATCCGGGTTACGGGCGCCATTGAGAATGGCCGCGCCGTCTTCGAAGTGGAGGACAATGGCATCGGTATCGCCCCAGACCACCAAGCCAAGGTCTTTGAGATTTTCCACCGGTTAAATCCTGCAGACACTCCCGGCGAAGGCCTCGGCCTGGCCATCGCGCAAAAGATCCTCGAGCGGCACAACGGTAAAATTCGCGTGCAATCCAAGGCGGGGCAGGGGAGCACCTTCATTGTTACCTTGCCTTTACCGCCTGCTTATCTTTATGAGTAAAAGCGTGAAAGCCAAAGAAGTCGAAATCATCATTGCGGACGATGACGCCGGGCATGCCCGGTTGATTGAAAAAAACCTCGAACGCGCGGGTCTCCATAATAAGGTGGTTCGCTTCGAAAATGGACAGGATGTCCTCGATTTTTTCTTGAGCCGGGGTAAAGGCTCCCATCGCGTTCCCCACACCCCGTACTTGCTGCTGCTCGACATTCGCATGCCCAAAGTAGATGGTATTGAGGTGCTCTCCCAGCTCAAAGCCGACAAGGAATTGCGTAAAATCCCCGTCTGCATGCTCACCACCACGGACGATCCCCGCGAAGTTGTCCGCTGCCACCAATTGGGCTGCAACAACTACATCGTGAAGCCCGTGGATTACGACAAATTTGCCGAAGCCGTCAAACAACTCGGCCTTTTCCTCAGTCTCATTCAAATCCCGGCGGTCAACGGCGGGAAATAACGCCAACCCCCGGCCATGTCCGCCCCGGCATCCGCCCCAACTTCTGCCGCCGCCCGCATCCTGATTGTGGATGATGACCGGGGCCTCGCGCATTTGTTGGATCGAGCCCTGAAGCGCGAGGGATTTGCCACGGCGGTCGCACTCTCCGGGCAGGCCGCCCTGGACTGGCTGGCGAAAAACCCGGCGGATTTGGTGCTCGTGGACTTGAAGCTGCAGGATATTTCCGGCGCGGATTTGGTCAAGCGCCTGGCCGAAACGGGCCGTTCGGTGCCCTTTATTGTCATTACCGGACAGGGCGATGAACGGGCTGCGGTTGATATGATGAAATGTGGCGCGCTGGATTACATTGTCAAGGATACCAAGTTTGTGGAATTGATCCCCACCACGGTTAACCGCGCCTTGGGCCAGATTGCCACGGAGAAACGGTTGCAGGCCGCCTTGGCCGAACACCGCCGACTCGAACGCGAAATTCTGGAAATCAGCGACCGTGAACTCAACCGCATTGGCCGCGACCTGCACGACGGCCTTGGCCAGCAGCTCACCGCCCTGGAGCTTTACTGCGCCGGGATGGTGACGGAGCTGGAAACCCACGCCCCCAAGCTCGCCCCGGCCGGCCGGGAATTGGGCCGGCACTTGCGCGACATTGTCCGCGGCGCCCGCGCGTTGTCGCACGGGCTTTCGCCACTCCCCCTGGAAGGCAACGGCCTGGCCAACGCTTTGCTTGAACTGGCCGACAGTACCCGCCTCCTCGCCAAGATCCGGTGTGACTTTGTTTGTACACCGTCGGTCAACGTGAAGAATCCCGCCGTGGCCACCCATCTTTATCGCATTGCCCAGGAAGCGGTGAATAACGCCCTCAAGCACAGTAAGACTGGAAAAATCAATATTTCCGTCGTGCGCGCCGGCAAAGGCCTCAAAATGACCGTTGAGGATTACGGTCGCGGCTTCGCCTCGGAAACTGCGGTGACCACCGGCATGGGCTTGCGCGTCATGCAATATCGGGCCGGGTTGATTGGCGCGGAGCTTGACGTGATGGCGAAACCCGGTAAAGGCACTTGTATCGTTTGCCGCTTGTCCCAAACCCTATGAAAGCCAAATCCACAAAATCAGGTTCGGTCGCGCCGCCCCCGGGGCCCGCGAAAAAGAAGATTATGCTGGTGGACGATCATCCCATGTTGCGCGCCGGCCTTGCGGCGCTGATTGACAAGCAGGCGGACTTGGTGGTCTGCTGCGAAGCCGAAGATCCTGGCAAGGCGCTGCAGGCCATTGATGCAACCAAGCCCGATTTGATTGTGACGGACCTGACCATGCCGGGCCGCGGTGGCTTGGAATTGATAAAAGATTTGAAGGCCATGCATCCCGCCCTCCCCGTGCTCGTCGTCTCCATGCACGACGAAATGCTCTACGCCGAGCGCGCCCTGCGCGCCGGCGCCCGTGGCTATTTGATGAAGGAGGCCGGCGGCGAAAAATTCCTCGTCGCCATCCGGCACATCTTGGGTGGGCAGGTTTATGTCAGTGAGCGCATGTCGGCCCAGTTGTTCGAAGCCATGACGAGCCGCAAACCTCGTGGCTCCACTTCCCCCATTGAAAAACTCAGCGACCGCGAGTTCGAGGTCTTTCAACTCATCGGCCAGGGCAAGAATACGCGTGACATCGCCCTCCACCTCCACCTCAGCCCGAAAACCGTGGACGTGCACCGGGCCAATATCAAAATAAAACTTGGCATCCCCGATGCCACCGCTCTCGTCAGCCATGCCGTCCGCTGGGTGGAAACCCAAAATCCCACCAGCATTCAATCGTCGAAGTGAAGCCGCCGGAAGGCGGAATAGCAAGTCGCCGGAGCGGCGTCCAACCCGGGAGAAAATCATGCCAGAAACGAATAAAGCGCCGGCTGTTACTTCAGTTGCCATGACCGTTCTGGACGCGATACATGAACGGAATTCCGTGCGGTCCTACCGTCCCACTCCGGTGGTGCCCGAAATCGTCAGAACCCTGCTGGAAGCTGCGGTCCACGCGCCGACCGCCGTGCATGAAGAACCCTGGGCGTTCGCCGTCATCCAGGACCGCGCGATGCTTCGGCGCCTGTCCGACAGAGCCAGGGAATTGCTGCCCAACCTGGAACGCGCCGTTCATCTCCCCGGCGAACCGGCCCACCATTTTACTCCCCCGGACAACGTGTTTTACGACGCGGGTACTTTGATTGTCATCTATGGCAAGCCCCTGGGGGCGTTTGTGGTCGCCGATTGCTGGCTGGCCGCGGAGAATTTGATGCTCACGGCTCGGGCGCAGGGCTTGGGCACCTGCGTCGTCGGCTTGGCTGTGGCCGCGCTCAACACCCCCGAATGGAAATTGGAGCTTAAGGTCCCTCCGGCAATGACGGCCTATGCGCCAATTATCGTCGGTGTGCCCGCCGGCGAGACGCCGCCAACCGGGCGCAAGCAGCCTGAAGTGCTGTTGTGGAAGACGCCGGAGCAGGCATAACCGATGGATCGAGGCCAGGGCTCACCATCGTAACGGGGTGTTTGGACTGATTCGAGGAGCGATTGGGCTTGGGGAGATAGCACCAAGCACCAAGTCACCAAGAATCAAAGCACTTCTCGTCCCCATAAGCAAATTCCCTAGCCAGTTTCAGCCGGGCTCCCAATTTACGATTTGCGAAATTATGTTAATATGAGCGCAAGATGCACAACATCCCCAATATCCCCGTTGATTGGACTCCGTATCTCGAAAGGGCGAACAGGCCGTTCCCACTTTCCATTGTCATCATCTATAATGACATGCACGCCGCCGTCCGCGCCGCCCATATGCTTGAGCGCCTCGGGCGTAAATTTCGCGGCAAGATGGAGCCCCGCCTCCAGCCCATTCAACTCGAACAGTTGCACGACCCCGGCTGCTACGACCACGCGCTCAAAAACGCCGCGTCGGCGGACATGATCATTGTCTCCATCAGCGGTTCCGGCGGCTTGCCCGCCGCCCTGAAGCAATGGGTGCAGGATTGCACGGCGCAAAAGCGCGAAGGCGACGCCGCCGTCGTGGCCCTCCTCGGTTCCACCGAACAGGTGGACGCCCCGGATTCCGCCCGCCTCCAGTATCTCAGGAACGCCGCCCGGGCCTCCGGCCTCGATTTCTTTGCGCCGCGCACCGCGGAAAATGCTGACGCTGTCTTCAATTCCTTCGCCATGGCGGGTTGAGGAGTTTGCCTCAATTGATTTTCGAATGTCTATGCGATATTTTGCTGAAAATTTCACCATCCAGCCGCCGGTGCCCGGTGCTTGATTGTCGGCCAGTCCCATTACCCCCAACCAGAAAGGTACCCCCCATGAATGCTGAATTGCTTAATCCCCCATCGCCGGCCATTGAACAGTCCGTCCGGCGCCCGTGTCCCCGCAAGACCGTGGCCCCCATTCCTGTGCCGCCACCTGCTGTTCCCGAGTCCGGAACCCCGGGTGTCAGCAGCACTGTTTCAGACCAAACCAGAACCATCGTTGCCCGGGTGAATGTAGGGTGGGGCAACTCCGTTTACCTTCGCGGCAAGGGCGGCGCCTTGAACTGGGATGTTGGCATTCCCATGTATTGCGCTGGCGATGATCGCTGGGTTTGGTGCTGTCATGCCGATCAGGCGCCCACGCAGTTCAAATTTCTCCGCAATGACCAGGATTGGTCGCTGGGCGAAAATGAAATTATGTCCGGGGCCGACATCGTGGTGTGCAGTCCGAAGTTTTCCGGATGAGTTCGGCTGCCACACCCGTTCGAAATCAATCCCCTCACTTTCCCATCAACACCATGGGGCCCTCGGCCTTCGGCACTCCACCGGCCTTTTCGACGCTAAGCGCAAACGCCGCCGGTGACGCGACCGGTTGATCGGGTTTGAACAGTGCGACGGTCGTGTCGCCATTGTTCAACGTCACCGTGCCGCCGTTGATGGGGTTCACATACTTCGGGTCAGTGATCCATAATTGATAGACATTTCCCCTCTCGGGCTTGGGCACGTTCGCCAGCTGGATGATGCCTTGTTGCATTTCGCCGTCCCACACCACCACGACCACCGCGCGCGCATAGGTTGAATCCTGCGCGGCCAGCGTCACGATCCTCACCCGCGCCAGCGAATCGCGTTTTTCCAGTTCGGCGATTTGCGCCTTTTGCGTGGACGTTTGCTGCTGCAGCGTGAACATAACCTTCGTCATCGCAGCCAATTCCGAGCGCAAGGCCAGGTTGTCGGCCGTTTGTTGGAGCGTGGCGTGGCGCGCGTTCATGTCGTCAACGCCGATTTGCGCAAATGCGAGCACCAGCACGGCCGCCGCGGCTGCAAGCCAGAGATACCGGCGCGGAAACCAAGTCTCGCTTTTGGGGTTCATGAATCCGTGGGTGGGAGCGGGAGCAAGATGCGCGAAGCTTAACTTCCACGCGCGCCTTCAAAGGTAAACGATAGGGTGCGGAAACTCTTCAAGGCAAGCATCGAACGCCAGCACTAAGCCGCACGATACCGTTGCTCCCAATACTTCTGCCTTCTGGCTTCCTGCTCATTTCTGCTCCACCGACAGGCCCTCCACCCCCTGCACCACCGCCCCCGGGCATCGTTCCAGCCGGATCACCGGCACTCCCGCCACCACCGCGCGCGTGGACAAATGTTCCAGCCGCAGCTTCGTCGAATCGCTGATTTGGAAACTTGCCTCCTTCTCCGGGGTCATCTCGACCTGGCTCAACTCCATGCCGGTGGTATATTGTGCGCGCAATCCACCGGCGCCTGACGCCGAAATTTCACTGAGCCGGAGCCCCTCGATGGGTTTCTCCGGCAGGCCCGCGATATCAATCGTGATGGGCGGCCCGGGCTGGTTACCGCTGATGCTCACGGGATTCCAGCCGAAGTCAAACGCCCCGCGCGCATGGGCGATGATCACCCGGCTGATGGCAATATTCCGCAACACGGGGGTGCGCACGGACACCGGCTCCGGACCCGGCGGGGATTCGCCCTGCATGGTGTAATATTCAGAAATGCTGATGGCCCGGCCCACGTCGTCAAACACCAGGTTGTCCATTAGAATATTTTCCACCGTGCCGCCCCGGCCGCGCTCGCTCTTGATGTTGATCCCGGCCTGCGTGCCCTGGCAGACGACGTTGCTCACCACCACGTTCCGGATGCCGCCCGCGGTTTCACTCCCCATCACAATTCCGCCCGAGCCCCGGTGAATGAGGCACTGGGTAATCGCGACATTTTCCGTGGGCCGGTTTACGCGCAACCCGTCGGCGTCCTTGCCCGCCTTGAGCGTGATGGCGTCATCGCCGTTGTCGAAGTACGAATCGGCAATCCGCACGTCGCGGCTCGAATCAACGTACACGCCGCCGGTGAATGCGCCGGGGAATGTTTCGAGTGTCACCCCGCGCACCGCCACGTTTTGCGAATAGAGCAAATGGATGGACCAAAATGGCGACCCGACCAGGTGAATTCCCTCGATGACCACATTCTTGCACTCTTCGAATCGGATGAAATCCGGCCGCAGATGCAGCGCGGCCTTGAGGTATTCCTCGTCCGGCTGCGGCGTCTTTTTTTGCAACAACGCCAGCAACTCGTTCCATTCCGGCCCAAACGCCGAGCCCGCTCCCGTCGCGGTCTTCGGCTGCGGTGCGCCAAACAGTTGCACCCAGGCCGCATTGTCGGTTGTTATTTCGCCCCGCCCGGTCAGCGTGACATTTTCCAAGTTGGTTCCGCCAATCAACGGCACCGGCGCGAGGCATTCAATCCCCTGCACGCGTCCCCTGGCATACGGCAGTTTCCCCGCCGGAAACTCCAGCACCGCGCCGGTTTCGAGGTTGAAAACGAGATTGCTCACCAACTCAATCGGCCCACAAATATATTTCCCGGCGGGAACAACCACCGTGCCGCCACCGGCGGCCTTGGCGGCCTGAATCGCCGCCCGAATGGCGTCAGTCGCTGGCGCCGAACCGTCGTTGTGCGCGCCGTAATCCAACACATTGAACACCGTTCCCGCGCCCCACGCGTGGCCCGTGGCCAGCATTATCAATCCTGACGAAAGCAACCAAGGGCGCAGCATGGGGCGGAGCATGGTGGAAACGGTAACGAATTAGTTCACGGGTTTCTAGTTTTTAGTTTCCCAGGCAGGCAACTTGCGCCAGGGCGCAAATGGCCCAAAGTTCTTCCGCCTTGGCAGGTCTGGGTCGCTGGGCCTTGGTGCGACAGGCACCAAGCATTGGAAACTGGAAACGCGAAACATTTCGCCATCCGTCTCCCGCCTCGCTGCTCCTAATTTCCCGCTCCCGGCTTCTTCTGAAAGACCGACAAAAAATATTTCGGCTTTCCCTTGGTCGCAAACGCCGCGGGGTAGCCGTCGCCATCCAGATTGTAGCAGATGGTCAACTCGTCGCCATTCAATTGGTAAATCGCCATATAATGTTTTCCGGCGTTGACCCCGTCCTTCCCGTAAATGTCCATTTTCCCGTCCCCCACGGTAAAAACGCCCTTGTCCACGCTCTCCGCCACGGTGGTGTAAGCGCCATCCACCAATGTCAGGCTGGAATTCTTAAACGCCGCCGCCGGTAGTGTCGCTCCGCCCAGTTCCTGCCTTGCGGGAATCCATATTCCGTTCAACGCGGAAAGCTTCTCGCCGGGTTGGATGGCACAACCCGCCGTCAGGCAAAGGAGCAAAATGGCCGCCAGGGAGCGCATGAGTTGGACTCAGGGGACAAAAAATCTTCCCCATTGGCAATGGCTATTTCTTGGGGTGAGTCGGCGGATGGTTTCGAGTTAAAGGTTGCGGGTTTTGCCTCCGCTACTTGGGCCTGACGAATCGTCCAACTAAAACTTGCCATGAAACAGCCAGGCTCCTACGGTTGTTTCGGCCGGGCCTTCTGGCGGTTTTTTAAGCCCTTCCTCCATGCATGCTCAGCCCATTTGGCCGGCGCGACTGATTCGAAGCCTGGGAATTCTCGCGGTGGCGGTGCTGATTTGGACGGGCACCCGCAGTTCCACACCCGTGCCGCCGACGGCGCCGCCCAGGGCGGATTATTGGTGGGCCCAAGGCGTGAAAGCGGTCTTTTTCCCGGTGGGCGGAGGCTTTCCTTGGATTCGGCTGGGGGTCGAAGATGCCCGGAGCGAACGGCTTAAGGTCGGTTTTCTCCGGGTGGGGTTGGTGCCGGTGCTCGCGTTGCGCCAGGTTTCGCTGGACATTGACCTCCTGCATTTTGAAGCCACGACTGCCCGCAGTTGGTTGCAGGATGATTTCGCCAATCTTAACCCGCGGCGTTTGCAAGTGGGGCCCATTCGCATAACGCTGCGGCGCGGAAACAATATCGTCTGGGAGTGCACCGCGACGGAAGCCGCGCCCGACCATGCGGAAGGCTTTATTTTGCGCCAGGTGGTGGTGCGCGCGGATTCCGGCGCGATGATATCGGCCGCCTCCGCGCGGATCACCCTGGCGCCGCCGGGCAATCAATTGCGGGTCGAAATGAGTCCGCCCGGTGGGCATCCCATCGTTTGGGATTTCGCCCTGCCGAAAGTGCAAAACTAATCTTGCAAACCAACCCTAAATGAATCCAATAACTTGGCCTTAACGATTACTTGCGGCCCATTCCCGGGCCCAACGGCTTCCCTTTCATTAGTCAGCCTCCTTTGCCCGATGAATTTCAGACTCTCCCGTTTACGGTCGGCACAAACACGGGTCCTCGCGATGCTGGTTTTGTTGCTTGCCGCTGACCGGGCGATGGCCCAAGACGCCGCCTTGGTCGCCCAAGGGCGCGCTCAGTTGATCAATGACCAAATGGCTGCCGCCAACGCCAGCTTCATCGCCGCCACCAATCTTGCCCCCACGGACCCGGAAGCCCAAACCCTTGCGGCCATCACGGATATTCTGGCGTTGTGGGAATCCCCGGCTGCGGGCAATCTTGCGCAGCAGTTGGGCTTTACCATCGGTGGCGGGGTCAAGCACGGCACCGCTGCGCCCATTCCCGCCGGGTTGGCGGCCAATTTCAATTTGTCGCAAGTGCAATCGTTTACTTTGACTTCGGTGCTCCCGCAAATCCAGGATGCCGACCAGCGGCTCGCGATTGCCCTGGCCAATAATCCCGGACTTATTTCCATTTCCACCCAGGAAAGCGGCACCACCATGGCCGTGAATTTGGATCAGGGGGACTTGCTCGTGCTGCGCGCTTTGCTGCAAGCCTTGATCAGCGACCTCACTCTGAGCAAGGCGCTCAACACCAATGCGGTCCTGCAAGACTTGATTGATCTGGCCAAAGACCAAATGCTCGACGCCCAACACCTCCGGCATTCATACCCGCAACTGTTTGCCCGCCCCTCCGGCACGGCTAATGCGGGGGATTTGGCGGCGGCCCAAGCCGCCTTCGCTCAAGCGATTACCTTGTATAATCAGGCTTCAACCTACATCCGCACCCAACGCTCGAACGCCCAGCCCCTGTTTGCCATTGATCCGGTGGATTACCCGCAGGAGACGAAGTTTCGCCAGGGTCTCGCCACCGCGCAAGCCGCGCTCGCGGCGCCCCAGCCGGTGGGCCCGTCCGACAAGAACGTGAGCCTCGACCTCCGCCCGGTCTTCAACGGCACCGCCGACCCGGTGGCCCTTATGCCAAAATTCTCCGGCAGCAGTGTCGTGGTCAATTCGTTTCCTGATCCGACGTTTGCTGGAATTCTCGTTGGCAGTACGCAGGCGCTGGTCAATGACACTTTGCAACCCACTGGGGCGGTTCTCTCGTATACTGTAACCGACTTGGGTACCCTGCCTGGCGGGCGGCGGAGTGAGGCCTCTGGCACCAACCAGGCTGGTCAAGTCGTCGGGGACGCCTGGACGGCGAACTTTAATACTCACGCCTTTTGGTGGACCACCGCCGGCGGGATGCAAGACCTGGGGACGCTCCCCGACGGAACAACGAGTTATGCTTATGCGCTGAATAACGTCGGCCAGATCGTCGGGCAATCCGATACCACGGGTGGCGTTACGCATGCGGTTTTGTGGACTGTCGGCGGCGGCGCGCAAGATCTCGGCGCGTTGCCGGGCGGCGCCAACAGCTACGCTGAAGGCGTGAACGATTTTGGGCAAGTCGTCGGGTATTCTGATACTGGGGGCGGTGCGGATCATGCCTTTTTGTGGTCCGCCGGCGGCGGCATCCAAGACTTGGGCACGCTGCCGGGGATGACCGCCAGCTACGCCTACGGCATTAACAATTCCGGCCAGGTGGTCGGCTACTCCCACATGGATGGCGGCTCGGATCATGCCTTTTTGTGGACGGCCGCCGATGGGATGCAGGATTTGGGCACGCTGCCGGGTGGGTCGAACAGTTATGCCTACGCCGTCAGCGCAACCGGGCAGGTCGTCGGCAGCGGCAACAGCGGCCCCTTTGGTCGGGCATTTTCCTGGACCATGGGTGGTGGCCTGCTCGATCTGGGCTCGGCACCGGGCGGGTTTTACACCGAGGCCTATGCGGTCAACACTTCCGGTCAAATAGTCGGCGATGATTTCAGCGGCGCAGCTTTTCTCTACCAGAATGGCATAATGTCCGACCTCAACAAATTCGTCGGTAGGTCGGGCTCAAATCTGCGCGCCTATGGCATCAACGATGTTGGCCAAATCGTCGGCCGGAGCGACAATAACAATGGCGAGCAGCATGCCGTCCAGCTCAGTCCCATCACCGCAAGTTCCAGTTGGCTGGTCATCAACGTGCAGCCGCCGCAGAGTTTGACCATTTATGCGGGTCAAAACGCCCAGTTTTTCATGCAAGCCAGCAGCGCCAGTGTGCCAAGCTACCAGTGGCAGCGCCAGCCGGTTGGCTCTTTGACTTGGTCCAACCTTAGTAACGATGGCACTTATTCCGGTGTCTCCACCCGTCAACTCAACATCTCGGGGGTCATTCCCGCCATGTCGGGTGACCAGTTCCGCAATCTGGTCACCACCGCCGGTGGCAGCGTGACCAGCACGGAATCCCAATTGACCGTCATCAATCCCGCCGCCATAACTCTAAACCAAGCGCCGCAAAGCCCAATGACTGCAGTGGGCCAGACGGCAACTTTCGCGGTATTTGCCAGCAGCAGTCCCGCGCCCAGTTTCCAATGGCAGGAATCCACGGACGGGGGCAATACTTGGAACGATCTCAGCGATGGCGGGGCCTATTCTGGCACCCAAAACGCCACGCTGGAAGTGAGCAACACACTGCTTTCGCAAGCCAACGACCAATTTCGATGTGTCGCCAGCAACGGCGGCGTGAATCCCGCTGTCACCAGCCCGCCTTCCACGTTAAAAGTCTATCCCGTTAATTCCTGGAACGGCTGGCGGCTTACCACCTTTGACGCCACAACCTTGAACAACCCGGCGGTTTCCGGGGCCACCGCGACCCCGGCCAACGACGGCTTGAGCAATTTCCTGAAATACGCCTTCAATCTTAATCCATTCTTTGCGGAAAGTGGCCAATTGCCCCAGTCCACCATCGTCAATGGGCAAATTGAGCTTACTTTTACCCAACTCCGGTCTGACGTCACTTATACCGTCCAAGCCAGCGCGGATTTGCAAACCTGGAGTACCCAGGGTGTGGCGCTCGTCACCAACGGCAACCAGGTTACCGCCTCCCATGCGGTTCCAGCCAGCGGGACGGAGTTTCTGCGTATCGTACTTACCTATAATGGCCCCTAACCCATGCTCCAGGGTCTGCGCCGGTTTGACCCGAAACTAAATCCAAATCCGGAAATTCTCCATGTCCGATAACTTGCAAAAAATCCAGAGGTTTGTGGTTTTGATGCTGGAAAATCGCTCCTTTGATCACCTGTTGGGCTATTTGAAAGCTGGAAACCCCGCTGTGGCCGGGCTGGGGGACGGAGACTTTGCTAATTTCCCCGATCCGCGGGCCGCCCATCCGCCGGCCGTGCCCGTCACCAAAACGGCCGGGGCCATCATGCCATTTGATCCGCCGCATGAATTTTGCGATGTGCAAAGGCAACTTTATGGCCCTGGCCCGTCCGACGGCGATTGCTCGAACCCGCCGGTTGATCCGGCGCCGATGAGCGGCTTTCTCTATTGCGGCAATCAAGCCGCCGCCGACAAACAGGTGCCCAGCCAGGGTTTTCGCGTGCTGGAGTGTTTTGCGCCCGGCCGGGTGCCCTGCCTTACGGCGTTGGCCCAGGAGTTTGCCCTGTTTAATTTTTGGTATTCCTCCCTGCCGGGCCCCACCTGGCCCAACCGGTTTTTTGTTCACGCGGCCACCTCGGGTGGCCTCACCGACAGCCCCGGCACCGAAGGGATTGTCATGGGTTATTCGTTCAAGAAGGACACCATTTACCATGCCTTGGCCGCCGCAGGCAAAGACTGGCGCATTTATCACGAAGGTTTGCCGCAAACGGCCGGCATTGACAGCCTGCGCCTGGCCTACGTTGATCCCTTCACCAAACAGTTTCGGGAATTTTCCAATTTTGGACAGGACGTGAAGGACGGAATCCTGCCGGAATACACCTTCATCGAACCCTGCTATGGCGGGTTCCTTGACACCGACTTTGCGCAGGGCAAATCCATGCATCCCCAGGACGACGTGAACAAGGGCGATGCGCTCGTCCAGGAAATCTACGAGACTTTGCGGAATTCCAGCTATTGGCCGGACACCATGCTGATCATCACCTTTGATGAACATGGCGGGTTTTTTGACCACCAGGCGCCGCCGCCGGCGGTTCCCACGGGGGACGACGCCGCCTATGCCAACCCGCACCATCCCTTCAAGTTCGACCGCTATGGCGTGCGCGTGCCGGCCATTGTCATCTCTGCTTACACGCAAAAAGGCACCATCATCGGCAGCGATCCGAAAGATTCCAAAACCATGTTCGACCACACCTCGATTTTGGCCACGGTGGAAAAGCGGTTCGGCCTCCCATCCCTGACGGCGCGGGATAAGGCCGCCAACCTGTTGGACGTCGCTTTGAATCTTGACCAGCCCCGCAGTGACGCCCCGGCGAAGCTGGCGGTTTCCCCGATGGCCTGAACTATTCGGCGAAAATTTGATCCCCCAAATCCATGCTTACCGCCACCCAACAGTCCATGCTCGATCTGGCGCTCGCCTGTGACTTGAAGGTTTCCGAGGCGCCCCAGCATGTCGCCATCCGAAAACGGCATCAAGCCATCGTATCCCAGCAAGATGCCGCTGATTACATTCGGGAGGTGGAAAATAAAATTCATGGCCGGAGAAAATTCAAACCCCCAACCAGGATTCCCATGGCCGCTGTTGCCCAAGTCCGTCCCCCCGCGAAGGTCTCGAAGCCGTCCAGCCTGCTGGTCTCGTTCGCCCTGTTATTCCTCATGGTGGCGATGGCCGCAGCCGGGTGGTTTGCGCCCGCCGGGGCCAATTTCCTGCTGGTGATGCTGAGCCTGAGCCTGATGCTCGTGGTGCTGGGCATTGGCACCACCAACCACCCTTTGGGCGTGCTCATCAATGAGCGAAATTTGATGAGCCTCTCCCGCTTCCAAATGGTGGTTTGGACGGTGGTCGTTCTGGGCGGTTATCTCACGTTCGCGCTGGTCCGAATAAAATGGATGTTGGCGGGCCTCCCGGCCACCGGCCCGGTCACCGCTCCGTTGGACATTCAGATGGACTGGCAGTTGGTCTCCTTGCTGGGCATTAGCACCACATCGCTGGTGGGTTCTTCGTTGATCTTAAGCACCAAGAAGGACCAGACCCCTGCGGCCACGGTTACGCAAAAGACCGCGCAAATGGTCAACGAGCCGGAACCGGAAATCAACGCCAACAAGCAGGGCACGCTTTATGCCAATCAGCAGATTTCCGATGCCCGGCTGACGGACATGTTTGAAGGCGACGAACTCGTCAATACCGCGCGGATCGATCTGGCCAAGGTGCAAATGTTCTATTTCACCGCCATCGCGGCGATCTGTGTCGTCGTGATGATTTTCAAAATGGTGCTATCCGGCAATTCCAACCTGGACCATCTGCCGCAGCTTTCCGACGGTTTGGTGGCCATCCTGGGCATCAGCCACGCGGGGTACCTCACGAGCAAGGGCGTCAGCCGCACGCAATCCCAGCCGTGACGCGCGGAAGTGGCGAGGAGGAGGAATAAGGATGAAGGATAAGAAATGAAGGATGAAGCAAGCGGAGCGTGAGGAATCGGGCGTCAGGAGACAAAAGCTACCGCCCAGCTAATTCATTTTGGCCTCGCGCGGAGGCCCGGCGCCATCGAGAGTTTTGAAATAATTTCCAGATTTCCGAACCGGACATGCTCAATTGTCCATGGTCAATTTTGGGACCGCTTGGCGGGTCCGGCTCTCTGCTGACTCATCCCTCATCCTTCATCCTTAAGCGTCCTGCTTCCTGCCTCCCAACTATGGAATAGAAACTAGAGCATTTTCGATTTAGTGTGATTCAAAGCGGCACTGCGCAAGCGCAGGCCCTACAAGCAGCCGTTGGCGCTGCTTGTAGGGCTCGCGCTTGCGCGATGCTTTCCCTTGTGCCCATCTGAATCGAAAATGATCAAGGAACGGGAAACCTTACCGACTGTGGCATTGGCGGGTAATACCCCACTTAAAAAATGGCCGGAGCGTGCTAAGCTAAACTCAGGGGCGGACCTGCCCGTCTGCAAACCGATTGGGGCCATCCGCCCGCGTTTTGCGCCACCTGCCATGAAACTTTTTAGATGCAATTTTGTCACGCTGGGGTTGCTGCTCGCGTCCCTTGCTTCTCCTGCATTCGCGCAGACGACTCCGGTGCCTTCCAAAGAACCACCCAAAACCCAACTGGAGGCGGTTGCGGCCGAAACCGGCGTCGTCATCATTAAGGGCATTTCCGATTTGGGTTCGGTCGGGGGCGTCGCGGTTGAATGCCGTGAATATACCAACACCGCAAGCGGCAAGAAAAGCTACGGGATGGTCATCAAAGTGACGGAAACCGGAGGAGCTGGGCGGGAGGAGTCTTCCGCCATTGACTACGATGAGCTTCCCGCCCTCCTCGCCGGAATGGATTATCTCGGAAAAATCAAGCCGGACGTCACCAAGCTGAAGCGATTTGAGGCCACCTATGCCACGAAGGGCGGATTCTCCGTCATCGTGTTGAACAATGCGATGGGCGACATTTCGGTGTCCGTGAGTGCGGGCCACCCCGACAAAGCCACCGTTTCGATGGGTCTTGACCAATTCGCCCAGTTGCGCGCGTACCTCCAGAGCGCCAAACAGAAAATTGACTCCATCAAGTGATGCGCGTTGCAGGGCGTTTTCCCCACGGGGACTTTTTTGACAGAATTGGCAAAATTTCCGGAATTCCGAGCTTGGCGTTTTCAATTGTCCATTGCCGATTTTGGGACGGCTGGGCGGGTTCGGAGACCCGCGCCCTACCACTGCTTCCCAATTGAAAGTGAGTTCACGGTTAACTCTGGATCATCCTTTGTCCTTCATCCCTCCGCCTTCATCCTTTCGCCTCCTGCCTCCTGTCTCCTGACTCCTGTCTCCTGTCTTCCACCTTCCAGCTTCTAACTTCTAGCTTCTAACTTCGAAGAGATCATTATTCCGATACGCCTCGATGAGCTGTTCGAGTTGCTCGATCTGGCAGCGGAATTCGACGCCGCGTTCAGTGTCGGCCATGCGGCGTGGCGGCTCCCAGGTCCGAATGTTGGTGACGCGGGGCACGATGTCCACGCCGTCGCGGATAGCCGCTTCGACCGACTCAAAATGGTGGTGCAGGGCGAGGAAGGTGCGGTTCGCCTCCAAGACAAGGGTGTAGCCGTGGTCGCCGTAAGCTTCGGAAAAGGCGCCATCAATCGTGATGGCCTTGCCACTTCGCTTCAGGGGCGATTCCCCTTTTTCAATTTTTACCGGAACGTGGCCGTTGACGATCAGGCCGTGGGCCAGGTCCACGCCGAACTCGGCGAGCACCTTGTCGCAAAACCACGCTTCGTGGATGAGCGCGAAGTACGGGTCCTTCGTTTCGTGGTGCGGTGTCTTGTCCTCGATGAAGTCGCGTTCAAACGTCGTGATGCGGTCTTTGCCAAACAACGGCGACCGCGGCCCGCTCCACAAGTACCACAGCAGGTCGAGGTCCTGCTCGGCGGGCCGGTCAATGACGCGGACGAGCATCTTTTCAATCGCATCGAACATCGCGCGTCCCTGGCAGGGTTCGCCATCAATAATCATCGGCAGAAATTCGCCGCCCGCGTCCACCGGCACGCAACCGTGAAAAATCAAATTGTCGTCGCGGCGCAAATACATCGCGCCGTGGCTGACGAGCCAGCGCATGTGCTCGCCCAGCTTCTGGCTGTTGAGAAAAGAGTGGCGGATGCGGTCGAAGCAGGCTTTTTCCTCCGCGGAAAGTTCGTACGGATTCGCGGGGTCAATCGTCGGAAAATTCCGGTCGCGCAATTCGTAGGTTGCGCCGTCCAGCGTGATGGTGCCTTTTTGGTAATCAATCTGGTGCAACAGTCGGCGGTGGTCCATCGCCCATTCGGGATGGCGCGCAATCGCCTGGCCTTCGAATTTGAACTGCATGATGGCCGCCGCCTTTTGCATGCGCGCCACCACCACCGCCGGCCGCAGGCCCTCCCCCTTGGGCATGAAATGGGTCGCGGGATCGTCCGCATATACCGTGCGCGCAAGATGCTCGAGCGGAGTCCACGGAATGCTGTAGCCCTCGTCAATCTGCCCGAGCCGGCGATACCGCAGGGTCACCCGCAGGACATGGCAGATGAGCGCCCCATGGCCGAGCGCCGCCCCGAGCCACGCGGCGTCGTGATTGCCCCAGATGAACGACACGTTCGGCTGCTTCCGCAGGTAATCCACCACCAGGTCGCCGCGCGGGCCGCGGTCCCAGCAGTCGCCGCCGATGATTAGTTCGTAAATCGCCAGATTGCGCACCAGCCGCACCGTGACGTGGATCAGGTTCCAGATGCGCCCGCGCCGCGCCAGCTCATCCACAATCGCCGCCGCAAACTCCGCGCCCCGCTCCGTCGTGGGCTCGTGGAGCATCTCGGACATCAGCCCGCGGTACTCCGCGGGAAAAACCTCCATCGCGCGTTTGAGGCTGTAGCGCCCCGCCAGCACCCGCGCCAGCTCGAACAGGTTGCGCAGCGTGGCCAGTGCATACTCCCGCAGCTCCGCCTCCCCGCGCGGCTGCTTTTCCAGGCTCGACGTCACCTCCGCCGGATAGAAAATCAGCGTGAGAAATTCCTGAAACGCCTTCGGCTCCATCCGCCCCGCGAACATTTTTTCGACCAGGGGACGCAGCGTGCCCGACGCGTTGTTAATCACATGCCGCAGCTTCTGGTCCTCGCCGTGAATGTCGCTGATGACGTGGATCGTCCCCTTCGGGAGGGTCAGCACCGCCGCCAGCCGGGCAATTTCCGCCATCGCGGCGTCCACATTCGGGAACCGCTCCGCCAGCGGGCGCAGCCCCACCAGTTTCCGCTCCCGGTCTTTCCGCAAGTTGGCGCTCGGCATGTGCATGGGTGGCCACGGTAGTGGTGGCAGGGGAGGGGGTCAATCTTTTGGGGAGAAGGGGGGTGGGGAAGGATGAAGGATGAAGGATGAGGGATGAATTCGGGCGCTGGGAGCAGGGAGCAGGGAGCGGGGAGCCAGGCATTCTGACTTCTAGCTTCGAGCTCCCAGCTTCCTTCGAAAGGGTGGATTCCAACTTCTAACTTCCAGCTTCTAGCTTCCATGTTTTTGTCCACGAAAGGACACGAAAGGGGAATTTTTTTTAACCACGGATGACACGGATAACACGGATGCTTAAAACTGGAAGTTGGAAGCTGGAAGTTGGGAGACCGGAGACAGGAGTCAGGAGACAGGAGGGTTAGGAAATTATCCACGAAGGAACCCGAAAGGGGAATTTTTCTCGCGCAAAGGCGCAAAGATGTTTGACGACGGATACCTGGCGGCGGCATACCCGGGGAAGCCTTACGATACTTGGGCAACGGGCGGAGCGGCGGAGGGAGGAGGCGCTGATTCCGAAAGTTTAGCGCATCTCGACATACCATTTGCCCTCAATTTTTTTGAAAACTGCGGGTTCCGTTCGTGCGGGATAACTCGTGCCGTCCGGCAAGGTCAACACGGGCGTCGTCAACTGGTAGGTAGCCAGATCGCCGGCGGCATTCAGTACGGGTTGCTGGTCCTTCAAGGATTCCATCGCTTGGGCCTGGGCTTCAAAAAGCGGCTGCATCCGCGGGTCCGCCCTCTGCTGCTGTAACGCTTGCTGCATTGCCTGCACCTGCGCCTCTTTGCCGGGCGGAATAATGCCGCTGGGTCGCTCGTCCGGCGGAGCATATTTTAACTGCATCCCCAACACGTCGCCGGATCGCATCATCGTGGCCAGGCCATCAATGATGACGTTCAATTCTGCCTGCGGGCTATTTGGGGCTGGAGTAGCCGCGACGGTCTGCGGGGTTTGTACGGGTTTGGCCGCCGGGGGCGTGATGAGCGCGGCGCTGCCCGTGGTTGCCGGCGCCGGTTGGGTGACATTGACTTTGGCCGAGGCGGGCGCGGCGACAGCCGCGGTTTCTCCTGGCGAAGCCGGCTTTGGCTGCATGAACCACCAGAGACCAACACCCACCATGGCAACGACCAGTACCACGAAGGTAAGGGGCCATTGCTGTCACCGAGGCCGTCGCCGACCAGTTCACCCTGGGCCTCGCGGAAATTGCGACGACTCCCGCCGAGGGCGCAACGAGCGCCACGAAACACACCGTCATGTTCTGTTACGACTTGAGCGATTTGCTGGCTAGGGTTAAGGAATCGGATGAGAGTTGAATGCGTCACACCCCGCCCGCGAGTCCCGAAGGGACGATAGAAGCCGCCCTTGGCCCTGCAAAACAGTATTGCCTGCTGCCGTCCAAATGGCAAAATATCCGCCATGAGCACAAGTGAGCTAATCGCCCAGGAAGTGATTTCGCTGCCGGAAAGCCAACAGCGCAAAGTCTATGAATTTGCCCACGCCCTGCGGTTGCAATCAGCGGCCGAGCACTTTGACGGCCTCCTCCTTAGTGAATCCACCCTTGCCCGTGATTGGAACACCCCCGAAGAGGACAGCGCATGGGCAAACCTGTAGTTGGCGACGTTGTCGTTCTGCCCTTCCCGCAGACGAATCTTCAGGCCGGAAAACGCCGCCCGGCCCTGGTGGTCGCTGATCTTCCGGGCGACGATTTGGTGCTCTGTCAAATTACGAGCCAATTTCGCGCCGATGCCCAGTGCGTGGTTTTGACACCGTCGGATTTTGCCCAAGGCCAACTGGCGGTGGTCAGCTTTATCCGTTCCGGCCGTTTGTTTACCGCAGAGCAATCCGTCATTCAGTACGTCGCCGCAAAAGTCAGCCCGGCAAAACTCAAAGAAGTCAAAGCCATGATCCGGCAATTGTTTGCCTGATATTTGCCCATGGGAGATGGAGGGCTTTTGACAGAATTGCCCGAATTTTTGGAAATTTCAGAATTCGAGGTTCGATGTTTAATATTCGATGTTCGGGGCACCCGCCCAGCACATCCGCTGGCGAATCACGCATTTGCGCGCCCGCGCCGCCGGGCTCGGCGCGTGAGCCGCGATAATCAGATTGCCGCGCTACAGCAGACACATCGCCTTGACGTCCAGCCCGTCGGATTTGATCTGGGCATCAGAAATCAGCCGCGTTTTATAGGGGTGGGACAGGACGCGGTCAGACACCTGACCTCATAACAGCTTTCAGTTTACGGTTTACAGTTTACGGTTGGTTACACCCCGCACGCGAGTCCCGAAGGGACGAAAGAAGCCGTGAACTGGGGTTCTTCTATCGTCATGTCACCATGCAAGGCCCGCCCCCATAACGGCTGCCCTGACCACTTTTGTACCCATGCCGGGCCACGGGTCGGACGTGGCGGCAGGAGAGCCAGCAGTTTAAGGGACTAATGTCAAAGAACGGAACGTCGAATATTCAACGCCAAGCAGCAAAGGGCGCGGGATTGAAGGGTGAAGGGGGAGGGGTAAGGATGAGGGATGAATTCGGAAGCTGGGAGCGGGGAGCCGGGAGCGGGGAGTTCGCGGACGAAGGGACAGAGGGACCGGGGGCAGAGAAGGATGAAGGATGAAGGATGAGGGATGAATCCGGGCGCAGGAAGCAGGGAGCGGGGAGCAGGGAGCGGGGAGTCAGGCATTCTAACTTCTAACTTCAAGCTTCTAGCTTCCTTCGAAAGGCTGGATTCCAGCTTCCAACTTCCAGCTTCCAACTTCCAGCTTCCAGCTTCTTCGTCGTAGCGTGGAGCGGGAAGGCGGAGAAGGATGAGGGATGAATTTGAACGCTGGGCGACAGGAGAGCTGGATCTGCGCTGAGAATTTTGAAACTTACCTATAATTACCGATAATTACCTATAATTACCGATAAATCCATGATTGCCCGCTTTTGGGGATGTTGGGTTCGGGGGATGAGCTATGGGAGACAGGAGTCAGGAGACAGGAGAAATCCGATTAGAAGCTGGAATCTGGAAGTTGGAATCTGGAATGGGTGGTCGGACTACTAGCTTCCAGCTTCTAGCTTCCAACTTCTTTTATCCCGCCACTATAGCACATTTTTTCGAAAAGTGGTTTGATAGGTTGGCTGCGTTGGCTGGGTTTGTTGCATTGGATGGATTGGTTGCGTTTGATGCGTTGGTTGCGTTGGGATGGGGAAGTGTTTTAGAGTGCTTAGTGGTTCCCGAAATGGAGTCAGGAGACAGGAGACAGGAGACAGGAGACAGGAGACAGGAGTCGGAATTTTTGAAACACGGGGTAGGAAGAGCGCACGGAGGAAGCGCGTGGCTTGGGCGTCCCGCCCATGGTCCGGAGGGTTTGCAACGCCAAGGAATGAAGGGCGCAATGGGATGTTATCATGCAACGCCAGACCCCTTAACGGCCCCCCGATTAGAGGCTGGAATCTGGAAGTTGGAATCTGGAATGGGTGGTCGGACTACGAGCTTCCAGCTTCTAGCTTCCAACTTCTTTCATCCCGCCACTATAGCACATTTTTTCGAAAAGTGGTTTGATAGGTTGGCTGCGTTGGCTGGGTTGGCTTCAATAAGTGTTTTAGTTCCTAGTACTTAGTGCTTGGTTGAAACGAACAGGCAACCAGGCAATCCGAAGGGAGCAGATACTCAGAATGGGCACGAAAGCGGGGAGGTTATTACCACAAAAGAAACAGAATGGGCTGACGCGATGGCGGAAAAGAGCAAGGTGCTGGAACCCAAAAACTGGAAGATACCCTATAATAACTGCACGCGAGTCCCGACAGGGACGAAAGAAAACCGCCCCACCTCCGTCCTTCAATACCTCTGTGCCCCGGCGCACACTTTGGCCCTCGGTTTCTTCAGCTCATACTATGTCGACATCATCAACCTCACGCCCTCGGCAGCCGCAAATCGCCTGAATTGAAACCTGACCACTTCCACGGCCGACCATTTCTGCGGCCTTTTCAGCAGATTGAGAACAATAACAGATGACCCATGTCTGCATTTCTCAACGAATAAAATATTGCAGGATATTAATGCCACCCATGCCGGTGAGAGGCGTCAGTACTGCCCATAAAACCGGGTTTTGCGCCAAGGGTGAAAATACGCCAATGTGCAAGTGCTCAATTTCCTCTCCCGCCCTTTTGGCCAGTTCGCCACGCTCTTTCATTCGATCAGTATCATTTTCCGCCAATATGGTAACCCCACCGGCACCTGTCGCCGGAGTGGCGGGCGGCGTTACCGTCGCGGATGTCTTCGCCTTGGTTGGCGAAACACGAATCCTCCCGTCCAAATAGCCAGTTAGGGCGATTGCGGAGCCTGCTAACCGTTGGAAATACCGCAGCGATTCCCCGCGACGCTTCTCCGCCACATAACGTAAGGTCAGCCCCAGGAGGACCGAAACGGTAAAGACCCCGAACATCGCAATCGTATACCATGGAGTCCAATCAAATTGGTCCAATAGGTCAATGCGTGATATAAGCACCACCAATAGTACAATAAACGGGTATATGACAAATTCTCCAGTGTATTGAGTCATCGCGGCGATAAACCGCAGGTTGTAAAGGGGATCAAGAAAGACGAGGGACTCATAGTTATCGGTGATTGCCGTTTTACTCAAATCACTTTTTCTGCCTGCGTCATTCAGGTCGAAAAATTGCGAACCCACCAAATCCTGCCAGTAGGTTGACGGAGGCCATTTGTTTTCCGGGTGGCTGATGGCGCGGATGAATCGAATCGTCTGCCAGGTAATTATCCAGACCAGAAGCAACAGCACCGAAACCGCCATGGTGCTGGCCAGCATAAGGTAGTGGTTTACGTCGGTGATGATGGGACCGCGCACCGGCATGTAGGGGTGATCACCCACGATGACTTCATGATAAATGACCCCGCCCATGAGCATACCGCCGATGCCGATAAACACCCAGAACCAGATACTCAGCAGAATATGCGTGAAATCGTTCCAGATCTCTGCAGCGTCCTTGATTTGCTTTCCCGATTTCTCTACCAGAGGCTCCGCCCCGCCGGTGTGGTGGCCAGCTTTGACTTTCAGCCCCTGCAAGTGGCGCTTCCAGTGCACAAAGCTTTCCGGGATGCGGGCCAATCCCTTTTGCTGGGTCTCGGGTGCTTTTATAGGCACGAGACCAAAGCGGCGGTTTAGGCGCACTCGCACGATTTGAAGTTGCAGGTAAATCATCAACGCAAAATAGCCGCAGAGCAAAAGAGCCAGTGCCCGCAGGATTTCGGTGGGCCACAGGCTGATTCCCTCGAGCAGGTTCCAGGGTTCGCCAATCCCACTGGCGGCATCCACTGCAATCAACCAGGCAAACGCGAAAAGCACCCCAAAACACCCCGCCACCCAGATTAATGGCGCCAACCATTTCCAGCGAGGCTGGCGCAAGCTCCAACTGCCAGCTTTCTCGACAGGCAATCCTGCTTGCTCAGTCTTGGCGTATTCCATTTGCAATCCTCTAATCCGCAAGGCAAGGAGCCAGGCCAGCCCAAACGAAAAGACCGCCGTCACTACGCCATAAATTAAGGTTTCAATCTTTGTCCATGAGCGAGTATTGGGGTTCCCGGTGGGATCGTAATCTTGCGGGGCTTGCATGGGGGTAAGATCCACCGCAGTGTGGCGCCCAATTTCAAAGATATGCGGGCGAATGTCGCGCGGCGGCTGGTAGCTCGATGCATTGGCATGGTAGAGGGCGTCCAGCAGACTGTAAAAAAGGGCCGTTTGGCTGGTGGCCCGGAATGGCGGCGTCCAGCCGTTGAGCTTGAGTTCCTCGGTATCCGGTAGATTAAGGCCAAAGGGTGACGCCACCACCAGATTGCGCGTCCAACGGGTATTGCGGGGGTCGAGCATCTGGGCGTCCAGATTGGTGGTAAAGAATACCGCCCCGGGGAAGGTTTCGCGCAAGGCGCGGAGAATCGAAATCTTGTCAAACACATCCGTCCCCAGAATGCCGATGGCGCGGACATTGGCGCCGCTTTCATGCAGGATGATGCGGTCGGCGAGCCGTTTGAGGTAATCGAGTTGCTCGTCGCCGAAGGCGCGCGGCGTGTTCGAGACATTATTTTCGACTTCTTTTTCCAGGTTCGCGACCGTTCCCAATCCAGCCGTGGAATTGGTTCCCGCACTGGCAAGGTTGCTGCTCGCTTTTAAGCCAAGATCGAGACCAGCAAGATAGGGATACCAAGCCACTCTGACTTTGTCGGCATTTTTCTTCTGGGCCAATTCATCCAATTTCCGATCAAAAGTTTCCTTTAAGCCCCGACCAAAGGGAGTTTCCCATTCACCCAGCAAAACGATTTGCCCGGGGTCGGGTCCCGATCCCTTCGGTATGGTCAGGGTCACGTTTCGGCGATCGAGCTCCTCCAGCAGGGCGGTGCAAAGCTCATCGTCCAGCGGGCCCACGCGCCGCACCACGCCGTCCAATTTCATCGCGTCGTCAAAGGTGATCGGCCTGTAGCCGCGCAAATTCTTCAGTCCCTCAATGCTGCCGATGAATTCCTCCCGCATAACTTCCGTGGACGCCGTGGCGCGGTAGGAATAAATCGGAATCGGTAGCCGCTCGGTAAATAGCGGCCTTCCATTCAAGTCATTGTTCTTTTCGAGTAAACTCCGCCAGACCTCCCCAAGGGCAAGCGTCGTCAACCCACTCGAATAAGTTGGGCCGAATAGCGCAACGGTGGGCGGCTGCTGCAGCTGGTGCATGGCCTCGTCAAATCTTTCCAGAAAGTAGTCGCTGTCAGATTGAAGATATTCTTCCGACAACCAAAGTACCATGACCGGCCGCAAGTCCTGCTTGCCGTTTGGATCTTTGGGATCAACCTGTTTCATGAAGAACTCGGCCGGAACCAACCAGGATTTCGCTTTCTCGTCATAGGCAGCTTGCATTTTGTCCGCCGCAATCCGGTCCTTTTGAAGCTTGGCCTTATCCTTGTCGAGGCCGGTTTGTGGGCTTTTCGCGGACGTTTTCATTTCATTGGGTACGTCCAATCCTATCTTTCCGTCCTTGGCACTCTTGGCAATTTCAGCGGGGTTCTGGTCGATAAAAATCTGTTTCTTTGAGATATCGGCCAGTCTCACCTTGAGGTCATTCTGCATCTTCTTGAGCTCATCTTGGGTGACGCCGGCCACCGGACCTTTATCCAGCCCGGTGTCAAACAAGTCGAGAATGGTCAAGGATTTGTTGTCGTCCGGGGAAAAGTTGGCGGCACGCAATGCCATTTGGGTCGCGTAGCGTATCTGGCGGCGCTTCTCGACATTTTGAGTCGAATTTCCGGGCGGCAGCATAATCCCGAGCACAATCAAATTGTCTTCTTTCTGTTCTCTTAAGGTTGCGACCAGGTTTGAAAAGGGAAGCGGTACCACTCCCGCTAGCTTGACGTCCGCGCGAGTCCGGACCGTTAGAGCGTTCGATTTGGGTGTGCCCGGTCGTACCGGGACTCCGTTCATCATATCCACCAACGGCGCCAAGGGGTCTGCCCACAAAGGAGGCGTGACTGTGGTGAATGGAGTATAATCTTGATCAACTGGATTACTGCCCATGCCCGCAGCGAGGCTTTCTTCCGGCCGGCCGGAGTGCAGGTCAGGCTGTCTTAAAAATTGAAATGACGTTAACGAGAGAAGCGTCAACATCACGGGCAATAAATTGCTGACCCAGGAATTTTTTTGCGGCATGGAGCAAATGTCGGCGCAGGGACTCCAAGGCAGTCAGAACGCTGACCCTTTCGTAAGCAGCAATAGACGAGCAATATTTTCCTCTGTCAAGGCGCATCTGACCGGAATTCATGATGTGCATAATTAAGTTCACTTGTTTGCCTCGCAGCTTATAAGCCAGCTCCATGCGAATACAGTGATTCTCCCGGCCTTATGGGGTACTTACCCCATGACCACAGCCCCAACCTCTGGAGGGTCTCTATCAACAGAGGTTTTGCTTAAACATTTTTTCTGTTAAATCGAGAATTTCTCTTGCCACTCCATGGGTCAAGGCACCTAATCGCAGCGAAATTTGAATACTAAGTGAAATTGGCAAATGTCATTTGTCTACACCCCAAACGCATTCCCCTATGAAAATCCCACATCGTCTTGGAACATGTCTGTTGGCCGCTGGCCTCGCAGCGTCGTGGCCGTTGTCGGCCTTCGCTCAAGGAACGTCCACGCCGCCCGCTGCAAACCCGACCATTAGCCCGGACAAGGCCGGAGCACTTGTCCCAAGCGGGAGCATCAGCTATGGCAATGGCGAGGCAGTGGCCTCCGTGCAGCTATATGCAACCGAACTGAGCTGGACTGGAAATCGCTCGATGCCTGTTGACAAAGATTCGGTCGTGGAAGGCCTGCGCTTTGATGCCTCGGTGGCTGTCAATTCGCCGACGGCGAGCACTTACACCAGCGCGCAGGTGACAAATCCGTTTTCAGGATTGATCAGCGGGTATTGGAGTTGGTTTGTAACACCCAATTCGGTCATCGTAGACCACGGATTGACTGGCAAAAGCTTCTCCACTGATCGCTATTTTCCAATCGCTCGCAGCAAAATCGATCTTCTCAATGAATTGTATATTTCGAACGGATTGGGCGGCCAGGCAATTCAAACCAATCTGAAGGACCTGACGATTGCTCCGATGTTTACGGCCTATGCGGGCGTAGGCCTTTTCGCCGAACTCCCGTCCGTTATATCCGACCCCATCACGGCTGCGGCCAAAACGGTCAGTCCGTCCGTCAGCCCAAATTATATCAATCTCGAGGGTTTTGTCGCCGGACACGTAAGTAACGAGAGGTCACTTGACCGCGCGTTTAACTCGACCAACGTAACTACCGCGTTTTCGACTTATGGCATTAAGGGCTCCATTGCCATTTCAGGGGCCTTTGCCCTGAATGTGTCTTACGGCGCCGGGATCGGGGCGGCGCGCCATTATGTCAATCAAACCACCACTTTCAGTTTGTCGTTCAGTCGCTAGCGCCGTCGTCGCGCTCTGGAATTACGGGTCGCTTAATTCTTTTGGGCTTATGGAATTGTCTGCGGCCGTTCCACCGGAATTTTGGGTGAGAATTGGGCAATCACCCAGAGTTTGGGTGTGTGCTGGTTCCCACCGTCACTTGGCCCAAGATTTCCGGATATTGCGCTGATCTGGCAACGCGCCGGCAAGCCTTTTCCCAAACTGCCCCCATACAAACCACCCAAATTTACCTTATGAATTCGCTCCAAGATTTGGTTTATCCGCCGCCATTGAAGACTGCGGAGGACCGCAAGGTTGGCGCGCGGCATGGGGCTTGCAGTAAGTGCTGGAGCGCGCCGCGGGTCGGCGTCGCGCTGTCAGGCGGGGGAATTCGCAGCGCCACGTTTTGCTTGGGATTGTTCCAAGCGTTAGCGGGGCAAAACCTCCTTAAGCATGTCGACTTTCTATCCACTGTTTCAGGCGGCGGGTATTTCGGAAGTTTTCTCGGTGCGCTTTACCAGCGTAAGGATTCCCTCCCTACTCAGAGCGTCGAGAAGACCCTGGCCGATCCGCAATCCTGGCCGGTGCGCTGGTTGCGGGAGAACGGGCGATACCTGTCCCCCAACGGGGCGGGTGGCCTGTGGGTGTTTGTCGGCACCATGCTGCGCAACTGCACCGCGATTCATGTGGTTCTCCTCACGTTCCTGCTGATGCAGTTTACGCTCGCCAATTTGGCTTGGGGCCAGATTTGGGCCAGCACAAATTTCCGGTTCGTCTACGAGAGGTACATGGCTCAGCACGAGTTGTTTGGAATTCAATTGAGCCCAAGTTTGTTGCTACCGATGTTGCCGTTTTTGGCGGTGATGCTGCCGACCGGTTTTGTTTATTGGTTTGTCGGAAGCGACAAAAGCCGGAACAGATTAACCCATGGGTTTACAATCGGTCTGATGGCCGCCGTGGCCCTCGCGGTGTTTGCCGTCGTTGATTCCGCAGGTCAAACTCTTTACGCCAAATGGGTCGCCTTGGGTTTCGGCGTCCCCAAGACATGGATCGGATTTTCCGCCGTCGGCGCAGTCATTCTGGCGGGCGCGAAAAAACTCGCGGGGCTGTTGGAAAAAATGCCCTCGCACCGGGCCGTCAAGATACCGGTGAATTTGATAATTTCGCTGGTGGCGTTGGTTTGGGTCGCCTTTATTGCCGTCAGCCTGTCGTTCGTGGCGCATCTCCTCGCCTGGCAGGGTCTCCCGCCGTGGTCCCACGGCGCGGAGCCCCATCGAATGACACTTGGGCTCGTCGCCCTGGACCTGTTTGCTCTATCCCTGTTCTTTGGCTGGGACCTCAGTTTCATAAATTTGTCGTCCCTTCAGCAAATCTATGCGGCGCGTCTGAAACGCGCTTACATCGGAGCTTCGAACCCGGACCGCATGAACAACAAGGACCAAAAAGGCTTCGATATCACCAACCCGCAGGACGATGACGACATTGCCTTCAAGGAGTATCATCCGGACGAGCATGGGGGGCCACTGCACATCATAAACGTCACGGTCAATGAGACTGTTTCCGGCAAGTCCCAAATCGACCAGCAGGATCGCAAAGGTTTATCCATGGCCATTGGCCCTTGTGGAATCAGCGTCGGCGACAAGGATCATGCCTTATGGACAAAGGATAAAAAGGTTGAAATTGGCAGCTCGATCACTACGTTGCCCAAAACAAACGTCAATGATTTCAACACGCTGCGCGGCAAGGAGGAATTGCAACCGGCCAACGATGGCGAAGTGGCTAAATTTTCACCCCATAAGGTGGAAGCGCTAAACTTGGGCCAGTGGGTCTCCATTTCGGGGGCTGCGGTTGCGACCGGCATGGGCGCAAACACGAACGTTGGTCTCAGCCTCTTATTGGGCCTGGCCAATGTCCGCCTCGGCTATTGGTGGAACAGCGGCGTGAACCCGCGGGACCGAGAGGCACGGACGAAACCCAGCCCTTCGGCCTGGGTGGGGGCCACCTTCGCGCGGTTGTTTACCGCGCAATCCTACCTTATTGATGAGTTTCTGGCGCGCTTTCATGGTCCTGCCCGCCGCGATTGGTATCTCTCCGACGGTGGTCATTTTGAGAACACCGCCGCCTACGAGCTCATCCGCCGGCGCCTCGACTTTATCATCGTCAGCGATGCCGGGCGGGACGCGACCTCCACCTTCGTAGATGTCGCGAACCTCGTGCGCAAGGCCCGCATTGATTTCAATGCCGAGATCGAATTCTTGCGGCGGGAATCCGCGACCGACCCGGCCCAAACCCGGCCGCAATACCCGGTGCCGCCGCTCAATAAGGTGGTGCATCCCGAATTACTCCTTGTAATCGGAGAGCCGGAGGATTTCGTGCCCGTTCCCGGCGCCCGGGACCCGGACGCCAAGGAACCCGCCAAGCCGTTTGGCTCCGCCCATGCCCTGCTGGCCAGGGTGCATTACCTCGACACCGACAAATTCTCCTGGATGCTCTTTTTGAAGCCGGGCCTCACCGGCGATGAACCGGAGGATGTGCTGGAATATCAAACATCCCAGCCCGATTTCCCCCAGGAGTCCACTGCCGATCAATTCTTCAATGAAGCCCAATGGGAGAGCTATCGCAAATTGGGTGAACACATCGGCAATTTGGTCTTCGCCCAGCCCAAGGCAAAGGAGGAGCCCAAACCCGCGACTCAAGGCGCAGTCCCGTCCCTCGATTGGACGCCACATAGTATGAATGCTCCCGAAACAACTTAGCGTTGCGGAAAAGTATCAGGTACTTTTCCACGCTCGGCCCCACCCTGGTTGAAATTGATGCACAGATCCCTCATCGCTTGACGTTACGAAGCGGAGTACCACGGGTTCCTAAGGAAGTGCTGGGGCACCTGCAGCGAGGTATCTCTCGATGTTCGCCGCGTAGCCCGGAATGAGGGCATGGTCGGCAACGGGCGCTTCCAGCAAGCGTCCCATATTTTCGAAACCAACGTCCACATTGAGCAGGAATGAGTTCCAGAAATGATCGTCGCTGTGTAGCACTCCCTGGGCGTCGAAAAATCGGAGTTGGCCGCAGTGCCCATAGAAATCCGGGAAGGGAAAATGGGGGACAATTCGCGGCGGCACGCGGGTGACTATGTCTTCGTTATTGACGAAGCGGAACATAACATCGCCAAAATGGCTGTCACATTGCGTGCAAAAACCCAAGTCACCGATGCGCGGCTGGCCGAAGGTGTACAAACCATTGACCGGCAGACGAGCGGAAAAAGTAAAAGCCGCCGTCGCCATCACCGCCAGCGCCCCTCCGAGGCTGTGACCGGTGATCCAAAGGGTTTGTCCGTTGTCCTGGAAACGGTTCACTTCGCCGAGCACGTCCTTCCAGTTTCTGGACAGCAGTTGCGCAAAACCATCGTGGACGGACCCAACATTCGGCGCGGTGAAATACTCCGGAAAGGGCGACTGCCCAATTTCGCCGTCTGTCATCCAGTCGCGAATTTGGTCCGGCCGGGTTCCGCGAAAAGCCACCACCACTAAATTGGCCCCGCCCAGGACAACCACTTGCAGCACACTGCTGCTCGGCGCGATCACGGTGACCCGGTTGGGATCAAAGCCCCAAGCGGCGGCGTCCGCCTTGATGGAATCGGCGGAATCGCCGTAGGCGAGGTTGGAGGCGTAGACCAGGGCCCGGGCATTGTCGGGAACCCAAAGTGTGGTCGCCGGGTTGAACTTGCTGAAGGCGTCTGGAGGCATGGCAATGGGCATGGTTCGCAGGAGGCTTTAGGTCGTTGAAAAGCAATAGCGGTAAATACGGATTAATGGTTAAGCCCATTCTAAAGTCCCGTCAATGTCAAAACAGTTGCACCCGGAGGGTGGCTGCGTTGCGATACGGGAAGGATAATGGATGAAGGATGGGGCAACGAACATCAAACGTTGAACGTTGAACATCGATTTATTGAGACCCAAGAACTAGGGAGGAATGCGAAAGGCAAAATTCCAGTTCCTGGCCTCTGGCGACGGGTGCGGAGTTTGCCGTTCTAACTTCCAGCTTCCAAGTAATTATCCGCGCCATCCGTGTGATCCGTGGAAAAACTCTGAAGACTTTGACGACGACGGATTCTCACTTTGCCGCCGCCTCTCGTTTTAGTGTCTCCTCCGATTTTTCCGGCAATTCCTCCCAAAATTCCTTGGTGGCGAATTCCGGATAAACCTGTTCGATGACCTCTCTGCTCGTGAGCTTGAGGTCATTGACATAAAATGGCTTACGCGTCAGTTGGCCGGCGATAAAGGTGCAATCATTGAGCAATCTATCCTGCAGGAATTTGGCGAAGTCCTGGGTCATATAATGGCTTTGTTGCCAGTGATAGAGGGTGGCCAAAAACATGGGATGCGGCCCCATCGACCGCAGATAACCGATCCAAGTCTCCATTTCGGTCTCGTCAATCACCTTGAGGCAGAAATTGTCATAGGCCGAGTATATCTCGTCGAGGGTTTTTGACAACAGGATGTAGGTCTTCCGCATTTCCTCAAAATTTACCGGCAGCGACAGTGAATCTCCCAGGGTCGCCGGGCTGGTAAACAACTCATAGAGCTGCCTTGGCGTCTGCACCGCCGTCACTGGCACCCCGGTTCCCGCCAGTAGGAACGCCACGTGTTGGTTCCAATAGTCCCGGGGATCGCTGGTGTTTGGTCGCCAAAAAATGCTCCATGTACGCCCTTTGGCCAATTCCAATTGCATTCGATCAACCTGATCGTCGCTGTTATAGAGATTGTTGCGGCTGTCATTCAACATTTTTTGCGCCGATTTTTCGACCTCGCCGGCGGCTTCTTTGATTTGGCAGGTCGACAATACTGCCGCAGGCACGCCGACCACGAGGGCCAAAAATGCCACGACCAGCGTCAGATAAGCCACCGGCTCTGGGGATTTTGCACTTGGCAACTCGGCCAGCACGCGGAAGATGGCGTCAAACATTTGCCCCAGCCAAATCCAAAACCGCCTCAAACCGCACTCTTTCCATTCCGCTCGAATGTTGGTCCACATGATAATCCTTTTGTTGGATACGCGCTTGATGAATCTGACGGGCATCGGCTCATTTGCAATCCGCAAAAGTGGCAAGGGAAAAACGCCCATGCATCTGCATGGCCGGCGCGGATCTAATCCCAAAAGCGCTGGATTCAGTCGGCTCTGGACTGCGGGGTGCCTTTAAAATCCCTCGTGATTGTCGAATGGAGCATACCGGAATGAACCAAAATTGAACTGAAAGAATTAACAATTGACCCGCTGGGAGCCTCGCGTAGCGAGGCCATGAATGTAACCGTGGATTTCAATCCACGGAACCCCCGAATCGCCCGGCCACCGCGTCGCGTAGCGACGCTTGAACTGGGTTCGCTCCCTTTGTATTGTGAATCCACCTCATGCCCTTCCCCGCCCTCCACCAACCCACTGCCTTTGAAGTAATTCAGCTCCCCTCCGGCCAAATAGTCAAAATCCCCAAGGCCCAGCCCATCTTCAAACCCTGGACTGGCCAGCCGGTCGCCGAAAACTACGGCGGCAAAGCCGTCTTGGACTTCTATGGCGAACCTCAATTCGCCGAACTGGGCATCCTGCGGATTTTTGAGCGGGCCGGATGGCAGGGTGTCTGGATTGACACTTTTCGGCGGAAATACCGCACACGCTACTGGCCGAAGGATGAAGTTCCCCTTCCCCGGGACCGAGCCTTCCTGCTGGAATCGATTTTTAAGGCCGCTGGCTCCAGGGCCGGGTGTTTTGACGTCTTTTGCTGGAATGGGCCGAAATTCGTCTTTGCCGAATCCAAACGGGCCGGAAAAGACAAAATCCGGGAATCCCAGAAGCGATGGATTCAGGCAGCCTTGGCCTGCGGCGTGCCCGCGGATTCGCTGCTGATCGTGGAGTGGAAGAATTCCGATTGAACCAAAAATCAACTACAAGGATGAACAACTGACCCTATCGGCGGCCTTCAACGTCGAATAGGGTGCGAGCCGGACATAGGTAACACTTCGTCTAGGGACATGGGTTACACTTTA